>CAVUFN010000030.1:0-6288 GCA_963740765.1 uncultured Solirubrobacteraceae bacterium | reverse complement strand
GGGCACGCGGTCACGGTAGGTCACGGTCGATCGCCAGGCAAGAAGCAGCGCGATCCATTTAGCAGGTAGGCTCTCAGGCGTACAAGCGGTTCGCAGTAGATGCCTTGAAGCACCTCCCGCGTTTCGCAGCACCTACACAACGGAGGACAAATCATCATGGCTACAGGAACCGTCAAGTGGTTCAACAACGACAAGGGCTTCGGCTTCATCACGCCGGACGACTCGGGCAAGGACCTCTTCGTCCACCACAGCTCGATCCAGTCCAGCGGCTTCCGCTCCCTCGATGAGGGCGCGAAGGTCGAGTACGAGGCGCAGGACGGCCCCAAGGGCCCCAGCGCCGTCAACGTCGTTCAGATCTAGCTTCGACGCACCAGCAGTGCCTTCGCCGTCGCGTCTTACGACGTGGTCGAGGCACTGCACATCTTCGCGGTGGTGGCGGCCTTCGGGCCGCCACTCGCGTATCCGGTCCTGTTCGCGTACGCGCAGGAGCACCACACCGAGTACCGCAGCTACCTGCGCTGAGAGATCCTGCTCGGGGGGCAGTGCCTGATGCGGCCAGAAGCTGACCGCGTCTCCTCTTAGTCTCGCCTCGCATGAGCGACGCCGCCATCGAAGTCGAGGGCCTGGTCAAGGCCTTCGGTGACGTGCGCGCCCTCGACGGGGTCACCCTACGCGCCCGGGCCGGCACGGTCCTCGGCCTGCTCGGTCCCAACGGGGCCGGGAAGACGACCGCGGTGCGCGTGATGACGACGCTGCTGGACCCCGACGCCGGCTTCGCCCGCGTCGCCGGGCTGGACACGGTCAAGGACGCGACCGCGCTGCGCGAGAAGATCGGCCTCGCCGGCCAGTACGCCGCGGTGGACGAGAACCTGACCGGACTCGAGAACCTGACCATGGTCGGGCGCCTGTACGGGTCGCCCCGCAAGGCGGCCAGGGCCCGCGGCAGCGAGCTGATCGAGCGCTTCGGCCTCGTCGACGCCGCCGACCGGCCCGCGAAGACCTACTCGGGCGGCATGCGCCGGCGCCTCGACCTCGCGGCGGCCCTCGTCGCCAAGCCGCCGGTGATCTTCCTGGACGAGCCGACGACGGGCCTGGACCCGCGCTCGCGCCTGGACCTGTGGGGCACGATCGAGGAGCTCGTGGCCGAGGGCCGCACCGTGCTGCTGACCACGCAGTACCTCGACGAGGCAGACCGCCTCGCCGACCGGATCGCGGTCGTCGACCATGGCAGGGTCATCGCCGAGGGCACCTCGGACGAGCTCAAGGATCGCGTCGGCGGCGAGCGCCTCGAGGTCACCCTCGCCGACGCCGCGGACGCCGGCCGCGCGGTCGAGGCGCTGCGCGACATGTCCGACCAGGACCCGTCGGTGGAGGGTTCGGTCGTCGCCCTCACCGCACGCCAGCGCAACGGCACCATCGTGCAGGCGGTGGGCAAGCTCGCCGACGCCGGCCTTGACGTCGACGACCTCGTGATGCGCCGCCCGACCCTCGACGACGTGTTCCTGACGCTGACCGGGCGGCCGGTGGAGGAGGAAGAGGCAGATGCCACGGCTGGTGAGTGACACGCTGATCATCGCGGAGCGCAACCTCGTCCGGTTGCCCCGTGCCCCCGACCTGCTGCTGGCCTTCACGGTCCAGCCGATCATGTTCTTCCTGCTCTTCGTGTACGTCTTCGGCGGCGCGATCGACACGCCCGGCTTCGACGACTACAAGGACTTCATGCTGCCGGGCATCATCGTCCAGAACACCGCCTTCGCCGGCTTCGTCACCGCCCTCGGCCTCAACGAGGACCTCTCCAAAGGCCTGATCGACCGCTTCCGCTCGCTGCCGATGTCCCGCGCCGCGGTGCTCGCCGGCCGCACGCTCGCCGACGTCGTCACCAACCTGCTGTCGATCGTGATCCTGCTCGTCACCGGCCTGATCATCGGCTTCTCGTTCCACTCGAGCGCCCCGGAGATCCTGCTCGGGTTCGTGCTGATGATCTTCTTCGGCTACGCGTTCTCGTGGGTCTTCGCGCTGCTCGGGATGCTGGTCAGCTCGCCCGAGGCGGCCAACTCCGTCGGCTTCATCGCCGTCTTCCCGCTCACCTTCATCTCCTCCGCGTTCGTGCCAACGGCGTCGATGCCCGGCTGGCTGGAGGCGTTCGCCGAGGTCAACCCGTTCACGATCGTCGTCAACGCGATGCGCGCGCTGTGGGTCGGCACGCCCGCCGAGAACTACGTCTGGGGCGCGTTCCTGTGGTCCTTCGTGATCCTGGCCGTCTTCGCCCCGCTGGCGGTCTCGCGCTACCGCAAGGCGGCCGGCCGCAGCTAGAGGTCGAAGAGGTCGGTGAGCCTCATCCCGAAGCGGAAGTCGCCGAGCACGGTGAGCTTGCGCTGGAGGGCGAGGCGGCGCGGCCCGGCGTCGCCCGTGACGATGCGGCGCAGGTCGGTCGGGCGGATCTTCAGCGTCAGCCGCGGCTCGTGCTCCGGAGCGTCCGAGGCGGTGCAGGCGCCGTCCCGAATGACGAGCTCGCGGTGGTCGTAGCCGCCGCCGGGCGCGTCCCACAACTTCACGTGGATGACCGCGTCGACCGTCGCGTCGCCCTTGTACAGCGCCGCGAAGTGCTCCACGAGCACGTCGATGATCCGTGCCCGGGTCTCCCCATCCTCCATCAGGGCCTCGAACTCTTCGTCGTTCAGCTCGGTGACGCGCTCGTAGACACGGGCCGGGGTGCCGCTCAGGTCGATGCTCACGCGCGGCAACCTACCCCGCGTGAGCACTTTGGGTGCCTATAGCCACCCTAAGTGCGCTCGGCGTGGCGGTGGCGACGGGCGGCGGCCCGCCGGTGGCGCCGAGCCTCCCGGCGCTCCCGCGCTTCGGCGCGCCGCACCCGCTCGCGCCGCGCGGCCCGCCGACGCGCAAGGATCGCCGGGTCGATACGCACCCGGACCGCGCGTCGAGCCGTCCCCCGCAGCCCTTCCGGGCCGACCGCACCCACCCTCAATGATGCAGTTCCGTGCTCCAACGGCGTCCACGAGAGGCTGAAGGAGCCTCGGGGCACCGAGAAGGAGGACCCGCGGAACGTCACGGTGGACTGCTTCGAGATCCAGACGCGGAACGACGTCGTGCGGTTCTGCGTCACGCGGGCGGGCGCGACGATGTGGATCCGCGGCGGCTCGTGCTCGTACGTCGTGAACCGCGCCGCGGTCTCGCAGTACACCGCCCGCGACGTCCGGTCGCACAGCCCGCCCAGGAAGCCCGTCACGAGCTGGTGGTAGCTCAGGGTCGACTCGCGGCCCGCCAGCGAGTAGCGCGACCATGCGCCCGTGTCGTAGGAGCGGACGGACGCGCGGGCCACCCGCTCACCCGCCTCGAACAGCCGCCGCGCCCGCGCCGATCCGGTCAGCGTGGCCAGGTCGTGCAGCCCGATCACCGACTGCAGGTAGCCGTTGAGGATGTGCAGGCCGGGGTTGAAGGAGTACATGAGGTACTCGCGGCCGCCGCTGCGCCTGACCGCGACGCCGAGCGGCGGTGGCGCGGCGAACGCGCCCAGCGCCGACAAGGCGACGTCGCGGTAGCGCGGGTCCCCGAGCGCGTCCGATCCCCGGGCGAGCGCCTGGGCGGCGGTCGCCTGCGTCATCGCGGAGATCCACGGCGGCGTCCCGCCCCCGAAGGCGAACTGGTACTCCCAGGCGGTGAAGTCCCCGCGCCGCGAGGACAGATCGACCAGGCGGTCGAGCGCCGCTCGCAGCCGGCCCGGCCGGCACGCGCCCCAGGCCACCTGGCGCTCCGCCGGCGCCCGCACGGCCCCCACCCGCCGGTCGAACGCCCGCCGCTCCGCGCGCGCCTCGGCGCGAACCCGGATCGCGGCCGCCGCGGCCTGGCACGGGCGGGCGAGCGCGTTGGTCGTCCCGGCCGTCGCCAGCGCGTGGAACTGGACGCCCCGTCCCGGGAAGTACTGGAAGACGGCGGGGTCGCGCCCGAAGGTCATCCGCTCGCCCGCCGCGGGGAAGGCGCGCGTTCGCCACTCGAGGACGTTGCGCCGTAACGTCAGGAACGCGAGCGGCATCCGGCCGGGCGTCAGTCGCCCGCTCGCAGCCAGCCCGTCCAGCGCCCCGAGTACGGCCGCCAGTTCGACCCGGCGCGCGCCGCGCAGCCGGCGCACCGCCGTCCGCGCCCGCAGGACCTCGTCACGCCAGCGGCGCGCATCGGCGCCGGGGATCGCCCCGATCAGCCGCGCCCGCGCCAGGGCGCTGCGGACGTCGGAGCCGTCGGGAAGCGGCGGGCGCTCCGGCAGGACCACGAGCGACGGCGGCGGCCCGCCGTCCGTGACCAGCGCGGCGCGTGCCGTCGCCGCCGGGAGGGCCAGGACGAGCGCAAGCAGGGCAAGGGCGCGTCGCACACCCCACACAACGCGCGAGCGGCCCCGTTGTTGCCGTGCGTCAGCTCGCGGGACCGATGCGGACGCGCCCGTCAGCGTCCACGGAGAAGCCCGGGTTGTGGCAGATCTCCCAGCGGAAGCCGGCGGGATCGGCCACGTAGCTGTGAAAGCCCCCGAACTCGGCGCGCTGGGGCGGCTTCAACACGGTCGCCCCGGCCGCCTCGACGCGGGCCGTCAGCTCGCGGACGGCAGCGTCGGACTCGACGTTGTGCGAGAGCGACAGCGGCGCCGTCGACGGGTCGGCCAGTGCGACGCCGTCGCCGACGTCGCCCTCGAGCCCCGTGTAGAACCCCAGCACGAGGCCGGGCCCGACCTGGAAGAAGATGACCTCGTCCGGGACGTCGACCAGCGGCTCCCATCCGAGGCCGCCCGCGTAGAAGGCGCGCGCGGCGTCGAGGTCGCTCACGCCGAGGGTGATGAAGTGCAGGCGCGGGTCGATCAGCGGCGCACCATGACGGCCGTCAGGACGAGGATGAAGGCGATCTGCCCGAAGGTCGCAGCGGTGCCCAGGTTGGCGGCGCCGAGCGCCGCCGCGAGAGCCGTGACCCCGGCGAACACGGCAGAGACGGTGACAAGGTCGCGGACCATGCCCAAGCATCGTAGGATTGCGCCTTCCGAATGGCCGAGGTCGTCTTCTTCATCGCTGCCCTGGGAGCCATCGCCGGGGCGGTCGGGACCATCGCCTGGCGGGACCCCTTCTACTCCGTCCTCTCACTGGTCGGTCATCTGCTGTCCCTGGCCGCGCTGTTCCTGCTGCTGCGGGCCGAGTTCGTGGCCGCCGCGCAGGTGGTCGTCTACGCCGGCGCGGTCATGGTCCTCTACGTCTTCGTCTCGGCCTACGTCGGCCGCGTGGACCACGCGCTGGGGCAGAACCCCGGGCCGGGGCTCAAGTTCGTCTCCTTCGCCTTCGCCGGCGCCCTGTTCGTCGAGCTCATGATCGCGATCCTGGGGACGGGCCTGTCCGCACTGGACGAGGCCGGCTCCTCCAAGACCGACGTCAACACCTTCGGATCGCCCGCCGAGATGGGCCGCCTGCTGTTGACGGACTACCTGCTCGCCTTCGAGGTCGCCTCCTTCCTGCTGCTCGTCGCGGCCGTCGGCGCGGTCATCCTCGCCCGCCGCCGCGAGGGCCTGGAGCCGGCCGGGACGGTGAGTGTCGGGGACCTCTTCAAGCCCGAGAACGCCGGGACCATCGACGACCACGAGGTTGGTTCGATGCTCGAGGCCGGGGGCTCCCCCAAGCGATGAGCATCACCTGGTACCTCATCGTCTCGGCGCTGGTCTTCAGCATCGGCGCGGGCGGCATCCTCGTCCGGCGCTCGCCGCTGGTGATCCTGCTGTGCCTCGAGCTGATGCTCAACGCGTCCAACCTCGCGCTCGTGGCCTTCAGCCGCGCACACGGCAACCAGGACGGCCAGGTGTTCGCGATCATCGTCATGGTCGTGGCCGCCTGTGAGGTCGCCGTCGGCCTCGGCCTGATCGTGGCGATCTACCGGCGCAACCTGCCCGTCGACGTCGACGAGCTGCGGGAGCTGCAGGGCTAGTGGAGACCTACGGCTGGCTGATCCTGCTGTTCCCGCTCGTCGGCGCGATCACCATCGGGCTGACCTGGCGCGTGCTGACCTGGCGCGTGCACGGGATCATCGGCACGGCGGCGATCGGCGGCGCGTTCGTCTGCTCGGTGCTCGCGCTCTTCAAGCTCCAGTCGCTGGGCGAGGAGGAGCGCCAGGTCGTCGGGGTGGCGTGGGACTACGCGTCCGCCTCCGGCGTCGACGCGCAACTGAGCATCCTGCTCGACCCGCTGTCGATCCTGATGTGCCTGGTGGTGTCGGGCGTCTCGACGCTGATCCACCTCTACTCGACGG
>CAVUFN010000029.1:0-43976 GCA_963740765.1 uncultured Solirubrobacteraceae bacterium | reverse complement strand
TCGCTGCCGATGCGCGCCGCCATGGGCGTGCTCGCGGTCGGCGCGACGGGGCTCGGGCTGCTGCAGCTGCCGGGCGTCACCCACGCCGTCAACTCGTTCCTCGAACCGACCTTCCACGACTCCGAGCTCTACGAGTCGCTCGAGCCGAGCGCCGGGTCGGCGTGGCTCGGCCTGGTCATCGGCGCGGTCATCGGCCTCGCCGGCATCGCGCTCGCCTACCGGCTGTGGGTCCAGTCGCCCGAGACGCCGGCGCGCATCCGCGAGCGCCTGTCGGGCCTGCACACGCTCTTCGCGAACAAGTGGTACTTCGACGAGGCGATCGACACCGTCATCGTGCGGCCGTTCGCCTGGTTCGGGCGCTTCGGGCGCAACACGTTCGAGCGGCTCGTCGTCAACGGCCTGCTCGTCGACGGGACCTCGGGCGTCGTCCGCGCCGGGTCCGCCGCCGTGCGCGCGATCCAGTCCGGCTTCCTGCGCGCCTACGCGGCGCTGCTGCTGCTCGGCCTCACCGGCCTCGCCCTCTACTTCCTGATCTCCGCGCAGTGACCGTCCACCTCTCACTGCTGCTGTTCGCCCCGCTGATCTTCGCGGCCCTCGGGACCGTCGCGCCGCCGCGCGCGGCGGCGCCGCTCGGGCTGCTCGGCTCCGCCGTCACGCTCGTGTTCGCGGTGATCCTGCTGTTCGACTTCGACAGCGCGCAGGCCGGGCTGCAGTACGTCACGGACACGAAGTGGATCGAGGCGCTCGGGATCCGCTACTCGCTCGGCGTCAACGGGCTCAACCTGTGGCTGGTCGGGCTGACCGCGTTGCTGTTCACGGCGACCAACGTGTGGACGCTCGTGCGCCCGGTCGAGCGCCCGCGCCAGTGGGCCCTGCAGATGGGCCTTGCGGAGACCGCCGTGCTCGGCGCGTTCCTCGCGCAGGACCTCGCCCTGTTCGTCTTCTTCTTCGACCTGATGCTCGTCCCGTTCCTGTTCCTGATGCTCGGCTGGGGCGGGGAGAAGCGCCGCTCGGCGACGCTGAAGATGATCATCTACACGCTGGTCGGGTCGCTGCTGATGCTGGCGGCGGCGGTGGCGACCGCGGTGCAGGGGAGTGCCGATGAGCTGACCTTCTCGATCGCCGACCTGTCCGCCAACCCGCTGCCCGACGGGACGCAGCGCCTGCTGTTCGCCGCCTTCGCGCTGGCGTTCCTGATCAA
This sequence comes from uncultured Solirubrobacteraceae bacterium, assembly GCA_963740765.1. Classification (GTDB taxonomy): domain Bacteria; phylum Actinomycetota; class Thermoleophilia; order Solirubrobacterales; family Solirubrobacteraceae; genus DATLGB01. The sequence goes on along the minus strand of CAVUFN010000029.1, from coordinate 42,775 downwards.
GATGCCGGCCTTCCTCGTCCACGGCTGGATGCCCGACGCGTACCGGCAGATGCCGATGCCCGCCCTCGCCGTCTTCTCGGCCGTGCTGTCCAAGGTCGCCGCCTACGGCTTCCTGGCGGTCGCGCTGCGCCTGTTCCCCGCCGCGGCGAAGGACTTCCAGCTGACGATCATGATCCTGGCGGTCGCCGGCATCCTCTACGGGTCGGCGATGGCGTTCACGCAGACCAACCTGCGGCTGATCCTCGGCTACTCGTCGCTGGCGCAGCTCGCCTTCATCACGCTCGGGATCTTCTCCTTGAACGAGCAGGGCGCCCAGGGGGCGATCCTGCAGTCCGTCAACCACGGGCTCGTCGTGCTGCCGTTCTTCTTCATCGTGATGGTGGCGGCGGAGCGCTCCGAAGGGCGAGAGGACGTCTCCGTGCTCGGCGGCCTCGCCTTCCGCGGGCCGGTGCTCGCGACGCTGGCGCTGATCGTCGCCTTCGCGACCCTGGCGATCCCAGGCTCGGCGAACTTCGCGGGCGAGTTCTTCATCCTGCTCGGGGCCTTCAAGGCGAAGCTCGCGCTGGCGGCGATCGCCTTCACCGGCGTCGCCCTCGCGTCCGTGTACGTCCTGCGCGCCTACATCCGGACGTTCCACAACCGCGAGGGCCGCGAACTCGACCCCACCCACGCCACCGACGTGAGCGCCCGGGACCGTCTGGTCCTCGTGCCGCTCGTGGTCGCCATCCTCGCCTTCGGCCTGTACCCGCAGGCCGCGCTGCGCGCTGGTGAGCAGGCCATGCCCCATCCCGAGATCGCGGTGATCAAGTGATCGCGGCGGCCGTCAAGGGCCCGCACATCGACTTCGCGGCGATCTCGCCGATGATCGCGCTCGCCGCCGGCGCGGTCATCGTGCTGATGACCGGCCTGGTGCGCTCGCGCTTCGTGCGAACGCGCGTGGTGCCGGGGCTGGCCGTCGTCTCGCTCGGTGCTGCCATCGGGCTGTCGGTCTGGCAGTGGGACACCAACGAGCCGGTCATCGCCGGTGCGATGGGGATCGATCCTCTGACGCTCGCCCTGACCGTCCTCTTCTGCGCCGGCGGCATCGCGGCGACGCTGATGGCGGTCGACTCCGAGGCGTCCGACGACGCCGGCCACGGCGAGTTCCACGCGCTGCTGCTGGCCTCCGTGCTCGGCATGGTCGTGCTGGCGGGCGCGACGGACATGATCGCGCTGTTCATCGGCTTCGAGCTGCTGTCGATCCCGCTCTACGTGCTGTGCGCGTCCGAGCTGCGCCGGGCCACCTCGCTCGAGTCGGGCCTGAAGTACCTGATCGTCGGGTCGGTCGGGTCCGCGACGCTGGTCTACGGGCTGGCGCTCGTCTACGGCGCCACCGGCGCGACCGGCTACGACGACATCCGCTCGGCCATCGAGACCGCCTCCTTCGACCACGACGTTCTGCTGCTCACCGGCGTCGCCCTGGTCGTCACGGGCCTGGCCTTCAAGGCGAGCGTCGCCCCGTTCCACCAGTGGACCCCGGACGTCTACGAGGGCGCGCCCACGCCGGTCACCGCCTTCATGGCCGTCGCCACCAAGGCCGCCGCCTTCGGCGTCCTGCTGCGGCTCTTCGACGTCGCCCTGATCGGGACGGCGCAGACCTGGGCGCCGATCATGGCCGTGCTGGCCACGATCACGATCGTCGTCGGCAACGTCGGCGCGCTGGGCCAGACGTCCCTGAAGCGCATGCTCGCCTACTCGTCCGTCGCCCAGGCCGGCTACATGCTCGCGGGCGTCGTCGTGTCCACCTCGCTGGGCGTCGCCGCGACGACCTTCTATCTCGGCGCCTACCTGCTGATGAACCTGGCCGCGTTCGGCGTCATCGCCGCCCGCGAGCGCTCGACCGGCCGCGGCGACGACATCTCCGCCATGAACGGCCTCGCCACCGAGTCGCCGGTCCTGGCCTGGGCGATGACGGTCGCGATGCTCGCGCTGGCCGGTTTCCCGGCCACCGTTGGCTTCTTCGGCAAGGTCTACCTGATCGAGGCCGCGGTCGACAACGGCTACGGCTGGCTCGGCGCCGTGATCGTCCTCGGCTCCGCCGTCTCCCTCGCCTACTACCTGCGGGTCGTGGCGGCGATCTGGGCGCCACCGGAGTCGGAGTCCCGCGCGCTGACTCCCAGCGGCCAGCCGGTGATCGCCGGTGCCGCCGGGCAGCGCCACCCGCTCGCCATCGGCGTTGCGGCCGTCTGCCTCATCGCGGTCGTCGCCTTCGGCATCTACCCGCAGCCGATGTTCGACGCCGCGCAGGACGCCGGCGCCGCGCTGAAGTCCATCCGAGACTTGTCCTCCTTCTAGGACAGCGGGGTTGAGCCAGCCGGCGGCTTACGCTGGCGGCGTGAGGAGACTGGTCCTGCTCGCGGCGTGCCTGCTTGCCCTCGGCGGGGCGGGTGACGCCCATGCGTACTTCTCGCTGGTCGCCGACGGGGTCCACATCCGCGGAACGATCCGGCTGATCGCGTACGGGGATCCGTCGATGACGCGGGCGGTGATCAGCGAACAGGGCCGGCAGGTCGCGGACAACCCGTTGGTGAGGGCCGCGGTCGACCCCGAGCACGGACAGCTGTACGCGACGGTGGTCGACTCGCCGTGGAAGTGCTCGCGCCGGACGCGGACGTTCTCCGCGATCGGATACCGGGCGGACGGGACGAGCGAGCGCAGCGCCTTCACGATCCGGACACCGTCGTGCGCGAACCGGCTGACGCCGCGGGCGCGGCCGGGGCAGGTGACGGTGACCGACACCTTCGAGCGCGGCGGCGTGCGGGCGACCCTCTGCGTGCGGCGCTGCCGGACGGTCGCGCTGCCGCCGGGGACGCCGGAGCGCACGTTCGCGGTGCGGGCGCGGCGCGGCGATCGCGTCACCCTGCGCACGCGCTACCAGCGGCTGACGCTGCGCGTCGGCGCGCGCCCGCGCGGCGGGCCCACCGTCCTCACGACCGGCGACTCGCTGATGCAGAACCTCGACGTCGTCCTCACCGACCGGCTGCGCCGCCGCGCCCGCGTCGTCCCCGACCTGCGCTTCGGCGCCGGGCTGGCCAACGAGGTCATCCACGGCCCGTGGATCGATATCGCCCGCGCCCAGGTCGCCCGCCACCACCCGCGCGCGACCGTCGTCTTCCTCGGCACCAACGACGTCTACGACATCGGGGACCTGAAGTGCTGCGGGCCGGACTGGCGGGCCGAGTACGAGCGCCGCGCCCGCGCCGCGATGGAGGCTTACGCCCAGGGCGGCGCCGGGGCGGTCGCGTGGCTCACCGTCCCCTACGACCGCGACGAGCGCCGCCACGCCCCCGAGCGCGCCGTCAACGCTGCGCTGCGCGACGCCGCCGTCGGGCTCCCCACCGTCGCCGTCATCGGCGCCGACGACATCTTCACGCCCGGCGGCCTCTACCGGCCATCGATCGACGGCGTCCGCGTCCGCGAGCCCGATGGCATCCACCTGTCGCTGGCCGGCTCCCGCATCGCGGCGCGGTACGTCCTCGCCCAGCTCCGGCAGCTCGGCGCGCTCTGACGATCTTCACCCTGGCCGGGGGTGGGAATCGGCAAGCGCGCGGCGGATCTGCCGAGCCGTCTGGGCGTCGCGCCGATGGACGTCCGCCCAGCGGTAGCGCAGGACGACGTAGCCGGCGAGCTGGAGAACGTTGTCGCGGACCGCGTCGGCCTGCCGCATCGCGGGCTCGTCGTGGGCCTTGCCGTCGACCTCGACCACCAGCCGCGCCTGCGGCCAGAAGAAGTCCACCCGGAAGCCCTCGAGCCGCACCTGGCTCTGCGGTTCCGGCAGTCGGTGACGGCGGACGACACGCGAGAGGAAGGCCACCTCGAGCCGGGACCCGGTGGGCGCGAGCGACTCCAGGATGCGCGTGACCGTGCGATCCGGCCAGCGGTGGTTGGCCAGCTCGAGCAGCCGTCGGTCGAAGAGGCGCCGGAACTGCATCTCCCGCGCCGCCCATTCGACCGCGTCGGGATCGTCGAGCGCATGAGCCAGGTCGACCAGCGTGCGCGCAGGGCTCGTGGTCGGGATGTGCGAGACCTCCGTGACCTCCCACGGCTCGAGCTTCGAGCGATGGAACGCGATCCCGGCCCGCGCGTGTCCACCGGCGGGGACGGTGACGTCGATGCGAGGTCCGACGCCGTCCCGGATCCGGAGAAGCGTCGCGGCGCTGCGATGGCTGAGCACCGCTCCCGGACCGCCCGCTAGCACTGCCGCGTGCCAGTCTCCGAGCGGGCTGGGCGCAACGTGCCCGACGGCGTACACGCCCCGATGGACGCGATGGAGGTGGCCGAGCCGGACGGCGCTCTCGATGCTCGAGTTGCCGAAGCCGCGCGCGCGGAGCTGCCGCGACGTGATCCGGCCGTTCTGCGTGGCGGCAAGTGCGGCGACCGTGACGAATGACACCCCCATCCAGGGTGTAAGACGGCACGGGGCCGGAGAACGGACCTCAGGCGAGCGGCGAGCGGCCGCCGGACGCGCGCTCGGCGGCCTCGAGGAGCTCGTCGCGGAAGTCCGGGTGGGCGACGGCGGCGAGCTCGAGGCCGCGCTGGTGGATCGTCTTGCCCATCAGCTCGGCGGCGCCGTACTCCGTGACGACGACGTCGACCTGATGGCGCGGCGTCGTGATGACCGCGCCCGCCTCGAAGAACGGGACGATGCGCGACCGGGTCTCCCCCGCCTTGGTCGTGTAGGTCGACGGCAGGCACAGCAGTGAGCGGCCCGTGAGCGAGAGGCCGGGGCCGGAGACGAAGTCCTCGTGGCCGCCGACACCGGAGAACTGCGCACCGGCGATGGTGTCCGCGATCACCTGGCCGTGGATGTCGATCGACATCGCCGCGTTGATCGTGACCATCGACTCGTTGCGGGCGATCAGCTCGGGCGTGTTGACGAGCTCGACCGGGAGGAAGGCGACCTCCTCGTTGTCCTGCAGCCACTCGTAGAGCTCGGCGGACCCGGCGGCGAAGGTGGTGACGGAGACGCCCGGATAGAGCGCCTTGTCGTTGGTGACCTTGCCGGCCTGGTGCAGGCGCATGCAGCCGGTGGTGAACATCTCCGTGTGCAGGCCGTAGCCGCCGCCCGGGCCGTCGGCGAGCAGCGCGGCGACGGTCGACGGGACGGCGCCGATCCCGGTCTGGAGGGTCGCGCCGTCCGGGATGAAGGCGCGCGCGTGCTCGGCGATGGCGCGGTCGACCTCGGTGGGCTCGGCGTCGGGTAGCGCGAGCGGGACCTCGTCGGACTCGACGAGCACGTCGATCTCGTCGACGTGGATCGCGTGGCGGTGGTCGGGCGGCAGGCCGAGGGTGCGCGGGAAATGCGGCGAGCACTCGATGACGAGCAGCCGCTCCGGGTCGGCGCCGGCGCGGTGCAGCTCGCCGGACGACGCGCCCGCGTGCAGGCTCAGCGAGCACCAGCCGTCGGCGTCGGGCGGCGCCGCGGGCGCGGTCATGATGCGCGGCCGCTGGTGCTCGAGGATCGGGGTGAAGCGGCGGAAGTCGGCGGGCGCGAAGGACAGGTTGGGGCGGCCGGTGTCGGCGTCGCGCAGCGCCCGCTCGACCGGGCCCCAGAAGCCCGACAGGTAGTGGACGTTCGGGTGCTGGTAGACCTCGGACCACACCATCAGCAGCGCGCCGTAGAGGCGCAGGTCCTGCCAGTCATCGCGTTCGCCGAGGGCCTTCAGGAACGCGGGCGGCTGCCCCGGACCGAGGCCGAAGCCGATCGTGTCCGTCACCTGCACGCGCGTCACCGCTTCGCCCGCGGTCAGCCTCGTGGCCATCCGCGGAAGCTATCCGAGCGAGACGTTTCCGGGCGCCGGGGCCTAGGAGAGGTATGAGCTCCGCGCGCGGCCAGGCCACCCTCGAGTACGTCGGCGCGATCTTGCTGCTCGCGGTGGCACTGGTCGCAGCGGCCGTCGCGATCGCGGCGCCCGGCCTTCCGGAGACGGTCCTGGCGAAGCTGCGGCTGGCCCTGTGCATCGTCGGCGCCGACGTGTGCTCGGCGGCCGACGCGGCCGCGCGTGGCCTCGAGCCGTGCCTGCTGACGGCGGAGGACCACAACTCGGCCAGCGGGGTCAGCCTGCTCACCTTCCGCGTGGGCGGGACGGACCGCTGGTCGCTGCAGCGGAGCTCGGACGGGAGCATCGTCCTCGGCAAGGCGACCGGTCCCGACGCGCAGGCGACCACGGGCGTCGGCTTCGATGCCTTCGGGGTGCACGTCGGCGGGTCGGTCGCCTACGGCGGCGCGTTCATGGCCGGCAAGGCGTGGCACCTCAGCGCGAGGACGCTGCGCGACCTGCAGGACTTCACGCGCGGAGACCCGGGCCAGTGGGACTTCTTCTTCGAGGAGCTGCTCGGTGAACCGGACGAGCGCTACGTGGAGGGCGGTGGGGTCGGCAGCGCGCAGCTGGCGGCGGAGGCGATCCGCGAGCTCCCGGCCGCGGGTGCCGACGCGCGGGCCGTGCTCGGGCGGCGGCGGACGCCGGAGGGGACCACCTACTACGTGAACCTCGGCGGGAGCGTCGGCGGCCCGATCACCGACTCCCTGCCCGGCCTCGACGTGACCGGCGCCGTCGCCGCGGAGTACCGCGACAGCGACCCGCCCGTGGTGACGCTGCGCGCGACGGGGCGCGACCACGACGGCGACGAGACCCAGACCGTCCTGCGCCTGCCGCTGCGCGACGCCGCCGACCGCGCCGCCGCCCGTCGCGTCGCCTTCCTGGACATGGGCGACCCGGCGCCCGCGGTGCGCGACCTCGTCGCACGCATCCGCGACCGCGGCACCGTCGAGCGGCTGCGCTACCGGACCCGCGAGGCCGGGGAAGCATGGGCGTACGGCGGCAAGCTCGGCGTCGCGCTCGGCATCGATCGCGCCACCTCGGTGCGGCGCCGTGACCTCGTCGACGCCGAGGTCCTCAACGGGACCTTCCCCGCCCGTCGCGAGGACTGCCTCAGTGGCAGCGGAACTTCTTCTTCTTGACCGTGCAGCGCTTGAGGCCGCCGCGCTTGCGCTTGGCGGCGCGCCGGACCTTCGCCTTGGACACGGGGCTCTCGCGCAGGCTCGCGACCGCGCGCACGGTGACCGAACCACCTGCGGTCTTCGCCACCTTCTTGAACGTCGCGGAGCGCTTGCGGGTCGTCGCGAACCGCTGACGGCCGGCCAGCAGCGAGAGCTCGTAGCGTGCGGCGCCGCGGACGCGCCGCCAGGCCACCCGCACCGTCGTTCCCTTGCGACGCACGCGCAGGCCACGCGGCGCCGGCAGCACCGGCGACGGCGGCTGGAAGGAGGTGACGTCGCGTTGCTCGGCCGCGATCCCGTCGAGCGCGAAGGCGGCCACGACCTTGTGGCGCCCGCGATCCGGCGCCGGCGTGAAGGTGATGCGTCCGCGGCCGCCGCGCGTGGTCCCGATCAGCTTCCGGGCGCCGCTGGCGGACTGGTCGTAGAACGACACGGACTGCGCCGGCCGCTTGCGCACCGTGTAGCGCAGCACGCGCTTGTCGCCGCGCCCGCGCACGACCCGTCCACTGACCTTCGCGTCCAGCGGGTCGAGCGCCTGCGAGGACTTGGTGACCGCGGCCGAGCCCGGCAGCACGTCGATCTTCCAGGTGCCCGGCTTCTGCAGGCCGACGGTGGTGAAGTGCGCGTCACCGGCGTCGGCGCGGATGATCCGCGCCGCACCGTCCGGGGTGTAGGCGAGCCGCTGCCCGGAGAGCTCGAGCGACTGCGGGCCGGTCACCCGCACCAGCGGCGAGTCGCCGGCGCCGTCGAGCCGGATGGCCTTCGCCTGCTTGCCGACGTTCACCGTCAGCGACGTGATCGGGCCGGTCTGCCGCCGGGTGCGCACCTCGAGCTTGAACGTCGACCACTTGCAGCCGTCGAGCGGCCAGATGATCGGGGTGCCCGGGCTGGCCCACAGCACGCCGCCGCCGACGCTGACGGGACCGAGCGTCGCGCACGCCCCTGCGCCGCCCTCCACCCCGGGGCCGCGGGAGATGTTGACCACCGATCGCGCGCAGAGGTCGTCGTCCACGGCGATCAGGCAGGCGGAGGTGTCGCCGTGCACGTTGGAGCGCTGATTGGCGAGGTTGTACTCCCCGCTGAGCACGCCGTTGACGGAGAAGATGCCGAGCACGTCGACGCCCGCGCCACCCCCGACGGTGACGTAGCCCGGCGCCTCGTAGAGCATGTAGCCGTTGGCGAGCTTGGTCTCGCCCAGCACGGGGAGCGCCAGCAAGACATCAGCGCCGGCGGCGATCACGGGCCGCGTGAAGTCGAGGTCGTAGAGGTTCGGCGGGAAGGCGTTGCCGACCTCGCCGCGCTGCAGCCGGTACGGCGCCTGCGCGCTCGGGAACGCGAACACCTCGTTGCCGTCGAGCTTGACGATCGAGCCGAGCGAGATCCGCCCGCCGCCGAAGATGCGCGACGGGTTCAGGCCGAAGCCGGCGCCGATGCTCTCGAGGAAGACACCCGGGCTGAGCGCCAGCCCCGGGTTCCCGAACGACTCGCCCGTGCGCGCGTACACGAGTTGGTCGTTCTGCAGGCGGATCGCGCCCTGTGGCGGCCGGAAGTTCAGGCACCCGGGTCCGAGCAGGCACGCCCGCATCCCGCCGACCCACTGGTTGGAGCCCGGGTCGAAGGTGGCGGTCAGGTCCTTCACGCTGATCAGGCCGAAGTTGATGTCCATCGGACCGATGGTCGGCGCGCTGGTGCCCGACAGGGCATCCGCGGTGGCCGGGATCTTCACGGGCTGGTACACGTTGACGCCGTTGCGCCGCGCGAAATCCGGCAGCTTGAGCTCCGTCTGGATCGTCGCGTTAGTGGTGCCCAGCGCGACCGAGAAGTCGCCGGTGAACTGGAAGCCGCCGAGCTGCGGGAAGCTCGCGGGGCGCTCGGCGAGCCCGAGGTCGGCCACGCCCGACTTCGTGGTCAGCTGGAGCTTGAAGCCGGGGAAGTACGACCTCAGCGGCTGCCCTGCCACCCGCACGAACGCGTTGGAGCTCGTCAGCACGCCCGCTTCGGGATAGGCGACCAGGCTCGCCCCGCTCGCGGGCGAGACCGGCCAGCGGCCGTTGACCGTCGCCACGCCGGAGATCGCGTAGCCGTCGACCAGCTCCGTCACCCGGTTGAGCAGCGTCGCGCTGTTGGTCAGCAGCCCGTAGGCGATGTTGAGCGCGTCGAGCACCCCGCGTTCACCGGAGGGGATGTCGCTGATCCCGCCGATCGGACGCATGCACCCGGCGATCGTGAGCGCGCCCGAGTAGACGGTCACCGGCCCGCACCCCGAGCTCCTGCCCGTCAGCACGTCCTCCGTCCCGACGGCCGAGACGGGGTCGTCGTTGGGAGGCTGCCCGCGGTAGATCTCCTTGGCGTTGTCGTCCGTCGCGTTGGAGGGACCGGAGATGGCGCGGCTGAAGGTCTGCGTCCCGCCCGGCCCGGACACCCTGACGGTCACGGTGGTCGGCCCCGTCAGGCGAGTGCGGAGGCTGCGCTGCAGGACGCCACCGACGACGGTGCCAACCCGGCCCTTCTCCTTCCCGGTGTCCCACTCGACGCGGTTCGCGTTCCCGGAGACGGCGACGGTGAGCACCGACGCCTCCCCCCGGGCGGGCTTGTTGACGAGCTGGATCGCGCTCGGGACAGGCGCAGGGGGCGGTGGCGGCGGTGTGGGGACCGGGCTCGGCGCCGGCGCGGGCTGGCCGGGCTCCGGAGCCGGCTCCTCCTTGGGCAGGTCGCCGAAGCGCGCGACGACGCGGTCGTTGCCGTCTTGGGTGACGACCCACACGTTCGCCGCCGTGCCGTCGGGGCCGACGGCGACGTCGCGATCGAAGTCGTAGGGGCCGAGGTCGAACGGTGCGCTGTAGACCGGGTCGATGCCCGGCTCGCGTTGCGCGAAGAAGACCTCGTCGCCGGCCAGTGACGAGAACTGCGCGCCGCCGCGACCGGCCGCGTCGAACTCGGTCGCCGTCCCGAAGATCCCGGCCGGCAGCGGCTTCGACCCGTTGAAGTCGAGCTTGCCCGGCGGGAAGTAGACCTCGCTGCGCTCCTCACCGCTCGGGGGGAACCGGGAGACGGTCGCGACCGCCGCGCCGGACGAGTCGTCCCCGATCGCGCCCCACTGGGTCTCGCCGCTCCCGAAGGTGTACGGCTCGGTGAAGGCGCCGCCGGCGAGCCCGGCGCGGAACGACATCTGCGCGCGCACGCCGTCGGCACCCAGGTTCCGCGTCCACAGGACGCCCGTCCGCGTGGCGTTGATGAAGACGCTCGGGCCGTTGATGTACTGGCCCGAGACGCGCGGCGCCACGACCTGCGGCGCGACCGTGGTCCCGTTGGCGTTCAGCTGCATCACCCGCAGCTCGTTCGGGCTCAGGTCGCCGTTGACGGCCGACGGGTTGTCGGTCCATCCGATCGCCGCGTTGCCGGCGGCGTCGAAGGCGACGTCGGTGCCGTACAAGATCGCCTTGGAGTTCGGCGTGGGGTTGAGGGCGCCGCCGTCCCAGATGTTGTTGGTGCCGGTGAACGTGCCTCCCGGCGGGCGCGTGCGGTACAGCAGGCTGACGCCCTTGGCGCTGTCGTCACGCTCCGAGAGCATGACGGTCCTGCCGCTGGGGTCCATGGCGAGCTTGCGGAGGTCCTCGTGGTTCGGGTTGATCGTCTCCTGCGTGGGCTCGCTGAAGGTCCCGCCGGGCGGTCGCACCGACGTGTAGATGCCGGTCGGGTCGGCGCCGGGCCGATCCTGGTTCCAGGCGACCACGGCGGTGCCGTCGGCTGCGACGACGACGCGCGCGCCGCCGGCAGCGACCCCGGCCGGGGACAGGAACGCGGGCGGCCCGAGGAAGCCGCCGCGTGTCCGGGTGGCGACCCGGACACGGTCGACACCGTTGTCGGACTCCGTCCACACGACCACGGCCCCGCCGTTGGCATCGACAGCGACCTGCGGTCCGCTGCCGTTCTGCTCGTCCGTCGAGATAATCTGGGTGGCGGTCCAGGTGAGGTCGGCCCGTGCTGCGGGCACCATGACCAGGAAGAGCAGGGTTGCCACGATCCCGCGACGCATACCCGCGAACACAACCACACGCGGGGATTCGCGGCAAGGCGCGCCGCCCGGCGCGGACTAGCTCCGCGGCGGGACCGGCTGGAGCGGCAGGTCAGCCATCTCCTGCCGCTCGTTCTCGCGGCGCTGCAGGGCCGCGCGGCGCCGGGCGGGGGCCCGGGCGGCCTCGAGGCGGTCGCGCGCGGCGTCGTTGCGTGCCGCCATCTCCTTCTTGGCCGCCAGCCAGGCGTCGTGGCCGCGCAGCGGTTCCTTTGACGGCTTCTTCTTCATGGGGTCTCCTCGGGTGGGGTGGCACGCTTCAGACGGCTGACCGCGCCGGCGGCGATGCGCTCGAGCTCCGCCAGTCGCTTCGAATCGCCGCGGCCGGCGAAGATCTTGCGGCGGTACAGCGCCACGCGGTCGGTCGCGTACCGGGCCAGGGCGGTCAACTCGGCGACGGTGGGTTCACGACGCCCTGATGGGGTCCGCCCGCCCGGACCGGTCACGGTCGGCTCTGATCGGGATGCGCCGGAGTCGATCGATCGTGGCGCATCATGACTCTCACGCTAGGCGTTCCCGTTTCCGCGGAAGTTGCGGGCGGGTCCGTTTCCCCGCCGGAGGCCACGCTAGGTTCAGCCTGGTGCGGTACCCGATCGACGAGCTGACGGCGACCGAGCGCGCGCGCATCGCGCCGCACGTGACGAACCTCGACCAGCCGGTGTTCGCGCTCGTCAACCTGCCGGAGACGGTCAAGGGGGCGCTGTTCGCCCGCTACTCGCGCTACCCGGGCACGCTGCGGCGCCTGTTCCTGGACGAGTTCGCGGACTCGCTCCCGGCCATCGCCAACGACGTCGACGGTGACGAGGGCAAGCGCGCGGCCGAGCTCTACGAGCGGATCTTCGTCGGCTACGGCGACGACAGCGTCGCCCAGCTGGGCGGGGCGCACGTCGCCGCCGAGTGGTGCTCGAACGTCCTGACCAAGCTGCTCCAGCGGCCACGGCTGGGCGCCTACCTCGAGCAGTCCACGCGCTACCTCGCCTACGACCAGGAGGTGATCGGCGCCCACCCGCCCCTGGGCTACCGGTACTACCGCGACGACGCACTGGGTCCGGAGTACTGCGATGCCATGGACTACCTCTTCTCGACCTACTCGGGTGCGCTCCCGCGTGTGCGCGCGTGGGTGGACGAGACGTTCCCGCGCAGCGACGGCGAGGCACCGGCCGCGCGCAACCGCGCCGTCAACGCGAAGGCGTTCGACCTCCTGCGTGGCCTGCTGCCCGCCGCTTCCCTGTCGCACATGGGCATCTACGCGACCGGCCAGGCCTACGAGCAGCTGATCCTGCACCTGATCGGCCACCCGCTGCCGGAGGCGCGCCGCTACGGCGAGCTCATCCTCGACGCGATCAAGGCCGTGATGCCGAGCTTCGTCGCGCGCGTCGAGCGCCCCGAGCGCGGCGGCGAGTGGGTCACCTACCTCGAGCAGCGCCGCGACGCCGGCCGCAAGTGGGCCGCCCGGCTGGGGCTCGACCGCGAGGCCGAGGACGACGCCGACGCCCGTCCGTCCGTGCGCCTGCTGCACGTCGACGGCGACGAGGACCAACTGCTCGCCGCCCTGCTCTTCGAGGCCGCCGCCGTCCCGGAGTCCGAGACGCTGGCTACGATCCGCGACCTGTCCGACGACGACCGTGGCCGCGCGCTGGCCGACCTCGTCGGCGAGCGCGGCAACCGCCGCCACCGTCCCGGCCGCGGCTACGAGGCGCTGCGCTACCGCTTCGAGATCGTCTCCGACTACGGCGCGTTCCGCGACCTCCAGCGCCACCGCATGCTCACCGTGCAGTGGCAGCCGCTGTCGCCGGACCTCGGCGCCGGAATCCCCGAGGAGGTCGTCGCCGCCGGTGTCGGCGATGCGTACGGCCGCGCCCTCGACCGTTCCCAGGCCGAGTACCACCGGCTGGCCGGCGCGGGCATGCTCGACGCCGCGCCGTACGCGCTGTGCCTCGGCTACCGCATCCGCTTCATCCTCGACCTCAACGCGCGCGAGGCGATGCACCTCGTCGAGCTCCGCTCGGGCCGCGAGGGCCATCCCGGCTACCGCGCCGTGGCCCACGAGATGCACCGCCAGATCTGCGACGTCCACCCCACCGTCGGCAGGGCGATGCGCTACGTCGACACCGAGCGCGAGCCCCGCCTCGAGCGCATCCTCTCCGAGATGCGCACCGAAGCCCGCCAGCGCACCGCCGTCTAGGTGTAGTTCCTAGGGGCGGATGGGCGGGAGCACGTTCGTGCGGATCCTCGCGCGAGTGCGGATCGGCAGCAACGCGGCGTTGCCCGCGAAGCGCGCGCGGACGCGGCGGGCGCGGGGGGCGCGGAGGGTGACCCGGAAGGCGCAGGCGGTCGCGCGGGCGCGGCGGCGGCCGGCGCGCAGGACGATGCGCCCGCGGCAGCCCGCGGCGCGAGCAACGCCGGACGGCAGGCGTAGCCGGCCGCGGACGCGGACGCGGCGCCCGACGCGGCGCGCGCGCAGCGTGAGGCCGCGCGGGCTGAGGCGGCCGGTCGCAGCGGTCGGCGCGGAGGCGGCCGGCGCCAGAGCGCACGTGTTGACGACGTCGCCCGAGCCGGGCTTGGGGACGGTCTGGTCCGGTGGCGGGGCGGTCCGGCGCTCGATCCACGCCTCCAGCGCGACGAACGCCTCGCGGTAACAGGGCGAGATCGGTCGCAGCGCGCCGCCGTAGGTGTCGTAGAGCCCGTCGACGTGGTTGCCGCCCTCGATGACGTAGTAGCGATGGTCGGCGTCGTGGCCGGCGTCGGCGACGAGCTGGTCGTACACGTCGGAGTCGGTCGAGATCGGCAGCAGCGCGTCGAGGGTCCCGTGCAGCGTGATCAGCGGCTTGCCGATGTCGCCCGTGTTCTCGACGGCGCGCACGCGGTCCTTGACCTCCTCGGGGCGGGCGGCGTAGTCGTAGTCGGCGTCGCACGACGGCGTCCCGGACATGCAGAACGGCACGCCGCCCGAGAGCGCGCCGTCGTAGTCGGGGTCGAACGTCTCGCGGTAGACGCGCTGCGACAGGTCCCAGTAGACGGCCTCGTGGTAGTCCCACAGGAACTCCGAGCCCGCCGGGACGCCGGCCGCGATGATCGCCTGGTGCGCGGCCTCGTCGCCGGCCTTCCAGCGCGGGTAGTTGGCGATCGTCTGCGGCAGGTAGGTGAAGAGGTTGGGACCGTCGGCGCGCATCAGCGTCCCCTCCCAGTCGACGCCGCCGTCGTAGAGCTCGGGGTGGTGCTCGAGCGCGAACCGCGTCAGGTAGCCGCCGTTGGAGATCCCGGTCATGTAGGTCCGCGCCGCCGTCCGGCCGTAGATCTGCACGACCGTGGCCCGCGCCGCCCGGGTCAGCTCCGTCACGCGCCGGTGCCACTCGGCGACCGCGTCGCCGGGCGAGGCCTGCCCGGAGTAGAAGTTCTGGCCCGAGTTGCCCTTGTCCGTGGCCGCGTACGCGTAGCCGCGGCCGAGCACGTAGTCGGAGATGATCTCGTCGGTCGCGTACTGCTTGCGCACGCCGGGCGCGCCGGTGACGACCAGCTTGCCGTTCCAGTCGTCCGGGAAGCGCAGGACGAACTGGGCGTCGTGGGCCCAGCCGTTCTCGGTGTTGGACGTCGACGTGTCGGGGAAGTAGCCGTCGACCTGGACGCCGGGGATGCCGGTCGGGTACTGCGTGTCGCGGGCGGCGAGGCTCTCGTAGTCGCTCGGGTCCGTGTGCCCGGACACCGACGTCCCCGCCGTCGTGAGGTCGTCCAGGCAGGCGGTCTTCTGCATCTCCGCCCCGGGGACGGCGATCCTGTCCTGCCCCGCGCACGTCGCCGCACGCGCCGGCGCCGCGGCGACCAGGACCGCCAGCACGGCGAGGACTACGCGGACTGGGCCTTCTCCAGTTCTGCCTGGCGCAGCTCGATCCGGCGGATCTTGCCCGTCAGGGTCTTGGGCAGCTCGTCGACGAACTCGATCTTGCGCGGGTACGCGTACGCGGACAGGTGCCCGCGGACGTGGTCCTGGATCGACTTCACGCAGTCGTCGTCGCCGTCCGCGCCGTCGGCGAGGACGATGAAGCACTTGACGACGGAGCCGCGGCGCTCGTCCGGTGACGAGACGGCGGCCGCCTCGGCCACGGCCGGATGCTCGAGACACGCGGACTCGACCTCGAACGGGCCGATCCGGTAGCCGGCGGCGATGATCACGTCGTCGGCGCGGCCCTCGTACCAGACGTAGCCGTCCTCATCCAGGGAGGCGGCGTCCTTGGTGTGGAACCACTCGCCGCCGAAGTCCTCCTCGGACGCCTCGTCGTTGTCCCAGTACCCGAGCGGGTAATGCGGGTTCGACCGGGCGCGCAGGCAGATCTCGCCGCGCTCGCCCTGCGGGACCTCCTTCTCGTCCTCGTCGAGGATCTTGACGTCCCAGCCCGGCATCGGCCGCCCCATCGACCCTTCGCGGACGTCCATGAAGGAGAAGTTGGCGACGAGCGGGTAGGACTCGGTGAGCCCGTAGAAGTCGAGCACGGTGACCCCGAACTGCTCGCGGAACCAGCGGATCGCCTCCGGGTTGAGCGGCTCGCCGGCGCTGCACACGCGCCGGAACTCGCACGGGTAGGTCGTGCCGGCGTCCTTGATGCCCATCATCGAGCGGATCGCCGTCGGGGTGGCGAACACGTTGGTCACACCGTGATCGGAGAGGAACTGGAGCTGGCCCTCGGGGTCGAAGCCGCCCTTGCGCTGAAGCACGTACTGGACGGCGCCGAGCCGCCACGGGCCGAGCAGCGGCGCGATGCCCGCCGCCCACGCCCACTCGCCCATGCCGTGGAACTTCTCGCCGTCCTCGACCTCGTGGCAGTACTCGAACTCCTCGTGGGCGAGGATGTAGCGATGGGCGTGCACGACGCCCTTGGCCGCCCCGGTCGTGCCGGACGTGTAGTAGAGCTGGGCCGGGTCGTCGGCGGCGGTGTCGACCGTCTCGAACGCCGTCGGCTGGCCGTCGAGGAAGTCCTCGATGAGCACGATGTTGTCGTGGGTGAAGCGGTCGGCGTTGTCCTTGTTGGTGACCAGGATCGTCGCGCCCGAGTTCTCGAGCCGGTGGCGGATGCCGTCGTCGCCGTAGAGGACGCTCATGGAGAGCAGCAGCGCGCCGACCTTCCAGGTCCCGAAGAAGATCGCCGCGGTCTCGGGTGTCGGCGGGAGCACGACCGCGACGCGGTCCCCGCGCTCGACCCCGGCCGCCGCCAGGGCGTTGGCCGCTTGCGCGGCGAGGTCCTGCAACTCGCCCCAGTTGAGCTCGCGGACGGTGCCGCCGGGGTCCTGGTGGACCATGGCCGCCTTCTCGCGCGGATGCTTGTCGCAGACGTCCGTCGCGATGTTGTAGCGCTCGGGCACGTCCCACTCGTGCTCCGAGCAGATCTGCTCGTAGCTCCTCTCCATGCCGTGGGTCTTACCCGGTTCAGGCGTGCGAAAGCGCAACCGCGACCGCGAAGCCGAGCATCGTGACCAGACCGGCCGCCGGTCCGGCGCCCTTGCGGGCCTCCGGGATCATCGAATCGATCAGCATGCACAGCACCGCGCCGGCCGCGAACGCGTTCACGAATCCGCGCACCTGGCCCGACGCGCCGTCGAGCAGCCCGTAGCCCGCGATCGTCGCGACGACGCCGACGGCCGCCACCCCGCTCCACAGGCCCAGGACCCGGGCGCGCGACGAGCCGGACCGGCGCAGTTGCGCCGCGGACCCGACCGCCTCGGGCAGGTTGGAGATGAAGATCGCCGCGATCAGCGCGACGTCGGCCGACGCCCCGCCGGCCAGGGAGATGCCGAGCGCCAGCTGCTCCGGGATGCCGTCGAGCAGCGCGCCGACGGCCAGCACGGACCCGCTCGCGCCGCTGTCGCCGGACCGGTGCGGGCGACCGTCGCCCGTCGCGCGGTCGCCGAGGTAGAACGCGACGGCGCCCGCCGCGAGGCCGAGCCCGAACAGCGCGAGGCCGCCCTCGTGGATCGCCTCCTCGGCCAGCTCGAAGGACACCGAACTGACCAGCGCGCCGGCACCGAAGGCGAGCAGCAGCGCGACGGCCCGCCCGGGCAGCGGCCTGCCGAGGGCGATGAGCGCGCCCAGCACGAGCGAGGACGCTGCCAGCGCGCCGATCGCCGTCGCTTCGAGCATCCGCTCAGCGTACGGTCAGCGTGGCCTTCATCCCGAGCCCCTCGTGCTCGGGGAGCGGGCAGTACAGCGTGTACGTCCCCGTGCTCAGCGCGACCGTGTACTTGACGACGGCCCCCGGGGCGACCTGGTCGAACGCGGCCGCGGTCGGCCCGCGGTATCCCAGCGCGTGCGGGTCCTCCGCGCGCGAGTTGTCGAACTGGACCTTCACCTCGCCGGCGTCCACCGCCGGCTGGGAGAGGCTGAAGCGGAACTCCGTCGAGCGGACGGACACGGAGTGCGGGTTGTCCACCGGGACCTCGGACCCCGGCGTCGGCGCGGGGGTCCCCGTCGGCGCGGGCGTGACGGCGGGCGCGGGTGTCTCGGCCGCGACGAGCGCGGGTCCCGGAGCGACGGGCGCCGGCGCGACCCACCACGATGCGGGGGCGAGCGCCTTGCCGCGCTTGATCTTCGCCATCTTCACCGGCCGCTTGTGCCGGCGCGCGTCCGCCGGCGCCGCCGCGAGCAGCCCCGCGGCCAGGAGGAGCGCGAGGGCTCTCACGCCTTCAGCAGCGGCAGCGACGAGAACGACCCGGCGTCGGGGACGATGCCGGTCGCCGACTCCTGGAACCAGCCCTCGACGAGCGACTTGTACACGGCCCGGAAGTCCGTCGTGTGGCGGAGGTTGCCCTGGTCGTCGAGCTGGCCGGAGCCCACGCCGGGGAACTCCCCGACGATCTCTCCGGACGCCCTGGTCCCCATCAGCAGCGACACGCCGCCGGCTCCGTGGTCGGTGCCGCTGCCGTTCTGCTCGGCGCGGCGCCCGAACTCGCTCCACACGTGGACGATCACGCGGTCGGCCTCGCCGCGCTTCTCGAGGTCGGCCTGGAACGCGGCCAGGGACCGGCTCAGCAGCGCGATGTCGCCGGGCAGGGAGCCGAGCTGCCCGTCGTGCGTGTCGTAGCCGCCGTTGGCCTCGAGCGCGACGCACTTCAGCGGGAGCTTGCGCCCGATCATCTCCGCGAGGCTGGCGAGCCGGCGCGGGAACCAGTTGTCGGACTCGGGATAGGGGACGTTGGGCGCGGCGAGCGGGTCGAAGCCCTTGACTGGCAGCAGGCCGGCGCGCAGCGACGACGACATCCGCGCCGCGGTGCGCGCGGCGGCCAGCTCCGGGTCGCCCGTGGTCAGGCCGCCGAGCGCGCCCCAGCCCGACAGGAGCTTGTCGTTGACGTCGTCGTCCCATACGTCGCGGGTCCAGAAGTCGTAGTCGCCCGGGTCGGAGACGGCCGCGACCGGGACGTGGCGCGGGGCCAGCGACGGAGCCAGGTTCCAGTCCAGCGACAGGCCCTGCAAGGGGTTGTCGGGCGCGCCGTGGGCGTCGAGGAAGCGGCCCATCCAGCCGATGCGCGCGGCTGGATCGAGCTCGCCCACCTCCCAGTAGTGCCGGGAGGTGAAGTGCGACTGGTCGGGGTCCGTGTAGCCGATCGCCGGCAGCACGGTGACCTTGCCGAGCTTGTGCAGGTCGGACAGGGGGCGCGCGTTGGCGTGCCACTGCAGCGACGGGTCGCCGGGCAGGCGCAGCGACGCGTCCTCGGCGCCGACGTTGAGGCTCGGCCGCATCTCCTTGTACGCGGCGTCCGACGCGGGCGCGATCAGGCTGAGCGCGTCGAGCCCGCCGGGCAGGAACACCGATACGAGGATCTTGTTCTCGCCGCCGGCGGCCATCGCCGACGCGATGCCCTCCTCGAAGGCGCGCGGCGCGAGCATCGAGGTGCCGTAGACCGCCATGGCGGCGCCGGCGCTGCGGGCGAGGAAGGAGCGCCGCGACAGGCCCGTGCCGGCGGGCGCGGGCATGCCGCGCTCGATGGCGGGCAGGCCGGCGCCCGCCCGGGCGGCGGCGCCTCGCATGAGGGCGGCGCGGTTGAACTCGTCGCAGGAGCAGGATGAGGTCATGAGGTGTGGTGGTCGGGGCACATCCCGACGAGCATCTTCAGGGCGTTGGCGCGGTAGGCGCGCATCCACCCGTTGGCGTTCGACGGGATGACGGTGTTGGCCCAGTCCGAGAGGGCGCTCACGGTCTCGTCGGTGAGTTCTGGGTCGTTCCAGAATGCGCGGGCCGCGGCGAGCGCGTCGGCCCCGCTCTCCTTCGGGTAGCCGCTGCGCGGCTCGGAGGTGTGGTCCTCCATGACGGCGTTGACGAGGATCCAGCGGCCGGCCATGGTCGAGGTGTCCAGCCAGCGGGTGTCGTCCCAGCCGGACACGTCGGGCGGGTAGAAGAGCTGCTGGCCCGCGCCGGAGCACATCCAGGCCCAGCCGTCGCTGGTGATGCTCTGGCCCGTCGTGCGCAGCATGCCCACCGCGAAGACGATCGGCGGCTTGACCATGCGGCTGGGGCCGTACAGCTCGGGCGCGCGCAGGATCGCCTCGAGGACCGGGCGGATCTCGTGGCCCGTGCCGACGTAGAGCTCGGACAGTGCGGCGACCTGTTGCGCCGACGGCGGGGTCGGGATGAAGTACGACCAGAGCTTGGTGACGAAGAAGCTCGGGTGCAGCGGGTGGTCGACGACGAGCTGGCACGCGTCCTCCCAGCCGAAGGCGCCGGTCTGGCCGAACACGGTCTTGTCACCCGCGTCGTGCCGGGAGGGCGCGAAGCGGAAGTCCCGCCAGCCGTCGTCCCAGTCGGCCGTCCAGCCGCTCAGCGCGCGGGCGATCTCGCGGACGTCCGTCTCCGTGTAGGCCCCGCGGTCCGCGCCCAGCGTGAAGAGCTCCATCAGCTCGCGCCCGTAGTTCTCGTTGATCGCGTGCTTGCGGTTGTCGAGGCCCGACAGCCAGATCAGCATCGCCGGATCGGTCGTCACCGCCCGCACCAGCGCGCCGAAGTTGCCCAGGCCGCCGTCCCGGAAGTGCTTGGTCTGGCCGAACATCAGGCGGGTGTCGCCGACGCCGTCGTTGGACGTCGAGAACCAGTCGTGGAAGACCAGCGTCATGCGCTCCACCAGCGGCTGGTCGGAGCGCAGCATGCGATCCATCCACCAGAGGTGGTCGTGGCCCCAGGTGCCGTTGGGGTCCAGCGCCTCGCCGTCGACCGTCGGCTCCGGGCCGATGAGGTTGGCGGGACCGGTGGGACGGGTGAGCATCGCGACCGCGCCGTCGAGGCCGAGCGCGGCGAGGTCCGCGGCCTGGCCCGGCGCAGGGCCGAACCCCGCGCGCCACAGCAGGCGCTCGGCCTGGCGGACGCCGAAGGCGCCGTCGTGGACGCCGATCGGCGACGGTCCGAGCGAGCCGCCGGGGGGCGGGCCGGGCTGGCCGACCGCGGGGGGTGCGGAGGACGGCGGCGCGACCAGCAGCGCCGGCGGCTGGGTGCCGCCCGTGGTCAGCGCACCGGTCGGCGGCTTGGGCTTCGTCGGCTTGACGCGGCGGCAGCGCTTGGGCAGCCGGCGCATGGCGGCGCTGCGCTTGCGCGGGTTCTTGATGCGACGGGCCTTGCGGCGAAGCGAAGAGCAGGACTGCTGCTTGCGCTTCCGGCGGCGGACGGAAGCCATCGGACTCCACTCGGCCGCATACGATGCGGCCATGAAGGACGAGCTCGCCGCCTACTACATCCGCCGAGGAGCGTTCCTCATGGACGGCCCCTACGAGTTGACCGGAGGGGGAACGAGCGACTTCTACATCGACGGTCGCCTGATCGCCACCTATCCGCCCGCCCTACGCCTGATCGCGAAGCTGCACGCCGCCCTGATCGCCGAGCACGACCTGCTGCCCGACGACGGCACGCTGGTCGGCCCTGCGCTCGGCGCGGTCCCGATCGTGACCGCCCTCGGGCTCGAGCTCGACCGCGACTTCGTCATCGACCGCGGCAAGGCCAAGGGTCACGGGCGCGGACGGCGCTTCGAGGGCGCGTTCTCCGACGGCCCGCGCTGCCTGGTGATCGAGGACCTGATCACGGTCGGCTCGACGCTCGTCAACACGGTGGAGACCCTGCGCGAGGCGGGGCGCGAGGTCGACACCGCGCTCGTCACCGTGGATCGCCAGGAGGGCGGGCCGGAGGCGCTCGCGGAGATCGGCGTCACCGTGCACTCCCTCCTCACGCAGGCGGATCTCCGGGTCGCCACCCCTTAGGGGGCTTTCCGCATAGCGGTGTGCTGGCGGCCGTGAGAGCATCGTCGCCATGACCTCCCCAGTGGTGACCGCGCGCGGACTGACGCGCGTCTACGGAGAAGGCGAGACCGCGGTGCACGCCCTGCGCGGCGTCGATCTCGACATCACGCCCGGCCGCCTCACGGCCGTCATGGGCCCGAGCGGATCCGGCAAGTCGACCCTGATGCACGTCCTCGCCGGGCTCGACAAGCCCCAGGGCGGCACCTGCTCGATCGCGGGCGTGGAGGTGACCGCCCTCGACGACAAGGGGCTGACCGAGCTTCGTCGTGAGCACATCGGGTTCATCTTCCAGTTCTTCAACCTGCTGCCGATGCTGACGGCGCGCGAGAACATCCTCCTGCCCGCCGAGATCGCGGGCGAGGAGGTCGACGCCGCGTGGCTGGAGGAGCTGATCGGGCGCGTCGGGCTCACGGAGCGCATCGGGCACCGGCCGAGCGAGCTCTCCGGCGGCCAGCAGCAGCGCGTCGCGGTGGCGCGGGCGCTCGCGTCGCGCCCGACGGTCCTGTTCGCCGACGAGCCGACGGGCAACCTCGACACGACGACGTCCCAGGAGATCCTCGACCTGCTGCGCACCGCGGTCGACGGCTTCGGCCAGACGACCGTGATGGTCACCCACGATCCGCGCGCCGCCGCGATCGCCGACCGCGTGCTGCACCTCGAGGACGGCCAGATCGCCAGCGACGAGGTCCGCAGCGCATGAGACGCGTGGCACTGAAGGGCCTGTGGCTGCGCCGCGGCCGCGCGCTGCTGACCACGGTCGCCGTCGTCCTCGGCGTGGCGATGGTGTGCGGCACCTACATCCTCACGGACACGATCGACAAGGCGTTCGACTCGATCTTCACGACGGCCAACGCCGGCACCAACGCGGTCGTCACCGCCAAGGACAAGGTCGAGAACTCGATGAGCGGGACGGCCACGATCCCCGCCTCGCTGCTTGCCGAGGTGCGCGACGTCGAGCAGGTCGGCGAGGCCACCGGCACCGTCGAGGCCAGCGGCTTCGGCACCGACCAGATCCGGCTGATCAAGGCGAACAAGACGATCGGCAACCAGAACGCGCCCAAGCTCGGCTTCGGCGCCGACTCGACGGTCAAGCGCTTCAACCCCTTCACGGTCGTCGACGGGCGCTTCCCGACCGGTGATCGCGAGGTCGCGATCGACAAGGGCACCGCCGACAAGGAGAAGATCAGGGCGGGCGACCGGATCGGCGTCGCCGCCCAGGGCGCCGAGGAGCCGTTCACCGTCACCGGCGTGGTCAAGTACGGCACCGTCAACTCGCTCGGCGGGGCGACCATCGGCCTGTTCGACATCCCCACCGCGCAGCGGCTGCTCGACAAGGAGGGCCGGCTCGACTCGATCGCCGTCGCCTCGGCGCCCGGCGTCTCGGACACGGACCTCAAGGCCGCGCTGCAGGACAAGCTCGGCGCGAGCGTCAAGGTCCAGACGAGCTCGGAGAGCACCAAGGAGGACTCCGACGACATCAAGGAGGCGACCTCCTTCATCCGCTACTTCCTGCTCGCCTTCGGCTTCATCGCCCTCGGCGTCGGCGCGTTCGTGATCTACAACACGCTCACGATCACGATCGCCCAGCGCATCCGCGAACTGGCGACCCTGCGGGCGCTCGGCGCGTCGGGCAAGCAGGTGCGGCGCTCCGTGCTCATCGAGGGCCTCGCCCTCGGCGTCCTGGCGTCGGTCGTCGGGGTCATCCTCGGCTACTTCCTGGCCAAGGGCCTGTCGGCCGCGTTCGTGGCCCTCGGCATCGATCTCCCCAAGACGGACGAGGTCGTCAAGCCGCGCACGATCATCGTGTCGGCGGCGATCGGGATCGGCGTGACGGCGGTCGCATCCTTCGCCCCCGCCCGGCGCGCGACCCGCATCCCGCCCGTCGCGGCCATGCAGGAGGGCGCCAAGCTGCCGGCCAAGCTCGGGACGCGGCGGCCGGTGACGGGCGTCGTCGTCGGGCTGGTGGCTGTCGCGCTGCTGGGCTTCGGGGCCTTCGGGCCACTGAAGATCGGCCCGTCGATGGCCGTCATCGGGATCGGCACGCTGGTGCTGTTCTTCGCGGTCTCGATGCTCGCGCACCGTGTCATCACGCCGCTGGCCTCCTTCCTCGGCCGCCCGGCGCGGCGGGCCGGCGGCGCGGCCGGGCACCTCGCCCAGGAGAACGCCGCCCGCAACCCGGCGCGAACCGCGTCGACCGCGGGCGCGCTGATGATCGGCCTCGCGCTGGTCACGCTCGTCGCCACGCTCGGCGCAGGCCTGCGCTCCTCGGACCGCAGGGCGCTCGAGAGCCAGGTCACCGCGCCGATCGTCGTCACCGCCAAGAACGGGTTCGACACGATGCCGGCGGAGGCCGGCACGACCGTCGCCGGGGTTCCGGGCGCCGAGGTGTTCGCGGTCGGCCACGACTTCGCCAACGCGTTCGGCAAGGACGTCTCCGTGGACGGGGTCCCGGACGGCATCGGCGCGGTCGTCAACGCACCGCGGCTGCCCAAGCCGGGCGAGGCGGTGGTCGAGAAGGCGTACGCGCGCAAGCACGACCTGTCGGTGGGCTCGAAGCTGAAGCTGACCTCCCCCGACGGGCAGAAGCTGTCGCTCGACGTCGTCGGCCTGCGCACGCTGACCTCCGTGCAGAAGATCGACCCGATCTTCGCGCGCATCATGATCTCCCGGGAGACCTTCGAGGAGGCGTTCCCGCGCTCGGGCGACCAGTACGTGTTCGTCGCCGGGTCGGCCGGCCTTGCCGAGGTCAAGACCGCGCTGAAGGCGTTCCCGGACGTCGAGGCGAACACCCGCGCGAACTGGGTCGACCAGCGCGTCGAGGGCATCAACGTGCTGCTCAACCTGCTCTACGTGCTGCTCGCGCTGTCCGTGATCGTGTCGCTGTTCGGCATGGTCAACACGCTCGTGCTCTCGGTGTTCGAGCGCACGCGCGAGATCGGCATGCTCCGGGCGGTCGGGATGTCCCGCCGCCAGGTCCGCCGCATGGTCCGCCAGGAGTCGGTCATCACCGCCCTGATCGGCGCCACGCTCGGCCTCCCGCTCGGGCTCCTGCTCGCCGGGCTGCTGTCGGCGGCGCTGGCGAGCGAGGGCGTCTCGTTCGCCGTCCCGATCGGCTCGCTGATCGTGTTCACGATCGTGGCGGTCATCGCCGGCGTGCTCGCGGCCATCGCCCCCGCCCGCCGGGCCGCCCGGCTGGACGTGCTGAAGGCACTCCAGTACGAATAGGCGCCCGACCCGCCGCCCGTGACGAACGACACCCCGGGTCAGGGTGAAGATCGGCACGGCCGGTGAACTGGGACCGCGCGGCGGTCAGCGGGCGGTCCAGCCCTGGTCCATGACGAACGGAGCGCCGGTGACGGTGCGCCCGGCGGGCGTGCAGAGGAAGGCGACGGCGTCGGCGACCTCGGACGGCTCGATCATGGACTTGACGGCGTGCGGGGCGAGGAGGACGTCCTCGCCCCTGGTCTCGATCTGCTGCTCGGCGAGCGGGGTGCGGACGAAGCCCGGGCAGACGGCGGTGGCGGTGACGCCGGCCTCGGCCCCTTCGAGGGCGAGCACCTTGCAGAGGCCGACGACGCCGTGCTTGGCGGACACGTACGCGGCCTTCTCGGGCGAGGCGACGAGGCCGTGGGCGGAGGCGATCGCGATGAAGCGCCCGCGGGTGGCGACGAGGTCGGGCCAGGCGTGCCGGGCGAGCAGGAACGGCGAGGTCAGCATGAGGGCGATCAGGCGGTCCCAGTCGTCCTCGGGGAAGTCGGCGACCGGGGCGGTGACCTGGATGCCCGCGTTGGCGACGATCACCTCGACCGGCCCGGCGGCGCGGGCCTGCTCGATCGCGGCGAGGTTGCCCGTGCGCGTGGTCAGGTCGCCGTCCTCGAGGTCGAAGCCGACGACGTCGTAGTCGTCGGCGAGCCGCGCGGCGACGGCCGCGCCGATGCCCGACGCGCTGCCGGTGACGAGTGCGACGCTCAGGTCAGTCCTCGTCCTTGGAGAACTTCCCCTCCAGGTCCTTGACGACGTCGGGATCACGCAACGTGGTGACGTCCCCGAGCTCCTTGCCCTCGGCGATGTCGCGCAGCAGCCGGCGCATGATCTTGCCCGAGCGGGTCTTGGGCAGGTCGCCCGACCAGATGATGCGCTTCGGCCGTGCGAGCTTGCCGATCTTGTTGGCGACGTGCTCGCGGAGCTCTTCGACGAGCTCGTCCGAGCCCGCGTCGTCATCGCCCTCGAGCGTGACGAACGCCGTCACGGATTGGCCCGAATCCTCGTCGGACTGGCCGATGACCGCCGCCTCGGCGACCTTGGCGTGGGACACGATCGCGGATTCGACCTCGGCGGTGGACATGCGGTGGCCGGAGACGTTGATGACGTCGTCGACGCGCCCGATCACCGAGACGTAGCCGTCGTCGTCGACACGCGCTGCGTCTCCGACGAAGTACGTCTCCTTGCCGAACTTCTCGAAGTAGGTCTCGACGAAGCGGTCGTCCTCCTGGTAGATCGTCCGCAGCATCCCGGGCCACGGCCGTTGCAGCGTGAGCAGGCCCTGCTCCGTGCCGGCGTCCTCGCCCTCCTCCGTGACGACCTGCGCCTTGACCCCGGGCATCGGCTTGCCGGCGATCCCCGGCTTCATCGCGTGCACGCCCGGCAGCGTGGTGATCATGATGCCGCCGGTCTCGGTCTGCCACCAGGTGTCGACGATCGGGCAGCGCTCGCCGCCGACGACCTTGTAGTACCAGAGCCACGCCTTCGGGTTGATCGGCTCGCCGACCGTGCCGAGCAGCTTCAGCTTCGACAGGTCGGCCTTCTCGACGTGCTCGACGCCCCACTTCATGCACGCGCGGATGGCCGTCGGCGCGGTGTAGAACTTGGTGACGCCGTAGGTCTCGCACAGCTCCCACCAGATGCCCTTGTGCGGGTAGTCGGGGCCGCCCTCCCACATCACGGACGTCGCGCCGTTCGCCAGCGGCCCGTAGACGATGTAGGAGTGCCCGGTGATCCAGCCGACGTCGGCGGAGCACCAGTACACGTCCTCCTCCGGCTTGAGGTCGAAGACGACCTTGTGCGTGTAGGCGACGTGGGTGAGGTAGCCGCCGCTGGTGTGCAGGATGCCCTTGGGCTTCGCGGTCGAGCCCGACGTGTAGAGGATGAACAGCGGGGTCTCGGCGTCGAAGGCCTCGGCCGGGCACTCGTCGTCGGCCGCCTCCATCGCCTCGTGGAACCAGACGTCGCGGTCCGAGTCCATCGGCGCGTCGTTGTCGGCGTGCTTGACGACGAAGATCTTCTCGAGCGTGTCGAGTTCGGCCATGCACTCGTCGACGGCCTGCTTGATGTCCGCCGTCTTGCCCTTGCGGCGCGCGCCGTCGACGGTGATCAGCGCCTTCGCCTCGCTGAACTCCATGCGTTCCTTGACGGAACCCGGGGAGAAGCCGCCGAAGACGACGTTGTGGATCGCGCCGATGCGCGCGCAGGCGAGCATCGCCACCGCCACCTCGGGGATCATCGGCAGGAAGATCCCGACGACGTCGCCCTTCTCGATGCCGTTGTCCTTCAGCGCGTTGGCGAACCTCTGGACGTCGCGATGGAGGTCCGCGTAGGTGACGTCACGGGTCTCGCCCTCCTCGCCGTGCCAGTGGAAGGCGACGCGGTCGCCGTTGCCGGCCTCGACGTGCCGGTCGACGCAGTTGTGGGAGACGTTGAGCGTCCCGCCCTCGAACCACTTGTAGAACGGCGGCTCGGACTCGTTGAGGACCGTGTCCCACCTGGACTCCCAGTCGAGTGCCTCGGCCTGCTGCTCCCAGAAGCCCTTGTAGTCCTCCTCGGCCTCGTCGTAGAGGCCCTTGTCGGTGACGAGCGCCGCCTTCGCGAAGGCCTCCGGCGGATCGAAGCTCTCGACCTCCAGCAGCTCCTCGAGTTCGACTTCGAGCGTCTTCTGTTCTGTCGCCATGAGCGAGGTCTACCCGTTCAGCGGCTTGACCGGCAGGACGGTCCGGCCGAAGGTCGAGTTGGTGACCGCGGCGAAGCTCCCGTACCAGGCGGCGATCGCGGTGGCGATGCCGACGAAGCCGCCGAGCTTGGTGATGCCGGTGGTCTCGGTCCAGTCGCCGATGCCCAGCAGCAGGAAGGTCGCCGCCAGCAGCGCGAACACGGTCGCGATGGCACCGGTGGTGCGCAGCGAGGCGACGAACATGTACGTGGTGAAGATGCCCCAGGCGACGAGATACACGCCGACGGCCTGCGCCGCCGCGGAGCTCGCGACGTCCTTCTCGAAGAACTCGACGTAGGCGAAGAACGACAGCCAGAAGGCGCCGTAGGAGGTGAAGGCGACCGCCCCGAACGTGTTGCCCGTCCGGAACTCCCACATGCCGGCCAGCAGTTGCGCAAAGCCGCCGTAGGCCAGCGCAAGGCCGAGCACGACGGGCTCGCCCGCCTCGTCGAGGATGCCGGCGTTGAACATGCTCAGCACGAAGGTCGTCAGCGCGAAGGCGGCAAGTCCCAGAGGGCCCGGGTCAGCGATGCTGATCCCGCTGCCGGCGGTCGGTTCCTCTCGCTTGGGTGCCTCGGCCAGGCCGTCCTCGAGACGGCCGGTCGCGGGGTTGCGCGTGGAAGTAGCCATCATGCAGTCCTCCCTGTAACCGTTTGTTCCCTGGGAGGGTGGCTTGCCGCCAAGCGGTTGTGACAAACCGCTTTTAGTTCCTCCGCTTACGCTTTCGCTTCTTGGAGGACGGGTGCGGCTTGCCGGCCACCCCGGTCTCGACCGGCTCGGGGTCGGGATCGGCGAGCTCTCCGCGAGCGCGGAGCTTCTCGTTGCGCATCTCCGCGGCGGTCGGCCACGGCTCAGCTTCCCCCGTCACCCACGCGGGCGGCACGCCACCCATCCAGCGGCCGAGGAACAGCGGGGCGAGGAATGCGGTCCACAGCGGCAGGAGCGGCTGGCTGGGACCGAAGAGGATGATCGCGCCGCCCGCGAACATGCCGAGGATGCCCATCGTCCGGGTCAGCAGCCCGGCCCGCATCGCGTTGAGGCTGATCATCACCGCGGAGAGCGCGAACAGGAACAGCCCGAGCAGCTCGAGCGTCAGGCCGATGCCCTCGCCCTTGGGCCGGTCGCGCACCGCGTCGACCGTGCGCGCGCCGTCGAGGACGTCCTGGTGGAAGGCCCGCTGGCTGAGATAGACGACGATCAGGCCGATGCCGACGATCGCGCCGCCGACCGCGATGCCGGGGAGCGTGAAGCGCGGGAGCTGGGGACGACGGGCGCGGGTGCAGCGGGCGAGGAAGCTGAGGGTCAAGCCGATGCCGGTGAGCCCGAGCGCGAGCATGACGATGCTCAGCAGGACGGTGCCGCCGTGGTCGAGCGAGTACTGGAAGTCGGCGATGTGGACCGTCGGCTCCTTGCCGATCGGCCCCGCCTTCTCGAGGTTGCGCAGCGAGTCCAACAGCAGCGCGTTGGGCTGGTCGCGGGTCGCGACGCCGGCGACGACGAGCCCGGCGATGAGGATCAGACCCGACGCGAGGGCGAGCGCGGCTGCGCGCGGGCGCTGCTGCTCCTCCCACGCGAGCTGGTCGGCGGTGTCTGCCATCGTGAGCAGCTTATGGACTGCCCGGCGTGCGGGGCTGCCCTGTCGCCCTGGCGGCGGGCGCCCGACAACGAGCCCGCGTCCCGCGCGACGCGGCTGCTGCTGCGCTGCCCAGCGTGCGGGACGGCGCGGACGGCGGGCGCGCGCGCCGACGACGCCCACGAGGCGGGCGCGTACGCCCCCGGCGCCCCGCGCGGCGCGCGGCTGGCGGCCCCGCTCCTGGAGGCGTTCGACCGCCGCCGCCTGGAGCTGCTCGGGACCGCCCGCGGGCCGCTGCTCGACGTCGGCGCCGGCCGCGGGCGCTTCGTCGCGTACGCGCGCGCCCACGGCTTCCCGGACGCGACCGGCCTGGAGCCGTCCCCTCGCGCCGTCGCGCCGCACGTCTCAGCGGTCGCCCTGGAGGACGCCCACCACAGCGGCCTCGGCGCGATCACGCTGTGGCACGTCCTCGAGCACGTCGAGGACCCGGGCGCCGCGCTCGCGCGCCTCCACAGCTGGCTGCGGCCGGGCGGGACCCTGCTCGTCGGCGTCCCCGACCTCGACTCCTGGCAGGCGCGCATCGGCGGTCCGCGCTGGTATCACCTCGACCTGCCGCGCCACCGTACGCACTTCACCGCTCGCGGGCTGCGGGTGCTGCTCGAGCGGACGGGCTTCCGGGTGGACGAGGTCACACGCAGGCTGCTCGAGCACAATCCCTTCGGCCTGTGGCAGTCGGCCGTGAACCGCGTCACGCCGACCCCGTCGTGGCTCTACCACGCCCTCAAGCGCAACGCTCCGGTGCGCGCCGCCGATGCGGTTCCCACCCTGCTCGCCGCTCCGCTGCTCCCGCTCGTCGTCGCGGCGCGGCCGCGCGGGACGGTGGCGATCCGCGCGACAAGCCTCGGGGGCCCGCCTCCGGCGACGATTACGACCCGTGCCGTGGCGCCGAGGGACGGTCGCCTCCGGCACCCCTAACCTGAAGGGTATGGAAGGTGGATTCGGAGACTTCTTCAACGACCCGGACCTGCAGCGACGCCTGGCCGAGATGGCCGAGCAGATGCAGGGCCAGCAGAACCTGGCCTGGGCCGACAACGCCATCAAGCTCGCTGTCGACATGACGGTCGCCGCGATCTCGCGGGTCAACGTCCAGGGCAACGCCGACGATCAGGCGGCGCAGATCCGCAGCGTCATCGCCACCGTCTTCCCCGAGGCGGTCACGCTCGTGCGCGAGGCGCGTCAGGGTCTGACTTAGGCGTATCGCCGGTGCCGTCGGCGCGGGCCGCACGGCCGGCGCCGATCGCCTCCTTGAACGAGCGGAACTGGAAGATCGTCACGAGGGCGATGAAGCCGACTGCCAGCGAGAACGCCCCGATCGC
Organism: uncultured Solirubrobacteraceae bacterium; assembly: GCA_963740765.1. GTDB lineage: Bacteria > Actinomycetota > Thermoleophilia > Solirubrobacterales > Solirubrobacteraceae > DATLGB01. The sequence goes on along the minus strand of CAVUFN010000029.1, from coordinate 12,468 downwards.
GATCTGCTGGCCGACGGAGTAGGCGGCCACCACCGAGCCACCGCCGAACACCTTGACCAGCAGCGCCTGCTGGACGCCGGCGCCGCCAGGGGTGAAGGGCACGACCGCGGCGACCGCGTTGACGCCCAGCACGAGCAGCACGTTGCGGACCGAGCCGCCGACGCCGAACGCGTCGAGCAGGCACCAGAACGCCGCGAAGCGGAACAGCCAGCCGGCGAACTGGACCGCGAAGACCTCGCGCAGGTAGCGGCGCCGGTCGCGCACGATCACGAGCCCCTGCCGCACCCGCGCCCAGAACGCGCGCACGCGGGCTGACAGCACCGCGAAGCCGACGAACACGGCGACTCCGATCAGCGTCAGCGCGAACAGCGTCCCCTTGGGGTGCGAGGCGTAGAAGGACAGGTCGAAGGCCCCGATGTCCGGGAAGTCCGGCGGCTTGGGGAAGACGCCCTGGGTGAAGGCGAAGGTCAGGACCGGGATGGCGATGACCGCGTCGAAGATCAGCTCCACGAACATCGACGAACCGACCGCCGGGTAGCTCGAGGCCGGGATCGACGTCTTGGTCAGGAACAGCTTCATCACGTCGCCGCCGCGGGCGGGGACGACGTTGTTGAACCCGTAGGCGGCGAAGTACGCGCCCCACATGCGGCGCCACTGGAACTGCCGGTCCGGGTACGCCGCGCGCAGCACGTGGAACCACGCGCGCGAGCGCAGGGTCAGGTAGATGCCGAAGCACGTCATGCCGAGCAGCAGCGTCGGCCAGTCGACGCGGGCGAGGTTCGCGAAGAACTCGCCGACGGAGTCGAAGAAGGATCCGACGGATGCGACGGGAACGGGCCCCACCCGCCCCACCGTACCCTCCACCAAGTGCGCCGCCTCGTCGCCCTGAGCGTCGTCCTGGTCGCCCTGTTCGCGGTCTTCTGGATCGCGCGGCCGATCTCCGAGGACGACGTGCGCGACACCGTCGCGCAGTTCGGTCCCGCCGCTGCGCCCGCCTTCGTCGTCCTGGCCGGCCTCCTGGGCGCCGCGCTCGTCCCCGGCCCGCTGCTGGCCGGCGCCTCCGGATTGCTGTTCGGGACGCTGTCGGGCTTCTTCGTGACGCTCGCCGCGGCCACGCTGTCCGCCCTCGTCGCCTGCGCGATCGGCGTGCGTGTCGCGCGGCGCTCCCCCGTCCGTGACACGGCGCTGGCGACCACGGTGCGCGACCACAGCCTCGCCTCCGTGATCATCCAGCGGTTGGCGCCCGTCGTCCCCGACGGGCCGTTCAACTACGCGTTCGGCGTCGCCGGGGTGTCGGCCTGGCCGCTCGCGCTCGGGACGCTGATCGGGTCCAGCCCGCGCGCCTTCGCCTACACCGCGCTGGGCGACTCGGTCGACGACGGCGCCACCCCACTGGCCATCGTCGCGATCGGCGTGGTGGTCGTGACCGGTGCGGTGGGCCTGCTCATCGTCGCCCGATATCGGCAGGGGGGCCCGGCTCGGCCAGGCAGCGGGTCAGGCGACGAGGCCCCGCCACCCGTGGGCCGTGCCGGCTGACGCACTCGCGCTGACCCTGCTGGCGGCGATCCTCCACGCGGCCTGGAACGCGGGCCTCGCCGGACTCCAGGACGCGCGGGCGGCCACCGCGGCGGCGATGGCCACGGGCGCCGTCCTGATCGCTCCCGTCACCCTGATCACCTACGACATCAGCGCGGAGGCGTGGCCGTACCTGGCCGGGTCGATCGCCGCCGAGGCCGTCTACATGGGGCTCCTGGGGCTGGCCTACGCGCGCGCCGAGCTGAGCGTGGTCTACCCGGTCGCCCGCGGCTCGGCGCCGCTGTTCGTCCTGATCGTCACCGGCGCCGGCCTGGTCTCCGCGGTCGGGGTCGTCGTGGTGGTGACGGGCGTCGTCGCCGTGCGCGGCCTGCGCGCGCCCGAGCGCGGGAGCGACCTGTTCCTCGCCCTCGCGATCGGGGTCGCCATCGCGACGTACACGACGCTCGACAAGCAGGGCCTTGCCCACGCCGCCACCGTCCCGTACCTCGGCGTCGGGCTCGGCGCAGCCGCGCTGCTCAACGCGCTCACGCTCGGCCCGCGCCGCCTGCGGCCGCAGCTCGGCGCGCGCACGACGATCGTGGGAATCGGGACCTTCACCGCCTACGGGCTGGTCCTCGCTGCGCTCGAGCTCGCGCCGGCGGCCGCCGTCTCCGCGGTGCGGGAGACGAGCGTCGTGTTCGCGGTGGCCATCGCCGCGCTCTTCCTCGACGAGCGCGTCACCGCGGCCCGGGCGGCCGGCGCTGTGGTGGTCGCGGCCGGCGTCGCCCTCGTCGCGGTGGGCTAGCCCTTGACCCGGATGATCCGGTCGTCGCGCCTGGTCGGGTCGCCGCGGCCGTCCGTGTTGGACGTGGTGATCCACAGGCCGCCGCCCGGCGCCTTGACGACGGTGCGCACGCGTCCGTACTTCCCGCCGTACAGGAGCTTCGGCGTCCCGACGTTCGTCCCGCTCAGCCGGATCTTGTAGACGCCTTCGCCGCGCAGGGCACCGACGTAGAGGTGCCTGCCCCGGATGGCGGCGCCGCTCGGGGATGCCTCGCTCGTCCTCCACGTCACCTTCGGGTTGGTGTACCTGCCGCCGTCGGTGTCCCCCTTACCCTCGACGACCGGCCAGCCGTAGTTGCGGCCCGGCTCGATCAGGTTGACCTCGTCGAACTCGTTCTGGCCGAACTCGGCGGCCCACAGCCGGCCGTCGCGATCCCAGGCCAGCCCCTGCGGGTTGCGGTGCCCGAGCGACCACACCGGCGAGCCGGAGAAGGGGTTGTCGGACGGGACGCTGCCGTTCGGGTTGACGCGCAGGATCTTGCCGTTGCGCGAGTCCCGGTCCTGGCTGTTGCTCGTCGTCGCCGCGTCGCCGACGGTGGCGTACAGCTTGCCGTCCGGCCCGAAGGCGATGCGCCCGCCGTTGTGGACCACGCTCTTCTTGAGCCCGGTGATGATCGGCTTCTCGGCGCCCTTGCGCTTGAAGGAGACGACGCGGTTGTCGTCCGCGGACGTGTAGTAGGCGTAGACGCGGCGGTTGCGCTTGAACCTCGGCGACAGCGCCAGCCCGAGCAGCCCGCCCTCCTCGGCGTTCTCGGCGACCCCCCTGACGTTCCTCCACAGCCTCGGCTTCCCGCCGTTCCCGGGGACGCGGAGGATCTTGCCCGTGGTCCGCTCGGCCACCAGCGCGTCCCCACTCGGGAGGAACGCGACCCCCCACGGGACGTGGAGGTCGGTGGCGATGGTCTTCGTCGAGACGGCGGCGTCCGCGTGCGGCAGCGTGGCTGCCGTGACGGCGAGGGCGATCAGGGAGAGCATGGTGTGAAGACTGCCCCATCGTCGCCGGACGTCACGTACGACCGGTCCGTCAACCGGCGCCGGCTCGATGCCAGCGCAGTCCTGCGAGCGCCTTGAGGACCTCGTCGTCGTGCGTCGCCGGCTTCGCCTTCGCGATCACGTGCTGCACGACGCCGTCGCCGTCGATCACGAAGGTCGACCGCGTCGAGCCCCAGTACGTGCGGCCGTACATCGACTTCTGCTGCCACGTCCCGTACGCCTCGCAGACCGCGTGGTCGGCGTCGGCGAGCAGGGTGAAGTTGAGGTCCTGCGCGTCGTGGAACTTCTTGACGTCCTTGACCGGATCGGGCGAGACGCCGATCACCGTCACCCCCGCCTCCGCGTAGTCGGGCGCGTGCTCGCGCACCCCGCACGCCTGCGTTGTGCAGCCGCTCGTGTTGGCCTTCGGGTAGAAGTACAGGACGACGGTCTGACCCTTGAGGCCGGCCAGGCCGACCTCGTTGCCGTCCTGGTCGGGAAGGGTGAAATCGGGGGCGGAGTCTCCGGCAGCGATCATGCCCGGGACCGTAGGCGACCTTCCGGGTTCCTGGTCAGGAGGCCGGAAGGGCCAGGACGGCGATCCCCAGCATGACCGCGGCGAGACCGGCGAAGCTCGTTCGGGCGCCGCGCGCCGACGAGGTGCGGAAGGCGACGATCGCCTTGATGCCGTAGTAGGCGGCGAAGGCACGGGACGCGACGGCGACGAGCGTGAACGTCGGAAGCCCGGCAGCCAGCAAGCCGGCGGCGATGCCGACGAGCGTGACCACCACGCTCGGGGGGACGTGGACGCCAGGGTCCTCGCGAACGTTGCCGTCGGCAGCCACGGTGTCGGCCGTTGCGGCGCTGAACTGCGAGAGGACCGCACAGAGGACGATGGGCAGGGCGAGGAATCCGGCGACACGGGTGACGAGCTCGAGGAGATCGCCGTCGGGTGGGCCGCCGGTGGCGCTGTGCATCAGCGGCGTGGCGGCGGCAACCAGCAGGAGGTACACGACCGCGGCGCCGATCTGTGCGACGCGGCTGGCCCGGACGCGGGTGGCGGCGTCGAACTGGTCGCCGAGGAAGCGGACGGTCTCGAAGCCCTGCACGGTGATCACGATGCCGCCCAGGACCAGCACCGCCCTCAGAGCGCTCATGCCCTCGGGGACCGGGGCGGCATGCAGACCGGCACCGGCGGCGCGGTCGACATCGAGGACGACGAACGTGACGATGAGACAACTGACGATCACCAGGACGGCGCCGAGGGCGAGCCGTTCGAGGACGTCGAGGCCATGGAAGCCGCGGGTGACGCCCACGAGCACGATCAGCGCGATCACGCCGCAGGCCAGGATCCGTTCGGCGAGCGCGGATCCGTCGGCGACGTACCCGACGACGAACTCGGCGAGGATCCGCACGTACAGGGCGATGGAGGCGACGTAGGCGGCGACGATGATCCAGTCGGCGAAGCGCTCGATCCGACGCGTGGCCTGGTCGAGCGTGCCGTCGGCGAGTTGGGGTTCGACCGCGATGACGTTGTGCCGAATGGCGCTGCCGGCCCACCACGCCACCGCAAGGACGCCGAGCATGCCGAGGACCGACCAGCCACCCAGCGTCCGCTCGAGGATCGGCACGATGATGAGAAAGCCCGATCCGAAGATCGAGGCCAGCGGCGTCACCGACGCCCGGAGGACCGTCTTGAGTTCCTGGCGATCGCCCATCGTCACTTCAACAGGCGGCTCAACCGGCGGTCCTTGAGGACACGGCCGCCCGTCTGATCCTCAGGGCAGTAGGTCATCACGTAGTCCTCGAAGAAGACCGCTTCGAGGACGGTTCCGCAGCGGGGGCAGGGCTCGCCCTGGTGGTTGTGGATGCGGGCGACCTTGACCTGCTTGTCGGGGAGCGGCAGCGACCAGTGCTCGCGGTAGTGGTCGGCGGCGCGGGAGAGCTCGCTGCGGACGGCGGCGTCGAGGGCGTCGCATTCGGCGTCGGTGAGGTCGTTGCCGCGCTTGAAGGGGGACAGGCGAGCGGCCCAGAGGATGTCGTCGACCCAGGTGCGGCCGATGCCGGCGATGACCTTCTGGTCGCGCAGCTGGGTGTGCAGGGGGCGGGTGCCCGACAGCCGGTCGCGCAACGAGGGCGGGTCCGGCCAGGCCTCCGGGCCGAGGTCGGCGAGGTGCTCGTCCGCGTCGACGTCCGCGGCGCGGTAGACCTTCGCCCACGCCGCCTGCCGCGTCCCGAACTCCCGCAGGCGCAGCTCGCGATCGCCGTCGAGGCGGACCAGCAGCCGGGAGGTCCGGTCCTTGAGCGAGGCCCGCTTCTCGAACAGCTGCAGTCGCCCCGCGTTCATCAGGTGCACCAGGAGGACGAGCCCGGCATCGAAGTGCACGAAGAGCAGCTTCCCCCGGTGGGAGACACCGGTGATGGTGGTCCCTTCGAGCCCGTGCAACGGTGGATCGAAGGTCTTCATCACGTTCACGCCGGGCGCCAGAACGGATTCGACGCGAGCGCCGCGCACGGCCCCGTCGAGCAACCGAGCAGTCGCAGCGACCTCGGGCAACTCGGGCATAGGCTCGACTGTATGGACCCCTGGGTCGCCCAGCAGGCCGAGATCATCGCCACCCGCGCGCCGCGCGAGCTCGAGGCGCTGGTCGGCGTCTCGTCGCCCAGCGGCGACGTCCCGGGGGCGAACGAGTGCGTCGCGGTGGCCGCCGCGCTGCTGCCCGATTCCGCCACGGTGGAGCGCCCGGAGTGCTCGTCGCCCGGCCACGCGCCGGACCTGCTGTCGCGGATCCAGGGCACCGGCAGCGGCCGCGTCGTCCTGCTCGGCCACGTCGACACCGTCCACGCGCACACCGCCCATCAGCCGCTGCGCCGCGAGAACGGCAAGCTGTTCGGCAGCGGTGCGGTGGACATGAAGGGCGGCGACGTGCTCGCCCTCGGAGTGTTCCGCGCGCTCGAACAGCGGCCCGACCTGTACCGGGAGGTCGCCCTGCTGCTCGTCTGCGACGAGGAGTGGCGGACCGCGCCGTTCCGGCACGGCCCGAGCTTCGCCGGCTGGGACGCCTGCCTGTGCTTCGAGGCCGGGGAGACCAACGGCGACGGCGAGGACGCCGTGGTCGTCCGCCGCAAGGGCGCAGGCACCCTGCACGTCACCGCGCACGGCCGCGCGTCCCACTCGGGCTCGGCGCCCGACGCGGGCCGCAACGCGCTGCTCGCGCTCGCCACCATCGCGCAGGGCGTCAAGGAGCACCACGACCCGCAGGGGCCGCACCGCCTCACCGCCGTCCCCACCATCCTCAACGCGGGCGACGCGTTCAACGTCGTCCCGGGCTACGGCGAGCTCTACTGCGACCTGCGGGCGGACGACAAGGCGGCGTTCGACGCCGTCTGCACGTCGGTCCCGGACACGCTCGACGAGGTGCGCCTCGAATCCCAGCTGCTGCGGGTGTGGCCCGGCATGGACGCCCGCGTCCCGACGGCCCCGGTGCTCGAGGCCGCGGCCGGCGTCCTGGGCCGCCCTGTCCACGGGCACGCCCGCGGGGGCGCGTCCGACGCCAGCCACTTCGCGCCGCACATCCCGGTGACGATCGATGGCCTCGGCCCGCGCGGCGGCGCCGCCCACAACCCCGGCGAGTTCGTGCTCGAGCGGTCGCTGAGGGAGCGCGCGCAGGTCGCGCTCGCCGTGACGCTGGCGGCGCTCAGCCAGCCATAGCGACGATCTCGGTGGGCCGCAGGAGCACCAGCAGCTCCGGCGCGGCCCCGAGCCGGACGGCAGCGACGCCGCCCTTCTTGAAGTCCACGCGCGCGCCCGTGAGGTCGTGGACGACCTGCGAGAAGTCCGGCTCGTGCCCGACGACGAGCACGGTGCCCGCGTGCGCCTCGGCCAGCGACAGGGCCGCTGACGCGTCGAAGCCGCTCGCGACCTCGCGCGCCTCCGTGACCTCGACGCCGAGCGCCTCGCAGGCGAGCCGCGCGGTCTCGAACGCGCGCACCTTCGGCGACGCGTAGCAGGCGTCGAACTCCACCCCGGCCCGCGCCAGCGCCAGCCCGGCCGTGCGCGACTGGTGCTCCCCCTTCGGCGTCAGCGCCCGATCGGCGTCGTCGGGTTCCGATCCGTGAGGCACGGCCTCACCGTGCCGCAGCAGCCAGAGGAAGCGACCCATAGCGGCGGCACACTAGATCAGACTTGTGAATCAGGCCCCGGGCTCGGGCGGATCGGTGCCGAACGTCTTGCGATAGCGCCGGCGCATGAGGTCCTCCCGGCGCGCCGCCTCGGGGTGCCGGCCACGCCGGATGAGCAGCGCCATCAGGTCGCGGTGGGCCTCGAGGTCGTACGGCTCGAGCTCGCTCAGGCGCAGCAGCTGCTCCGTCGCCCCCTCGGCGTCCCCCACCGCCTCCTTGAGCTCGTGCAGCCCGCGCAGCGCCTGACCGGCGAGCTCGCGCAGCCGGTCGCGCTCGCCGAACGCCCAGTCCGCGTAGATCTCCTCGGCGAGGAAGTCCCCGCGGTACAGGCCGGCCGCTCGCGACAGGGCCGCCTCCGCCGTCTCGAGGTCTCCGTCGGCACGGGCGCGTGCGCCCGCGCGCACCGACGCCTCGAAGTCGTCCGCGTCGATCCACACCGCCGTCCGCTCGAGCTCGTAGCCGCCCGAGCGCGACGCCACGAAGTTCGACCCGCTGTGCTTGGAACGCCCCGGCTCGAGCCGGTCGCGCAGCGTGTGCACCGCCTGGCGGACGTTGGCCACACCGTTGCGCGACGCCTCCGGCCAGAACACCTCGATCAGCTCGTCGGTGGGGACGACGCGCTCGCGATGGGCGACGAGGTACTTGAGGACGGCGCCCGGCTTGTGCCCGAGCCATTCGCCCGCGAGCGGGCCCTCGCCGGACTCGACCCGGCTGCGGCCGAGGCTGAAGACGCGCAGCTGCGGGCCGCCCATCCAGTGCGGCTCGGTGCGGCGGCGGCGATCACCGGGCACACCGGCCCGGACCTGCAACACGACGGACGGCTCGGCGCCACCGTAGGGGGCGCCCGTGACCCACACCGAGCCGGCGGCGACGCCGTTGCCCGGCAGGTCGAGGCGCAGCTCCGGCAGCGGTCCCTCGTGTCCCAGCGCCAGCTCCGTGATGCAGTGGTCGGCCAGCGGCGTCCCCGCCCGGCGGCAGTCGAAGATGTCGCAGCAGCGCACCCGGTCGCGGTCGAGCAGCGGGCCGAGCAGCGCCTTGGCGCGCAGGTTGGTCCCCTGGACGGCGCCGCTCGCGTCGGTCACCACGATGCCGGACGGGAAGAACTCGAAGACCGCCCGGTAGGGAATTGGCGTCCGAAGGCCGAGTTCCGATGGCCGGGGAGGGTCGATCTGTTCGCTCAATGCACTCGTTCTCAGTCCAGGAAAGGTCCTACACCGGACACTTGATCCTCGCTTAACCTACGAGCTAACCGGCAGCTGACGGGCATGCGACATGGTGGCCTCCGTCCGCAGGATCACTTTGCCTCTGGGGGGAGGCACCGCATGAATGACTCCGCTTTCGCAGCTCCGCCTTCCGCACCATCCGCAGTGTCCGCCGTCCGCACCGAGGCCGACCGGCTCGCCGCCTCCGGCCGTGGCGAGCGCTTTCGCCGTCGCCGTCTCGAGCACTGCTCGGACACCGAGGCCGTCGTCCTCACCGCCGTCCGCCGCGCCAAGCAGGGCGACGACGACGCGATGCGCTTCCTCTACCTGCGCTACGCCGACAACGTCTACGGCTACGTCTGCTCGATCGTCCGTGACGAGCACGAGGCCGAGGACGTCACCCAGCAGATCTTCGCCAAGCTGCTGACCGCACTGCAGCGCTACGAGCCGCGCTCGGTGCCCTTCTCCGCGTGGATCCTGCGCATCGCCCACAACGCCGCGATCGACGCCATGCGCGCCCGCCGCGCCGTCCCGTGCGAGGAGGTCCGCTCGCCCGACCTGGAGGACTCCTCCATCGCCCGTGAGCGCGCCACCGACCTGCGCGAGGCCATCGGCACGCTCCCCGAGGAGCAGCGCGAGGTCATCGTCATGCGCTTCGTCCTCGGTCTCTCCCCCCGCGAGATCGCCGAGCGCATCGGCCGCAGCGAGGACGCCGTCCATGGCCTCCAGCACCGCGGCCGCCTGACGCTGCGACGGGAGCTGACCGCCCTGCAGTCCGCCCCCGCCGCGCTCAGCGCCTAGCGCCGGACGCCCAGCCGGCGCATCGCCGGCCGCGTGACGTGGCGAGCGTCGCGCGCCCGGATGACGAGGTGCCGTCGCCCGTGCGGCACGTGGACGCGGACGGTCCGGTGCCCGCCGCGCGCGATGCGGAAGCGCGCGTGGAGTGAGCCCGCGTAGGCCAGCCGCCCCCGGCACCCGCCCCGGCGGGCCTTCGGGCAGGCCAGCTCGACGCGCGCGATGCCCGCGCGGCTCACCCGGGCCCGCCGCGTCATCACGGCGACCGTGGCGCCGAACGAGCTCAGCGTGCTGTTGCCCGTCGTGTACAGGCTGCGCCCGTCCTCGGAGCTGGCCAGCGCGCGGACGCCGGAGAGGCTCGGGGCCACCGAGCACGACTTGTAGGTCTGGTCGCTCTCGGCGCACCCGACCTGGTGCAGTGCGCCGGTGTCGCGGTTGCGCTCGAACGCGGTGAGCGACCCCTCGCCCGCGGCCAGCACGCTGCGGCCGTCGGGGGCGACGACGACCTCCGAGACGGACGCGAGCGCGCGCGCCGGGGTGCACGTCGATGCGTCGCGGCGGTCGTACTCCTCGTCGTCGCCGAAGTCGTCCTCGTCCTCGCTGTCGTCGTCCTCGTCGGCGGGCTCGTCCTCGTCGGGCGGGTAGACGGAATCCTCGCCCACCGGCATCGCGTTGACCTGGCAGCCGCTCGGCGTCAGCGCGCCCGAGGTCACGTCCCGCGTGAAGGTGACGAGGGTCCCGGCCGCGGACGACGCCAGGTAGAGGCTCGCGCCGTCCGGCGAGAGCGCGATCGACCCGGCGCCCGCGATGCCGTCGAGCTTCGTGCACGCGCCGCCCTCCGGCGGGGCGTCCATGAAGCAGCCCTTCGGCGTCAGGACGCCCGTCTCGGGGTCCCGGCTCAGCACGGTGATGCCGCTGATCCTGCCCGCGGTCACATAGACGGAGTGGCCGTCCGGGGCGACCGCGACCTCGCTGGCGCCGTCGAGCGCGGTGCCGTCCGTGCACGCGCCGTCGTGGCCCGTGTTGGACACGCAGCCGACGCTGGTCAGCGCGCCCGTGCCCGGGTCACGGGCGAAGGCGACCACGCTGTTGGACTCCCGGGCAGCCGCGTAGACGTTCGCCCCGTCCGGGCTCACGTCGATCGCGTCGACCCCGCGCAGGGCGGTCGACTGCGTGCAGTCGTCGTTGTCCTTGAAGTTCTTGACGCAGCTCGACTGGGTCAGCGCGCCCGTCTCCGGATCCCGCGCGAAGACGGCGATGCCGCTCTGGGCCGCCGCGGTGACGTAGACGTTCTGGCCGTCCGGGCTGATGGCGATCGCGTTGGCGCCGGCCAGGACGTCGCCGTCCGTGCACAGGCCGTCGGAGCCCGCGCGCCCGTCCCCGCCGTCGTCGCTGATGCAACCGGCCTGGGTCAGCGCGCCCGTGGCCGTGTCACGCGTGAAGGTGAGGACGGCGTTGGAGCCGACGGCGGCGTCCTGCTGCGACGACGCCACGTAGACGTTCCGCTGGTCGGGCGAGGCGGCGACCGCGGCCGCGTTGATGAGCCCGTGGCCCGAGGCGCAGGTCGCGCCGGTCGGCGGCGTGAAGCCGGTCTGGATCATGCATCCGCCGGTGCCCGCCAGCTGCGCGAACGAGGAGGAGACGACGTCGCCGGCGCGTGCCGGCGAGGCGGCGGCGAGCGTCGCGCCCGCCACGAGCAGTCCTACTGCACCACGTCTGTTCATGGCCCGCTTCAACGGGCCCGCCGTCAGGTCAGACCGTGACCCGGGCCGCCAACGGACGGCCCGGGAGAAACCGCGCTACTTAGTCGCGCTTTCCGCGTCCGTACATGAGCTTCGTGATGCGCCCGAGCAGCTTCGTCGTGCGCGCCGTGTAGCCCATCATGTGGATGTCCTTCTTCATCGGCGCGAAGCGCGTGACGAGGAGGGACTGCTGGCGGCAGAACTTCTGGATGCCGCCGGGCCCGTGGCGGTAGCCGAGGCCCGACGTCTTCCAGCCGCCCATCGGCAGCTCGGTGGCGAGGTAGTTGATCTGCGCGTCGTTGACCGTGACCACGCCGGCCTCGATCTGCCGCGCGACGCGCTCGGCGCGCGCCACGTCGGAGCCCCACACGGAGGCGGCGAGGCCGTACACCGAGTCGTTGGCCATGCGGATCGCCTCACCGTCGTCGGCGACCTTCATGATCGGCAGGGTCGGCCCGAAGGTCTCCTCCGTCATGCAGGTCATCGTGTGGTCGACGTCGGTGAGGATCGTCGGCTCGAAGTAGAGCCCGCCCTCCCGGCGCACGTTGCCGCCGACCGGGATCTTGGCGCCCTTCTCGCGCGCGTCCTTGACGTGCGACTCGATGACGTCGAGCTGCGGCGGGAAGATGATCGCGCCGAGGTCGACCGACCCCGGGCCCTCCGGCTTGCCCTGGCGCAGCGCACGCACCTTCTCGGTGACCTTGGCGACGAACTCGTCGTGGATCGCTGCCTCGACGTAGACGCGCTCGGTGGAGATGCAGGTCTGCCCGGCGTTCTGCATCGAGTAGTGGACCGCGGCGTTGGCGGCGCGCTCGACGTCGGCGTCGTCGAGGACGATCATCGGGTCCTTGCCGCCCAGCTCCAGCGACACCGGGATCAGGCGCTCGGCGGCGCGGACGGCGATCTTCTTGCCCGTTCGCGTAGAGCCCGTGAACATGATCATGTCGACGTGGTCGATCAGGGCCGCGCCCGTCTCGCCGTAGCCGGGGATCGCCTGGAAGACGCCCTCCGGCAGGCCGCACTCGCGCATGCAGTCGGCCATCATCAGCGAGGTCAGCGGCGTCACCTCGGACGGCTTGAGCAGGACCGCATTGCCGGCGGCGAGCGCCGGGATCGCGTCACCGAACGAGTTCGTCAGCGGATAGTTCCAGGGCCCGATGATCCCGACCACGCCGACCGGTCGGTAGCGGATCGTCAGCTTGCGCCCGAGGACGAAC
>CAVUFN010000028.1:0-37358 GCA_963740765.1 uncultured Solirubrobacteraceae bacterium | reverse complement strand
TGACGGCGGGGACGCTCGGTGACCGGGGCGATGGCGACCTTCGCGCCCTCCTCCCACTTCGCGATCTTCGTGTTGGCGTGCGCCTCGATCGCCTCGAGGTCCTTCATCTGCTTGGGCTCGATGAACGTGATCGCGCGGCCTTCGCGGCCGATGCGGCCCGTGCGGCCGATGCGGTGCACGTAGATGTCCGGCGAGTTGGGGACGTCGAAGTTGACGACGTGCGTGACCGTGGAGATGTCCAGGCCGCGCGCGGCGACGTCGGTGGCGACGAGGATCGGCACGCGGCCGTCCTTGAAGGAGATCATCACGCCGTCGCGGCCGCCCTGGGTCATGTCCCCGTGCAGCGCCTTGACGTTCATGCCCTTGTCGCGCAGCGTGCGGTAGAGCTGGTCGCAGCGGATCTTCGTGCGGCAGAAGACGATGCACTGCTTGGGGCGCTCGGACGCGAGCACGCGGGCCAGCGTCTCGTTCTTGTCGCGCTGCGAGGTCTCGACGTAGAACTGCTCGACGGTGTCGATGGTCAGCGTCGCGGCCTTGACCTTGACCATGACCGGGTCATAGAGGTACTTGTCGGCCAGCGCCGCGATCGGCGGCGGCATGGTGGCCGAGAACAGCGCGGTCTGGCGGCCGCCGGGGCACAGCGAGAGGATCTTCTCGACGTCCTCGAGGAAACCGAGGTCGAGCATCTCGTCGGCCTCGTCGAGCACGACGTAGCGGCACGAGTGCAGCACGAGGCTGTGGCGGCTGATGAGGTCGAGCACGCGGCCGACGGTGCCGACCACGATCTGACCGCCCGTCTTCAGCCGCGCCTGCTGGTCGCGGATGGGGGCGCCGCCGAAGACGGCGACGGGCTCGATGCCCTTGGGCTTGGCGTACGAGCGGATGGCCTGGGTGACCTGGATGCAGAGCTCACGCGTCGGCGTGAGCACCAGCGCCTGCACCTCCTGCTCGGAGGGATCGACGAACTGGACCATGGGGAGGCCGAACGCGGCGGTCTTGCCGGTGCCGGTCTGCGCCTGGCCGATCACGTCGTGACCCTGGAGGAGGTGGGGGATCGCCTGTTCCTGGATGGGACTCGGCGAGTCGTAGCCCACGTCGGCGAGGGCGGAGAGGATGTCCTCGGAGAGGCCGAGGTCCTTGAAGCTTGTCGTCATGTATTTCTGCCCGAGGACTTTAGGCTGGTGGGCGTGCGCATCGTCCGCGTCCTCGCCGCCTTCGTGGCGCTCGGCACCGTCGCCTTCGCGGTCGGCGACTTCGCGAGCCACCCCAACGCCGTCGGCGCGCTCGGCCTCCTGCTCCTGATCGCGATCTTCTCGTTCATCCTCGCCTACCTCTTCCGGCCCGCCTCCGCCGGGGCCACGCGAGCGCCGGAACCGCCGCCGGAGGAGCCCCGCCGCCGCCGTCCGAACACCTCGGCAGGCGTGTGGGCGGAGGGCTGGGACGCCGGCGAGGCGGACCGGGCCCGCGAGCGACGCAAGTAGCCTCGCCGCGCATATGAGCACAGTCACCGTTGTCGGTTCCATCGCCTTCGACGCCGTCGAAACGGAGGCGGGGTCACGCGACAAGATGCTGGGCGGATCCGCCACGCACTTCTCGCTGGCTTCGTCCTTCTTCGCGGACACGCGCGTGGTGGGACCCGTCGGCGACGACTTCGGCGAGGCGGAGTTCAAGGTGATGCAGGACCGGGGCGTCAACACCGACGACATCGAGCAGGTCGCGGGCGGCAAGACGTTCTTCTGGGCCGGCCGCTACGAGCGCGACGTCAACGTCCGCCACACGCTCCAGACCGACCTCAACGTCTTCGAGTCCTTCGAGCCGAAGCTGTCCGAGGCCAGCGCCGGCGCCGACGTCCTCTTCCTCGCCAACATCGTCCCGGCGCTGCAGATCGCCGTCCGCGAGCAGTGCGACAAGGCGAGCTTCACCGCCCTGGACTCGATGAACCTGTGGATCGACATCGCGCGCGACGATCTCGCCCGCGTGATGGGCATGGTCGACTGCGTTCTGCTCAACGACTCCGAGATCAAGGAGTTCGCCGACGAGCCCAACCTGGTGCGCGCCGCGCGCACGGTCCTCGAGCTCGGCCCGCGTGTCGTGATCGCCAAGCAGGGCGAGTACGGGTCGGCGCTGTTCACGGCTGATGGCGACGTCTTCGGCCTGCCCGCCTACCCCACCCCCGACGTGGTCGACCCGACCGGCGCCGGCGACACCTTCGCGGGCGGCTTCGTCGGCTACGTGGCCGCCCACGGGGACTCCGATCTGCGCACGGCGCTCGCCTACGGCACCGCGCTGGCGTCCTTCAACGTCGAGGCCTTCGGGACCGAGCGCCTGCAGACGCTGACCATGGACGAGGTGCAGGAGCGCGTCCGCGCCCTCGCCACCATGACGCAGTTCGGCGCCTGAGACGCGGCGAGACCGCCCCTCGCGGGGCGGCCTCGGCGGTGTCTCGGGATGCTCGTCGAGCTAGCGCTTGAAGCCCACCGCGATGCGCTGGCTCCCCGCGACGATGGTGAGCTTGGCCTTGTTCCCGCGGAGGGCACGCCGGCCCGCCCTGGTGACCTTGAGCTTGACGGAGGCGACGCCCGCGGTGTTCGCACGGCCGGCGCCCTTCGCGACGGTCCTGGTGCCCTTGAGGGCGGCGACCTTGACGGAGGCGCCCGGGGCGAGGGCGGCGACGGAGACGCGCAGCTTGCCCTTGCGCAGCGCCTTGAGGGACTTGGCGCCCGCGATCCGGACGGTCGCGCCGCCCGTGGCCGGCGCGGTCGGGTCGACGCCGGGCTTGGTCGGATCGACGACCGGCTGGCCGGGCTTGGCGCCGTCGACCTTGTTGACCGTCTCGCAGTCCTGACCGACGACGTCGATCGGGTCCACGTTGGCGGTGTCCGTGCCGGGGCCACAGGAGATCGTGTCCTTCTCGCCGTCGACCGCGTTGATCACGTCGGCGGAGGCGCCCGGCGACAAGTCGCAGTGCATCTCGTTGCAGCGGCCGTCGCGGTCGCCCTGGATCTCGTCCTGGCCCGGGCCGCCCGTGATCGTGTCGTTGCCGTAGCCGCCGCGGATGACGTCGTTGCCGGCGCCGCCGTCGATGGTCTCCGAGTCGTCGGTGCCCTTGACGAAGTCATCACCGCCCAGCAGGAAGATCGCACCCTTGCCGCCGCCCTCGGCGGGGATGACCCGCTCGGCCGCGTCCGTGCCGACGAAGTTGAGGCCGGTGCGCGCGGTGATCTGCTCCACGGCGGTGACGTTGTCGCCCTCGTCGTAGACGCCGTCGTCGGCCTTGCCGTCCAGCGTGACGGTCGCGGGGGTCAGGTCGTAGGCGTCCTCGAGGTAGAAGTCGTCGACGCTGTCGATGCCGTCGCCGCCGTCGATGACGTCGGCGTAATGCGTGCCGCCGCTGTCGCCCTGCAGCTGGTCGTTGCCGGCGCCGCCGCGCACGATGTCGGCACCCTGGCCGCCGGCGAGCGTGTCGTTGCCGTCGCCGCCGTCGAACACGTTGTCCATGACCTGGCCCCAACCGGTGATCTCGTCGTTGCCCGGGCCGCCGTTGACGATGTCCGCGCCGGAGGTCTCGAGGTAGTCGTTGCCCGCGCCGAGGTCGACGGTCGCGAAGTGGTCCGTCGTCGCGTACAGCGAGCCGGTGACGTGATCGTCGCCGCCGGCGAGGTCGACGGTGAGGGCGCTGACGTCGGTCAGCGCGCAGGAGATCTCGCCGTTGTACTCGTCGGCCGGACAATCGCCCGACGCGCTCACGACGTCGCCGCGGATGTACAGGCGGCCGTCGTAGATCTGGTAGTCGAGGCTCTCGGGAGCGTTCGTTCCGGTGACGATGGCCGTGCCGCTGCCGGTGGTGACCGTGGCGGCGGCGTGGGCGGCGGTGTTGGCGCCGAAGAAGGCGATGCCGGCCGCCAGGGCCGCGAGGGAGTGCTTGGGGGTGTGCAGATCGAGCATGGGCCGGAGCCTGCTCGACCACCCCCCGGCGACATCGGGGGTTTGCCCCTTCTAGCGTTTTCGGGGTGACGTTGGTGGGCCGCGAATCCGAACGGGAGCGGCTGCGTTCGCTGCTGCACGGCGCCACCGGCGGGACCAGCGGGGTCCTCGTGGTCCACGGCGCGGCGGGGGCGGGCAAGACCGCGCTGCTGGACGACCTCGCAGCGCAACCTACCCGGGCGCTGGTGCTGCGGGCGACGGGCCTGGAGGGCGAGGCGCACTTCGCCTACGCCGCGCTGGGCGAGCTGCTCGCCCCGGCGCTGGAGCTGCGCGACGAGCTGCCTGCCGTGCAGGCGCGGGCCCTCGGTGCCGCGCTGGCGCTGGAGGCGGGCGAGGCCACGCCCTTCGCGGTGGCGGCCGCCGCGCTCGGGCTCATGGCGCTGGCCGCCGAGCACCGGCCCGTGCTCGCCATCGTGGACGACCTGCAGTGGGCCGACGACGCGTCCCGCGCCGCGCTGCTGTTCGTGGCCCGCCGGTTGGGGAGCGAAGGCGTGGCGATGGTGCTCGGGCTGCGCGACGACGAGGGCCTCGACGCCGCCGGACTGGGGCTGGACACGCTCTCGATCGCGGGCCTCGCCCCCGCCGCCGCGCGCGAGCTGCTGGCCGGGCAGGACCTCGCCCCGCCGGTGGCGGAGGCGCTCGTCGCGGCCACCCACGGCAGCCCGCTCGCGCTGCTGGAGATCCCCGCGCTGCTCACCGCCGGGCAGCGCGCGGGCACGGCGCCCCTCGAGGACCCGCTGCCGCTCGGACGCAGCCTGGACCGCGCCTTCCGCCGCCGGCTGGAAGCCCTGCCCGAGCCCGCGCGACGGGCGCTCGTCGTCGCCGCGTGCGCCGACGAGGCGCGCGCGGACATGGTCGTCGACGCCCTCGGCGAGGCCGCGCTGCCGCGCGACGCGCTCGGGAGCGCCGAGGACGCCGGCCTCGTCACGCTGTCCGCCCGCCGGGTCGAGTTCTGCCACCCGCTCGTGCGCGCCGCCGCGCTGCGCCTGGCCAGCGCCGCCGAACGCCGCGCCGCCCACCGCGCGCTGGCCGCCGTCCTGCCCGCCGAGGGGACGGCCCGCGCCTGGCAGCTCGCCGCCGCCGCGCAGGGAGCCGACCCCGAGGCCGCCCGGGCGCTCGCCGCCGCCGCGGCCGACGCCCGGACGCGCGGCGCCGTCGACGACGCCTCGCGCACGTTCGCGCGCGCGGCCGAGCTGGAACCGGACGGCGAGCGCCGCGCCCGCCTCCTGCTGGAGGCGGCCGCCGCCTCCCTCGCCGCCGCGCGCGTGAGCGACGCGATCGCCCAGGCCCACCAGGGCGCCGAGCTCGCGCAGGACGGCTTGTTGCGCACCGACCTGCGCTGCATGGCCGCCCGCGCCGAGCTGCTCGCGGGCCTGCCGCGCGGGCGCGAGGTGCTGATCCGCGAGGGCGACCGGCTGATCAGGACCGAGCCCGTCCGCGCGGCGATGTTCCTGCTCGAGGCGGCGACGGTGGACATGACCTCGGGGCAGCTGCGGCGCATGGTCGAGCTCGCCGGGCGAGCGCGGGACGCCGCCGCCGAGCACGCGCCGCCGCTCTGGTACCTGGCCAGCGTCCTGATCGCCGAGGCGCAGCTCGCGCTCGGGGAGTCCGCCGCGGGCGACGAGGCGCTGGCGGCCGCCGAGGACGTCCTGCGCGCCTACGTGCCGGGCACCGGGCCGCCCGAGGTCGTCGCGATGGCCGCCCACTCGTCGCTGTGGGTCGAACGCTTCGCCCGCGCCGAGGCGATCTTCGACGCCCTGGTCGACGCGCTGCGCCAGGCCAGCGCCGTGTCCGGGCTGATCTACCCCCTGGCCGCCCGGTCGCACCTGCACCTGCGCCTCGGCCGCTGGCCGGCGGCACTGAGCGACGCCAGCGAGGCGCTGCGCCTGGGCGAGGTCACCGGCCACGCGCTGGCGATGGGCCACACGCTCGGCGCCCTGGCGGAGATCGAGGCCGTGCTCGGCCAGGACGCGGCTGCGCGGGAGCACGGCGAGCGCTGCGTGGCGCTGGCACAGGCCCAGGGCTCGGAGACCACCGCCATCTACGGCCACGGCGCGCTCGCCCTGCTGGCCCTGGGCCGCGGTGAGCCCGAGGAGGCGGTCGAGCGCGGGCTGGCCGCCGAGCGCTCCGAGGCCGCGACGGATCACGACGAGCCCGGCATCGTGCGCTTCACGCCCGACCTGATCGAGGCGCTGTGGCGCGCGGGCCGCGAGGACGAGGCCGCCGAGCGAGTCGCGCGCCTGGAGCGCCAGGGCACCGACCGCCCCGGGCACACCTGGACGCGGGCGGTCGCCTGCCGCGGCCGCGGGCTGCTGTGCCCCGAGGCCGAGGTCGACGAGTGGTTCGAGCGGGCGCTCGCCCATCATGCGGAGACGCCGCAGCCGTTCGAGACCGCCCGCACGCAGCTGCTGCACGGCGAGCGCCTGCGCCGCGTGCGCCGCCGCTCCGACGCCCGCCGGCCGCTGCGCGATGCCCTGGCGACCTTCGAGCGCCTCGGCGCGATCGGGTGGGCGGCCCGCGCCCAGGCCGAGCTGCGTGCGACGGGCGGGCAGGAGTCCGCCACCCCCGAGACCGCCTCGGTGCTCGTGGCCGAGCTCACGCCCCAGGAGCTCCAGATCGCCATGCACGCGGCGAAGGGGATGACCAACCGCGAGGTCGGCGCCGCCCTCTTCCTCGCGCCCAAGACCGTCGAACACCACCTCAGCCGCTGCTTTCGCAAGCTCGGCATCAAGCGCCGCGTCGAGCTGGCCGGCGCCCTCGTCGCATAGGTCAGGGGTACAAGGCTCGGATGATCGTCCGAGGGCCCCGCCGGTCACCGATTCGGGTCCTGGCGCCCCAAACGGGCGGATCAGGGGTACTCTGCCTGCTGTGGGCTGGGGCTTCGTCTGGCTGATGTTCATCCTCAAGATCCCGATCGTCGGGCTCTTCTGCATCGTCTGGTGGGCCGTCCGGCAGTCGGAGGATCCGGCCCCGCCGGAGCCTGCCCGGATCCCGCCGCACCCGCACCGCCGTCCCGCGCTCCCGCGCCGTGGACGACGCCCCCGCGGGCCGCACGGCGGCCTCGCCGCCCAGCCGGTTCCGCCGCGGGTCCGGTCTGCATGGCACACTGCCGCGCGTGGACGTCCACTCCGCGATCTCTGACGGCACCCTGCGCCGCCTCGTCGACGAGGGGCGCCTGGTCGTGGACCCCTGGGACCCGGACATGGTCCAGCCCGCGTCGATCGACCTGCGGCTGGGCGACTCGTTCCGGGTCTTCTCGAACCACCGCATCACCGCCATCGACCTGCGCGAGGTGCCGCCCAACCTGACCGAGGAGGTGGTGATCGAGCCCGACGAGCCGTTCGTCATCCACCCCGGCGAGTTCTGCCTGGGCCGCACGCTCGAGCGCGTCGAGCTGCCCGACGACCTCGTGGCGCGCGTGGAGGGCAAGAGCTCCCTCGGCCGCCTCGGGCTGATCGTCCACGCCACCGCGGGGTTCGTGGATCCGGGCTGGCGGGGGACGCTGACGCTCGAGCTCAACAACCTCACGCGCGTGCCCATCAAGCTCTACACGGGCCTCCCGATCGCGCAGCTGTCGGTCATGGCGCTGGACCGGCCGGCCGAACGCCCGTACGGCTCCCCCGACCTGGGCTCGCACTACCAGGGCCAGGTGGCGGCGACCGAGAGCCGCTACGGCGTGTAGATTGGCGCCCCGATGCTGCACGCCTTTCTGATCTTCGCCGCCGAGGAGGCCGAGGAGCACGCCAACCACACGGCGTTCTACGTCTGCGGTGGCGCGCTGGCGCTGTGGGCCGTGATCGTGTCCTTCATCGGGATGCGCGGCCACGAGAACTGGCCCAGCAGCGAAGGCGCGGCCCGCGGCGTCATGGGCATCTCGGCGGTCCTGGTCGTCCTGGCGATGGCCACCGCCGTCATCACCGCCTAACCCCCGACGTTTCGTAATCCCGCATTGCGGCGAATACCCCCTCTGAGGAGAGGGGGACGAGCTTGGCCTCGTCAGAGTCGGCTGCGCCAGAGACGGGCGAGCCGCGCGCGCCCACGCGCGAAACGCTGTTGGAAGTCGACGGTCTCGAGGTCGCCTACGAGGGCGTCCGGGCCGTGCGCGGCGTGTCCCTGGACGTTCCGCAGGGCGGCATCGTCGCCGTGCTCGGCAACAACGGCGCCGGCAAGAGCACCGTGCTGCGCGCGCTGTCGGGCACGCTCGGCCTCCAGGGCGGCGAGGTCACGGGCGGCGACATCCGCTTCTGCGGGCGCTCGATCGCCGCAGACGAACCGGCCGCCATCGTCCGTGCCGGCGTGGTGCAGGTACCGGAGGGGCGGCGGGTCTTCGCCGATCTGACCGTCGAGGAGAACCTGCGCGCCGGAGGGCTCTCCCGTCGTGGCCGGACCCAGCGGCTCGAGAGCCGCGACCGGGTGTACGACCTGTTCCCGCGCCTGGAGGAGCGCCGCGAGCAGCGGGCCGGCCTGCTCTCGGGCGGCGAGCAGCAGATGCTGGCCATCGGGCGCGCGCTGATGAGCGACCCGCAGCTGCTGCTGCTCGACGAGCCCTCGCTCGGCCTCGCGCCGCAGATCGTCGAGCGCATCGGCGAGATCATCAAGGACATCAACCGCCAGGGCACCGCTGTGGTCCTGGTGGAGCAGAACGCCGCGCTGGCCCTCGACGTCGCCGACCACGCCTTCGTCCTCGAGGTGGGCGAGGTCACGCTATCGGGCACCTCGGCCGAGCTCAGCGCCAGCGACGAGATCCAGGCCCGCTACCTCGGCGTCGGCGGTGAGCCCGACGAGGTCGCCGGAGACGCGGTCGCGGCCGACGTGCCCGGCCAGCGCGATCCCGGCGAGCTGGTCGTCGACAAGGTCACGGTGCGCTTCGGCGGCCTGCTCGCGCTCGACGACGTCTCGCTGCGGGCCGCGCCGGGCACCGTCCACGCCGTCATCGGCCCCAACGGCGCCGGCAAGTCGACCCTGCTCAACGTGCTCACCGGCGTGTACCGCGCGACCTCCGGCCGTGTCACCTACGGCGACACGGAGATCACCGGACGGCGCCCACCGCAGATCGCCGCCCTCGGGGTCAGCCGCACGTTCCAGAACCTCGCGCTCTCACCGGAGGCCAGCGTCGCCGACAACCTCCTGCTCGGCCGCCACCGCCTGACCAAGACGGGCTTCCTGAGCGCCGGCCTGCGGCTGCCGTCGTCCCGCCGGGAGGAGACGGAGCAGCGCGCGAAGATCGAGGAGCTCGCCGAGCTGGTCGGCCTGGCCGACAAGCTCGACGTTCCGGTGGGCGCGCTCTCCTACGGCGATCGCAAGCGCGTCGAGCTCACCCGCGCGCTGTGCAGCGAGCCGTCCCTGCTGCTCCTCGACGAGCCGGTGGCGGGGATGAACGCCGACGAGACGTCCCAGATGGCGACGGCGATCGAGACGCTGCAGCGCGCGCTCGGGCTGACCGTCGTCCTTATCGAACACGACATGCGCTTCGTGATGGGCCTCGCCGACCACGTCAGCGTGCTCGACTTCGGGCGCTGCATCGCCGACGGTGATCCCGACTCCGTGCGCCAGGACCCGGCCGTGCTCGAGGCCTACCTCGGCACCCGCGCCGACAACGCCACCGGCAACCATCCCGAAGGGAGCTGAGCCGACCCCATGCTGATCAACGGGATCTCGCTGGGCTGCATCTACGCCCTCATCGCCATGGGCTTCGTGGTCGTCTTCAAGGCGACCAACGTCGTCAACTTCGCCCACGCCTCCGTGGTCTGGCTGGGGGCCTACATCACCGGACGCCTCGAGGACGACCTCGGCTTCTTCGCGGCCCTCGGTGTCGCGGCGATCGGCTGTGCGGTCGTCGCCGCCCTGCTGGACGTCATCTTCATCCGGGCGCTGCGCCTTCGCCGGGGCGGGTTGGATGCGCTGGCGATCCTCACGATCGGCCTCAACGTGCTGGTGGGGACGGAGATGTCCCGCCGGATCGGGACCGACATCGTCAACACCGGCGCGCCGTGGGGCTCGGACACGCTGCACCTGCTCGGGACCAGCGTCCCCCAGACGCGGATCGCGGCCGCCCTGATCGGGATCGTGCTGATCGCCGCCTTCGCCGCCGCGTTCCGGTGGAGTGACTGGGGTGTCGCCATGCGCGCCACCGCCGCCGACCCGGAGGCCGCCGCGCTCATGGGCATCCGCCTGCCGCGGATCGCGGCGGGCGCCTGGGCCGTGTCGGGCGTGCTCGCGGCCATCGGCGGGACGTTCCTGACCAGCTTCCCGGCCTCCGGCGTCACCAACACCACCGGCCTGGTGGCCCTGACCGCGATCCCCGCCGCCGTCCTGGGCGGTCTGGACTCGATCGCGGGCGCGGTCGTCGGCGGGCTCGTGATCGGCATCGCGGTCACCTTCGCCGCCGGCTACCAGTCGGAGATCTCGTTCCTCGGGCGGGGGCTCTCGGAGGTCGTCCCCTGGGTCGTGCTGCTCGGGGTGCTCCTGTGGCGGCCGGCGGGGCTCTTCGGCTCCAGGGAGATCACCCGTGTCTGAGGGCCGGCGCACATGGCTCAAGCGCGGCGGCCTGCTCGTCGGCGTGGGCGTGCTGCTGTGGCTGCCGCAGTACGCCGAGGGCTTCTTCCTGCAGACGGGGCTGTTCGCGATGGCGGCCGCGATCGCCGCGATCGGCCTCACCCTGCTCGTGGGCGTGACGGGACAGCTGTCGCTCGCGCACGCGTTCTTCGTGGCCGTGGGCGCCTACGGGTACTGCTACCTGTCCGCCGAGCCGCCGACGGCGGCACTCGCGGCGACCCAGCCCAGCGGGCTGGGCCTGCCTCCGATCGTGGCGATGATCCTGGCGCCGATGCTGGCCGGTGTGGCTGGGGCGCTGTTCAGCCCGATCGCCGGCCGGCTGCGCGGCATCTACCTCGGCCTCGCATCAATCGGCCTGGTCTTCATCGGCCAGCACATCCTCTTCAACGCGAGCAAGCTGACCGGCGGCTTCAACGGCCGCGACGCGACGCCGTTCAGCCTGTTCGGCTTCGAGTTCTCCAACGCCAGCCCGAGCGACTTCTCGGTGTTCGGCGTCCCGTACGGACAGCTCGAGCGGCTCTGGTACCTGGGGCTCGTGCTGCTGGCGGTGGCGTGGTGGTTCGCGCGCAACCTCGTGCGCAGCCGGCCCGGCCGGGCCATGCAGACCGTCCGCGACTCGGAGATCGCCGCGGCCACCATGGGCGTCAACGTCCCCGTCTACAAGGCCGCCGCCTTCACCGTGTCGTCGATGTACGCCGGGGTCGGCGGCGTGTTCCTCGCGCTTGCCTTCGGACGGATCGTGCCCGAGTCCTTCGGGTTCCTCGTCTCCATCGACTTCCTGGTCATGATCGTCATCGGCGGGCTCGGCTCGATCGGCGGCGCCGTCGCCGGCGGCGTGCTGGTCACCTCACTGCCGCTGCTCTTCAACAAGTACGCGGGTTCGCTGCCGCTCGTCGACGATCCCGGCGGCAGTGGCCTCCAGGCCGGCGACGCGGCGCGGTTCCTCTACGGAGCGGCGGTCGTCGCGGTCCTCATCTTCGCGCGCGGCGGGCTGGCGGGCCTCGCCAGGCGCTTCACGCCCACCCGCTCGCCATCACCACCCAAGGAGAGCCCCGCATGACCCGCACCCCCAGATCCCTCGTCGCGTGCCTCGGCGCCGCGGCGCTCCTCGCCGTACCCGTCGCGGGCTGCGGCAGCAAGGGCGAGTCGTCGGGCGGCGGTAGTTCCGGCGGGGTCAAGACAGGTCCGGGCGTCACCGCGGACTCCATCACGCTCGGGTACCTGACCGACCTCTCCGGCGTGTTCGCGCCGCTGGCCAAGCCGATCGTGCAGGGCACCCAGCAGTACTGGAAGCAGGAGGGCGGCAAGGTCTGCGGCCGCACCGTGAAGTTCATCACCAAGGATCACGGCTACGACCCGCAGAAGGCCGTTGTCCAGTACCGCGATCTGCAGGGCAAGGTCGCCGCGCTCCAGCAGCTGCTCGGCTCGCCGATCACCGCCGCGATCCTGCCGTCCCTGAAATCCGACTCGATGGTGTCGCTGCTGTCGGCGTGGCCCTCTTCGCTGCTGTCCAACGACTTCATCATCGAGATCGGCGCCTCGTACGACATCGAGATGATCAACGGGTTGTCCAAGCTGCTCGAGGACGGCAAGATCGCCAAGGGCGACAAGCTCGGCCACGTCTACTTCGAGGGCGAGTACGGCGAGAACGGCCTCGCGGGCGCCGAGGCGTTCGCCGAGGAGAACGGGATGACCGTCGTCAAGCAGAAGATCAAGGCGACGGACGAGGACATGTCCGGCCAGGTCGCCGCGCTCAAGCGCGCCGGCGTCAAGGCGATCGGCATGACCACCGCCCCGACCCAGCTCGCGTCGGTCGCGGGCGTCGCCGCCTCCCAGGGCTTCAACGTGCCGATCGTCGGCAACAACCCGACCTTCGATCCAGCCGTGCTGGAGTCGCCGGCGGCCCCGGCGCTGAAGGCCAACGCCCTGATCGTCGCGTCGATCGCGCCGTTCAACTCCGACGAGCCCGCCGTGAAGGAGATCTCCGACCAGTACAAGCAGGACCATCCGAAGGACACGCCCAAGGGCGCCGTCCAGTTCGGCTACGTCCAGGGTCAGCTGATGGACGAGATCCTGACCAAGGCCTGTGACGAGAAGGACCTGACCCGCGAGGGCATCACCAAGGCCGCCCGAGAGCTCTCCGACGTCGACACCAAGAACGTCACCGCCGCGCCGCTGGACTACTCGCAGGTGGGTGAGCCCTCCGAGCGGGCGGTCTACCTCGCCCAGCCCGCCGACGTGCCCGGCGGTCTCAAGCAGATCGGCGACGCCTACACGTCCGACCTGGCGAAGACCTACAAGGTCGGCTAGCGCAAGTCCGTGGCCGCGCTCCCGGCGGAGCGCGGCCACGCCGGAGCGCGTCCGGTGCTCGTCTGCCCGATAATCGGGTACGGCAGCACCGAACCGCTTTCGCACCAAGGAGCCGCATGGCTGAAGACACCCTGTCCATCACGGACAACCGCACGGGCAAGACCTACGAGGTCGACATCACCGACGACACGATCAAGGCGATGGACCTTCGCCAGATCAAGGTCGACGAGGACGACTTCGGGATGATGGCCTACGACCCGGCCTTCACCAACACCGCGTCGTGCCGGTCGGAGATCACCTACATCGACGGCGCCGCGGGCGTGCTCGAGTACCGCGGCTACACGATCGAGGACCTGTGTGAGCGCTCGAGCTACCTCGAGGTTGCGTACCTGCTCATCCACGGAAAGCTCCCGAACAAGGTCGAGTTGGACGCGTGGGTGCACGAGATCACGATCCACACGTTCGTGCACGAGAACGTCAAGAGCTTCATGCAGGGCTTCCGCTACGACGCGCACCCGATGGGGATGCTGCTCGCGGGCACCGGCGCGCTGTCGACCTTCTATCCCGAGGCGACCAACATCAAGGACGAGGAGACCCGCAACCTCCAGGTCATCCGCCTGCTCGCCAAGGTCCCGACCCTCGCCGCCTTCGCGTACCGCCACAGCATGGGCCAGCCGTACGTCTATCCGGACAACGACCTGTCCTACGCCGGCAACTTCCTCTCGATGATGTACAAGATGACCGAGCTCAAGTACGAGCCGGATCCGCGCCTGGAGAAGGCGCTCGACGTCCTCTTCATCCTCCACGCCGACCACGAGCAGAACGCGTCCACGTCGGCCGTGCGCTTCGTCGGTTCGACGCAGGTCGACCCGTACTCCTCGGTAGCCGCCGGCGTCGCCGCCCTCTACGGGCCGTTGCACGGCGGCGCCAACGAGCAGGCGCTGCGGATGCTCAACCGCATCGAGAAGGTCGAGAACGTCCCGGACTTCCTCAAGGGCGTCAAGAACGGCGACGAGCGGCTGATGGGCTTCGGCCACCGCGTCTATAAGAACTACGACCCGCGCGCGCGGATCATCAAGAAGCACCTCGACGACGTCTTCGAGGTGATGGGGAAGTCGCCGCTGCTGGAGGTCGCCGAGGAGCTCGAGAAGCAGGCGCTCGACGACGATTACTTCACCTCGCGCAAGCTCTACCCCAACGTCGACTACTACTCCGGGCTCATGTACGAGGCGCTGCGGCTGCCGACCGACATGTTCCCGGTCATGTTCGCGATCGGGCGCACCTCCGGCTGGATCGCCCAGTGGCTGGAGATGGTCAAGGATTCCGAGACGAAGATCGCCCGTCCGCGGCAGGTCTACTCGGGCGGACGCGAGCTGGATTACGTACCCGTGGAGGACCGCTAGCTCCTTCAAGTCGGGGCTCCCACCCGCCGATGAGGGACGGGTGGGAGAGCAGCTGCCCGACGACCTCGATACCGCGCGGCTGCAGGTCGCCGAGCTGCGCCGGGCACTCGCGGCCGAGCGTGAGCGCGGCTCGAGCTGGCCTTCCGCGATCCCCTCACCGGCCTCCCGAACCGGATGCTGCTGGAGGAGCACCTGTCGCTGTCGCTCGCACGGGCGCGGAGGTCGGGCTCCGGCGTCGCCCTGCTGCACATCGACGTCGACGCGTTCCGGCTCGTCAACGACTCCCTCGGCTTCGCGGCCGGCAACCGGGTCCTGGCCGCCGTCGCCGGGCGGTTGAGCGAGGCGACGCGCAGCACCGACCTGCTCGCCCGCCCCGGCGGTGACGAGTACCTGCTGCTGATCGCCGACATCGGCCCCACCAGCTGATGGCCGTCGCCGAGCAGACCGCCGCCCGCATCGCCGCGGTCCTCGAGCCCCCCTTCCGGATCGACGACGCCGAGTTCTCGCTGGAGTGCTCGATGGGCATCGCCACGTGCGCCGCCGGGTCGTCCACCGCGCAGGACCTGCTCGAGCACGCCGACGCAGCCGTGTTCCGCGCCAAGGTCGTCGCCCGCGGGAGCTGGTGCGTGTACGAGCGCAGCGGCCCCGCCGATCGCCGCGAGCGCCTCGAGGGTTCCACCCGCCTGCGCCGCGCGCTCGCCGACGACGAGTTCCTGCTGCATTACCAGCCGATCTTCGACGTCTGCCTCGGCGGGCTGATCGGGGTCGAGGCGCTGCTGCGCTGGCACGACCCCGAGCGCGGCATGGTCCCACCGGGCGAGTTCATCCCGCTGGCCGAGGAGACCGGGCTGATCGAGGCGATCGGCGACTGGGTCGTCGGCGCGGTGTGCGAGCAGCAGGTGCGCTGGGCCGAGCTCGGCCTGCACCCGCAGATCTCCTTCAACGTCTCCCCGCGCCAGCTGCGCCGCCTGGACTTCGCCGACCGGGTCGCGACGCACCTCGAGCGTACCGGCGCCGACCCGCGGCGGCTGACCGCCGAGCTGACCGAGTCGACGACGATGGAGGATCCCGCGGAGTCGGAGTCCATCCTGCGGGCCCTCCACGTCCTCGGGCTCCAGCTCGCGCTGGACGACTTCGGCTCGGGCTACTCGTCGCTCTCGCGCCTGCGCGAGATGCCGGTGGAGACGGTCAAGATCGACCGCGCCTTCATGCGCGAGGTGCCCGACACCGGGAGGCGTCCGCATTCGTGTCCGCCATCCTGCGGCTGTCGGGCGCGCTGGGCCGCACCGCGGTCGCCGAGGGCGTCGAGACGGAGGCGAAGCGGCGCTTCCTCGCCGACGAGGGCTGTCCTCTCGCCCAGGGCTTCCTGCTCGCCCGCCCCCTCCCGCCGGAGGGGGTCGAGCAGTTGTTGGTCGCCGCCGCGGCCTGACCGCCTACAGGTAGGTCTTGTAGATCGTGATCCGGGCGGTGTACTGCGGGTACGAGCCGTCCGTCTTGGCGTACCGCTTGCGGTTGTCGATCGCGATCTTGTACTTGCCGTAGGCGATCTTGCGCTTCGGCCACGCCGGGAGGCGGTTGAGGCGCTTGCTGAGCGTCCCGCACGGCGACGAGGCCACGCCGGCGCGCTGCGTGTGGGTCCTGCCCTTGCGGCTCACGTGGACGTAGATGGGCTGGCCGGGGATGAAGCCCGCGAAGCGCCACCGCGTCTTGCGGTTCGGCTTGCCGCTCGGGTCCTTGGGCTTGACCAGGAAGTCGACGACCTGGAACGTGGTGGAGGCGACGTCCTGCTGGTCCTGCTGGCCCGTGAGCGTGAAGGTGACCGGCTTGAGGGTGTCGCCGACGACGATCGGGGCGCCTCGGCGGTCGACGTGAAGTTGCCGGCGGGATCAGCGGTCCCGTAATCGTAGATCTGGTTGTTCGGATCGGTCGTCTGGACGTTCCACGACGAGCCGGGCCCCAGCCGGCGCCCTGGATGGTCATCGGCAGCGACTCGATGACGCAGGGAGCGGTGGTCAGGGTGGCGGCGCTGGCGGCGGAGGCCGGCGCGAGCAGCGCCAGCGCCGCGGCCAGGGCGGTGCGTGTGGAGTGCATGGATTCGCATACCCTAAAGGCGGTGTCGTGGCGCTTGACCATGCGCGTTGACGGACGTGTCGAGAAACGGACCTTTCCGGACGCCGGCGCCGCCCTGGATGCTCTGGAGGAGAACGCACGCGCCCTTGCCAACGGCTCGCGGCGGTCCGCCATCAAGGTGGCGCGGCGCACCTACGACCCGGTCGTGCAGGTGCAGGCGCGCGTGGAGGTGCGCGGCCCGCGCGGAGCGGCGGGCGGAGTCGACGTCCGCGGCGACGGCTCCGTGGAGGCCTACACCGGCCGCTTCCGGCGCCGGCTGGTCGAGGTCGAGCGCGGGGAGAGCGATTACGCGGCGCTGCGCCGCGCGCTCGGGGGCGAGCGTCAGCGCCGAGCCGTAGCGGCGCAACCAGCGCGAGTGCTGCGCGTGGTCGGGCACGCGCTCGGCCATCAGCGCGCGGAAGCCTGGGCCGTGGTCCATGTGGGTGAGGTGGCAGACCTCGTGCTCGACCACGTAGTCGAGCACGGCCTCCGGTGCGAGCAAGAGCCGCCAGTTGAACGACATCGCGCCCGCCGAGGAGCACGACGCCCAGCGGGTCCGCTGGCCGCGGATGGTCAGCCCGGTGTACGTGAGGCCCGCTCGGGCGGTGGCGGCATCCAGCTTGGCGGCGATGACCGTCCGGGCCTGGCGCCGGTACCAGCGCTCGAGCGCCGCGGTGCCGTCGGTGGCCGGGACCAGGAGGAGATCGCCGCGCCGGTGCACCCGGGTCCGGCCCGCCTGCGGCACCAGCGTCAGGTCCGTGCCGAGGAAGGCGACGGTATTGGGCGCCCGCCCGCGCTCGAGCTCGGCGTCCACGGCATCGAGCGCGCGCAGCCGCCGGTCGATCCACGGTCGCAGCTCCTCCACGGCCGACGCCGCGGCCCGCTGGGAGCCCGCTGGGGCAGGACGACCTCGACCCGGCGGTCGGGATGGACGGTGACGCGCACGCGGCGCGCGCGGGCGGAGCGGCGGATCTCGTAGTCGGGCACCCGGCGCCGGACGATACGGCCAGGGGTGGCGGAGGCCGTCGCCCGGACCCCGGCAGGCCCGCGCCAGGCCCCCTTACGGTGTCTCCCGATGGATCGGTGGCGCGTCCCCCTCCCGCCCGGTGTGACCCCCCCGTTCACCGTGTACGTCAACGGCGTCCGCCAGGAAGCCGGCCGGGATTACGAGGTCACCGGCGGCGCGCTGTTGTTCTCGCGCCCGCTCGTCAAGGAGGGCCGCCTCGGGTTCTGGAAGTGGTTCTGGGGCGCTTTCGGCATCGGCAGCTACGCCCGCAACGACGTCGTCGACGTCGCCTGGGACTCCCACGGCTCGCCGCGCGTCGCGCACGCGCTCGACATCGAGCCGCCGGCGGCCTGAGCCGGCTCAGGCGAGGCCGGCCGCGCGGCGCACGGAGGTGGCGACGGCGTCCGCGACGGCCTCGGAGAACTCCGCCCCGTAGTCGTCGCGGACGGCGGTGCTGGCCACGAGGAAGTGGCGGTCGCGGCCGTCGCGGGTGCAGATGTGAATGGCGTCGTCGACGAAGCCCTCGCGTCCCGGCGGACCGCGAGCACGGACCGGATGTCGCTGAACGGCGCGTGCCACCGGCGCTCACCGTCGGCGACCAGCGTCACGCCGCCGGCGGAGATGTGCAGGTGCTCGCCGCTGCGAGCACCGCGGAAGGTCGCTTCCTCCAACGTCGGATCCACTGACGCAAAAGAACATCGACTGACGGTCCATAGCGCCATCCGTATTATTGCCGATCTTGAGCTCGGGCAGGAACCGACCCGCCGGAAGGCGGTTCTGACGGCGGTGCTCGGCCTGATGGTCGGGCTGTCGGTCGTCACCGCAGTCGTCCAGCTGACCAGTTTCGTCAGCAGCCGTGATACGGGTGTGCTGCCCTGGATCGGCGTGAACGCGGCGGTCGGACTCACCTTCTACGGGCTGCGGCGCGCGGCGTTCGCCGGGCGCGAGCGGGAGGCGTCCATCGCCCTCGTCGTCCTGTACGCGGGGCTGACGGTGATGCTGCTGGTCACGGACGGGTCCGACCACCCGATGTGGGCGATGCTGAGCGCGCTGACCCTTGCCCTGGCGGCGACCCTGCTCGGCGGCCGCGGCGCGCAGGCGACGGTCGCCGCCGGGGTCGTGGTGATCCTGCCGATCGTGGTGTTGCAGGAGACCGGCGCGCTCCACCCGTTCGTGGTCGAGGAGGGCGAGGACGACACCTCGATCCCGACGGTCGTGGAGCTGCTGATCCTGCTCGGCGTGCTCGCCGGCATCTTCCGCATCTACGCGCGCGGCATGCTCGCGGGCCCGCCGGCGCCGGAGGCGACCCCACTCGCCCAGATCCGCACGCTGACCCTGACGCCGCGCGAGGTCGAGGTCGTGCGGCTGATCGCCGAGGGTCATTCCAACGACGCGATCGCCAGGCGCCTGGTGGTCTCCCCCCGCACCGTGCACACCCACGTCACCAACGCGATGCGCAAGAGCGGGTGCGGCAACCGCACCGAGCTCGGCGTGCTGGCCCTGCGGGAGGGGCTGGTGCCGCTTACGCCGTTGCCGGAGCCCTCCAAGGCTCGAACACCTTGAGCGCCGACAGGATCGCCCGCGTGGCGGGCGATCGGTTCAGGGTCAGGAAGTGGATGCCCGGCGCGCCGCCCGCGAGCAGGTCGGACGCCTGCAGCGTGGCGTAGGACACGCCCAGCTCGGCCACGGCCTCGTCGTCGCCCTGGCGCGCGTCGAGCTCGCGGACCAGGCCCGCGGGCAGCTTGGCCGCCGACAGCTCGGTCATGCGCTTGATGCCGGCCGAGGACAGGATCGGCATCACGCCGGGGATGATCGGGACGTCGATGCCGGCGGCGCGCGCCCGGTCGACGAACTCGAAGTAGTACCGGTCGTCGAAGAACATCTGGGTGATCAGGAACTGCGCGCCGGCGTCGACCTTGGCCTTGAGGAAGCGCAGGTCGTCCTCGGGCGAGGTGGCGTGGATGTGCGTCTCCGGAAACGCCGCCGCGCCGATGGCGAAGCCGTAGTCGGCGGCGAGCATCGTGACCAGCTCCGTCGAGTACTCGAAGCCGCCCTCGGTCTTCGTCCAGCGCTCCTCGCCCTGCGGCGGGTCGCCGCGCAGCGCCAGGACGTTCTCGACCCCGGCCTCGGCCATCTCGTCGAGGGTGCGCCTGAGCTCGTCGACCGTGGCGTTGACGCAGGTCAGGTGCGCCATCGCCTCCATGCCGAAGTCGGCCTTGATGCGCTTGACGATGTCCAGCGTCTTGTCCCGCGTGGTGCCGCCGGCGCCGTAGGTCACGGACACGTAGTCGGGCTGCTGCGGCCCGAGTGCCTCGAGCGCTTCCATCAGGTTGCGCTCGCCCTGGTCGGTCTTGGGCGGGAAGAACTCGAAGGAGAAGACGGGCCGCCCCAGGTTGGTGAGGATCTCGTCGATGCGCATCGCTGGGGATTCAGGCTACGGCCCAATGCTCCGGATCGCCGTCGGTTCGCCGCACCTCGCCGCGCTGCTCGAGGTGGGTGAGGAACGCGATCGTCTCCGTGAACAGCCACGCGCCGGTGGCCTCGCCGAACGCGTCCCCGAACACCTTGGGCGCGAGCCCGAAGGCGGTCTCGTCACCCTCTGCCAGCGCGGCGCGGACGCTGTCGAGGTGCCTGGCGACCAGCGCGCGGTTGGCATCGATGTGGCCGCGGACGTCGGTGAACGGGCGGCCGTGCCCGGAGAGCGCGAGCCGTGCGTCCAGTGCCTCCACGCGGTCGAGCCCCTCGAGGAACTCGCCGACGGGATCGGGCGTCCAGCCCACGTCGAAGTACAGCGACACCCGGCCGAGGAGGTGGTCGCCCGACAGCAGCAGGCGCCGGTCGGGCTGGTGGAGGCTGACGTGCGAGGGCGCGTGGCCGGGCGTCTCCACCACCTGCCAGGTGCCGAGGTCGGTCTGCAGCTCGACGCCGGGGACGAGGTCGCGGTCGACGTGCAGCGGCAGCTGCACGAGCGGGCCCGACGCACGCCGGGCCTCGGCCCAGCGGGTGAGCGGCTCGGACGGGACGCCGGACTGGCGGGCGACCTCGAGGCGCCGCGACAACACCGCCTCCGGGTCCTCGACGGTCTGGAAGAGATGCTCCGAGCGCGGGTGCATCCAGACCTCGCAGCCCGTGCGCGCGGCGATCGTCGCCGCCTGCCCGCAGTGGTCGGCGTGCGCGTGGGTGCACACGACGAGCCGGATGTGCTCGACCCGCAGCCCGACCTGGTCGAGAGCGCGCTCCAGGTGGCCGATCGAACCCGGCTCGTGCGCGCCGGTGTCGACGAGGACCACGCCGTCGCCCGCCGCGATCGCCCACGCGTTGCAGTGCGGCACGCCGGGCCACGGCAGCGGGAGCCGCAGCCGCCACAGGCCGGGGAGGACGCGCTCACCACGTCCCACGACGCGCTGGGTCGGCTTCGCCATCGCCCGTGAACGTACTCTGCGGGACATGGCCCGCCGGCGCCAGCGATCCTCCGAGAAGCTCCGCGCGCCCGACGTCACCTACGGCGACGGGGAGGACGTCCTGGTGCTGCGCGGGGCGATGACGCCCAAGACGCGGACCGCCTACGCGGACATCGGCGGCGTGCGCGAGGACGCGTGGGCGCGCCGGGTCGAGTTCCTGTTCGAGCGCCTCGTCGCGAGCTGGACGATCGCCGGCGCCGAGCCGCTGACCAGGCAGTCCGAGCTGCTCGCGCGCTTCCGCTTCGCCACTCCCGAGGAGCGGGCCTGGATCCGCGAGCAGCTGCGCGCGCACGTCGCCGAGCACTTCCCGGAGCTGCCCGCCCCGTGAGCTACGACGTCGCCGCCCACGCCCGGCTGCTGGCGGGCTATTGCCTCGACGTCCAGGCCGGCCAGCAGGTCGTGGTCGGCGGGACGGTCGCCGCCGCCCCGCTCCTGCGCGCGCTGCAGCGCGAGATCCTGGACCGCGACGCCTGGCCGCTGATGCGGGTCGCGCTCGACGAGGAGATCGTGCTGGGCGGCATCGCGCCGCTCGAGCGCCTGGAGGCGGAGACGACGGACGCGACCGTGCGCGTCATCTCGCCCACCAACACCAACGCGCTCGCCGGCGCCGACCCGGCACTGCTGGCCCGGGCGGCGCGGGCCCGCGCGCCGCTGCGGGAGGCGGGCGCCCACCGGCGCTGGAACGTCACGCTGTTCCCGACGCCCGCGCTCGCGCAGCAGGCCGGCATGGGCACGCGGGCGTTCGCGGCGCTGGTCGGCCGGGCGCTGTTCCTGGACCGGCCGGATCCCGTGGCGGCCTGGGGCGCGCTGCGCGAGCGCCAGGCGCGGTTGATCGAGACGCTGGGCGCGGCGCGCGAGATCCGCATCGAGGCGCCCGGCACCGACCTGACGCTCGACGTCACCGGCCGCCTCTGGCAGAACTCCGACGGCAAGCGGAACATGCCGTCCGGCGAGGTCTTCACCGGCCCGCACGAGGCCTCGGCCAACGGCACCGTGCGCTTCACCGTCCCGAGCGCGCCGAGCGGCGTCGACGTCGCCGGCGTCGAGCTGACCTTCCGCGACGGCGAGGTCGTCGCCGCGCGCGCCCAGCGCGGCGACGCCTACCTGCAGGAGACGCTGGCGACCGACCCCGGGGCGCGCCGCCTCGGCGAGCTGGGCGTCGGCACCAACACCGGTCTGGACCGCCCGACCGGGGTGATCCTGCTCGACGAGAAGATCGGCGGCACGGTGCACCTCGCGCTCGGGCGCTCGTATCCGGAGACGGGGGGAGTCAACGAGAGCGCGGTCCACTGGGACCTGATCTGCGACCTCCGCGACGGCGGCCGGCTGCTGGCCGACGGCGCGCCGGTAGCGTTCCCGGCTCCGTGAGGAAGGCGTGTCTCAGCCTGGTGCTCGCCGCCGTCCTCGCGGCGCCGGCCCAGGCCGCTCCGGGGGACCTCGACCCGAGCTTCGGCAGCGACGGGCGAGTCGCGGTGCCCGCGCTCGGGTCGTTCACGCCGCGGGCGGTGGCCATCGACCGCGCCGACCGCATCGTCGTCGCCGGCTACCGCTGCGACGGCAACGAGGACGGCACCTGCCTCGACGGCGGCGACACGAGCTTCCGGGTCGCGCGGCTGACCCCCGACGGCGGGCTCGACCCCGAGTTCGGAGACGGCGGCATCGTCACGACCACGGTCGGCAGCGGCCGTTCGCAGGCGCTCGACGTCCTCGTCCAGGCGGACGGCCGCATCGTCGCCGCGGGCGTCGCGCGCCGAGGCGGGCGCGACGTCTTCGCCCTGGTCCGCTACACGGTCGGCGGGGCCGTGGACCCGAGCTTCGGCAGCAACGGCATCGCGCTCCTCTCCGCCGGGTCCAGCTACGCGCAGGCCGGGGACATCGAGCCCGGGCCGGCGGGCACCCTGCTGCTCGCCGGGCAGGCCGTGGACGCGGCCGGGGTGCCCCGGATCGCCGTGGCGCGCGTGACGGCGGCGGGAGAGCTCGACGCGACCTTCGGCACCGGCGGGGTCACGCTCGGCGGCCCCGGCGGCTACGGCTACGGGCTCGCCCTCGCCGTACTGCCCGGCGGGCGCCCGATTGCCGCCGGCATCGCCGGCGACTCCGCGGACGGCGCCACCTTCCGCTTCGCGGAGCTGGCCACCACCCCCACCGGCGCGCTGATCGGTGCGGCCGAGCACCGGGTCGGCGCCGCGTCGTCCTTCGCCAACGCGCTCACAGCGCTGCCCGGCGGCGGCTTCCTCGCCGCCGGCGCCGGCTTCCTTCCCAACGGCCTCCAGACCCTGGCCGTGCTGCGGTCCGAACCGCGCGGGCGCATCCGTTCGCGGCTGATCGCGGCCGGGGACGGCGCCGTCGCCAACGACGTGCGCGCCGACCCCGCGGGCGGCGCGTGGCTGATCGGGCAGGTCGGCCACGGCGGCGGCTACGCGTTCTTGACCGCCCGCCTGGACGGCGACGGCCGCGCCCAGCGCCTCGTCGAGATCGGGTGGCCCGCCTACCCGGTCGCGCGGGCCACGGCGGGCGCGCTCCAGCACTCGGGCAAGCTGGTCACCGCCGGCATCGGTTGCGCGGGGGGCGTGCGGGCGACCTGCGACGGCGGCTCGGCGGTCCTCCTCCTCGCCCGCCAGCGGGGCGGCGGCTTCTCCCCCCGGGTCACCGTCGCGCGCGCGACCACTTCCGCCGGGCTGCGCCGCGGCCTGATGGTCCGCGTCCGCCTCGACCGGCCCGAGCGCGTGGTCATCCGACTCGCGGCCCACGGCAGGCTGCTGCGCCGGGTGGTGAGCGCGAGCCCGCGGCGCACCTTCGCCGCGCGGCTGCGGGCGCGGGCGAGTCGCGGACCGCTGCGGGTGACCGTCCGGGCCGGCCGGGAGCGGGTCACCCGGACGGTCGAGCTCCGCCACGGGTAGCCTCGCGGCGGTGAAGCGCCGGACGAAGATCGTCGCCACCATCGGGCCCGCTTCGCGCGACCCCGAGGTGCTCGTCCGGCTCGTGGAGGCCGGGATGGACGTCGCGAGGCTGAATTTCTCCCACGGCAGCGCCGAGGAGCACGCCGAGACGGCGCGGCGCGTCCGCGACGCCGCCGGCCGCGCGGGCCGCCAGGTCGCGATCCTCCAGGATCTCCCGGGGCCGAAGCTGCGCATCGGCGTGCTGGTCGGGGACCTGGCGGAGCTCAAGCCCGGGGACCAGGTCACCTTCGTGTGCGGCGGCTCCGACCCGGCCGACGGGAACGCGCAGCGCATGCACATCTCCTGGGCCGGCCTCGCCCAGGCGATCCAGCCCGAGGAGATCCTCTACCTCGCCGACGGCGCCGTCCGGCTGCGCACGACGACGGTCCGGCCCGAGGCGGGCGAGGTCGACGCGGTCGTCGAGATCGGCGGGGCGGTCGCGTCCCGGCAGGGCCTCAACCTCCCCGGCGAGGTGACCGACCTGCCGTCCGTCCCCGAGGAGGACCTCGCACACCTGCGCACGGGCGAGCGGATCGGGGTGGACATGGTCGCGCTGAGCTTCGTGCGCCGCGCCGAGGAGGTCACCGAGCTGCGCCGTCACACCCGCCTGCCGCTGATCGCCAAGATCGAGAAGCCGCAGGCGGTGGAGCGCATCGAGGAGATCGTGCGCGCATCGGACTGCCTGATGGTCGCGCGCGGCGACCTCGGCATCGAGCTGCGCATCGAGGAGGTGCCGCTCGTCCAGAAGCGCGTGATCGCGTGCGCGGGGTCGATGGCGCGCCCGGTGATCACCGCGACGCAGATGCTCGACTCGATGGTCGCCTCGTCGCGGCCGACCCGCGCCGAGGTCGCCGACGTCGCCAACGCCATCCTCGACGGGACCGACGCGGTGATGCTCTCGCAGGAGACAGCCGTCGGCGCCTATCCGGTCGACGCGGTCCGGATGATGGCCTCGATCGCCGAGCGGGCCGAGACCGTCGCGCCCTACGAGGTCTGGAACGAGCAGCGCGTCGCGCGCGACAGCCGCGACCCCGCGTACACCGTCGCCTTCATGGCCTGCCGCGCCGCCGTCGAGCTCGACCTCGACGCGCTCGTGTGCCCGACGTTGAGCGGCCGCTCCGTGCGGTTGATCTCCGCGCACCGGCCCAACGTCCCGATCTACGCGCTGTCACCCGGGCGCGAGACGGTGCGCCGCTGCGCGCTGATGTGGGGCGTGGAGGCCGCGTCGCTGCCGCGCTACGAGGTCACCGAGGAGCTGATCACGGCGAGCGCCCGCCGCGTGGTCGAGCTGGGCTGGCTCGAGCCGGGCGCACGCGTGGGCATCACCGCCGGGCTGCCCTCCGGCCGCCCCGGCACCACCTCGCTGTTCCAGATCCAGGAGGTCTAGGCACCACTAGGCCCGCTCGTACGTCACGTGGGTGACGTGCGGGGATCCGACCGTCTCCACGATCCGCAGGTCGGTCGGGTCCACGCCCTCGAACAGCCGGACGCCACGGCCGAGCAGCAGCGGGGAGACGTGCAGGATGAAGCGGTCGACGACGCCGGCGTGCAGCGCCTGCTGGATGGCGCTGCCGCCCCCGGTGATCTGCACGGGCTGGTCGCCCGCCGCCGCCACCGCCTGCTCGTGCGCGGAAGCGAAGCCGTCGGTGACGAAGTGGAAGGTCGTCCCGCCCTCCATCTCCAGCGGCTCGCGGGCGAAGTGGGTGAGGACGAAGACGGGGAAACCGTACGGCGGGGTGTCGCCCCACCAGCCGCGCCAGTCGCCCGTCCACGGGCCGCGGATGGGCCCGAACATGTTGCGCCCCATCACGGCGGCGCCGACACCGGCACCGTGGGAGGCGCGGATCTCGCGGTCGCGGTCGGTCTGCAGCTCCGGCGTCAGCGCCCAGTCGTGGATCCGCCTGCCGCCCTGGCCCAGCGGGTCGTCGGCGGACTGTCGCGGCCCCGCGAGGTAGCCGTCGGCGGAGATGGAGACGTCGAAGAACGTGCTCATGTGTAGAAGTCTGCCTCTTCGCGGCCGAGCGCGGTCTCCGGCTCGGCGCCGTAGATCCACTCCCCGGCCACGCGGTACCAGTTGCCCGACGCGCGCAGCTGGCACATGACGGCGAGGGTGAGGACCTCGACGCGGCGGCCGAACAGGTGGTCGGCGGGCAGCGTCTCCCGCCGCATCTGGTTGAAGTGCTCGGAGCGCGGGTCGCCCATGTCGATCATCACCTGCGCGGCGACGTCGGGGTGCAGCTCGATCTCCTCGTCGGTGAGGTACCACCAGGTCGCATCGAGGAACTGGTTGAGCGCGCTCTCGGCGTCGACCTTGCCGGCCCGGCGCAGCAGCCCCATCTCCGTCCACTGCTCGAAGAGCGCGCCGGCGTCGCGCTCGGCCCCGGCGCGCAGGGCGGCCAGCTCGACGTCGACGAGCTCGCGCGGCAGGTGCTTGAACAGGCCGAAGTCGAGGAAGGCGACGGTGTCGTCGGGGCGCAGCAGGAAGTTGCCCGGGTGCGGGTCGCCGCTGAACTGCCCGTGCCGGTACATCGACCCGAAGTAGAAACGGAAGACGATCTCGCCGACGCGGTCGCGCGTGGCCTGATCGCGCGCCTTGACGTCCTCGAACCCCGCGCCCTCCACGAACTCGTTGACGAGCACGCGCTCGCGCGACAGCGACGTCACGACGTCGGGGACGTGGATGAA
Organism: uncultured Solirubrobacteraceae bacterium; assembly: GCA_963740765.1. Taxonomy (GTDB): domain Bacteria; phylum Actinomycetota; class Thermoleophilia; order Solirubrobacterales; family Solirubrobacteraceae; genus DATLGB01. The sequence goes on along the minus strand of CAVUFN010000028.1, from coordinate 10,906 downwards.
CGGGTGGTCGCGGTAGAGCCGCGCCATGGTCCGCTGGTTGGCGGCCTCGAGCTCGTAGTCGAGCTCCTCGTGGATGCGCTCGCGGATCTCGGTCCCGACCGCCTTGACGTCGAGACCGGGGGCGATCGTGCGCGCGACGCGCAGGATCATCCCGAGGTTCTGCATGTCGGCCCGGACCGCTTCGGCCACGCGCGGGTACTGGACCTTGACGGCGACGTCGCGCCCGTCCTCCTTCAGCGTCGCGCGGTAGACCTGGCCGATCGACGCGGCGGCGATCGGCTCCGCGTCGAACTCCGAGAAGACGCTCGAGAGCTTCTCCCCCAGCTCGGACTCGATGACCTTGCGCATGTCGGTGAACCTGACGTTGGGCGCCGCGTCGCGCAGCTCGCCGAGCTTGCGCTGGAACTCCTCGCGGTACTCCTCGGGCACGAGGCCGGCGTCGAGGAAGCTGAGGACCTGGCCGACCTTCATGGCGGCGCCCTTCATCGTCCCGAGGACCGTGACGATCTGCTCGGCCGCCTCGATGTGGCGCTTCTCGAGCGCGGCGTGGCGGCGCTCGTCGGACCGCGCCACGTTGGCCGTCCTGGTGGCGAGCTGGCGCGCCCCCTGGCCGGCGGCCAGGCGGCCGATCGCCGCCGTGCGGGCGACGCGGCCGGTGGGGATCCGCTCCTTAGCCACGCTCCACTTGCGACCCGCCCACGATGTCGTCGGCACCGTTCTCGGCCCAGCGGATCCAGGCCTTGTGCCCGCCGTCGTAGTCGGGGCCCCAGAGGACGAGCGTCGCCTCCTTGTCCCAGACGGTGACGGTCTCGTCGCCCTCGGGGTCGGCGCCGCTCCAGACCCGCGCGAAGGCGTTGGACGCCTTCTCCTCACCGATCGTCGACGGGTCGGTGTGGCCGGGGCGGATGACGGTGTCGTCCGGGAGCTGGAGCAGCACGTCCATGACCGAGTGCTTGAGGTCGGCGTAGGAGGTCGAGCCCGGCGCGCGCACGCCGCCGACCGAGCCCTTGAACAGCGTGTCGCCCGTGAAGACGTTGCCCTCCACCACCAGGGCGAGCATGCCGCTGGTGTGGCCGGGCGTGTGGATCGTCTCCACCTCGAGGCCGGCGACGTCGAGCGTCTGGCCGCCCTCCATCTTCCCGGTGACCCCGAGCACCTCCTCGTCGGGATGCGCGAGCACCTGCAAGTCGGGCCAGCGCTCGAGGAGGTCGCCCAGCTCCTCGACGTGATCGCCGTGGCGGTGGGTGAGCAGGACGTGCGTCGGCGTGAGGTTGAGCTCGTCCGCCTTCTCGATCAGCGGGGCCACCGGGCCGCCGGCGTCGACGAAGAACGCCTCGCCGCCCTCCGCGGCGGCAACGAGGTAGGTGTTGGAGAGGTAGTCCTCCCGCATGGAGCGCTCGACGATCATGTTCTGAGCGTACGCTTGCCCCGTGAGCGAGCGTCGTCAGGCGGTGATCGACCTCGGCTCCAATTCGTTCCGGCTCGTGGTGTTCACCTGGTCGGGCGAGGGCCGCGGGGCCTGGTGGAAGCGCACGGACGAGATCCACGAGGCGGTCCGGGTCGGCGCGGGGCTGGACGCGTCCGGTGAGCTGGGGGACGAGCCGATGGAGCGCGCGCTGCGCATGCTCGAGCTCTACGCGCACTTCTGCCGCGCGACCGGCATCACCGACGTGCGCGCAGTGGCGACGTCGGCGATCCGCGACGCCTCCAACCAGGCCGCCTTCCTCGAGGCGGCCCGGCGGCGCACGTGGCTGGAGATCGAGGTGCTCGAGCGCGAGGCGGAGGCCCGCTACGGCTACCTGGCCGCGGTCAACTCGACGACGCTGGCCGACGGCGTCGCGCTCGACATCGGCGGCGGCTCGCTGCAGCTGTCGCGGGTCGAGAGCCGGATGGCCACGGAGGCGCGCTCGTGGCGGATGGGCGCCGTGCGCATGACGGAGCGCTTCCTGGAGGGCAAGACGACGTCGCCCAAGCAGGCGCGCGCGCTGCGCGGGCACGTGGAGAAGAAGCTGGGCGGTCGGGCCGACTGGCTGCCCGGGGCCGGGGCGCACGGGGGCCGGTTGGTCGGTGTCGGCGGCGCGGTGCGCAACCTCGCCGCCGCCGCGCAGGCGGCCGCGGACATGCCCGGCCTGGGCGGCGTGCAGGGCGTGTCGGTCACCCGCAAGCAGCTCGGCGCGCTGATCGAGGCGATGATGGAGCTGCCCGCCGCCGAGCGCGGCTCGATCAAGGGCATCAAGCCGGGGCGGCAGGACGTCATCCTCGCCGCGGCGCTGGTCATCGACACGGTGATGGCCGTCGGCGAGTTCGACGCGATCGAGGCGACGGAGGCCGGCCTGCGCGAGGGCGTCTTCTTCGAGACGCTGCTGGCCGGGACCGACCCGCCGCTGTTCGACGACGTCCGGCGCGCGTCCGTGCACAACCTCGCCGCGCAGTACCACCCGGAGTTCGACCACACCGAGCACGTGGCGACGCTGACGACGGCGATGTGGGACGCGCTCGCGGAAGCGGGCCTGCACGATGGCGACCCGGTCGAGCGCGACCTGCTCTGGGCCGCGGCGCTGCTGCACGACATCGGGACCGCGGTCGACTACGACGACCACCACAAGCACTCCCGCTACCTGATCCTGTCGGCCGGGCTGCCGGGGTTCAGTGCGCGCGAGACCGCCCTGGTGGCGCAGCTGGCCCGCTACCACCGCAAGGGCACGCCGTCGCTCGGCGACCTCGAGCCCCTCGTCGCCAAGGGGGACGAGGACCTGCTGCGCCGCGGGGCCGCGCTGCTGCGGCTGTCCGAGCAGCTCGAGCGCGCCCGCGACCAGACGGTCGGCGAGGCAGTGCTGACCGTCGCCGACGGGACGGCCGCGCTGCGCCTGAGTGCCGACGAGGACGTGACGCTCGCCCAGTGGATGGCCGAGCGTCAGACGGAGCTGTTCGAGCGCGCCTTCGGCGTCCCGCTGCGGATCAGCGCCCCCTGAGCGATTACGCTTGACGGACCGTGAGCGTCGACGCCTCCGCCAAGAACATGCAGGCGGTCTGCAAGGCCAAGGAGCACCACGACAAGTCGTGCCCCTACGGCGGGACCGCCAACGCCGTCCACCTCAACTGGTTCGACATCGAGCGGATGGGCTGGGAGGAGGGCGACGTGATCTGCGGCCTCACCGTGATGGGCGACGAGAAGGTCGCCACCGGGATGATGCGCGTCACCTGCGACGCCGAGCCCGACGGCCCGGGTGGGCTCCAGGAGGAGGCCGACGAGGAGATCGTCGAGGCCGTCTCCGCCGACCGCGAGATCGCGGTTCCCGTCACTCACTGAGCGCCAACGCGCCAGACTGTCGTTGCCCGCGACACCCGGACGTCCGGATGATGCAAGTCATCTACACAGGAGGCATCCGTATCCCATGAAGTACGCACTGCTCATCAACGAGGACGAGACGTTCTGGAACACCGCCGGGCCGGAGGAGATCGGCCGGATCATGGCCGGCTACCAGGCCTTCGGCGAGCGCAACGCCGGCGCGATCGTCGACGGCGCCGCGCTGCAGCCGACCGCCACCGCGACCACCGTGCGCGTCCGCGACGGGGAGCGCCTGCTCACCGACGGCCCGTTCGCCGAGACCCGCGAGCAGTTCGGCGGCTACTACGTCGTCGACGTCGCCTCGCTGGACGAGGCGATCGCGATCGCCGCGCAGATCCCCGGCGCGGAGACGGGCGGTATCGAGGTGCGTCCGGTCATGGAGTTCGACGCGTCAGGACAACCGGTCTGACCCACGCGGCGCGCGTGGCGGACGGCCTGTTCCGGCGCGAGTCGGGACGGGCCGTCGCGACGCTCGCCCGCACCACGCGCGACCTCGCGCTCGCGGAGGAGGCCGTCCAGGGAGCGTTCGTCGTGGCGGTCGAGCGCTGGGCGGCCGACGGCGTGCCCGACGACCCCGCCGCCTGGATCTACGTCGTCGCCCGCAACCGCGCGCTGGACGAGCTGCGGCGCCGGCGGCGGCTGGCCGACGCGAGCGCGCTGGAGGCGCTGCCCGCTCCCGTGGACCCCGACGACGCCTGGCCCGACGACCGTCTCGCGCTGACCTTCGCCTGCTGCCATCCGGCGCTGGGGCCGGAGGCGCGGATCGCGCTGACCCTGCGCCATGTCGGCGGGCTCACCACCGCGGAGGTGGCGCGCGCGTTCCTCGTCTCCGAGAGCGCGATGGCCCAGCGGCTCGTCCGCGCGCGGTCCAAGCTGCGCGGCGCGGGCATCGCCATCGAGGTCCCCGCGCGCGACGCGATGGCCGAGCGCCTGTCGGCGGTCCTGCGGACGCTGTACCTGATCTTCACCGAGGGCTACGGCGGCCGGCGCGACGAGCTGTGCGGGGAGGCGATCCGGCTGGCCCGCCTTGTCGCCGTGCTCGCTCCGGCGGAAAGCGAGGCGCGCGCCCTGCTCGCCCTGCTGCTCCTGCAGGACTCGCGGCGCGCGGCGCGCTTCGCCCCCGACGGGACGCCGGTGCTGCTCGGCGATCAGGACCGCTCGCGGTGGGACGCCGGCGAGATCGAGGAGGCGGGCCGGTTGCTCCGGGACGCCGGGGACGGCGCCTTCGCGCTGCAGGCCCGCATCGCCGCCGAGCACGCCACGGGCACGACCGACTGGCGCCGGGTCGCCGGGCTGTACCGCGAGCTCGCCCGCCTCGATCCCAGTCCCGTGGTCAGGCTCAACGGCGCCGTTGCGGTCACGGAGGCGCACGGGCCGGAGGCGGGCCTCGTCGCGGTCGAGGCCGCCGGCCGCCTCGGCGCGCTCGACTCGTACCACCTCTTCCACTCGACCCGGGCCGAGGTGCTGCGCCGCCTCGGGCGCCGCGCCGAGGCCCGCACCGCTTACGAGCGCGCGCTCGCCCTGGCGCCGACCGACTCCGAGCGCATGTTCCTGGCCGACCGCCTCGCCGCCCTGGCGGAATGACCGGAGGACCCGAGGTCCGGTCTTGATATAGTTGCTTGTCGCAACCAATGCCCACCGCCACCCCACCGGTCACCGCCGTCGAAGCCCTCGTGCGCGAGCTCTATTCGCTCGGCGCCGCCCGGCGCGAGATCGCGCGTCACGCGCTCAAGTCGCTCGACGGCCCGGGGTTCCTCGCGCTCGGCACGATCTACCGTCACGGGCCGGTCCGGGTCAGCGATGTCGCCGGCCGGCTCGCCGTCGACCTGTCCGTCGCGAGCCGCCAGGTCACTGCGCTGGTCACCGCGGGCTACGTCAGACGCGAACGCGACCCGGAGGACGGGCGCGCGCAGGTGCTCACGACGACACCGGCCGGCGACGCGGTGCTGCTCGACTCCCACCGCCGCATGGTCGACGCCTTCGCCGGCGTGCTGCACGACTGGTCCGATGCCGATCTCGAGGCACTCACGCAACGGCTGGCCCGTCTGAACGAGGCCTTCGAGTGACCCCCGGCGCCATGACCCACCGCCAGGTGATCGAGGCGATGTCCGGGCTGATGCTCGGCCTGTTCGTGGCGATCCTGTCCAGCACCGTCGTCTCCACGTCGCTGCCGACGATCGTCGCCGACCTCGGGGGCGGCCAGTCGACCTACACGTGGGTCGTGACCGCGACGCTGCTGGCCCTCACGGTGAGCACGCCCGTGTGGGGCGAGCTCTCCGACCTCCCTCGTCCAGGTCATCCTCTCCGACCTCGTCTCCCCGCGCGAACGCGGCCGCTACTCCGGCTACCTCGGCGCGGTCTTCGGCCTCGGCACGGTGATGGGCCCGCTGCTCGGCGGGGTCATCACGGACACGGTCGGCTGGCGCTGGTGCTTCTACGTCAACGTCCCGTTCGCGATCGTCGCCCTCGTCGTCCTCCAGCGCACCCTGCACCTGCCGCGCCAGCGCAAGGTCGTCCAGCTCGACTACGCGGGCGCCGTGCTGATCGCCGCAGGGGTGTCGAGCCTGCTGATCTGGGTGTCGGCGGCGCGCGACGCCGTCTGGCTGGTCCCGCTGGGCGTAGCCCTGCTGGTGGGCTTCTTCGTCGCGGAGCGGCGCGCGCCGCAGCCCCTGATCCCGCTGCACCTGCTGCGCGAGCGGACCGTCATGCTCGCAGTGCTGGCGTCCGTGTCGGTCGGCGTGGCGATGTTCGGGACCACGGTGTTCCTCACCCAGTACATGCAGGTCGCGCGCGGCTTCTCGCCGACGGAGTCCGGGCTGCTGACGATCCCGATGGTGGTCGCCCTCTTCCTCGCCTCGATGATCACCGGGCGGCTGGTCACGCGCACCGGGCGCTACAAGCGGCTGATGCTCCGCGGCGCGGTCTCGCTTGCGGCCGGCCTGGCGCTGATGGGCACGATGGACGAGACGACGAGCCTGGTCGAGCTGGCCGGCTTCATGCTGCTGATCGGTGCCGGCATCGGGATGCTGATGCAGAACCTCGTGCTGATCGTCCAGAACGCGGTCGCGCGGACCGACGTCGGCGCGGCGAGCGGGCTGATCGCGTTCACGCGCTCGCTGGGCGGCGCGGCCGGGGTCTCACTCCTCGGCACCGTCCTCGCCGCCCACGTCGCGGGACACGCAACGCCCCACGCGTACGGCACCGGCATCGGCGAGCTCTTCCTGATCGCGGCGCCGCTCGGCCTGGTCGTCGTCCTCGCGGTCGCCCTGCTCAAGGAGGACCCGCTGGGTCGCCGCAGCGGCATCGAGCTCGCCCGGCGTGAGGGGGCGACGGCATGATCTCAGTCGATCAGCACGCCGGGATTCAGGATCCCGGCCGGGTCGACCGCGGCCTTCGCGGCGCGAAGGGCGGCCGCGAACGGGTCGGGGCGCTGGCGGTCGTACCAGGGCCGGTGGTCGCGGCCGACCGCATGGTGGTGGGTGATGGTGCCGCCCCCGCGGATGATCGCCTCCGATGCCGCGTGCTTGACGGCCTGCCACGTCTCGATCTCCGCGCCGCGCTCGACGGGCGCCAGGCACGTGAAGTAGGGCGCGCAGCCGTCGGGATAGGCGTGGGTGATGCGGACGGTGACCTGCCCGTCGCCGCAGCGCTCGCGCAGGACGGCCTCGGTGGTGCCGCGGACGTCGGCGACGAAGGCGTCGTGCTTGTCCCAGGTGATCGCGGTCTCGAAGGTCTCCGACAGGATGCCCATGCGGACGAAGGTGTCGCGCAGGTAGGGCGCGCGCAGGAAGGCGTCGCGCCAGGCGCCCGAGCCGCCCCCGCTCTTCTTCACCCTCCCGTCCGCGATCGCCGTCGCGCGTTCGAGGACGTCGTCGGTGCTGTCCTCGAAGGCCAAGATCAGCAGCGCGGTGTCACCCGCGAACGTCAGCCTGGCCTCCTCGGCAGTGAGCACACGGCAGTTGGCGGGGCGCAGCCCGTTCTGCAGGATGTCGCGGACACCGCCGGCCGCCCGCTCGTACGTGTCGAACTCGAGGGTGGCCGCGTGGCGGGTGGTCGGCTTGGGCTGGACGCGGACCCACGCCTCGGTGACGACGCCGAGCGTTCCTTCGGAGCCGAGCAGCAGGCGGTCGGGGGACGGGCCCGCGCCCGAGCCGGGCAGGCGGCGCGAGTGCCACACCCCCGCGCCCGGCGTGACGGCGCGGACGCCCTCGACCAGGTCGTCGATGTGGGTGGGGCCGGAGGCGAAGTGCCCGCCCGCGCGCGTGACGATCCAGCCGCCCAGCGTGGAGAGCTCGAAGGACTGCGGGTAGAAGCGCATGGTCAGCCCGTGCTCGGCGAGTTGCGCCTCGAGCCGCGGCCCGCTCGCACCCGCCTGGATGCGCGCGGCGCGCGAGACCTGGTCGACCTCGAGCACGCGGTCCATGGCGCCGAGGTGCAGCGCGATCGTCCCCGCGCCGATGCCGCGGACGACGCTCGTCCCCCCGCCGACCGGCGTCACCGTCACGCCCTTCTCGGTCGCCCACTGCAGCGTGCGGGTGACGTGGTCCTCGGTCCAGGCGTGCACGACGAAGTCGGGCGCCTCGGCGAACTCGCCGCGCAGGCCGCGGATCGTGTCCGTGTACGAGCGGCCCAGCCCCCAGCGGGCGCGGTCGTAGGCGTCGGTGGAGGCGCAGTCCTTGAGCTCGGGCGGAACCGGGAGCTCAGGCTCCGAGAGGACGGGCGGGGTCGGTGCTTCCAGTTCCTCCCGCCCGAAGCCGAGGTGCGCACGGAACCCGGCGACCGCGTCGGCCGCCGGCTCCTCGTCGAACCCCCATCCCCACACGCTCCGTCTCGAACCCGTCAAGAACTCGAATTATTCAACCTTTGGGCGGGTTCGGCGCTCGCCTACCGTGACGAGGGTGGCGATCGAACCCGGCATCCTCGCCCGCGGACCGTGGGCGCCAGAAGCCGTCCGGACCACTTGGCGCGACGACCCGTTCGAGCCGACCGCGGCGGCCGAGGCTGAAGCGGACGCCGCCATCGGTGCCCTGAAGGACCGCGGTTCCCCGAGCCACGACGGATTGGCAGCGCGGCTGGCAGCGCACCGGACGGGCGACGGCCTCGAGCTGGAGCTCCAGCCGATGCGCTGGGGCCTGCGCCTCGGCGACGACGCGCTCGCCTCCATCTCGGTGCAGTGCGTGGTCCGCGACGAGCACGGCCGCTGGCTGGCGGGACGGCGCGCCGCGTGGGTCGCCACCTGGGCGGGGCGCTGGGCGCTGGGCGCCGGCGGGGCGGTCGAGGTCGGCGAGGACCCGGTCGAGGCCCTGACCCGCGAACTGCACGAGGAGTGGGCGCTGACCCCCGAGCGCACGCAGATCGAGGCGCTCGTGTGCACGCCCAACCGCCTCGTCCTCCTGGTCGGGTCGGTGTGGGTGTCCAGCGACGCCGCGATCGCCCGTGATCCCGAGCACGACGCCCACGCGTGGTGGCCGCCGGAGCCCGACGACTGGCCGGCCGAGGCCAGCCCGGCGCTGGGTCACATGGCGCGGCTGCTGTCGTGAGGCTCCGCTACCTCTCCTACTTCCACTCCGCCGTCTACCTCGTCCTGCTGTACGTCGCCTTCGTCGACCGGCACGACGACCTGGTGACCGTCTTCGGCTGGGCGCACGGCGTCCTGTGGATCGTCATGTCCCTGCTGTGCCTCGAGGCGGTCCGCCGCCGGGCGATCCCGTTGTGGCTGGGCGTCATGGTCGCCGTCGTCGGCGGCATCGGCCCGTTCGCCGGAAGCGTGGGATTTGCCGTGCACAGGCGCCGGAGCAGGTAGGCTGGACAGCGCAGTGGCTGTGGAAACAAGCGTTCCGGTCGTCATGCCCGCGATGGGTGATTCGGTGACCGAGGGAACGGTCCTGGAGTGGCTGAAGCAGGAGGGCGACTCGGTCGCGCTCGATGACGCGCTCGTCGAGATCTCCACGGACAAGGTCGACGCCGAGGTCCCGTCGCCCACGGCGGGCACGATCGTCAAGATCCACGTCGCTGAGGGGGACACGATCGCCGTCGGCGACGTCCTCTGCGAGATCGCCGCCGGCGAGAGCAGCGCCAACGGCGCCGCGCCCGCCGCACCGGAGCCGGCCGAGGAGAAGGAGCTCGACATCGCCGTGCCGAGCATGGGCGAGTCGGTCAGCGAGGGCGTCATCCTCGAATGGCTCAAGCAGGTCGGCGACAGCGTCACCCAGGACGAGGGCATCGTCGAGGTCTCCACGGACAAGGTCGACGCGGAGCTGCCGTCACCGGCGACCGGCGTGATCACGGAGACGCTCGTCGAGGTCGGCGAGACGGTCACCGTCGGCCAGGTCGTCGCCCGCATGAAGACGTCGAGCAACGGCGCCGCGCCAACTGCGCCGGCCGCGCCCGAAGCCGCGCCGGCCGAGTCGGCTCCCGCGCCCGCCACGGGCGGCGACGGCGTCAAGGCCAGCCCGGTCGCCAAGCGCGTCGCCGCCGTCGAGGGCGTCGACCTCGGCCGCGTCACCGGCACCGGCCCGGGCGGCCGCGTCATGAAGGAGGACGTCCTCCGCGGCGAGGACGGCCCCACGGCCACGGCGCTCAAGGGGGGCGCCGCGACGCTCGCCCGCTACATGGACGAGTCGCGCCAGATCCCGACCGCGACCTCGTTCCGCACGATCACCGTCACCACGCTCGACGGGCGCCGCAAGCAGCTCAAGGAGGCCGGCCACAAGGTCTCCTTCACGCACCTGATCGCCTACGCGATCGCCCGCGCCGCCACCGAGGAGATGCCGGTGATGGCCCGGCACTTCGTCGAGGCCAACGGCAAGCCCGGCTTCATCGACGACGAGGCCTGCCATCTCGGCATCGCCGTCGACGTCACCAACAAGAAGGGCGAGCGCACGCTGATGGTCCCGGTCATCCGGGACGCGGGCCGCCTCACCTTCAAGGCGTTCCTCGACGCCTTCGGCGACCTGATCGCCCGGGCGCGCGAGAACAAGCTCACCGCGGACGACCTCGTCGGCGCCAACGTCTCCCTCACCAACCCCGGCGGCATCGGCACCATCGCCTCCGTCCCGCGACTGATGAACGGGCAGGGCACGATCGTCGCGACGGGCTCGATCGCCTACCCGGTCGGCCTCGGCAACATCGGCGCGCTGATCGGCGCCGAGAAGGTCATGACGATGACCTCGACCTACGACCACCGCATCATCCAGGGCGCGGAGTCGGGGCAGTTCCTGCAGACCGTCGAGGCCTACCTGCAGGGCGAGCACAACTTCTACGAGCAGGTCTTCGAGGCGCTCGGCGCCCCGATCGGCGCCGCTCCCCAGCCGCCCGCGCCCGCTGCCGCCGCGGCCACCGCCCGCGACACGGGCTCCACGACGACCGGCTCCGCGCCCGACGAGGACCTGCTGCAGGCGGTCCAGGCCGCGACCTCGCTGGTCAAGGCCCACCGCACCCACGGCCACCTCGCCGCGCGACTGGACCCGCTCGGCTCCGAGCCCGAGGGGGAACCGGCGCTCGACCCGGAGCCGCTCGGCCTCACCGCGGAGATGCAGTCCCGGATCCCGGCCAGCA
>CAVUFN010000027.1:0-42322 GCA_963740765.1 uncultured Solirubrobacteraceae bacterium | reverse complement strand
CCGGGCCGCCAACGGACGGCCCGGGAGAAACCGCGCTACTTAGTCGCGCTTGCCGCGTCCGTACATGAGCTTCGTGATGCGCCCGAGCAGCTTCGTCGTGCGCGCCGAGTAGCCCATCATGTGGATGTCCTTCTTCATCGGCGCGAAGCGCGTGACGAGGAGGGACTGCTGGCGGCAGAACTTCTGGATGCCGCCCGGCCCGTGGCGGTAGCCGAGGCCCGACGTCTTCCAGCCGCCCATCGGCAGCTCGGTGGCGAGGTAGTTGATCTGCGCGTCGTTGACCGTGACCACGCCGGCCTCGATCTGCCGCGCGACGCGCTCGGCGCGCGCCACGTCGGAGCCCCACACGGAGGCGGCGAGGCCGTACACCGAGTCGTTGGCCATGCGGATCGCCTCGCCGTCGTCGGCGACCTTCATGATCGGCAGGGTCGGCCCGAAGGTCTCCTCCGTCATGCAGGTCATCGTGTGGTCGACGTCGGTGAGGACCGTCGGCTCGAAGTACAGCCCGCCCTCCCGGCGCACGTTGCCGCCGACCGGGATCTTGGCGCCCTTCTCGCGCGCGTCCTTGACGTGCGACTCGATGACGTCGAGCTGCGGCGGGAAGATGATCGCGCCGAGGTCGACCGACCCCGGGCCCTCCGGCTTGCCCTGGCGCAGCGCACGCACCTTCTCGGTGACCTTGGCGACGAACTCGTCGTGGATCGGCTGCCTCGACGTAGACGCGCTCGGTGGAGATGCAGGTCTGCCCGGCGTTCTGCATCGAGTAGTGGACCGCGGCGTTGGCGGCGCGCTCGACGTCGGCGTCGTCGAGGACGATCATCGGGTCCTTGCCGCCCAGCTCGAGCGACACCGGGATCAGGCGCTCGGCGGCGCGGACGGCGATCTTCTTGCCCGTTCGCGTCGAGCCCGTGAACATGATCATGTCGACGTGGTCGATCAGGGCCGCGCCCGTCTCGCCGTAGCCGGGGATCGCCTGGAAGACGCCCTCCGGCAGGCCGCACTCGCGCATGCAGTCGGCCATCATCAGCGAGGTCAGCGGCGTCACCTCGGACGGCTTGAGCAGGACCGCATTGCCGGCGGCGAGCGCCGGGATCGCGTCACCGAACGAGTTCGTCAGCGGATAGTTCCAGGGCCCGATGATCCCGACCACGCCGACCGGTCGGTAGCGGATCGTCAGCTTGCGCCCGAGGACGAACGGATTGGCGGAGGAGACCTTCTGGTCGGCCAGGTACTCCGGCGCCTTCTTGGCCCAGAAGCCGAAGGCGTGCGCGCCGTAGCCGAGCTCGGCCAGCTGCGCGTCCTCCCACGTCTTGCCCGTCTCCTCGACGATCGTCTTGATGACGCGATCGGAGTTGTCGAGCAGCCACTTCTGCGCGCGGCGCAGGACCTTCGCGCGGCCGTCGAAGCCCAGCTCCTCCCAGGCCGGCTGGGCGGCGCGGGCGCGCTTGCGACGGCCGCCTCGACCTCCTCCGCGGTGGTGACGGGGATGGTCCGGATGACCTCCCCCGTGGCCGGGTTCTCGACGGGGATCGTGTCGCGGGAGCCGTCGCCGGCCCCTTTTGTCTTCTCCTCTTCGGCGATAGCCATGCTCGAAGGCTAACCGATCCTGGCCGCCCGGCCAGGGGCCCTTACTCGACCGTGACCTTCTCCATCTTCGCGTCGTCCTTGGGCTTGTCGCGACCGTCGGTCGGGAGGCGCTCGATGATGTCGACGACGCCCATGCCCGCGGTCACCTCGCCGAAGACGGTGTGCTTGCCGTCCAGCCACGGCGCCGCGCCGGTGGTGACGATGAAGAACTGCGACCCGTTGGTGTTCGGGCCGGCGTTGGCCATGGCCAGCGCGCCGCGGACGACCTTGTTCTGGTTGAACTCGTCCTCGAACTGGTAGCCGGGACCGCCGGTGCCGGTTCCCTCCGGGCACCCGCCCTGGATCATGAAGTCGCGGATCACGCGGTGGAAGACGAGGCCGTCGTAGAAGCCGTCGGCGGCGAGCTTCTTGAAGTTCTCGACCGTCTTCGGCGCGTCCGCGTCGAAGAGCTCGATCTTGATGTCGCCGTGGTTCGTGGTGATGGTGGCTGGGCTCATTGCCGCCGACGCTAGCGACGGATGACCGTCAGGGCCACGAGTCGCGACACGAGCATCACGACGTAGGCGAGCCGGCGAGCTGCTCGACCATCACCAGGCTGCGCGCGAAGGCCTTGACGGGGACGACGTCGCTGAGGCCGGTGCTCGACAGCGTGGTGAAGCTCAGGAACAGCAGCTCCACCCACGAGCGGTCCTGGCTGGCGTCGATCGCCGCGGTGAAGGACTGCGGCTCGATCGCCTGGCAGACCACGTACGTGTACGCGAACGCCCAGGCGACCAGCGTGAAGGTCGCGCCGACCGCCCACAGCTCGTCGCGCGTGATCTCGTGGTCGGCGAGCATGTAGCGGATCAGCGCGTAGGCGGCGTAGAAGTACAGGACGCGCCTCGAGGGCGCTCGAGTACGGCAGCAGCTCGTCATTGCCCGTGACGGCCTGGATCAGCAGCAGGATCGTGGCGGGGGCGCCGAAGACCAGCGCGACCCAGGTCAGGCCCGGGGACGAGCGCACGGCCAGCACGACGAGGCCGAGGACGAGGATGCCGAAGACGCTGAACAGCGCCCGGCCACGCCCGATGTCCTCCATCAGCGGGTAGAGGAGGACGCCGAGGAGCTGCGCGGCGAAGAGGACCGCCGACGGCTCCCGCCCAGGTAGCTCAGGTGCGGGCCGCCTCGAGCCGCAGCCCGTTGGCGGCGTTGACCTCCGCGATGACGCGCTCGGCGTCGGCCGCGGGCACCTCGAGCAGGGCGAAGTGCTCGAGCAGCCGCACGTTGCGGATGCGCTCGCCGTCGAGGCCGGTCTTGTGGACCGCGGCCACGATGTCGCCCTCGGACAGCCCGTCGGCGCGGCCGGAGCCGGCGATCAGCGCCTGATAGGCGCCGTTGGTCGGCGGGGACGCGGCTTCGGCGTCGTGCGGCTTGACGCTTGTGACGGCGGGGACGCTCGGTGACGGGCGCGATGGCGACCTTCGCGCCCTCCTCCCACTTGGCGATCTTCGTGTTGGCGTGCGCCTCGATCGCCTCGAGGTCCTTCATCTGCTTGGGCTCGATGAACGTGATCGCGCGGCCTTCGCGGCCGATGCGGCCCGTGCGGCCGATGCGGTGCACGTAGATGTCCGGCGAGTTGGGGACGTCGAAGTTGACGATGTGCGTGACCGTGGAGATGTCCAGGCCGCGCGCGGCGACGTCGGTGGCGACGAGGATCGGCACGCGGCCGTCCTTGAAGGAGATCATCACGCCGTCGCGGCCGCCCTGGGTCATGTCCCCGTGCAGCGCCTTGACGTTCATGCCCTTGTCGCGCAGCGTGCGGTAGAGCTGGTCGCAGCGGATCTTCGTGCGGCAGAAGACGATGCACTGCTTGGGGCGCTCGGACGCGAGCACGCGGGCCAGCGTCTCGTTCTTGTCGCGCTGCGAGGTCTCGACGTAGAACTGCTCGACGGTGTCGATGGTCAGCGTCGCGGCCTTGACCTTGACCATGACCGGGTCGTAGAGGTACTTGTCGGCCAGCGCCGCGATCGGCGGCGGCATGGTGCGCCGAGAACAGCGCGGTCTGGCGGCCGCCGGGGCACAGCGAGAGGATCTTCTCGACGTCCTCGAGGAAGCCGAGGTCGAGCATCTCGTCGGCCTCGTCGAGCACGACGTAGCGGCACGAGTGCAGCACGAGGCTGTGGCGGCTGATGAGGTCGAGCACGCGGCCGACGGTGCCGACCACGATCTGGCCGCCCGTCTTCAGCCGCGCCTGCTGGTCGCGGATGGGGGCGCCGCCGAAGACGGCGACGGGCTCGATGCCCTTGGGCTTGGCGTACGAGCGGATGGCCTGGGTGACCTGGATGCAGAGCTCGCGCGTCGGCGTGAGCACCAGCGCCTGCACCTCCTGCTCGGAGGGATCGACGAACTGGACCATGGGGAGGCCGAACGCGGCGGTCTTGCCGGTGCCGGTCTGCGCCTGGCCGATCACGTCGTGACCCTGGAGGAGATGGGGGATCGCCTGTTCCTGGATGGGACTCGGCGAGTCGTAGCCCACGTCGGCGAGGGCGGAGAGGATGTCCTCGGAGAGGCCGAGGTCCTTGAAGCTTGTCGTCATGTATTTCTGCCCGAGGACTTTAGGCTGGTGGGCGTGCGCATCGTCCGCGTCCTCGCCGCCTTCGTGGCGCTCGGCACCGTCGCCTTCGCGGTCGGCGACTTCGCCAGCCACCCCAACGCCGTCGGCGCGCTCGGCCTCCTGCTCCTGATCGCGATCTTCTCGTTCATCCTCGCCTACCTCTTCCGGCCCGCCTCCGCCGGGGCCACGCGAGCGCCGGAACCGCCGCCGGAGGAGCCCCGCCGCCGCCGTCCGAACACCTCGGCAGGCGTGTGGGCGGAGGGCTGGGACGCCGGCGAGGCGGACCGGGCCCGCGAGCGACGCAAGTAGCCTCGCCGCGCATATGAGCACAGTCACCGTTGTCGGTTCCATCGCCTTCGACGCCGTCGAAACGGAGGCGGGGTCACGCGACAAGATGCTGGGCGGATCCGCCACGCACTTCTCGCTGGCTTCGTCCTTCTTCGCGGACACGCGCGTGGTGGGACCCGTCGGCGACGACTTCGGCGAGGCGGAGTTCAAGGTGATGCAGGACCGGGGCGTCAACACCGACGACATCGAGCAGGTCGCGGGCGGCAAGACGTTCTTCTGGGCCGGCCGCTACGAGCGCGACGTCAACGTCCGCCACACGCTCCAGACCGACCTCAACGTCTTCGAGTCCTTCGAGCCGAAGCTGTCCGAGGCCAGCGCCGGCGCCGACGTCCTCTTCCTCGCCAACATCGTCCCGGCGCTGCAGATCGCCGTCCGCGAGCAGTGCGACAAGGCGAGCTTCACCGCCCTGGACTCGATGAACCTGTGGATCGACATCGCGCGCGACGACCTCGCCCGCGTGATGGGCATGGTCGACTGCGTCCTGCTCAACGACTCCGAGATCAAGGAGTTCGCCGACGAGCCCAACCTGGTGCGCGCCGCGCGCACGGTCCTCGAGCTCGGCCCGCGCGTCGTGATCGCCAAGCAGGGCGAGTACGGGTCGGCGCTGTTCACGGCTGATGGTGACGTCTTCGGCCTGCCCGCCTACCCCACCCCCGACGTGGTCGACCCGACCGGCGCCGGCGACACCTTCGCGGGCGGCTTCGTCGGCTACGTGGCGGCCCACGGGGACTCCGATCTGCGCACGGCGCTCGCCTACGGCACCGCG
Source organism: uncultured Solirubrobacteraceae bacterium (assembly GCA_963740765.1). Classification (GTDB taxonomy): domain Bacteria; phylum Actinomycetota; class Thermoleophilia; order Solirubrobacterales; family Solirubrobacteraceae; genus DATLGB01. The sequence continues at coordinate 37,028 of CAVUFN010000027.1, read as the reverse complement.
CTGGCGTCCTTCAACGTCGAGGCGTTCGGGACCGAGCGCCTGCAGACGCTGACCATGGACGAGGTGCAGGAGCGCGTACGCGCCCTCGCCACCATGACGCAGTTCGGCGCCTGAGACGCGGCGAGACCGCCCCTCGCGGGGCGGCCTCGGCGGTGTCTCGGGATGCTCGTCGAGCTAGCGCTTGAAGCCCACCGCGATGCGCTGGCTCCCCGCGACGATGGTGAGCTTGGCCTTGTTCCCGCGGAGGGCACGCCGGCCCGCCCTGGTGACCTTGAGCTTGACGGAGGCGACGCCCGCGGTGTTCGCACGGCCGGCGCCCTTCGCGACGGTCCTGGTGCCCTTGAGGGCGGCGACCTTGACGGAGGCGCCCGGGGCGAGGGCGGCGACGGAGACGCGCAGCTTGCCCTTGCGCAGCGCCTTGAGGGACTTGGCGCCCGCGATCCGGACGGTCGCGCCGCCCGTGGCCGGCGCGGTCGGGTCGACGCCGGGCTTGGTCGGATCGACGACCGGCTGGCCGGGCTTGGCGCCGTCGACCTTGTTGACCGTCTCGCAGTCCTGACCGACGACGTCGATCGGGTCCACGTTGGCGGTGTCCGTGCCGGGGCCACAGGAGATCGTGTCCTTCTCGCCGTCGACCGCGTTGATCACGTCGGCGGAGGCGCCCGGCGACAAGTCGCAGTGCATCTCGTTGCAGCGGCCGTCGCGGTCGCCCTGGATCTCGTCCTGGCCCGGGCCGCCCGTGATCGTGTCGTTGCCGTAGCCGCCGCGGATGACGTCGTTGCCGGCGCCGCCGTCGATGGTCTCCGAGTCGTCGGTGCCCTTGACGAAGTCATCACCGCCCAGCAGGAAGATCGCACCCTTGCCGCCGCCCTCGGCGGGGATGACCCGCTCGGCCGCGTCCGTGCCGACGAAGTTGAGGCCGGTGCGCGCGGTGATCTGCTCCACGGCGGTGACGTTGTCGCCCTCGTCGTAGACGCCGTCGTCGGCCTTGCCGTCCAGCGTGACGGTCGCGGGGGTCAGGTCGTAGGCGTCCTCGAGGTAGAAGTCGTCGACGCTGTCGATGCCGTCGCCGCCGTCGATGACGTCGGCGTAATGCGTGCCGCCGCTGTCGCCCTGCAGCTGGTCGTTGCCGGCGCCGCCGCGCACGATGTCGGCACCCTGGCCGCCGGCGAGCGTGTCGTTGCCGTCGCCGCCGTCGAACACGTTGTCCATGACCTGGCCCCAACCGGTGATCTCGTCGTTGCCCGGGCCGCCGTTGACGATGTCCGCGCCGGAGGTCTCGAGGTAGTCGTTGCCCGCGCCGAGGTCGACGGTCGCGAAGTGGTCCGTCGTCGCGTACAGCGAGCCGGTGACGTGATCGTCGCCGCCGGCGAGGTCGACGGTGAGGGCGCTGACGTCGGTCAGCGCGCAGGAGATCTCGCCGTTGTACTCGTCGGCCGGACAATCGCCCGACGCGCTCACGACGTCGCCGCGGATGTACAGGCGGCCGTCGTAGATCTGGTAGTCGAGGCTCTCGGGAGCGTTCGTTCCGGTGACGATGGCCGTGCCGCTGCCGGTGGTGACCGTGGCGGCGGCGTGGGCGGCGGTGTTGGCGCCGAAGAAGGCGATGCCGGCCGCCAGGGCCGCGAGGGAGTGCTTGGGGGTGTGCAGATCGAGCATGGGCCGGAGCCTGCTCGACCACCCCCCCGGCGACATCGGGGGTTTGCCCCTTCTAGCGTTTTCGGGGTGACGTTGGTGGGCCGCGAATCCGAACGGGAGCGGCTGCGTTCGCTGCTGCACGGCGCCACCGGCGGGACCAGCGGGGTCCTCGTGGTCCACGGCGCGGCGGGGGCGGGCAAGACCGCGCTGCTGGACGACCTCGCAGCGCAACCTACCCGGGCGCTGGTGCTGCGGGCGACGGGCCTGGAGGGCGAGGCGCACTTCGCCTACGCCGCGCTGGGCGAGCTGCTCGCCCCGGCGCTGGAGCTGCGCGACGAGCTGCCTGCCGTGCAGGCGCGGGCCCTCGGTGCCGCGCTGGCGCTGGAGGCGGGCGAGGCCACGCCCTTCGCGGTGGCGGCCGCCGCGCTCGGGCTCATGGCGCTGGCCGCCGAGCACCGGCCCGTGCTCGCCATCGTGGACGACCTGCAGTGGGCCGACGACGCGTCCCGCGCCGCGCTGCTGTTCGTGGCCCGCCGGTTGGGGAGCGAAGGCGTGGCGATGGTGCTCGGGCTGCGCGACGACGAGGGCCTCGACGCCGCCGGACTGGGGCTGGACACGCTCTCGATCGCGGGCCTCGCCCCCGCCGCCGCGCGCGAGCTGCTGGCCGGGCAGGACCTCGCCCCGCCGGTGGCGGAGGCGCTCGTCGCGGCCACCCACGGCAGCCCGCTCGCGCTGCTGGAGATCCCCGCGCTGCTCACCGCCGGGCAGCGCGCGGGCACGGCGCCCCTCGAGGACCCGCTGCCGCTCGGACGCAGCCTGGACCGCGCCTTCCGCCGCCGGCTGGAAGCCCTGCCCGAGCCCGCGCGACGGGCGCTCGTCGTCGCCGCGTGCGCCGACGAGGCGCGCGCGGACATGGTCGTCGACGCCCTCGGCGAGGCCGCGCTGCCGCGCGACGCGCTCGGGAGCGCCGAGGACGCCGGCCTCGTCACGCTGTCCGCCCGCCGGGTCGAGTTCTGCCACCCGCTCGTGCGCGCCGCCGCGCTGCGCCTGGCCAGCGCCGCCGAACGCCGCGCCGCCCACCGCGCGCTGGCCGCCGTCCTGCCCGCCGAGGGGACGGCCCGCGCCTGGCAGCTCGCCGCCGCCGCGCAGGGAGCCGACCCCGAGGCCGCCCGGGCGCTCGCCGCCGCCGCGGCCGACGCCCGGACGCGCGGCGCCGTCGACGACGCCTCGCGCACGTTCGCGCGCGCGGCCGAGCTGGAACCGGACGGCGAGCGCCGCGCCCGCCTCCTGCTGGAGGCGGCCGCCGCCTCCCTCGCCGCCGCGCGCGTGAGCGACGCGATCGCCCAGGCCCACCAGGGCGCCGAGCTCGCGCAGGACGGCTTGTTGCGCACCGACCTGCGCTGCATGGCCGCCCGCGCCGAGCTGCTCGCGGGCCTGCCGCGCGGGCGCGAGGTGCTGATCCGCGAGGGCGACCGGCTGATCAGGACCGAGCCCGTCCGCGCGGCGATGTTCCTGCTCGAGGCGGCGACGGTGGACATGACCTCGGGGCAGCTGCGGCGCATGGTCGAGCTCGCCGGGCGAGCGCGGGACGCCGCCGCCGAGCACGCGCCGCCGCTCTGGTACCTGGCCAGCGTCCTGATCGCCGAGGCGCAGCTCGCGCTCGGGGAGTCCGCCGCGGGCGACGAGGCGCTGGCGGCCGCCGAGGACGTCCTGCGCGCCTACGTGCCGGGCACCGGGCCGCCCGAGGTCGTCGCGATGGCCGCCCACTCGTCGCTGTGGGTCGAACGCTTCGCCCGCGCCGAGGCGATCTTCGACGCCCTGGTCGACGCGCTGCGCCAGGCCAGCGCCGTGTCCGGGCTGATCTACCCCCTGGCCGCCCGGTCGCACCTGCACCTGCGCCTCGGCCGCTGGCCGGCGGCACTGAGCGACGCCAGCGAGGCGCTGCGCCTGGGCGAGGTCACCGGCCACGCGCTGGCGATGGGCCACACGCTCGGCGCCCTGGCGGAGATCGAGGCCGTGCTCGGCCAGGACGCGGCTGCGCGGGAGCACGGCGAGCGCTGCGTGGCGCTGGCACAGGCCCAGGGCTCGGAGACCACCGCCATCTACGGCCACGGCGCGCTCGCCCTGCTGGCCCTGGGCCGCGGTGAGCCCGAGGAGGCGGTCGAGCGCGGGCTGGCCGCCGAGCGCTCCGAGGCCGCGACGGATCACGACGAGCCCGGCATCGTGCGCTTCACGCCCGACCTGATCGAGGCGCTGTGGCGCGCGGGCCGCGAGGACGAGGCCGCCGAGCGCGTCGCGCGCCTGGAGCGCCAGGGCACCGACCGCCCCGGGCACACCTGGACGCGGGCGGTCGCCTGCCGCGGCCGCGGGCTGCTGTGCCCCGAGGCCGAGGTCGACGAGTGGTTCGAGCGGGCGCTCGCCCATCATGCGGAGACGCCGCAGCCGTTCGAGACCGCCCGCACGCAGCTGCTGCACGGCGAGCGCCTGCGCCGCGTGCGCCGCCGCTCCGACGCCCGCCGGCCGCTGCGCGATGCCCTGGCGACCTTCGAGCGCCTCGGCGCGATCGGGTGGGCGGCCCGCGCCCAGGCCGAGCTGCGTGCGACGGGCGGGCAGGAGTCCGCCACCCCCGAGACCGCCTCGGTGCTCGTGGCCGAGCTCACGCCCCAGGAGCTCCAGATCGCCATGCACGCGGCGAAGGGGATGACCAATCGCGAGGTCGGCGCCGCCCTCTTCCTCGCGCCCAAGACCGTCGAACACCACCTCAGCCGCTGCTTTCGCAAGCTCGGCATCAAGCGCCGCGTCGAGCTGGCCGGCGCCCTCGTCGCATAGGTCAGGGGTACAAGGCTCGGATGATCGTCCGAGGGCCCCGCCGGTCACCGATTCGGGTCCTGGCGCCCCAAACGGGCGGATCAGGGGTACTCTGCCTGCTGTGGGCTGGGGCTTCGTCTGGCTGATGTTCATCCTCAAGATCCCGATCGTCGGGCTCTTCTGCATCGTCTGGTGGGCCGTCCGGCAGTCGGAGGATCCGGCCCCGCCGGAGCCTGCCCGGATCCCGCCGCACCCGCACCGCCGTCCCGCGCTCCCGCGCCGTGGACGACGCCCCCGCGGGCCGCACGGCGGCCTCGCCGCCCAGCCGGTTCCGCCGCGGGTCCGGTCTGCATGGCACACTGCCGCGCGTGGACGTCCACTCCGCGATCTCTGACGGCACCCTGCGCCGCCTCGTCGACGAGGGGCGCCTGGTCGTGGACCCCTGGGACCCGGACATGGTCCAGCCCGCGTCGATCGACCTGCGGCTGGGCGACTCGTTCCGGGTCTTCTCGAACCACCGCATCACCGCCATCGACCTGCGCGAGGTGCCGCCCAACCTGACCGAGGAGGTGGTGATCGAGCCCGACGAGCCGTTCGTCATCCACCCCGGCGAGTTCTGCCTGGGCCGCACGCTCGAGCGCGTCGAGCTGCCCGACGACCTCGTGGCGCGCGTGGAGGGCAAGAGCTCCCTCGGCCGCCTCGGGCTGATCGTCCACGCCACCGCGGGGTTCGTGGATCCGGGCTGGCGGGGGACGCTGACGCTCGAGCTCAACAACCTCACGCGCGTGCCCATCAAGCTCTACACGGGCCTCCCGATCGCGCAGCTGTCGGTCATGGCGCTGGACCGGCCGGCCGAACGCCCGTACGGCTCCCCCGACCTGGGCTCGCACTACCAGGGCCAGGTGGCGGCGACCGAGAGCCGCTACGGCGTGTAGATTGGCGCCCCGATGCTGCACGCCTTTCTGATCTTCGCCGCCGAGGAGGCCGAGGAGCACGCCAACCACACGGCGTTCTACGTCTGCGGTGGCGCGCTGGCGCTGTGGGCCGTGATCGTGTCCTTCATCGGGATGCGCGGCCACGAGAACTGGCCCAGCAGCGAAGGCGCGGCCCGCGGCGTCATGGGCATCTCGGCGGTCCTGGTCGTCCTGGCGATGGCCACCGCCGTCATCACCGCCTAACCCCCGACGTTTCGTAATCCCGCATTGCGGCGAATACCCCCTCTGAGGAGAGGGGGACGAGCTTGGCCTCGTCAGAGTCGGCTGCGCCAGAGACGGGCGAGCCGCGCGCGCCCACGCGCGAAACGCTGTTGGAAGTCGACGGTCTCGAGGTCGCCTACGAGGGCGTCCGGGCCGTGCGCGGCGTGTCCCTGGACGTTCCGCAGGGCGGCATCGTCGCCGTGCTCGGCAACAACGGCGCCGGCAAGAGCACCGTGCTGCGCGCGCTGTCGGGCACGCTCGGCCTCCAGGGCGGCGAGGTCACGGGCGGCGACATCCGCTTCTGCGGGCGCTCGATCGCCGCAGACGAACCGGCCGCCATCGTCCGTGCCGGCGTGGTGCAGGTACCGGAGGGGCGGCGGGTCTTCGCCGATCTGACCGTCGAGGAGAACCTGCGCGCCGGAGGGCTCTCCCGTCGTGGCCGGACCCAGCGGCTCGAGAGCCGCGACCGGGTGTACGACCTGTTCCCGCGCCTGGAGGAGCGCCGCGAGCAGCGGGCCGGCCTGCTCTCGGGCGGCGAGCAGCAGATGCTGGCCATCGGGCGCGCGCTGATGAGCGACCCGCAGCTGCTGCTGCTCGACGAGCCCTCGCTCGGCCTCGCGCCGCAGATCGTCGAGCGCATCGGCGAGATCATCAAGGACATCAACCGCCAGGGCACCGCTGTGGTCCTGGTGGAGCAGAACGCCGCGCTGGCCCTCGACGTCGCCGACCACGCCTTCGTCCTCGAGGTGGGCGAGGTCGCGCTGTCGGGCACCTCGGCCGAGCTCAGCGCCAGCGACGAGATCCAGGCCCGCTACCTCGGCGTCGGCGGTGAGCCCGACGAGGTCGCCGGAGACGCGGTCGCGGCCGACGTGCCCGGCCAGCGCGATCCCGGCGAGCTGGTCGTCGACAAGGTCACGGTGCGCTTCGGCGGCCTGCTCGCGCTCGACGACGTCTCGCTGCGGGCCGCGCCGGGCACCGTCCACGCCGTCATCGGCCCCAACGGCGCCGGCAAGTCGACCCTGCTCAACGTGCTCACCGGCGTGTACCGCGCGACCTCCGGCCGTGTCACCTACGGCGACACGGAGATCACCGGACGGCGCCCACCGCAGATCGCCGCCCTCGGGGTCAGCCGCACGTTCCAGAACCTGGCGCTCTCACCGGAGGCCAGCGTCGCCGACAACCTCCTGCTCGGCCGCCACCGCCTGACCAAGACGGGCTTCCTGAGCGCCGGCCTGCGGCTGCCGTCGTCCCGCCGGGAGGAGGCGGAGCAGCGCGCGAAGATCGAGGAGCTCGCCGAGCTGGTCGGCCTGGCCGACAAGCTCGACGTTCCGGTGGGCGCGCTCTCCTACGGCGATCGCAAGCGCGTCGAGCTCACCCGCGCGCTGTGCAGCGAGCCGTCCCTGCTGCTCCTCGATGAGCCGGTGGCGGGGATGAACGCCGACGAGACGTCCCAGATGGCGACGGCGATCGAGACGCTGCAGCGCGCGCTCGGGCTGACCGTCGTCCTTATCGAACACGACATGCGCTTCGTGATGGGCCTCGCCGACCACGTCAGCGTGCTCGACTTCGGGCGCTGCATCGCCGACGGTGATCCCGACTCCGTGCGCCAGGACCCGGCCGTGCTTGAGGCCTACCTCGGCACCCGCGCCGACAACGCCACCGGCAACCATCCCGAAGGGAGCTGAGCCGACCCCATGCTGATCAACGGGATCTCGCTGGGCTGCATCTACGCCCTCATCGCCATGGGCTTCGTGGTCGTCTTCAAGGCGACCTACGTGGTGAACTTCGCGCACGCCTCCGTGGTCTGGCTCGGGGCCTACATGATCGGCCGGCTCAAGGACGACCTGGGCTTCTTCGGGGCGCTCGGTGGCGCGGCGATCGGCTGCGGTGGTGGCGGCGCTGCTCGACGTCATCTTCGTGCGACCGCTACGGCGGCGGCGAGGCGGCTTGGATGCGCTGGCGATCCTGACGATCGGGCTCAACGTGCTGGTGGGAACGGAGATGTCGCGGCGGATCGGCACCGACATCGTCAACACCGGCCCGCCGTGGGGATCCGACACCCTGCACCTGCTCGGCACCACGTCCCCCAGGCGCGGTCGCGGCGGCCCTCATCGGCATCGTGCTGATCGCCGCCTTCGGCGGCGCCTTCCGCTAGAGCGACTGGGGTGTGGCCATGCGCGCCACCGCCGCCGACCCGGAGGCCGCGGCCCTCATGGGCATCCGCCTCCCGCGGGTCGCCGCGGGCGCCTGGGCGGTGTCAGGCGTGCTCGCGGCCATCGGCGGGACTTCCTGACGAGCTTCCCCGCCTCCGGCGTTACCAACACGACCGGCCTGCTGGCACTGACCGCGATCCCGGCCGCCGTCCTGGGCGGTCTCGACTCGATCGCGGGCGCGGTCGTCGGCGGGCTGATCATCGGCATGGCGGTCACCTTCGCCGCCGGCTACCAGTCCGAGATCTCCTTCCTCGGCCGGGGGCTCTCGGAGGTCGTCCCCTAGGTAGTGCTGCTGGGCGTGCTGCTGTGGCGGCCGGCCGGGCTGTTCGGCTCGCGGGAGATCTCCCGTGTCAGAGGCCCGGCGCACATGGCTCAAGCGTGGCGCCGCTCGTCGGCGTGCGCGTGCTGCTGTGGCTGCCGCAGTACGCGGGGGGCTTCTTCCTGCAGACAGGGCTGTTCGCGATGGCGGCCGCGATCGCGGCGATCGGCCTCACCCTGCTCGTCGGCATCACCGGACAGCTGTCGCTGGCGCACGCCTTCTTCATCGCCGTGGGCGCGTACGGCTACTGCTACCTGGCGGCGCCCGCGCCCCCGACGCCCCCGCTGGCGGCCAGCCAGCCCAGCGGACTGGGGCTGCCGCCGATCGTGGCGATGATCCCGGCGCGACGCTGCTCTCCGGGGTCGCGGGCGCCCTCTTCAGCCCGATCGCCGGCCGGCTGCGCGGCATCTACCTGGGACTCGGCGTCCATCGGCCCTCGTCTTCATCGGCCAGCACATCCTCTTCAACGCGTCGAAGGTCACGGGCGGCTTCAACGGCCGCAACGCCGAAGCCCTTCTCCCTGTTCGGCTTCCAGCTTCTCCAACGGCGATCCGACGGACTTCATCGGTTTCGGGGTGCCGTTCGGCCAGCTGGAACGGCTCTGGTACCTGGGACTCGTCCTGCTCGCGCTCGCATGGTGGTACGCCCGCAACCTGGTCCGCCAGCCGCCCGGGCCGCGCGATGCAGACCGTGCGCGACTCGGAGACGGCCGCCGCCGTCATGGGCGTCAACGTCCCCCTCTACAAGGCCGCCGCGTTCACCGTCTCCTCGATGTACGCGGGCCTGGGCGGCGTCTTCCTCGCCCTGGCCTTCAGCCGCATCGTGCCGGAGTCCTTCGGGTTCCTCGTCTCCATCGACTTCCTGGTGATGATCGTCATCGGCGGGCTCGGATCCATCGGCGGCGCCGTCGCCGGCGGCGTGCTCATCACCGCGCTCCCACTGATCTTCAACAAGTACGCCGGGTCGCTGCCCATCGTGGACGATCCCGGTGGCAGCGGGCTGCAGTCAGGCGACGCGGCCCGCTTCCTCTACGGCGCGGCGGTCGTCGCCGTGCTCATCTTCGCGCGGGGCGGGCTGGCGGGCCTTACCCGGCGTGTCCCGCCAAACGCCCGCCGCAACCCAAGGAGAGCATCACATGAGGCGTCCCCCCAGAACACTCGCCACCTGGCTCGCAGCCACGGCCCTGCTCGCCGTACCCGTCGCGGGCTGTGGTTCGAAGGGCTCCGACTCTGTCCTCCGGCGGCAGTTCCGGCGGGGTCAAGACCGGCCCGGGCGTGACCGCCGACTCCATCACCCTCGGGTACCTCACCGATCTCTCCGGCGTGTTCGCTCCGCTGGCGAAGCCGATCGTGCAGGGCACGCAGCAGTACTGGAAGCAGGAGGGCGGCAAGGTCTGCGACCGCACCGTCAAGTTCGTGACCAAGGATCACGGCTACGACCCGCAGAAGGCCGTCGTCCAGTACCGCGACCTCCAGAGCAAGGTGGCCGGGCTCCAGCAGCTGCTGGGCTCCCCGATCACTGCGGCGATCCTGCCCTCCCTGGAGTCCAACCCCACGGTCTTGCTGCTCGCGGCGTGGGCCGTCGTCCCTGCTGTCCAACGACTTCATCATCGAGATCGGTGCCTCGTACGACATCGAGATGATCAACGGCCTGTCCAAGCTGCTCCTTGAGGACGGCAAGATCGCCAAGGGCGACAAGATCGGCCAGGTCTACTTCGAGGGTGAGTACGGCGAGAACGGCCTCCAGGGCACCGAGGCGTTCGCGGAGGAGAACGGCATGACGGTCGTCGAGCAGAAGATCAAGGCCTCCGACGAGGACATGTCGGGCCAGGTCGCCGCGCTCAAGCGCGCCGGCGTGAAGGCCATCGGCATGACCACTGCCCTGATGCAGCTGGCCTCCGAGGCCGGCGTCGCCGCGTTCGAAGGGCCTCCACCGTGCCGATCGTCGGCAACAACCCGACCTTCGACCCGGCCGTGCTGGAGTCCCCCGCCGCGCCGGCGCTGAAGGCCAACGCCCTGATCGTCGCCTCCATCGCGCCGTTCAACTCCGAAGAACGCGGCGGCGAAGGAGATCTCCGACCAGTACACCAAGGATCACCCGAAGGACACCCCCAAGGGCGCGGTCCAGTTCGGCTTCGTCCAGGGGCAGCCGATGCACGACATCCTCGACAAGGCCTGCGACAACAAGGACCTGACGCGCGAGGGCATCGTCAAGGCCGCCCGCGAGCTGTCCGACGTCGACACGGGTGGCGTCGTCGCCGACACCCTCGACTACTCGCAGGTCGGCGAGCCGTCGGAGCGTGCGGTCTACCGGGCCAAGCCGGCCGACGTGCCGGGTGGGCTCGAGCAGGAGGGGGACGCCTCGAGTCCGACCTCGCGAAGAGCTACGAGGTGGCAACCTGGCACGGCCGGGCCGCGCTCCCGGGCAGCGCGGCCACGCCGGAGGCGGCCGTCGCGTCTGCTCGATAATCGGCTATGGCAGCACCGATCGCTTTCGCACGGGGCATGGCCGACGACACGCTTTCGATCACTGACAACCGCACGGGCAAGACCTACGAGGTCCCGATCACCGACGACACGATCAAGGCGATGGACCTCCGCCAGATCAAGGTCGACGAGGACGACTTCGGGATGATGGCCTACGACCCGGCCTTCACCAACACCGCGTCGTGCCGGTCGGAGATCACCTACATCGACGGCGCCGCGGGCGTGCTGGAGTACCGCGGCTACACGATCGAGGAGCTGTGCGAGAGCCAGCTACCTCGAGGTCGCCTACCTGCTCATCCACGGCAAGCTGCCGAACAAGCTCGAGCTCGACCAGTGGGTGCACGACATCACGATCCACACGTTCGTGCACGAGAACGTCAAGGACTTCATGCAGGGCTTCCGCTACGACGCGCACCCGATGGGGATGCTGCTCGCGGGCACCGGCGCGCTGTCGACGTTCTATCCCGAGGCGACCAACATCAAGGACGAGGAGATCCGCAACCTGCAGGTCATCCGCCTGCTCGCGAAGGTCCCCACCCTCGCCGCGTTCGCCTACCGCCACAGCATGGGGCAGCCGTACGTCTATCCGGACAACGACCTGTCCTACGCCGGCAACTTCCTCTCGATGATGTACAAGATGACCGAGCTCAAGTACGAGCCGGACCCGCGCCTGGAGAAGGCGCTCGACGTCCTCTTCATCCTCCACGCCGATCACGAGCAGAACGCGTCCACCTCGGCCGTGCGCTTCGTCGGTTCGACCAGGTCGACCCGTACTCCTCGGTAGCCGCCGGCGTCGCCGCGCTCTACGGCCCGCTGCACGGCGGTGCCAACGAGCAGGCGCTGCGGATGCTCTAGCGCATCGGGTCCGTCGACAACATCGCGGATTTCCTGAAGGGCGTCAAGAACGGCGACGAGCGCCTGATGGGCTTCGGCCACCGGGTCTACAAGAACTACGACCCGCGCGCGCGGATCATCAAGAAGCACCTCGACGACGTCCTCGACGTGATGGGCAAGAGCCCCAAGCTCGAGATCGCGGTCGAGCTGGAGAAGCGCGCGATCGACGACGACTACTTCACGTCGCGCAAGCTGTACCCGAACGTCGACTACTACTCCGGCCTGATCTACGAGGCCCTGCGGCTGCCGACCTCGATGTTCCCCGTGATGTTCGCGATCGGGCGCACGAGTGGCTGGATCGCCCAGTGGCTGGAGATGGTCACCGACTCCGAGACCAAGATCGCGCGGCCGCGCCAGGTGTACGCGGGCGGCCGGGAGCTCGACTACGTGCCGGTCGAGGACCGCTAGGCAGCTTCAAGTCGCGCCTCCCACCCGCCGATGAGGGACGGGTGGGAGAGCAGGTCTCGGACGAACTCGACACGGCCAGGCTGCAGGTCGCCGAGCTGCGCAGGGAGCTCGCGGCCGAGCGTGAGCGCGGCCTCGAGCTGGCCTTCCGCGACCCCCTGACCGGCCTCCCGAACCGCGCGCTGCTGGAGGAGCACCTGACCCTGTCGCTCGCGCGGGCGCGCCGGGCCGGCACCGGGGTCGCCCTCATCCACGTCGACGTCGACGCGTTCCGGCTCGTCAACGACTCCCTCGGCTTCCATGTCGGCAACCGCGTCCTGGCCGCGCTCGCGGGGCGGCTCAGCGAGGCCACCCGCAGCACCGACCTGCTCGCCCGCCCCGGCACGGACGAGTACCTGCTGCTGATCGCCGACGTCGGCCGCACCAGGTCATGGCGGTCGCCGAGCAGACCGCGGCCCGCATCGCCGCCGTCCTGCAGGCGCCTTCCGCATCGACGGCGCGGAGTTCTCGCTGGAGTGCTCGATGGGCCTCTCGATGTGCACCGGCGGTTCCGCCACCGCCCAGGACCTGCTCGAGCGCGCCGACGCGGCCGTGTTCCGCGCCAAGAACGTCGCCCGTGGCGGCTGGTGCGTCTACGAGCCCCGCGGTCCCGTCGACCGGCGCGAGCGCCTGGAGGGCTCGACCCGCCTGCGGCGCGCGCTGGCCCGCAACGAGTTCCTCCTGCACTACCAGCCGATCTTCGAGGTGTGCCGCGGCGAGCTGATCGGCGTCGAGGCGCTGCTGCGCTGGCACGACCCCGAGCGCGGCATGGTCCCGCCGGGCGACTTCATCCCGCTGGCCGAGGAGACGGGCCTGATCGAGGCGATCGGCGACTGGGTCGTCGGCGCGGTCTGCGAGCAGCAGGTCCGCTGGGCGGAGCTCGGGCTCGACCCGCAGATCTCCTTCAACGTCTCGCCGCGCCAGCTGCGCCGCCTGGACTTCGCCGACCGCGTCGCCGCGCACCTCCAGCGCACGGGCGCCGACCCGCAGCGGCTCACCGCCGAGCTGACCGAGTCGACCACGATGGAGGACCCGCGGAGTCGGAGGCGATCCTGCGGGCGCTGCACGCGCTCGGCCTCAAGCTCGCGCTGGACGACTTCGGCTCGGGCTACTCGTCGCTCTCGCGGCTGCGCGAGATGCCGGTGGAGACCGTCAAGATCGACCGCGCCTTCATGCGCGAGGTGCCCGACAACCGGGAGGCGTCCGCATTCGTGTCCGCCATCCTGCGGCTGTCGGGCGCGCTGGGCCGGACCGCGGTCGCCGAGGGCGTCGAGACGGAGGCGCAGCGGCGCTTCCTCGCCGACGAGGGCTGTCCTCTCGCCCAGGGCTTCCTGCTCGCCCGCCCCCTCCCGCCGGAGGGGGTCGAGCAGTTGTTGGTCGCCGCCGCGGCCGGCCGTCTACGGTAGGTCTTGTAGATCGTGATCCGGGCGGTGTACTGCGGGTACGAGCCGTCCGTCTTGGCGTACCGCTTGCGGTTGTCGATCGCGATCTTGTACCTGCCGTAGGCGATCTTGCGCTTCGGCCACGCCGGGAGGCGGTTGAGGCGCTTGCTGAGCGTCCCGCACGGCGACGAGGCCACGCCGGCGCGCTGCGTGTGGGTCCTGCCCTTGCGGCTCACGTGGACGTAGATGGGCTGGCCGGGGATGAAGCCCGCGAAGCGCCACCGCGTCTTGCGGTTCGGCTTGCCGCTCGGGTCCTTGGGCTTGACCAGGAAGTCGACGACCTGGAACGTGGTGGAGGCGACGTCCTGCCGGTCCTGCTGGCCCGTGAGCGTGAAGGTGACCGGCTTGAGGGTGTCGCCGACGACGATCGGGGCGCGCTCGGCGGTCGACGTGAAGTTGCCGGCGGGATCAGCGGTCCCGTAGTCGTAGATCTGGTTGTTCGGATTGGTTGTCTGGACGTTCCACGACGAGCCGGGCCCCCAGCCGGCGCCCTGGATGGTCATCGGCAGCGACTCGATGACGCAGGGAGCGGTGGTCAGGGTGGCGGCGCTGGCGGCGGAGGCCGGCGCGAGCAGCGCCAGCGCCGCGGCCAGGGCGGTGCGTGTGGAGTGCATGGATTCTGCGTACCCTAAAGGCGGTGTCGTGGCGCTTGACCATGCGCGTTGACGGACGTGTCGAGAAACGGACCTTTCCGGACGCCGGCGCCGCCCTGGATGCTCTGGAGGAGAACGCACGCGCCCTTGCCAACGGCTCGCGGTGGTCCGCCATCAAGGTGGCGCGGCGCACCTACGACCCGGTCGTGCAGGTGCAGGCGCGCGTGGAGGTGCGCGGCCCGCGCGGAGCGGCGGGCGGAGTCGACGTCCGCGGCGACGGCTCCGTGGAGGCCTACACCGGCCGCTTCCGGCGCCGGCTGGTCGAGGTCGAGCGCGGGGAGAGCGATTACGCGGCGCTGCGCCGCGCGCTCGGGGCCGCGAGCGTCAGCGCCGAGCCGTAGCGGCGCAGCCAGCGCGAGTGCTGCGCGTGGTCGGGCACGCGCTCGGCCATCAGCGCGCGGAAGCCTGGGCCGTGGTCCATGTGGGTGAGATGGCAGACCTCGTGCTCGACCACGTAGTCGAGCACGGCCTCCGGTGCGAGCAAGAGCCGCCAGTTGAACGACATCGCGCCCGCCGAGGAGCACGACGCCCAGCGGGTCCGCTGGCCGCGGATGGTCAGCCCGGTGTACGTGAGGCCCGCTCGGGCGGTGGCGGCATCCAGCTTGGCGGCGATGACCGTCCGGGCCTGGCGCCGGTACCAGCGCTCGAGCGCCGCGGTGCCGTCGGTGGCCGGGACCAGGAGGAGATCGCCGCGCCGGTGCACCCGGGTCCGGCCCGCCTGCGGCACCAGCGTCAGGTCCGTGCCGAGGAAAGCGACGGTATTGGGCGCCCGCCCGCGCTCGAGCTCGGCGTCCACGGCATCGAGCGCGCGCAGCCGCCGGTCGATCCACGGTCGCAGCTCCACGGCCGACGCCGCGGCCCGCTGCGGAGCCCGCTGGGGCAGGACCACCTCGACCCGGCGGTCGGGATGGACGGTGACGCGCACGCGGCGCGCGCGGGCGGAGCGGCGGATCTCGTAGTCGGGCACCGGCGCCGGACGATACGGCCAGGGGTGGCGGAGACCTGTCGCCCGGACCCCGGCAGGCCCGCGCCAGGCCCCCTTACGGTGTCTCCCAATGGATCGGTGGCGCGTCCCCCTCCCGCCCGGTCTTACCCCCCCGTTCACCTGTACGTCAACGGCGTCCGCCAGGAAGCCCGCCGGGATTACGAGGTCACCGGCGGCGCGCTGCTGTTCTCGCGCCCGCTCGTCAAGGAGGGCCGCCTCGGGTTCTGGAAGTGGTTCTGGGGCGCTTTCGGCATCGGCAGCTACGCCCGCAACGACGTCGTCGACGTCGCCTGGGACTCCCACGGCTCGCCGCGCGTCGCGCACGCGCTCGACATCGAGCCGCCGGCGGCCTGAGCCGGCTCAGGCGAGGCCGGCCGCGCGGCGCACGGAGGTGGCGACGGCGTCCGCGACGGCCTCGGAGAACTCCGCCCCGTAGTCGTCGCGGACGGCGGTGCTGGCCACGAGGAAGTGGCGGTCGCGGCCGTCGCGGGTGCAGATGTGAATGGCGTCGTCGACGAAGCGCTCGCGTACCCGGCGGACCGCGAGCACGGACCGGATGTCGCTGAACGGCGCGTGCCACCGGCGCTCACCGTCGGCGACCAGCGTCACGCCGCCGGCGGAGATGTGCAGGTGCTCGCCGCTGCGAGCACCGCGGAAGGTCGCTTCCTCCAACGTCGGATCCACTGACGCAAAAGAACATCGACTGACGGTCCATAGCGCCATCCGTATTATTGCCGATCTTGAGCTCGGGGCAGGAACCGACCCGCCGGAAGGCGGTTCTGACGGCGGTGCTCGGCCTGATGGTCGGGCTGTCGGTCGTCACCGCAGTCGTCCAGCTGACCAGTTTCGTCAGCAGCCGTGATACGGGTGTGCTGCCCTGGATCGGCGTGAACGCGGCGGTCGGACTGACCTTCTACGGGCTGCGGCGCGCGGCGTTCGCCGGGCGCGAGCGGGAGGCGTCCATCGCCCTCGTCGTCCTGTACGCGGGGCTGACGGTGATGCTGCTGGTCACGGACGGGTCCGACCACCCGATGTGGGCGATGCTGAGCGCGCTGACCCTTGCCCTGGCGGCGACCCTGCTCGGCGGCCGCGGCGCGCAGGCGACGGTCGCCGCCGGGGTCGTGGTGATCCTGCCGATCGTGGTGTTGCAGGAGACCGGCGCGCTCCACCCGTTCGTGGTCGAGGAGGGCGAGGACGACACCTCGATCCCGACGGTCGTGGAGCTGCTGATCCTGCTCGGCGTGCTCGCCGGCATCTTCCGCATCTACGCGCGCGGCATGCTCGCGGGCCCGCCGGCGCCGGAGGCGACCCCACTCGCCCAGATCCGCACGCTGACCCTGACGCCGCGCGAGGTCGAGGTCGTGCGGCTGATCGCCGAGGGTCATTCCAACGACGCGATCGCCAGGCGCCTGGTGGTCTCCCCCCGCACCGTGCACACCCACGTCACCAACGCGATGCGCAAGAGCGGGTGCGGCAACCGCACCGAGCTCGGCGTGCTGGCCCTGCGGGAGGGGCTGGTGCCGCTTACGCCGTTGCCGGAGCCCTCCAAGGCTCGAACACCTTGAGCGCCGACAGGATCGCCCGCGTGGCGGGCGATCGGTTCAGGGTCAGGAAGTGGATGCCCGGCGCGCCGCCCGCGAGCAGGTCGGACGCCTGCAGCGTGGCGTAGGACACGCCCAGCTCGGCCACGGCCTCGTCGTCGCCCTGGCGCGCGTCGAGCTCGCGGACCAGGCCCGCGGGCAGCTTGGCCGCCGACAGCTCGGTCATGCGCTTGATGCCGGCCGAGGACAGGATCGGCATCACGCCGGGGATGATCGGGACGTCGATGCCGGCGGCGCGCGCCCGGTCGACGAACTCGAAGTAGTACCGGTCGTCGAAGAACATCTGGGTGATCAGGAACTGCGCGCCGGCGTCGACCTTGGCCTTGAGGAAGCGCAGGTCGTCCTCGGGCGAGGTGGCGTGGATGTGCGTCTCCGGAAACGCCGCCGCGCCGATGGCGAAGCCGTAGTCGGCGGCGAGCATCGTGACCAGCTCCGTCGAGTACTCGAAGCCGCCCTCGGTCTTCGTCCAGCGCTCCTCGCCCTGCGGCGGGTCGCCGCGCAGCGCCAGGACGTTCTCGACCCCGGCCTCGGCCATCTCGTCGAGGGTGCGCCTGAGCTCGTCGACCGTGGCGTTGACGCAGGTCAGGTGCGCCATCGCCTCCATGCCGAAGTCGGCCTTGATGCGCTTGACGATGTCCAGCGTCTTGTCCCGCGTGGTGCCGCCGGCGCCGTAGGTCACGGAC
This sequence comes from uncultured Solirubrobacteraceae bacterium, assembly GCA_963740765.1. GTDB lineage: Bacteria > Actinomycetota > Thermoleophilia > Solirubrobacterales > Solirubrobacteraceae > DATLGB01. The sequence goes on along the minus strand of CAVUFN010000027.1, from coordinate 19,666 downwards.
ACGTAGTCGGGCTGCTGCGGCCCGAGTGCCTCGAGCGCTTCCATCAGGTTGCGCTCGCCCTGGTCGGTCTTGGGCGGGAAGAACTCGAAGGAGAAGACGGGCCGCCCCAGGTTGGTGAGGATCTCGTCGATGCGCATCGCTGGGGATTCAGGCTACGGCCCAATGCTCCGGATCGCCGTCGGTTCGCCGCACCTCGCCGCGCTGCTCGAGGTGGGTGAGGAACGCGATCGTCTCCGTGAACAGCCACGCGCCGGTGGCCTCGCCGAACGCGTCCCCGAACACCTTGGGCGCGAGCCCGAAGGCGGTCTCGTCACCCTCGGCCAGCGCGGCGCGGACGCTGTCGAGGTGCCTGGCGACCAGCGCGCGGTTGGCATCGATGTGGCCGCGGACGTCGGTGAACGGGCGGCCGTGCCCGGAGAGCGCGAGCCGTGCGTCCAGTGCCTCCACGCGGTCGAGCCCCTCGAGGAACTCGCCGACGGGATCGGGCGTCCAGCCCACGTCGAAGTACAGCGACACCCGGCCGAGGAGGTGGTCGCCCGACAGCAGCAGGCGCCGGTCGGGCTGGTGGAGGCTGACGTGCGAGGGCGCGTGGCCGGGCGTCTCCACCACCTGCCAGGTGCCGAGGTCGGTCTGCAGCTCGACGCCGGGGACGAGGTCGCGGTCGACGTGCAGCGGCAGCTGCACGAGCGGGCCCGACGCACGCCGGGCCTCGGCCCAGCGGGTGAGCGGCTCGGACGGGACGCCGGACTGGCGGGCGACCTCGAGGCGCCGCGACAACACCGCCTCCGGGTCCTCGACGGTCTGGAAGAGATGCTCCGAGCGCGGGTGCATCCAGACCTCGCAGCCCGTGCGCGCGGCGATCGTCGCCGCCTGCCCGCAGTGGTCGGCGTGCGCGTGGGTGCACACGACGAGCCGGATGTGCTCGACCCGCAGCCCGACCTGGTCGAGAGCGCGCTCCAGGTGGCCGATCGAACCCGGCTCGTGCGCGCCGGTGTCGACGAGGACCACGCCGTCGCCCGCCGCGATCGCCCACGCGTTGCAGTGCGGCACGCCGGGCCACGGCAGCGGGAGCCGCAGCCGCCACAGGCCGGGGAGGACGCGCTCACCACGTCCCACGACGCGCTGGGTCGGCTTCGCCATCGCCCGTGAACGTACTCTGCGGGACATGGCCCGCCGTCGCCAGCGATCCTCCGAGAAGCTCCGCGCGCCCGACGTCACCTACGGCGACGGGGAGGACGTCCTGGTGCTGCGCGGGGCGATGACGCCCAAGACGCGGACCGCCTACGCGGACATCGGCGGCGTGCGCGAGGACGCGTGGGCGCGCCGGGTCGAGTTCCTGTTCGAGCGCCTCGTCGCGAGCTGGACGATCGCCGGCGCCGAGCCGCTGACCAAGCAGTCCGAGCTGCTCGCGCGCTTCCGCTTCGCCACTCCCGAGGAGCGGGCCTGGATCCGCGAGCAGCTGCGCGCGCACGTCGCCGAGCACTTCCCGGAGCTGCCCGCCCCGTGAGCTACGACGCCGCCGCCCACGCCCGGCTGCTGGCGGGCTATTGCCTCGACGTCCAGGCCGGCCAGCAGGTCGTGGTCGGCGGGACGGTCGCCGCTGCCCCGCTCCTGCGCGCGCTGCAGCGCGAGATCCTGGACCGCGACGCCTGGCCGCTGATGCGGGTCGCGCTCGACGAGGCGGTCGTGCTCGGCGGCATCGCGCCGCTCGAGCGCCTGGAGGCGGAGACGACGGACGCGACCGTGCGCGTCATCTCGCCCACCAACACCAACGCGCTCGCCGGCGCCGACCCGGCACTGCTGGCCCGGGCGGCGCGGGCCCGCGCGCCGCTGCGGGAGGCGGGCGCCCACCGCCGCTGGAACGTCACGCTGTTCCCGACTCCCGCGCTCGCGCAGCAGGCCGGCATGGGCACGCAGGCGTTCGCGGCGCTGGTCGGCCGGGCGCTCTTCCTGGACCGGCCGGATCCCGTGGCGGCCTGGGGCGCGCTGCGCGAGCGCCAGGCGCGGCTGATCGAGACGCTGGGCGCGGCGCGCGAGATCCGCATCGAGGCGCCCGGCACCGACCTGACGCTCGACGTCACCGGCCGCACCTGGCAGAACTCCGACGGCAAGCGGAACATGCCGTCCGGCGAGATCTTCACCGGCCCGCACGAGGCCTCGGCCAACGGCACCGTGCGCTTCACCGTCCCGAGCGCGCCGAGCGGCGTCGACGTCGCCGGCGTCGAGCTGACCTTCCGCGACGGCGAGGTCGTCGCCGCGCGCGCCCAGCGCGGCGACGCCTACCTGCAGGAGACGCTGGCGACCGACCCCGGGGCGCGCCGCCTCGGCGAGCTGGGCGTCGGCACCAACACCGGTCTGGACCGCCCGACCGGGGTGATCCTGCTCGACGAGAAGATCGGCGGCACGGTGCACCTCGCGCTCGGGCGCTCGTATCCGGAGACGGGGGGAGTCAACGAGAGCGCGGTCCACTGGGACCTGATCTGCGACCTCCGCGACGGCGGCCGGCTGCTGGCCGACGGCGCGCCGGTAGCGTTCCCCGCTCCGTGAGGAAGGCGTGTCTCAGCCTGGTGCTCGCCGCCGTCCTCGCGGCGCCGGCCCAGGCCGCTCCGGGGGACCTCGACCCGAGCTTCGGCAGCGACGGGCGAGTCGCGGTGCCCGCGCTCGGGTCGTTCACGCCGCGGGCGGTGGCCATCGACCGCGCCGACCGCATCGTCGTCGCCGGCTACCGCTGCGACGGCAACGAGGACGGCACCTGCCTCGACGGCGGCGACACGAGCTTCCGGGTCGCGCGGCTGACCCCCGACGGCGGGCTCGACCCCGAGTTCGGAGACGGCGGCATCGTCACGACCACGGTCGGCAGCGGCCGTTCGCAGGCGCTCGACGTCCTCGTCCAGGCGGACGGTCGCATCGTCGCCGCGGGCGTCGCGCGCCGAGGCGGGCGCGACGTCTTCGCCCTGGTCCGCTACACGGTCGGCGGGGCCGTGGACCCGAGCTTCGGCAGCAACGGCATCGCGCTCCTCTCCGCCGGGTCCAGCTACGCGCAGGCCGGGGACATCGAGCCCGGGCCGGCGGGCACCCTGCTGCTCGCCGGGCAGGCCGTGGACGCGGCCGGGGTGCCCCGGATCGCCGTGGCGCGCGTGACGGCGGCGGGAGAGCTCGACGCGACCTTCGGCACCGGCGGGGTCACGCTCGGCGGCCCCGGCGGCTACGGCTACGGGCTCGCCCTCGCCGTACTGCCCGGCGGGCGCCCGATTGCCGCCGGCATCGCCGGCGACTCCGCGGACGGCGCCACCTTCCGCTTCGCGGAGCTGGCCACCACCCCCACCGGCGCGCTGATCGGTGCGGCCGAGCACCGGGTCGGCGCCGCGTCGTCCTTCGCCAACGCGCTCACAGCGCTGCCCGGCGGCGGCTTCCTCGCCGCCGGCGCCGGCTTCCTTCCCAACGGCCTCCAGACCCTGGCCGTGCTGCGGTCCGAACCGCGCGGGCGCATCCGTTCGCGGCTGATCGCGGCCGGGGACGGCGCCGTCGCCAACGACGTGCGCGCCGACCCCGCGGGCGGCGCGTGGCTGATCGGGCAGGTCGGCCACGGCGGCGGCTACGCGTTCTTGACCGCCCGCCTGGACGGCGACGGCCGCGCCCAGCGCCTCGTCGAGATCGGGTGGCCCGCCTACCCGGTCGCGCGGGCCACGGCGGGCGCGCTCCAGCACTCGGGCAAGCTGGTCACCGCCGGCATCGGTTGCGCGGGGGGCGTGCGGGCGACCTGCGACGGCGGCTCGGCGGTCCTCCTCCTCGCCCGCCAGCGGGGCGGCGGCTTCTCCCCCCGGGTCACCGTCGCGCGCGCGACCACTTCCGCCGGGCTGCGCCGCGGCCTGATGGTCCGCGTCCGCCTCGACCGGCCCGAGCGCGTGGTCATCCGACTCGCGGCCCACGGCAGGCTGCTGCGCCGGGTGGTGAGCGCGAGCCCGCGGCGCACCTTCGCCGCGCGGCTGCGGGCGCGGGCGAGTCGCGGACCGCTGCGGGTGACCGTCCGGGCCGGCCGGGAGCGGGTCACCCGGACGGTCGAGCTCCGCCACGGGTAGCCTCGCGGCGGTGAAGCGCCGGACGAAGATCGTCGCCACCATCGGGCCCGCTTCGCGCGACCCCGAGGTGCTCGTCCGGCTCGTGGAGGCCGGGATGGACGTCGCGAGGCTGAACTTCTCCCACGGCAGCGCCGAGGAGCACGCCGAGACGGCGCGGCGCGTCCGCGACGCCGCCGGCCGCGCGGGCCGCCAGGTCGCGATCCTCCAGGATCTCCCGGGGCCGAAGCTGCGCATCGGCGTGCTGGTCGGGGACCTGGCGGAGCTCAAGCCCGGGGACCAGGTCACCTTCGTGTGCGGCGGCTCCGACCCGGCCGACGGGAACGCGCAGCGCATGCACATCTCCTGGGCCGGCCTCGCCCAGGCGATCCAGCCCGAGGAGATCCTCTACCTCGCCGACGGCGCCGTCCGGCTGCGCACGACGACGGTCCGGCCCGAGGCGGGCGAGGTCGACGCGGTCGTCGAGATCGGCGGGGCGGTCGCGTCCCGGCAGGGCCTCAACCTCCCCGGCGAGGTGACCGACCTGCCGTCCGTCCCCGAGGAGGACCTCGCACACCTGCGCACGGGCGAGCGGATCGGGGTGGACATGGTCGCGCTGAGCTTCGTGCGCCGCGCCGAGGAGGTCACCGAGCTGCGCCGTCACACCCGCCTGCCGCTGATCGCCAAGATCGAGAAGCCGCAGGCGGTGGAGCGCATCGAGGAGATCGTGCGCGCATCGGACTGCCTGATGGTCGCGCGCGGCGACCTCGGCATCGAGCTGCGCATCGAGGAGGTGCCGCTCGTCCAGAAGCGCGTGATCGCGTGCGCGGGGTCGATGGCGCGCCCGGTGATCACCGCGACGCAGATGCTCGACTCGATGGTCGCCTCGTCGCGGCCGACCCGCGCCGAGGTCGCCGACGTCGCCAACGCCATCCTCGACGGGACCGACGCGGTGATGCTCTCGCAGGAGACAGCCGTCGGCGCCTATCCGGTCGACGCGGTCCGGATGATGGCCTCGATCGCCGAGCGGGCCGAGACCGTCGCGCCCTACGAGGTCTGGAACGAGCAGCGCGTCGCGCGCGACAGCCGCGACCCCGCGTACACCGTCGCCTTCATGGCCTGCCGCGCCGCCGTCGAGCTCGACCTCGACGCGCTCGTGTGCCCGACGTTGAGCGGCCGCTCCGTGCGGTTGATCTCCGCGCACCGGCCCAACGTCCCGATCTACGCGCTGTCACCCGGGCGCGAGACGGTGCGCCGCTGCGCGCTGATGTGGGGCGTGGAGGCCGCGTCGCTGCCGCGCTACGAGGTCACCGAGGAGCTGATCACGGCGAGCGCCCGCCGCGTGGTCGAGCTGGGCTGGCTCGAGCCGGGCGCGCGCGTGGGCATCACCGCCGGGCTGCCCTCCGGCCGCCCCGGCACCACCTCGCTGTTCCAGATCCAGGAGGTCTAGGCACCACTAGGCCCGCTCGTACGTCACGTGGGTGACGTGCGGGGATCCGACCGTCTCCACGATCCGCAGGTCGGTCGGGTCCACGCCCTCGAACAGCCGGACGCCACGGCCGAGCAGCAGCGGGGAGACGTGCAGGATGAAGCGGTCGACGACGCCGGCGTGCAGCGCCTGCTGGATGGCGCTGCCGCCCCCGGTGATCTGCACGGGCTGGTCGCCCGCCGCCGCCACCGCCTGCTCGTGCGCGGAAGCGAAGCCGTCGGTGACGAAGTGGAAGGTCGTCCCGCCCTCCATCTCCAGCGGCTCGCGGGCGAAGTGGGTGAGGACGAAGACGGGGAACCCGTACGGCGGGGTGTCGCCCCACCAGCCGCGCCAGTCGCCCGTCCACGGGCCGCGGATGGGCCCGAACATGTTGCGCCCCATCACGGCGGCGCCGACACCGGCACCGTGGGAGGCGCGGATCTCGCGGTCGCGGTCGGTCTGCAGCTCCGGCGTCAGCGCCCAGTCGTGGATCCGCCTGCCGCCCTGGCCCAGCGGGTCGTCGGCGGACTGTCGCGGCCCCGCGAGGTAGCCGTCGGCGGAGATGGAGACGTCGAAGAACGTGCTCATGTGTAGAAGTCTGCCTCTTCGCGGCCGAGCGCGGTCTCCGGCTCGGCGCCGTAGATCCACTCCCCGGCCACGCGGTACCAGTTGCCCGACGCGCGCAGCTGGCACATGACGGCGAGGGTGAGGACCTCGACGCGGCGGCCGAACAGGTGGTCGGCGGGCAGCGTCTCCCGCCGCATCTGGTTGAAGTGCTCGGAGCGCGGGTCGCCCATGTCGATCATCACCTGCGCGGCGACGTCGGGGTGCAGCTCGATCTCCTCGTCGGTGAGGTACCACCAGGTCGCATCGAGGAACTGGTTGAGCGCGCTCTCGGCGTCGACCTTGCCGGCCCGGCGCAGCAGCCCCATCTCCGTCCACTGCTCGAAGAGCGCGCCGGCGTCGCGCTCGGCCCCGGCGCGCAGGGCGGCCAGCTCGACGTCGACGAGCTCGCGCGGCAGGTGCTTGAACAGGCCGAAGTCGAGGAAGGCGACGGTGTCGTCGGGGCGCAGCAGGAAGTTGCCCGGGTGCGGGTCGCCGCTGAACTGCCCGTGCCGGTACATCGACCCGAAGTAGAAACGGAAGACGATCTCGCCGACGCGGTCGCGCGTGGCCTGATCGCGCGCCTTGACGTCCTCGAACCCCGCGCCCTCCACGAACTCGTTGACGAGCACGCGCTCGCGCGACAGCGACGTCACGACGTCGGGGACGTGGATGAACGGGTGGTCGCGGTAGAGCCGCGCCATGGTCCGCTGGTTGGCGGCCTCGAGCTCGTAGTCGAGCTCCTCGTGGATGCGCTCGCGGATCTCGGTCCCGACCGCCTTGACGTCGAGACCGGGGGCGATCGTGCGCGCGACGCGCAGGATCATCCCGAGGTTCTGCATGTCGGCCCGGACCGCTTCGGCCACGCGCGGGTACTGGACCTTGACGGCGACGTCGCGCCCGTCCTCCTTCAGCGTCGCGCGGTAGACCTGGCCGATCGACGCCGCGGCGATCGGCTCCGCGTCGAACTCCGAGAAGACGCTCGAGAGCTTCTCCCCCAGCTCGGACTCGATGACCTTGCGCATGTCGGTGAACCTGACGTTGGGCGCCGCGTCGCGCAGCTCGCCGAGCTTGCGCTGGAACTCCTCGCGGTACTCCTCGGGCACGAGGCCGGCGTCGAGGAAGCTGAGGACCTGGCCGACCTTCATGGCGGCGCCCTTCATCGTCCCGAGGACCGTGACGATCTGCTCGGCCGCCTCGATGTGGCGCTTCTCGAGCGCGGCGTGGCGGCGCTCGTCGGACCGCGCCACGTTGGCCGTCCTGGTGGCGAGCTGGCGCGCGCCCTGGCCGGCGGCCAGGCGGCCGATCGCCGCCGTGCGGGCGACGCGGCCGGTGGGGATCCGCTCCTTAGCCACGCTCCACTTGCGACCCGCCCACGATGTCGTCGGCACCGTTCTCGGCCCAGCGGATCCAGGCCTTGTGCCCGCCGTCGTAGTCGGGGCCCCAGAGGACGAGGGTCGCCTCCTTGTCCCAGACAGTGACGGTCTCGTCGCCCTCGGGGTCGGCGCCGCTCCAGACCCGCGCGAAGGCGTTGGACGCCTTCTCCTCACCGATCGTCGACGGGTCGGTGTGGCCGGGGCGGATGACGGTGTCGTCCGGGAGCTGGAGCAGCACGTCCATGACCGAGTGCTTGAGGTCGGCGTAGGAGGTCGAGCCCGGCGCGCGCACGCCGCCGACGGAGCCCTTGAACAGCGTGTCGCCCGTGAAGACGTTGCCCTCCACCACCAGGGCGAGCATGCCGCTGGTGTGGCCGGGCGTGTGGATCGTCTCCACCTCGAGGCCGGCGACGTCGAGCGTCTGGCCGCCCTCCATCTTCCCGGTGACCCCGAGCACCTCCTCGTCGGGATGCGCGAGCACCTGCAAGTCGGGCCAGCGCTCGAGGAGGTCGCCCAGCTCCTCGACGTGATCGCCGTGGCGGTGGGTGAGCAGGACGTGCGTCGGCGTGAGGTTGAGCTCGTCCGCCTTCTCGATCAGCGGGGCCACCGGGCCGCCGGCGTCGACGAAGAACGCCTCGCCGCCCTCCGCGGCGGCAACGAGGTAGGTGTTGGAGAGGTAGTCCTCCCGCATGGAGCGCTCGACGATCATGTTCTGAGCGTACGCTTGCCCCGTGAGCGAGCGTCGTCAGGCGGTGATCGACCTCGGCTCCAATTCGTTCCGGCTCGTGGTGTTCACCTGGTCGGGCGAGGGCCGCGGGGCCTGGTGGAAGCGCACGGACGAGATCCACGAGGCGGTCCGGGTCGGCGCGGGGCTGGACGCGTCCGGTGAGCTGGGGGACGAGCCGATGGAGCGCGCGCTGCGCATGCTCGAGCTCTACGCGCACTTCTGCCGCGCGACCGGCATCACCGACGTGCGCGCAGTGGCGACGTCGGCGATCCGCGACGCCTCCAACCAGGCCGCCTTCCTCGAGGCGGCCCGGCGGCGCACGTGGCTGGAGATCGAGGTGCTCGAGCGCGAGGCGGAGGCCCGCTACGGCTACCTGGCCGCGGTCAACTCGACGACGCTGGCCGACGGCGTCGCGCTCGACATCGGCGGCGGCTCGCTGCAGCTGTCGCGGGTCGAGAGCCGGATGGCCACGGAGGCGCGCTCGTGGCGGATGGGCGCCGTGCGCATGACGGAGCGCTTCCTGGAGGGCAAGACGACGTCGCCCAAGCAGGCGCGCGCGCTGCGCGGGCACGTGGAGAAGAAGCTGGGCGGTCGGGCCGACTGGCTGCCCGGGGCCGGGGCGCACGGGGGCCGGTTGGTCGGTGTCGGCGGCGCGGTGCGCAACCTCGCCGCCGCCGCGCAGGCGGCCGCGGACATGCCCGGCCTGGGCGGCGTGCAGGGCGTGTCGGTCACCCGCAAGCAGCTCGGCGCGCTGATCGAGGCGATGATGGAGCTGCCCGCCGCCGAGCGCGGCTCGATCAAGGGCATCAAGCCGGGGCGGCAGGACGTCATCCTCGCCGCGGCGCTGGTCATCGACACGGTGATGGCCGTCGGCGAGTTCGACGCGATCGAGGCGACGGAGGCCGGCCTGCGCGAGGGCGTCTTCTTCGAGACGCTGCTGGCCGGGACCGACCCGCCGCTGTTCGACGACGTCCGGCGCGCGTCCGTGCACAACCTCGCCGCGCAGTACCACCCGGAGTTCGACCACACCGAGCACGTGGCGACGCTGACGACGGCGATGTGGGACGCGCTCGCGGAAGCGGGCCTGCACGATGGCGACCCGGTCGAGCGCGACCTGCTCTGGGCCGCGGCGCTGCTGCACGACATCGGGACCGCGGTCGACTACGACGACCACCACAAGCACTCCCGCTACCTGATCCTGTCGGCCGGGCTGCCGGGGTTCAGTGCGCGCGAGACCGCCCTGGTGGCGCAGCTGGCCCGCTACCACCGCAAGGGCACGCCGTCGCTCGGCGACCTCGAGCCCCTCGTCGCCAAGGGGGACGAGGACCTGCTGCGCCGCGGGGCCGCGCTGCTGCGGCTGTCCGAGCAGCTCGAGCGCGCCCGCGACCAGACGGTCGGCGAGGCAGTGCTGACCGTCGCCGGCGGGACGGCCGCGCTGCGCCTGAGTGCCGACGAGGATGTGACGCTCGCCCAGTGGATGGCCGAGCGTCAGACGGAGCTGTTCGAGCGCGCCTTCGGCGTCCCGCTGCGGATCAGCGCCCCCTGAGCGATTACGCTTGACGGACCGTGAGCGTCGACGCCTCCGCCAAGAACATGCAGGCGGTCTGCAAGGCCAAGGAGCACCACGACAAGTCGTGCCCCTACGGCGGGACCGCCAACGCCGTCCACCTCAACTGGTTCGACATCGAGCGGATGGGCTGGGAGGAGGGCGACGTGATCTGCGGCCTCACCGTGATGGGCGACGAGAAGGTCGCCACCGGGATGATGCGCGTCACCTGCGACGCCGAGCCCGACGGCCCGGGTGGGCTCCAGGAGGAGGCCGACGAGGAGATCGTCGAGGCCGTCTCCGCCGACCGCGAGATCGCGGTTCCCGTCACTCACTGAGCGCCAACGCGCCAGACTGTCGTTGCCCGCGACACCCGGACGTCCGGATGATGCAAGTCATCTACACAGGAGGCATCCGTATCCCATGAAGTACGCACTGCTCATCAACGAGGACGAGACGTTCTGGAACACCGCCGGGCCGGAGGAGATCGGCCGGATCATGGCCGGCTACCAGGCCTTCGGCGAGCGCAACGCCGGCGCGATCGTCGACGGCGCCGCGCTGCAGCCGACCGCCACCGCGACCACCGTGCGCGTCCGCGACGGGGAGCGCCTGCTCACCGACGGCCCGTTCGCCGAGACCCGCGAGCAGTTCGGCGGCTACTACGTCGTCGACGTCGCCTCGCTGGACGAGGCGATCGCGATCGCCGCGCAGATCCCCGGCGCGGAGACGGGCGGTATCGAGGTGCGTCCGGTCATGGAGTTCGACGCGTCAGGACAACCGGTCTGACCCACGCGGCGCGCGTGGCGGACGGCCTGTTCCGGCGCGAGTCGGGACGGGCCGTCGCGACGCTCGCCCGCACCACGCGCGACCTCGCGCTCGCGGAGGAGGCCGTCCAGGGAGCGTTCGTCGTGGCGGTCGAGCGCTGGGCGGCCGACGGCGTGCCCGACGACCCCGCCGCCTGGATCTACGTCGTCGCCCGCAACCGCGCGCTGGACGAGCTGCGGCGCCGGCGGCGGCTGGCCGACGCGAGCGCGCTGGAGGCGCTGCCCGCTCCCGTGGACCCCGACGACGCCTGGCCCGACGACCGTCTCGCGCTGACCTTCGCCTGCTGCCATCCGGCGCTGGGGCCGGAGGCGCGGATCGCGCTGACCCTGCGCCATGTCGGCGGGCTCACCACCGCGGAGGTGGCGCGCGCGTTCCTCGTCTCCGAGAGCGCGATGGCCCAGCGGCTCGTCCGCGCGCGGTCCAAGCTGCGCGGCGCGGGCATCGCCATCGAGGTCCCCGCGCGCGACGCGATGGCCGAGCGCCTGTCGGCGGTCCTGCGGACGCTGTACCTGATCTTCACCGAGGGCTACGGCGGCCGGCGCGACGAGCTGTGCGGGGAGGCGATCCGGCTGGCCCGCCTTGTCGCCGTGCTCGCTCCGGCGGAAAGCGAGGCGCGCGCCCTGCTCGCCCTGCTGCTCCTGCAGGACTCGCGGCGCGCGGCGCGCTTCGCCCCCGACGGGACGCCGGTGCTGCTCGGCGATCAGGACCGCTCGCGGTGGGACGCCGCCGAGATCGAGGAGGCGGGCCGGTTGCTCCGGGACGCCGGGGACGGCGCCTTCGCGCTGCAGGCCCGCATCGCCGCCGAGCACGCCACGGGCACGACCGACTGGCGCCGGGTCGCCGGGCTGTACCGCGAGCTCGCCCGCCTCGATCCCAGTCCCGTGGTCAGGCTCAACGGCGCCGTTGCGGTCACGGAGGCGCACGGGCCGGAGGCGGGCCTCGTCGCGGTCGAGGCCGCCGGCCGCCTCGGCGCGCTCGACTCGTACCACCTCTTCCACTCGACCCGGGCCGAGGTGCTGCGCCGCCTCGGGCGCCGCGCCGAGGCCCGCACCGCTTACGAGCGCGCGCTCGCCCTGGCGCCGACCGACTCCGAGCGCATGTTCCTGGCCGACCGCCTCGCCGCCCTGGCGGAATGACCGGAGGACCCGAGGTCCGGTCTTGATATAGTTGCTTGTCGCAACCAATGCCCACCGCCACCCCACCGGTCACCGCCGTCGAAGCCCTCGTGCGCGAGCTCTATTCGCTCGGCGCCGCCCGGCGCGAGATCGCGCGTCACGCGCTCAAGTCGCTCGACGGCCCGGGGTTCCTCGCGCTCGGCACGATCTACCGTCACGGGCCGGTCCGGGTCAGCGATGTCGCCGGCCGGCTCGCCGTCGACCTGTCCGTCGCGAGCCGCCAGGTCACTGCGCTGGTCACCGCGGGCTACGTCAGACGCGAACGCGACCCGGAGGACGGGCGCGCGCAGGTGCTCACGACGACACCGGCCGGCGACGCGGTGCTGCTCGACTCCCACCGCCGCATGGTCGACGCCTTCGCCGGCGTGCTGCACGACTGGTCCGATGCCGATCTCGAGGCACTCACGCAACGGCTGGCCCGTCTGAACGAGGCCTTCGAGTGACCCCCGGCGCCATGACCCACCGCCAGGTGATCGAGGCGATGTCCGGGCTGATGCTCGGCCTGTTCGTGGCGATCCTGTCCAGCACCGTCGTCTCCACGTCGCTGCCGACGATCGTCGCCGACCTCGGGGGCGGCCAGTCGACCTACACGTGGGTCGTGACCGCGACGCTGCTGGCCCTCACGGTGAGCACGCCCGTGTGGGGCAAGCTCTCCGACCTCCCTCGTCCAGGTCATCCTCTCCGACCTCGTCTCCCCGCGCGAGCGCGGCCGCTACTCCGGCTACCTCGGCGCGGTCTTCGGCCTCGGCACGGTGATGGGCCCGCTGCTCGGCGGGGTCATCACGGACACGGTCGGCTGGCGCTGGTGCTTCTACGTCAACGTCCCGTTCGCGATCGTCGCCCTCGTCGTCCTCCAGCGCACCCTGCACCTGCCGCGCCAGCGCAAGGTCGTCCAGCTCGACTACGCGGGCGCCGTGCTGATCGCCGCAGGGGTGTCGAGCCTGCTGATCTGGGTGTCGGCGGCGCGCGACGCCGTCTGGCTGGTCCCGCTGGGCGTAGCCCTGCTGGTGGGCTTCTTCGTCGCGGAGCGGCGCGCGCCGCAGCCCCTGATCCCGCTGCACCTGCTGCGCGAGCGGACCGTCATGCTCGCAGTGCTGGCGTCCGTGTCGGTCGGCGTGGCGATGTTCGGGACCACGGTGTTCCTCACCCAGTACATGCAGGTCGCGCGCGGCTTCTCGCCGACGGAGTCCGGGCTGCTGACGATCCCGATGGTGGTCGCCCTCTTCCTCGCCTCGATGATCACCGGGCGGCTGGTCACGCGCACCGGGCGCTACAAGCGGCTGATGCTCCGCGGCGCGGTCTCGCTTGCGGCCGGCCTGGCGCTGATGGGCACGATGGACGAGACGACGAGCCTGGTCGAGCTGGCCGGCTTCATGCTGCTGATCGGTGCCGGCATCGGGATGCTGATGCAGAACCTCGTGCTGATCGTCCAGAACGCGGTCGCGCGGACCGACGTCGGCGCGGCGAGCGGGCTGATCGCGTTCACGCGCTCGCTGGGCGGCGCGGCCGGGGTCTCACTCCTCGGCACCGTCCTCGCCGCCCACGTCGCGGGACACGCAACGCCCCACGCGTACGGCACCGGCATCGGCGAGCTCTTCCTGATCGCGGCGCCGCTCGGCCTGGTCGTCGTCCTCGCGGTCGCCCTGCTCAAGGAGGACCCGCTGGGTCGCCGCAGCGGCATCGAGCTCGCCCGGCGTGAGGGGGCGACGGCATGATCTCAGTCGATCAGCACGCCGGGATTCAGGATCCCGGCCGGGTCGACCGCGGCCTTCGCGGCGCGCAGGGCGGCCGCGAACGGGTCGGGGCGCTGGCGGTCGTACCAGGGCCGGTGGTCGCGGCCGACCGCATGGTGGTGGGTGATGGTGCCGCCCCCGCGGATGATCGCCTCCGATGCCGCGTGCTTGACGGCCTGCCACGTCTCGATCTCCGCGCCGCGCTCGACGGGCGCCAGGCAGGTGAAGTAGGGCGCGCAGCCGTCGGGATAGGCGTGGGTGATGCGGACGGTGACCTGCCCGTCGCCGCAGCGCTCGCGCAGGACGGCCTCGGTGGTGCCGCGGACGTCGGCGACGAAGGCGTCGTGCTTGTCCCAGGTGATCGCGGTCTCGAAGGTCTCCGACAGGATGCCCATGCGGACGAGGGTGTCGCGCAGGTAGGGCGCGCGCAGGAAGGCGTCGCGCCAGGCGCCCGAGCCGCCCCCGCTCTTCTTCACCCTCCCGCCCGCGATCGCCGTCGCGCGTTCGAGGACGTCGTCGGTGCTGTCCTCGAAGGACAAGATCAGCAGCGCGGTGTCACCCGCGAACGTCAGCCTGGCCTCCTCGGCACTGAGCACACGGCAGTTGGCGGGGCGCAGCCCGTTCTGCAGGATGTCGCGGACACCGCCGGCCGCCCGCTCGTACGTGTCGAACTCGAGGGTGGCCGCGTGGCGGGTGGTCGGCTTGGGCTGGACGCGGACCCACGCCTCGGTGACGACGCCGAGCGTTCCTTCGGAGCCGAGCAGCAGGCGGTCGGGGGACGGGCCCGCGCCCGAGCCGGGCAGGCGGCGCGAGTGCCACACCCCCGCGCCCGGCGTGACGGCGCGGACGCCCTCGACCAGGTCGTCGATGTGGGTGGGGCCGGAGGCGAAGTGCCCGCCCGCGCGCGTGACGATCCAGCCGCCCAGCGTGGAGAGCTCGAAGGACTGCGGGTAGAAGCGCATGGTCAGCCCGTGCTCGGCGAGTTGCGCCTCGAGCCGCGGCCCGCTCGCACCCGCCTGGATGCGCGCGGCGCGCGAGACCTGGTCGACCTCGAGCACGCGGTCCATGGCGCCGAGGTGCAGCGCGATCGTCCCCGCGCCGATGCCGCGGACGACGCTCGTCCCCCCGCCGACCGGCGTCACCGTCACGCCCTTCTCGGTCGCCCACTGCAGCGTGCGGGTGACGTGGTCCTCGGTCCAGGCGTGCACGACGAAGTCGGGCGCCTCGGCGAACTCGCCGCGCAGGCCGCGGATCGTGTCCGTGTACGAGCGGCCCAGCCCCCAGCGGGCGCGGTCGTAGGCGTCGGTGGAGGCGCAGTCCTTGAGCTCGGGCGGAACCGGGAGCTCAGGCTCCGAGAGGACGGGCGGGGTCGGTGCTTCCAGTTCCTCCCGCCCGAAGCCGAGGTGCGCACGGAACCCGGCGACCGCGTCGGCCGCCGGCTCCTCGTCGAACCCCCATCCCCACACGCTCCGTCTCGAACCCGTCAAGAACTCGAATTATTCAACCTTTGGGCGGGTTCGGCGCTCGCCTACCGTGACGAGGGTGGCGATCGAACCCGGCATCCTCGCCCGCGGACCGTGGGCGCCAGAAGCCGTCCGGACCACTTGGCGCGACGACCCGTTCGAGCCGACCGCGGCGGCCGAGGCTGAAGCGGACGCCGCCATCGGTGCCCTGAAGGACCGCGGTTCCCCGAGCCACGACGGATTGGCAGCGCGGCTGGCAGCGCACCGGACGGGCGACGGCCTCGAGCTGGAGCTCCAGCCGATGCGCTGGGGCCTGCGCCTCGGCGACGACGCGCTCGCCTCCATCTCGGTGCAGTGCGTGGTCCGCGACGAGCACGGCCGCTGGCTGGCGGGACGGCGCGCCGCGTGGGTCGCCACCTGGGCGGGGCGCTGGGCGCTGGGCGCCGGCGGGGCGGTCGAGGTCGGCGAGGACCCGGTCGAGGCCCTGACCCGCGAACTGCACGAGGAGTGGGCGCTGACCCCCGAGCGCACGCAGATCGAGGCGCTCGTGTGCACGCCCAACCGCCTCGTCCTCCTGGTCGGGTCGGTGTGGGTGTCCAGCGACGCCGCGATCGCCCGCGATCCAGAGCACGACGCCCACGCGTGGTGGCCGCCGGAGCCCGACGACTGGCCGGCCGAGGCCAGCCCGGCGCTGGGTCACATGGCGCGGCTGCTGTCGTGAGGCTCCGCTACCTCTCCTACTTCCACTCCGCCGTCTACCTCGTCCTGCTGTACGTCGCCTTCGTCGACCGGCACGACGACCTGGTGACCGTCTTCGGCTGGGCGCACGGCGTCCTGTGGATCGTCATGTCCCTGCTGTGCCTCGAGGCGGTCCGCCGCCGGGCGATCCCGTTGTGGCTGGGCGTCATGGTCGCCGTCGTCGGCGGCATCGGCCCGTTCGCCGGAAGCGTGGGATTTGCCGTGCACAGGCGCCGGAGCAGGTAGGCTGGACAGCGCAGTGGCTGTGGAAACAAGCGTTCCGGTCGTCATGCCCGCGATGGGTGATTCGGTGACCGAGGGAACGGTCCTGGAGTGGCTGAAGCAGGAGGGCGACTCGGTCGCGCTCGACGACGCGCTCGTCGAGATCTCCACGGACAAGGTCGACGCCGAGGTCCCGTCGCCCACGGCGGGCACGATCGTCAAGATCCACGTCGCTGAGGGGGACACGATCGCCGTCGGCGACGTCCTCTGCGAGATCGCCGCCGGCGAGAGCAGCGCCAACGGCGCCGCGCCCGCCGCACCGGAGCCGGCCGAGGAGAAGGAGCTCGACATCGCCGTGCCGAGCATGGGCGAGTCGGTCAGCGAGGGCGTCATCCTCGAATGGCTCAAGCAGGTCGGCGACAGCGTCACCCAGGACGAGGGCATCGTCGAGGTCTCCACGGACAAGGTCGACGCGGAGCTGCCGTCACCGGCAACCGGCGTGATCACGGAGACGCTCGTCGAGGTCGGCGAGACGGTCACCGTCGGCCAGGTCGTCGCCCGCATGAAGACGTCGAGCAACGGCGCCGCGCCAACTGCGCCGGCCGCGCCCGAAGCCGCGCCGGCCGAGTCGGCTCCCGCGCCCGCCACGGGCGGCGACGGCGTCAAGGCCAGCCCGGTCGCCAAGCGCGTCGCCGCCGTCGAGGGCGTCGACCTCGGCCGCGTCACCGGCACCGGCCCGGGCGGCCGCGTCATGAAGGAGGACGTCCTCCGCGGCGAGGACGGCCCCACGGCCACGGCGCTCAAGGGGGGCGCCGCGACGCTCGCCCGCTACATGGACGAGTCGCGCCAGATCCCGACCGCGACCTCGTTCCGCACGATCACCGTCACCACGCTCGACGGGCGCCGCAAGCAGCTCAAGGAGGCCGGCCACAAGGTCTCCTTCACGCACCTGATCGCCTACGCGATCGCCCGCGCCGCCACCGAGGAGATGCCGGTGATGGCCCGGCACTTCGTCGAGGCCAACGGCAAGCCCGGCTTCATCGACGACGAGGCCTGCCATCTCGGCATCGCCGTCGACGTCACCAACAAGAAGGGCGAGCGCACGCTGATGGTCCCGGTCATCCGGGACGCGGGCCGCCTCACCTTCAAGGCGTTCCTCGACGCCTTCGGCGACCTGATCGCCCGGGCGCGCGAGAACAAGCTCACCGCGGACGACCTCGTCGGCGCCAACGTCTCCCTCACCAACCCCGGCGGGATCGGCACCATCGCCTCCGTCCCGCGACTGATGAACGGGCAGGGCACGATCGTCGCGACGGGCTCGATCGCCTACCCGGTCGGCCTCGGCAACATCGGCGCGCTGATCGGCGCCGAGAAGGTCATGACGATGACCTCGACCTACGACCACCGCATCATCCAGGGCGCGGAGTCGGGGCAGTTCCTGCAGACCGTCGAGGCCTACCTGCAGGGCGAGCACAACTTCTACGAGCAGGTCTTCGAGGCGCTCGGCGCCCCGATCGGCGCCGCTCCCCAGCCGCCCGCGCCCGCCGCCGCCGCGGCCACCGCACGCGACACAGGTGCCACGACGACCGGCTCCGCGCCCGACGAGGACCTGCTGCAGGCGGTCCAGGCCGCGACCTCGCTGGTCAAGGCCCACCGCACCCACGGCCACCTCGCCGCGCGACTGGACCCGCTCGGCTCCGAGCCCGAGGGGGACCCGGCGCTCGACCCGGAGCCGCTCGGCCTCACCGCGGAGATGCAGTCCCGGATCCCGGCCAGCATCCTGCGCATCGGCGTCCCCGGCGCGACGCTCGCCGACGCCCTCCCGCACCTGCGCGAGACCTACTGCGGCACGATCGCCTACGAGATCGAGCACATCGCCTCGCACCGCCAGCGCGTGTGGCTGCGCAAGGCGATCGAGTCCGGCGAGTACCGGAGCCCGCTGACGACCGAGGAGAAGAAGGCGCTGCTCGGCCGCCTCACCCAGGTCGACTCGCTCGAGCGCTTCATGCACAAGGCCTACCTGGGCCAGAAGCAGTTCTCCATCGAGGGCCTCGACATGACGGTCCCGATGATCGACGAGCTCATCCAGCTCGCGTTCCACAAGGGCGCGCGCGAGGTCGTGCTCGGCATGGCGCACCGCGGCCGGCTCAACGTCCTCGCCCACAACCTCGGCCGCGCGTACGAGACGATCTTCCGCGAGTTCGAGGGCGCCTCCGACATCGAGGCCGTGACGACGATCCCGCAGGGCGGCACGGGCGACGTCAAGTACCACCACGGCGCGCAGGGCACCTACCAGGTCGGCGACGGCTCGCTGATCGTGCGCCTGGAGTCCAACCCGTCGCACCTCGAGTACGTCGCACCCGTCGTCACCGGCGCCACCCGCGCCGTGCAGACCACCCGCCAGGGCCCGCACACCCACATCGACCACGCCGCGTCGATGCCCATCGTCCTGCACGGCGACGCCGCCTTCCCGGGCCAGGGCGTCGTCTCGGAGACGCTCAACCTCCAGGGCCTCGACGGCTACACGGTCGGCGGCACCGTCCACATCATCCAGAACAACCAGATCGGCTTCACCACCGATCCGGAGGAGTCGCGCTCGACCCGCTGGGCCTCCGACCTCGCCAAGGGCTTCGACGTCCCGATCATCCACGTCAACGCCGACGACGTCGCCGCCTGCATCGCCGCCACCCGCCTCGCCTTCGCCTACCGCGCCGAGTTCGGCCACGACGTCGTCATCGACCTGATCGGCTACCGCCGCTGGGGCCACAACGAGACGGACGAGCCCGCCTACACGCAGCCCGAGATGGCCGCGAAGATCAAGGGCAAGACGCCGGTGCGCGAGATCTTCGCCGAGCAGCTCGTCGCCGACGGGACGCTGACCAAGGAGGAATCCGACGGGGTCGGCCAGGAGATCTGGGACGCCCTCGCCGCACGCCACCGCCAGCTCAAGGAGGAGCTGGCCAGCTCCCACGCCGAGCAGCCCACGGGCGGCTACGAGCTCGACCGCACGCAGTCCCCCGAGGTCAAGACGGCGGTGTCCGAGGACCGGCTCATCCAGCTCAACGAGGACCTGCTCAAGGTCCCGGAGGGCTTCGAGATCCACCCGAAGCTCGTGCGCCAGCTCGACAAGCGCCGAGAGGTCTCCGAGACCAAGCGCGGCATCGACTGGGCCCACGCCGAGGAGCTCGCTTACGCGTCGCTGCTCAGCGAGGGGACGCCGATCCGCCTCACCGGCCAGGACGTCGAGCGCGGCACCTTCTCCCAGCGCCACCTCGTCTTCCACGACGCCAAGACGGGCCGGCGCACGTCGCCGATCCAGAACCTGCCCGGCGCGCTCGCGCCGATGGAGCTGCACAACTCCCCGCTGAGCGAGGTCGCCTGCCTCGGTTTCGAGTACGGCTACTCGATGGAGGCGCCGGAGTCGCTGGTCCTGTGGGAGGCGCAGTTCGGTGACTTCGCCAACTCGGCGCAGGTCATCATCGACCAGTTCATCATCAGCGCGCTGGCCAAGTGGGGCCAGACCTCGCGGCTGACGCTGCTGCTCCCGCACGGCTACGAGGGGTCGGGCCCGGAGCACTCGAGCGCGCGGTTGGAGCGCTTCCTCCAGCTCGCCGCCGAGGGCAACATCCGCGTCGCCAACCTCACCACGCCGGCGCAGTACTTCCACCTCCTGCGCCGCCAGGCCCGCGTCGCCAAGCAGCGCCCGCTGGTCATCTTCACGCCCAAGCAGCTGCT
>CAVUFN010000026.1:0-38286 GCA_963740765.1 uncultured Solirubrobacteraceae bacterium | reverse complement strand
TCACGCCGCTGGCGACGATGTCGTTCCAGACGTAGAGGACCGGGACCTGGTACCAGCTCGTGTGCTGCGCGCGCCAGTCCAGAACTCGGGCCCGTTCCAGTAGCGCTCCCACTCGATCTTCTCGTCGGACTTCGTCGTGTGGACGAACTTGTACTGGTCGTCGCGCGAGCGGTACACGGAGTCCTGGCGCCCCTAGCCCAGCGCCAGCGGGGCGTCTCCTGGAGCGCCGCGGCGAACCGGTCGCCGCGGAAGACCGTCGCGTACCAGGGAATGTGGACGGAACCGCGGCCATGGCCTCACCCTATCTCCGCGTACACCGCGCCGGGGCCGTCCTTGGACTTGCCCAGGCCTTCCTACTCGGCGCCGACCAGGATCGAGATCTTGCCGAGTGCTTGTTGTCACGCATCAGCTGGTGCGCCTCGCCGACGCCCTCCACGGCATCGTGCGCCAGATCACCGGGCGGATCAGGCCCTGGGCGATGAGGTCGTTGGCCTTCTTGCACTTGTAGGCGTTGGCGAAGTGCGAGCCGATGATCTCCTTCTGGCGCATCCACAGGTAGCGGACGTCGAAGTCGAGCTGATAGCCGGTCGTCCCGGCGCAGATGACGACCTTGCCGAACGGCTTGACCGTGAACACGGAGGTCGGGAACGTGGCCTTGCCGACGTGCTCGAAGACGATGTCGGGCTTGTCGCCGAGGATCTCCTTGACGCGCTTGTCGAAGGCGCGCATCGCCTTGAAGCGCTCCTTCTCCTCGTCGGCGGATTCGTCGCCCGTGCGCATCATGCCCTTGAACTCGTTGCGGTCGATGTAGTCCACGCAGCCGAGCTGCTTGACCAGCTCGCCCTTCTCGGCCGTGGAGACGACGCCGACCGCCTGCGCGCCGACCGCCCTGCAGAGCTGGCTGGCGAAGACGCCGAGGCCGCCTGCGGCGCCCCAGATGAGCACCTTCGCGCCCGCCTGGATGTTGCAGCGCGTGATCAGCATGCGGTAAGCGGTGAAGTAGACGAGGCCGTAGGACGCGGCCTCCTCCCAGGTCAGGTTCTTGGGCTTGGGGATGAGCTGCTGGGCCTGGACCTTGGTGAACTGGGCGAAGGAGCCCCAGGTCGTCTCGTAGCCCCAGATCTGCTGGGACGGCGCCGTCATCGGGTCGACCGTGACCGCGACGTCCTCGTAGGACGCCATGTTGCAGTGGATGATGACCTCGTCGCCGACCTTCCAGCGCTTGACGCCCTCGCCGACCTTCCAGACGACGCCCGAGGCGTCCGAGCCGCCGATGTGGTGGCCGTACTCGGGGTGGTCGCCGTAGCGCCACACGCCGACGGGCTCGCCGAGCGCGGCCCAGACGTTGTTGTAGTTCACGCCCGCGGCCATGACGCGGACGATGACCTCGAAGGCGCCCGGCTCGGGAACCTCGATCTCCTCGAGCTGGAAGGCGTCGATCGGCTCGCCCTGGCGCTCCTCGCGGATGACCCAGGCGGCCATCTTCTCCGGCAGCTCGCCGGGTTCGACGTCGATCTCGGTGACGGAACTCGTGTCTAGGCTCATCGCGCGGGAAGCCTAGTGCTAGAGCCAGTCTTTCCGTCTCCGGTACAGCACGATCGCGAGCACGATGGTCGGCAGGAACAGGGCGCCGAGCTCGTAGGCGAAGAACGCGCCCTTGGAGTCGATGTGGTCGGTCAGGTACTGGAAGTTCTGCCCGAAGAACCCCGTCACGAGCGTCCAGACGAGGAAGAACATCGAGCCCACCGCGATCTTCGTGGCGAGCTGGTTGAGGCGGTTGGCGTTGGCGTTGAAGAACGTGCCGGTCATGGAGCCCAGGTCGTCGGCGAGGCGGCGCAGGTCGGAGGTGATGGAGTCCAGGTGGGCGTCGACGTCGCGCAGCCAGGCGCGCGAGGACCGGGAGAGGCCGGGCACGTCGTTGATCGACTCCATCGCGGGCGTGAAGCCGATGTGCTGGGGCTGCGCGCGGCGCAGCAGCTCCCCGACCTCCTGCTTGAGCCGGTAGATGCCGCGCAGGTGCTCCTGCCGCGGCCGTTCGAGCACCTGCTCCTCGACGGCGTCGACGCGCTTGTCGAGCTGCTCGATGACCGGGTCCCAGCCGTCGGCGAGCGCGTCGAGCACGTGGTAGAGGACCTGGTCCTCGTCGCACTCGTGGCCGGCGATCCACTCGCGCTGGGCGTCGAGGGCGGTCCGGCAGCGGCGCACGGTGACGATCCAGCTGCCCGAGAGGTACAGGTGGACCTCGACGGGCTCCGCCTCGCCGTCGTCGGTCTCGCGGGCCGTGAAGAAGATCAGCAGCGCGTGGTCGTCGTAGTCGTCCATGCGCGGGAGCTGCTCCCACTCGCGGCTGTCCTCGACGGCGGCCGGATGGAGGCCGAGGAGCTCGCTCACGCGCTCGAGGTCGGCTTCCTCCGGGGAGATGAGGTCGAGCCAGAAGTACGTCTTGGCGTCGATCCGCTCGCGCATTTGCGCCTCGTCAACCTCTGTCAGGACCTCCACCCGTGTGGAGTTCTACGGCTGCAGCAACTGATCCTGCGAGGACTCGCGCTCGGCGCCCACGGTCAGGCGCGCATCGCGGATCGAGTTCTCCTCGACGGAGACGACGTAGTCGCCTTCCTTGATGTCGACCTTGAGGGTGGCCGTGCCCTGGGGGTTGATGACCGACGAGCTCTGCTTGATGCCGGCCGTGTCGGACAGATCGCGCGTCTCGACGGTGACCTGCTGGGTGTCGTCGGTGAGGTTCGCGATCAGGAACGTGACCGGCCCGGCCCCGAACTTCGCGGGGGAGACGGTGATCTTGTCCGGGGAGATCGCCGCGGACACGCTGATGGGCGTGGGCGGGCGTGGGTCGTTGGCGTAGTCGGACTCCGACCCGCAGCTCGCGAGCGCGAGCGATACCAACCCCATTGCGAACGACATTCTCCTCACTCCGACGCGGAACCCTAACCACAATTCCGGCGGCCCGGCGTCGCATGTCCCCTTGCATGCCGTCCGGGGCGTCCCGTAAGAACAGGCGTTCGCATGCTCGACACCCCTCTGATGACCGCCGAGTTCCTGGCGGTGGACACCGAGACGAACGGCCTCGCACGCGAGCGCTGCGAGCTCACGGAGGTGGGTGCGGTGCTCGTCGGCGGCGGCGAGCTGCACGACCGCTGGGCGTCGCTGGTGGGCGTCAGCGCGCCGCTCTCGCCGGGCATCCAGCGCTTCACCGGCATCTCGCAGGCGATGGTCGACCGGGCACCGCCGCCGGAGTCCGTCCTGCCGGCGCTGGCCACGCGGATGCGGGGGCGGGTCCTGGTCGCGCACAACGCGGGGTTCGACGCGCGGGTGCTGCGCGGCGCGTTCGCGCGCGCCGCCCTGGACTGGCCGGCCCCGCCGGTGCTGTGCACGGTGGCGATGGCGCGCCGCCTCGCGCCGCTGCAGCGCCGCCGCGGGCTCGCCGCGCTCGCGGACGCGCTGGGGATCGAGGTGGGGACGACGCACCGCGCGCTGCCGGACGCGGAGCTGTGCGCGCAGGTCTTCTGCGCGCTGTTCAAGCGCCTGTGCGCCAATGCCGGGACGGTGGGGGAGGCCGTGGCGCTGCTGCGCGGGAACCGGACCCGCCCACCCAAGCCGCGGCGGGCGACACCGCCCCGCGTCCGCATGCCCGTCGAGCGCCGGCCCGATCTGCGCGCGCTGACGACGGGTCCCGGCGTGTACGTGTTCCGCGACGGCGACGGCCGGCCGCTGTACGTCGGCAAGTCGGTCAACGTCCGCACCCGGGCGCGCTCGCACTTCACGGGCGGCGCGGCGTGGACGGCGCGCGCCGAGTCGGTCGACTGCGAGCCGACGGAGTCCGAGCTTGGCGCGTTGCTGCTCGAGCACCGGCTGATCCGGGCGCTCAAGCCGCCGGCGAACGTCAAGGGCGTCCACGAGCCCGACGGCCAGGTCTTCATCCGCTGCCGGCTCGACATCCCGTTCCCGATCCTCGAGGTCGCGCGCGAGCCCGCCGCCGGCCACGCGGTCTGCATCGGCCCGGTCCGCGGCCGCGCCGCGGCGGCGGAACTGGTCGAGCAGCTCAACTCGCTGTTCGGCCTGCGCCACTGCGGCCGGACGCTGCCGCGGCGCTACCACCCGTCCGCCTACGGGCAGATGGGCCGCTGCCTGTCGCCCTGCCTCGGCGACCTCGATCCCAACCTGTACCGCTCCCGGCTCGAGGAGGCCCTGCGCCTGTTCGTCGACGCGCGCGACGGCGGCCGGGCGCTGCTCGAGCACGTCGAGGCGCAGATGCGCGCGGCCTCGGCGGCGCGCCAGTACGAGCGGGCGGCGTCGCTCGCGCGGCGCCGTAAGCGGCTCGACTCGCTGGTGTTCCGGCTCGGCGGCGTGCTGCGGGCCGTCCACTCGGGGGCGCGGCTCGTCGTCGCGGAGCACCCGAAGGACAAGGAGCGCGGCGACGCCATCCTGCTGTCCGGCGGGCGCGTGGTCGATTCGTTCACGTTGCCGGCGGACGATTTGGAGGAGCGCTGCTCGGCGGCGGTGCGGACCGCGCCGTCCGCGCGCGACCTCGGCGGCTGGATCCCGGCCGACGAGGTCGACGAGGTGCGGCTCGTGGGCGCCTACGTGGCGCGGATGGACGTCGCGGTGCTGGAGCTCCCGGCGCCGGACCCGGCCGGCTGGGTGTCGCGGGTGAACGGGAGCTCGACCACGGTGGCGCCCTCCAGCGCTTCGCCGACCTCGACCTCGCGCCGCACGAACGCGAGCGCGATCGGGCCCAGATCGGGTGAGACCACGGACGACCGCACCACCGCGACGACCTTGCCGTCACGCGCGAGCTCGGTGCCCGGCGCCAGCGGCGCCTCCGAGCGCAGCCCGAGCAGCCTGCGGTTGGGCTTGCCCCGGTAGAAGAGCCTCGCGACCGTCTCCTGCCCGACGTAGCAGCCCTTCTCGAAGTTCACGGCGCGCTCGTTGAGCCCGGCCTCCTGGGGGATCACGGAGTCGTCGAGGTCCACGCCGTAGCGGGGGCGACCGCTCTCGACGCGGGCGATCTCCGCGTCTGCTTCGCTCCCCTCGGGCAGGCCGAGCCGTTCCTTGAGCGCTTCGAGCTCTCCGGCGTCGCAGACGACGTCCGTCCCGAGGTCCGTCGCGATCCAGCGCGCCCCGTCCTCGAGCCGGTGCGTGTGCTCGGGCCCGTCGACGCGGTGCTCGCCGATGATCGACAGCAGGCCGCGCTCGAGCGTGCGCTTGTGGACCTCGACATCGCGGCCGAGCTTGAAGCGCCGGATCATGTTGAAGAGATCCTGGAGGACGATCCGCTCGCAGTCGACGAACACGCCGGCCGCGCCCGCGTCGAAGATCCGCAGGTCGCCGATCATCTTCCCCTTGGGCGTCAGGAAGGCGGCGTAGCACCCCTCGCCCTCCGACAGCCCGACCACGTCGTTGGTGACCTGACCCTGCAGGAAGTCCTTGACCTCGGTGCCGGTGAGGAGCAACTTGCCGCGGTCGGAGCGATCGATCAGCATCGCCATGACACCGAGGGTACGCTCTCCCCAATGGCTCTCGCCGAGGACTTCCAGGAGATCATCGACTCGCTCCCGTCCGACTGGACGGACCTCGAGCTCGACGTCCGCGTCGACGAGTCCCAGTACCTCGAGGCGGCCACCCTGATGGTCACCTGCAACGCCCAGCCGTACTCCAAGCACGACTGGCACTGGCGCGTCCTCGTCGCCCACCAGTTCGGCCACGCCGCCTCGGCGCCGACCGTCCACGGGACCTTCGTGACCATGGACAAGGTGGGCATCCGGGGGGAGCTCGTCCTGCGCGAGCTGCGCGAGGGCCGCGTCGAGCAGTACCACGACTGGGGCCGGCCCGAGAGCTGGCGCGAGGAGTTCCGCCGCATCCGCGCGCAGTAGTGGCGTACGTCGTCGCCGTCTTCGACGACCTCCTCCTCGGATCCAACGTGCTCGGGATGCTCCGCGCGGCCGGTCACGAAGCCGAGCTCGCCGGCTCCGACCGCGCCAAGCCCTACGGCGCCGACGTCGTCATCGTCGACCTCGGCGGCGCTGCGGATCTCGAGGCGCTGAGGGCGGACGCGCCGGCCGCCCGCTTCATCGGCGTCTACTCGCACGCCGACCCCGGGCAGCGCGATCGCGGCCGCGCCCTCGACCTGGCCGTCCCGCGCTCCCGCATGGCTCGCGAAGGACCGGCCCTGGTCGCGCGAGTCCTCAGCGGCTCGTGACGCCCTCCGTCACCACCGCCACACACCGAACCCGTCGAAAACTGCCACCACGGACGCTTTCGACGGGTTCGGCCGCGAGGCGGCGGGCGGCGACAGCAGCTGCGGCCCCGCATTCGCCTCCCTCGATGCCGACGTCCCTGAGTGCGGCCAGACCCTCGGGAAGTTCATCGTCGCTCACGGTGATCACCTGCGAGACCTCACGGAGATCGGGCCACGCGGCCGCGGATACGATCGCGCAGTCCATCCCCGCCATCGCGGTCCCGGGCGTCGCGATCTCCACCGGCTCCCCGGCCTTCAGCGCGGCGGCGAGACAGGCGGCGCTCTCCGGCTCCACGGCCACGACCTTCACGCCGCGCGGCCGCGCCCACCGCACCGCCGCGGCGCACAGCGACCCGACCCCGACCGGGACCACCACCGCGTCGCACTCGACGTCGATCTCCCCGAACAGCGTCAAGTAGCCGTCGATCACGTCACGAGCCGGCGCGTTGTCACCGACATCGGCGATCAGCAGCCCACCATCGGCCTCCGCGGCCGCCACGGCGTCTTCGTACGACCCGTCGACCACAACCACCTCAGCCCCCTCCTCGGTGATTGCCGTTCTGCGCGCCGACAGTGAGCGCGCCGGCAGGTAGATCCGGCAGGCCAGCCCGCGCCAAGCGGCCGCCCGCGCCACCGCTCGCCCATGGTTGCCCGCACTCGCCGCGACGACCCTCTCGACACCGGATACGCGGCCTAGCGCGCACTCCAGCGCCCACGACGCGCCGAGGATCTTGAACGCCGGCAGCCCGAGCCGCGCCGTCTCGTCCTTGAACCACCCGACGCCGGGCAGCTCGACCAAGGGCGTCGGCGCGAAGCCCGGCAGCGACCGGTGGAAGGCGAGGACGTCGTTCACGCGCAGACCGTCCCAGTGATCGCGACGAGGCGGTCGGCCAGGGTCTCGAGGCTGGCCACGCTGACCCACTCCTCGATCGCGTGCGCGCCCTCGCCCGCCGGCCCGAGCAGAACGGTGGGGATCTCGGCGGCCGCGATGAACGCCGAGTCCGCCCAGTAGCTCACCCCGACCGGGTTGCCGCCCGCCGCCGCGACCAGCCAGTGATCGGGGTCGAGCGCGAAGGGCTCGCGCACCAGCGTCACCCGTGCGGTGGCGCTGTCCACGCCCTCGATCAGCGCGGCGGCCTCCGCCTCGACGTCGGCCTGCGTCTCGCCCGGCAGCGTCCGCCGCTCGTAGGCGAGCGTGCAGGAGGCCGGATAGCTCGAGAGCTCCTCGCCGCCCGCGATCGTCGACGCGTGGACGGACGCGCGGCCCACCAAAGGGTGGGTCGCGGACTCCAGCCGGGCGTCGAGCTCGCCCAGCCGGGTCAGGACCGGCGCCGCGGCAACGATCGCGTCCACGCCCAGGTGCGGGCGCGATCCGTGGGCGGCACGGCCGGGGACGTCGACCTCGACCCACGCAAAGCCCTTGTGCGCGATCGCGACCGCTCCCTCGGTCGGCTCGACCACGATCGCGGCGTCCGCGGTCACCGTCTCGAGCACCGCCTGCACGCCGAGGCTGGCGTGCTCCTCGTCCGCGACCGCAGCGACCACCACGTCGCCGGCCAGCCCGAGCGAGGCCGCCCGCGCGCACGCCACCAGCGCTGCGGCCAGTCCGCCCTTCATGTCGTAGGCGCCGCGCCCGTAGAGCCGATCGCCCTCCACGCGCCCGGCGAACGGGTCGGTCATCCCCGCCACGCCCACCGTGTCGAGGTGCCCGCACAGCAGCAGCGTCCGCCCACCACCGGTGCCGCGCGCCCGGACCACCACGCTCGGGCGCTCCGGAGGCCCGACCACGTCCACATCGAGGCCTTCCTCGGTGCCCCAGGCCGTCACGAGCGCGGCGGCCTCCGCCTCGCCGGCCCCACCGGCCACCAGCGCCGGGTTCACCGAATCGACGGCGACCAGCGCACGGGCCAACCCGACCACCTCAGTCACGGCTCACCGGTCCCACCAGCGAGCGGTCGAAGTCGCCGGGCGGCAGCCCGCGACGGGGCAGGTACCCGAAGCCCGGCACGCCCGCCGTGAAGGACGGCGACACGGCGTCGAGCTCCGCGGCGATCGTCGTCCGGTCGGCACCGCCCACGCGCGTGAGCAGCGCCTGGACCGCACTCTCGGGATCTGCGATCGCCTCCGTGTAGCCGCGCTGCAGGGCGCGCGCGAGGGCGACCACCGTGCCGCGGTTGTCCTGCACCGCCGTCTTCAGCACGCACAGGAAGTGGCCGGGCCGCGGCAGTTGCGTGATCGCCATGACGCACACGGTCCCGGGCAGCGGCCGGGCGAGGATCGCCGCGAACGCCCGGCGGTTGCGCAGCAGGCGCCGCGGGTCCCCCGAGCGGCGGATGGTGAGATCGACGCCCTCGGCCTCGTCGTAGCCGCGCTCGGCGGCGAGGTAGACCCCTGCGTGGACCCCGGACGGCGGCGCGCCGAGCAGCAGGGTCACATCGGAGTCCGTGCTGGACCCACCCCCTCCAGCCGCCGCGCCGCATCCGGACATGGTCAGCACCACCAGCAAGAGGAGCGTTCGCAACACGCGAGGGCAACGCTAGTTTGCGGTCATGGCGACGCTCATGCTCGGTCCCGTCCTCCGGCACGCCTCCGAGGACGAGGCGACCGTGTGGGTGGAGGTCAACGGCCCCTGCACCGTCGCCGTCCTCGGCTGCGAGGCGAAGACGTTCACCGTCGGCGGGCACCACTACGCGCTCGTCCACGTCACCGGCCTCGAGCCGGGCGTCGCCACGCCCTACGACGTCACCCTCGACGGCGAGAAGGCGTGGCCGATCGACGACGGCTGGCCGCACAGCGTCATCCGCACGGCCACCGTCGACCAGCCCGTGGACATCGTCTTCGGCTCGTGCCGGACCCATTACCCCCACGTGCCGCCGTACACGAGGCGCAAGGACGAGCATCCGGAGGGCCGTGAGGTGTGCGCGCTGCGCGCGCTCGCGCTGCGGCTGCGCGACCGCCCGCACGACCAGTGGCCCAACGCCCTCTTCCACCTCGGCGACCAGATCTACGCCGACGAGGTCGACCCGCGCACGCTGGAGATCATCCAGGGCGAGGAGATCTCGAACTTCGAGGAGTACACGCTCGCCTACAAGCTCTCCTGGAGCGAGCCCGCCATCCGCTGGCTGATGTCCACCGTCTCCAACGCGATGATCTGGGACGACCACGACGTCATCGACGACTGGAACACGAGCCGCGAGTGGCTCGAGGACATCCGCAAGCAGGGCTGGTGGGACGAGCGGATCATCGGTGCCTTCGTCTCCTACTGGATCTACCAGCACATCGGCAACCTGTCGCCGTCCGCGCTCGCCGACGACGCGCTCTTCCAGCGCGTGCACGAGCTCGACGACGCGGAGGAGATGCTGCGCGACTTCGGCTACCGCGCCGACCGCGAGCCGGGCCTGGCGCGCTGGAGCTTCAGCCGCGACCTCGGCTCGACGCGGCTGATCATGATCGACTCGCGGGCCGCCCGCCAGCTCGACCCCGAGAACCGGGCCATGGTCGACGACGACGAATGGGCGTGGGTGGAGCAGGCCGGGCTCGAGGCCGACGTCGACCACCTGCTGATCGGGACCTCGCTGCCGTGGCTGCTCTCGCCCGGGCTGCACCACCTCGAGGCGTGGGACGAGGCCGTCGCGGAGGGCGCGTGGGGGAAGGGGCGGGCCAAGCGATTCGGGGAGAAGCTGCGCCAGGACCTCGACCTCGAGCACTGGGCCGCCTTCAACCGCTCCTTCACCAAGCTCACGGACTGGATCGGGCGGATCGGCTCGGGCGACCGCGCGCCGGCGACGATCGTGGCGCTGTCGGGGGACGTCCACCACGCGTATCTGGCCGAGGTCACGTACCCGGAGAACGGCGTGCGCTCGCACGTCTACCAGGCGACCGCGTCCCCGTTCCGCAACCCGCTGGACACGAAGGAGCGGCGGATCATGAAGGCAGCGGCGTCCAAGCCGTTCGCGCGGTTCACGCACACGCTGGCCAAGCGCGCCGGTGTCCCCGATCCGTCCATCACCTGGGAGCTCGTGCGCAAGCCGATCTTCGACAACGTCGTCGCCACGCTGCGCATCGAGGGCCGCGAGTCGGCCCTCACCCTGTGGCGTGCCCGCCCCGACGACGCGGGCAACGCCGCCCGCCTGGAAGAGGTCCGCACCACCACCCTTTAGGGTGCGTGACTGACATGTTCCGGCGGCTACGGCCATAACTGGTCAGTCCATGCTCACGGACACCCGCACCGACGCAGCCCTCCTGCACGCGGCCCGGACGGATCCGCAGGCGTTTCGCGAGATCTACGAGCGCTACGCCGTGTGGATGCGCTCGTGGTTCGCGCGCCAGACCGGGTCGGAGACCGTCGCGCTGGATCTGACCGCGGAGACCTTCGCCCAGGCGTGGCGTGGCATCCGCCGGTTCAAGGACATGGCCGACGGCTCGGCCGCCCCCTGGCTGTTCGGCATCGCCCGCAATCTCCTGCGCCAGTACCACAAGCACAACCGGATCGAGACCGCCGCCCGCGCCCGCCTGGGGATGCCGATCGACTGGGAGGGGACGGAGGCCTACGACGCCGTCGACGAGCGCCTCCACGCCCACGGGCTCCGGCCGCGGCTGCGCACCGCCGTCGACGCGCTGCCCGACGACCAGCGCGCCGCGCTCGAGCTGCGGGTCATCCAGCAGCT
This sequence comes from uncultured Solirubrobacteraceae bacterium, assembly GCA_963740765.1. Taxonomy (GTDB): domain Bacteria; phylum Actinomycetota; class Thermoleophilia; order Solirubrobacterales; family Solirubrobacteraceae; genus DATLGB01. The sequence continues at coordinate 27,366 of CAVUFN010000026.1, read as the reverse complement.
CGGCTACGACGAGATCTCCGACCGCCTGAACTGCTCCATCAACGCCGCGCGCCTGCGCGTGTCGAGAGCGCTGCGCTCGCTGACGGCGGACCTGCGAGGGAGTGTCTAGTGCGGCGACCGCTGCCGCCCGAGCTGCTGACGCTCGGTGATCACCTGGAGATCGCGACGCGCCGTCAGTTCGGCCGTCGTCGTGCCCGCCGCCAGATGGTGCTCAACGCCCTGGCCAGCCTGGCCGTGGCGGTGCCGATCGTCGCCGCGACCATCCAGGCGCCCGCGGTGACGGCCCCGACCGCCGGAGTGCCCGCCCTCCCCAAGCCGAGCTTCGGGCACAAGGGCTACGACTCGCCGCCGCGCCTCCTGCGCCGCGTCGGGCATCCCAACGACGACGTCCTCTACGACGACACCACCCTGCGACGGGCGCTGCGATGAGCCTGCTCACCGAGGACCCCCGCGTCGTCGAGCGCGCCCGCCAGGTCTCGCTGATCCGCGAGTCGCTGAGCGTGCTGAGCTCGAAGTGGTGCGTCGGCGTCCTCCTCGCTCTGGGCGAGGGACGGCGCCGCTACCACCAGATCCTCGGCGAGCTGCACCCGATCTCCGAGAAGGTCCTGACCCAGACGCTGCGCTCGATGGAGCGCGACGGGCTGATCGTCCGTCACGTCCACGCCGAGGTGCCGCCGCGCGTGGAGTACGAGCTGTCGCGGCTGGGCGCGTCGATGGCGGGGCCGATGAAGGCACTCGGCAACTGGGCGGTCACCCACGCGGCGGTCGTCGAGGAGTGCCGCGATTCCTACGACTCGTCGATCGCGCGCGCCAACTGACGGGCGTGCAGCGGCCCGAGGCCGACGCCCGCGCCCTCGTGTCCGGTGATCGCGTAGACGCCTGAGTCCAGGCGGCCGGCGAACGGCCCGCCGGGGCGGTAGGGCCGGTAGCCGACCCAGGTGCGGGTGACGGTCAGGTCGGCGAGCGCAGGCATGAAGTGCACGGCGCGGGCCAGCAGCGCGGCCTGGTGCGGCCCCGCGGGGTCGAAGCCGACGTCGTCGCGCGACGAGCCCACGTACACCTCACCGCTGACGGCCTCTTCGATGATGGCAGCGATCGGCGCGGGATAGGCGGCGTCGATGACCTTGTGCCGGACCAGGCCGGGCGCCGGCCCGAGGGCGACGATCTGCCCGCGCCGGGGCCGGACGCCGAGCTCCGCCTCCCACGCGCCCCGCGCCAGGACCACGGCTCCGGCGGCGATCCGCTCGCCGTCGCGCAGCGTGACGCCGTGACGCTCGGCGACGACGACCTCGGCACCGGTGCGGGTCGGCACCGTCGCCGCCATCGCGCGGACCGTGCCGAGCGGATCGACCTGCAGGTCCTCCTCGGCGTAGATCCCCTCGAAACCGGGTCGCAGTGCCGGCTCGAGCTCACGTGCCTCGGCAACGTGCTCGCCCGGGAGGCCGGCGAGGTCGTGCCCGACCGTCAGCGACCCCTTCGCCCGCAGCTTCACCGCCGCCGGGAAGCGCTCGGCCAGCTCGTGCCAGACCGCGTGGCCGCCCGGGGCGTCGGCGATCAGCACGTTGCCCTCGCCCTTGCTCGAGCTGCCGGAGCCCACGGCGTCGCGCTCGAGCAGCAGCACCTCGCGACCGAGGTCCTGCAGGAACAGCGCGGTGGCCGCCCCGCAGATCCCCGCGCCGACGACGACTACAGGCGGAATCCGGCCGGGAAGGGATCGTCGGGGTCGAGCAGGTACTGGCCCATGCCGGTGATCCAGGCGCGGCCGGTGATCTCGGGGACCACGCCGTCGGGCGTCTCCTCCACGAGCCGGCCCGTGAACGAGCTTCCGATCACGGAGCGGTGGACGAAGTCCTGCCCGATCGCCAGCTCGCCGCGGGCGTGCAACTGGGCCATGCGCGCGCTGGTGCCCGTCCCGCACGGCGAGCGGTCGAGGTAGCCCGGGTGGATGGCGACGGCGCTGCGGTCCTCGCCGACCCAGATCACGTGCTTGCAGGTGGGCTCGGGGACGGTGGCGAGCAGCTCCATCCCGGCGGCGATCAGGCTGGGGGCGTGCTCCGGTGCCACGCTCAACCCGTGGGCGGCGGCGTCGGCGATCGCGTAGAAGTTGCCGCCGTAGGCGAGGTCGTAGCCGTCGAACGACCCCACGAAGTACGAGGGGACGTTGCGGATGGTCACCGACCTCGCGCGGCCGCCCTCGACGCGGACGCGCGCCTCGACGAGCCCGGCCGGGACGTCGAGGCGCACGATCGTCTCGGGCTCGGTGACCTCGACCAATTTCTGCTCCACGAGCACCGTCGCGACCCCGATCGTCCCGTGGCCGCACATCGGCAGGCAGCCCGCCACCTCGATGTAGACGACGCCCCAGTCGGCGTCGGACCGGATCGGCGGTTGCAGGAGCGCGCCCGACATGGCGCCGTGCCCGCGCGGCTCGTGCATCAGGAACGTGCGCAGGTCCTCGGGGACGTTGCGGCGGCGCTCCTCCATCGTCGCACCGGGCAGGGTCTGCACCCCCTCGGTGACCACGCGCGTCGGCATCCCCTCCGTGTGGGATTCGACGGTCCGTATCACGCGTAGATCGTGCGCGTCTCGGAGAAGAACTCGAGGCCGGCCCGGCCCTGCTCGCGCGCGCCGAAGCTCGACGCCTTGGTCCCGCCGAACGGGACGTGCGGCTCGACGCCCGCGGTCGGCGCGTTGACGCGGATGATGCCCGCCTCGGCGCCGCGCGCGAACGTCTCGATCTCGTCGCGCAGGGGGGAGACGATGCCCGCCACGAGCCCGTACTCGAGCGCGTGGAGCTGCGCGAGCGCCGCGTCCATGTCGGCGACCGGCTGCACGGAGACGACGGGCGCGAACAGCTCGGCCGCGTTCGTCCAGTGCTCCCCGGTCAGCAGCGTCGGTTCCAGCAGCCCGTAGTCGCGCGGCTGCCCGCCGGCGAGCACCTCGGCGCCGGCGATCTGCGCGACGACCTCGTCGCGCTTGGCGGCGTCGATCAGCGGCCCGACCACCGTGCCGTCGTCGGCCGGATCGCCGACGCCGAGCCGGGCGACCTGCTCCGTCAGCGCGGCTGTGACGGCGTCCGCGACGCGCTCGTGCACGAAGGCCAGCGACGTCGCCGTGCACTTCTGCCCGGCGTAGCCCATGGCCCCGCCGAGGATGACCTTGGCGGCCAGCGCCGGGTCAGCCGCCTCGGAGACGTAGACGCCGTTCTTGCCGCCCATCTCGAGCTGCAGCGGGATGAAGCTGCCCGCCAGCCGCTCGGCGATCGAGCGTCCCGTGGCGGTCGAGCCGGTGAAGGAGACCACGTCGGGCTGGGCGTCCAGCAGGGCCTGGGCGACCGCGCCGCCGCCCTCGGCCACCTGGACGACCTCGCCGAGGTCGAGGTGCTCGACCAGCCGCTTGGCCACCCGCAGCGCCTGCGAGGCCGGCTTGATGACGACGGCGTTGCCGGCCTGCAGCGCCGGCGCGAGCTTCCACGTCGGGATCGCGATCGGGAAGTTCCACGGCGTGATCAGCAGCGCCACGCCGCGCGGGAAGCGCAGCACGCGCACGCTCGCACCCGTGGCGTCCTCGTACAGCTCGCCGGCCGCGGCGTACGCCTGCGACGCCTGGTAGCGCAGGATCATCGCCGCCCGGGCGACCTCCGCGCGGGCCTCGACGATCGGCTTGCCCACGTCGGAGACGATCAGGTCGACGAGCTCTGCGTCGGCGGCCACGCGCGCGGCGGCCGCGGCGAGCTTCGCACCCCGCCCGTGCGCGCCCAGGCCGGCCCAGCCGGGCTGCGCGGCCCGCGCGCGGTCGACCAGGCCGGCGGGGTCGGCCGCCGGCTCGATCCCGTAGAGCTCACGCCCGTCGAAGGGCGAGACGACCGCGCTCATCGGACCCCCGCGTGGCGCTGCGTCGCGTCGCCGGGTGCGACCTCGGGCTCCGTCACGACGCCACCGGCGGGCGGGAGGGCGGCCTTGACCCGCTGCAGGTCGTCCGGGTCGAGGGCCAGCCGGGGCGGGCGCACCGGGCCGCCGTAGGACCCGGTGAGGTCGAGCGCGGCCTTGAAGGACTGCACGAGGCGCGGATCCATGTCCAGGCGCGCGAGTGGGGCCAGCCGCGGCCAGATCGACCGCGCCTCGATGAGGTCACCGGCGAGGACGGCGCGCTCGAGCGCGAGGCACTCGTCCGGCAGGACGTTGGCGACGCCCGAGACCCAGCCGACGGCACCGGCGGCATAGCCCTCCAGCGCCCAGTCGTCCCCGCCGACCAGCACCTCGAGGTCGGCGCGCAGCTCGAGGATCTGGGCGATGCGGCGCGCGTCTCCGGAGCACTCCTTGACGGCGACGATGCCGGGCAGGGTCGCGATCAGCGGCGCGGACATGTCCAGCCGGGACGCCTCGGGGTTGTTGTAGGCCATGACCGGCATGCCTACCGACGTGACCTCCTCGTAGAAGGCGCGCAGCTCGCGGTCGGTCGCCTCGTAGGTGGTGGGCGGCAGGCACATGACGCCGTACGCGCCCGCCCCGGCCGCCTGCTCGACGTTGGCCAGGACGGCGGCGGTGGTGGCGGCGGAGACGCCGACCGTGACGGTCAGGCCGGTGGCAAGGGCGGCGTCGATGACGGCGTGGCGCTCGTCGGCGGTGAGCGACGCGGCCTCACCCATCGTCCCGCACACGACGACGTGCTCGATGCCCGCGGCCTGCAGGCGGCGGGCCTGCGCATCGAGTTCGGTCAGGTGGAGGTCGAGATCCTCGGTGAAGGGCGTCATCAACGCCGGGATGAGGCCGGTGAAGGTCATGCGTCCCATGAAAGCACGCCGGGTGTGTCGCCTGGCGGTGGCTATGGCCACCGGTGCGCGACGCGCGCGTCAGAAGAGGTCGTGGTCGCGGGCGCGAACCAGCGCGGCAGCGCCCGGACCGTCCTCGTCGAGGACGTAGCGCTCGAGGCCGCGCACGCGGACCGCGGGCTCCCCGCCCGCCTTGCTCCGCGCGAGGTCGGCGGCCGCGGCGGCCTGGTCGGCGACGGCGACGTGGCTGGCGACCATCTCGCGCCCGTCGCGGTCGGCTTGCCCGCGGTAATCGGCCAGCGGCGCCAGGCCCGCGCAGCCGATCGCGACCTCGGCCTGGCCGATGCGCCAGGGCCGCCCGAAGGAGTCGCTGATCACGACCGCGCACCCGAGCGCGGCGCGCAGCGCGCGAGCGGAGGCGTCGGGGTCGAGCGGGAGCAAGATGGCGCGGTCGGGCCCGCCGGCGTTGGAGCGGTCGACGCCCGCGTTGGCGCACACGAACCCGTGGCGGGTCCGGCAGATCAGCCGCCCGCCGTCCGCGCGGACGACCTCGGCTGCCTCGTCGAGCACCACCTGCACCGCCCGCGGGTCCTTGCCGTGCTCGGCGGCCCAGTCGCGCGCCCAGTCGCCGGGGGTGACGTCGGCGAGGTCGATCACGCGCCCCTCCGCCTTGGAGACGACCTTGTGGGCGATCACGAGGACGTCGGTCGCCCGCAGGTCGCCCCGGAGCAGCGCGGCGAGGTCGTCGCCCGGCCGGACCTCCGGGAGGCCTGCGAGGGCGACGGCCTCGACGCTCAAGCGGGCAGGCGCAGCGCGGCGACGTCGTCGGGCGTGTCGACGTCGAAGGCCAGAGACGGGACGTGGCGGACCGCGACGCGGACGCCGGCGGCGCGCGCGAGGGCGGCGTGGCGGGCGCACGACCCGGGGCCGAAGGACGGCTCCATCGCGCCGGGCGGGTCGAGCACCAGCGCGTTGGTGCCGGTGCCGTGGCGATCGGGGACGATGGTGACGCCGGGCGGCGCGAAGTCCAGCAGCGCGTCGACCTCGTCGGGGTCGAGCAGCGGGCAGTCACCCGGGACGAGCAGGACGCGCCGCGCCCCCGCCGCGACGGCGGCGTCGATCCCGAGGCCGGCCGCGGCGGAGTGGCTGACCTCGTCCGGGTCGTCGACCACGTGCGGGGCGATGGACGCGATCCGCGGCTCCCGCGTCACGACGATCACCCGCTCCAGGGCGTGGACCTCGGCCAGGGCGGCGAGCACGTCGCGAGCCATCCGCTCGGCCAGGTCGCCGCGGGCGGGGTCCACGAGCCCCGTCCGCGTCTTGGCCCGCCCGAAGGACTTGACGGGCAGCACTGCGACGGTGCTCAAACCGGGTACCTCCGCCGCACCTCGTACAGCGTGGTGCGCTCGGCGGCGGGCCGGCCGGCCGCGTGGGCGGCGCCGACCAGCTGGTCGGGGTCGAGGCGGACGCCGTACTCGGAGCCGGCCATGCGCGAGATCGATTCTTCCATCAGCGTCCCGCCGAGGTCGTTGACGCCCCAGCGCAGGGACTCCGTCGCGGCGTCGAGGCCCATCTTCACCCAACTCGCCTGCAGGTTGCGCACCGTGCGGCCCAGCGCGAGCCGGAAGACGGCGGTGTGGCGCAGGTTGTCCTCGCGGGAGATCGGGACGATGCCGTGGCGGCGCCCGAGCTGCGTGTCGTACGGGATGAAGCTCAGCGGCACGAACTCGGTGAAGCCACCGGTCTTCTCCTGCAGGGCGCGGACGACGCGCATGTGCTCGGCCAGCTCGTGGGGCTGCTCGATGTGGCCGAACATGACCGTGACCGTCGAGCGCAGGCCGACGTCGTGCGCCGCGGAGACGATCTCCACCCAGCGCGCCGCCGGCAGCTTGTTGGGCGAGATGCGCTGGCGGACGCCGTCCTCGAGGACCTCGGCCGCCGTCCCCGGCACCGAGCCCAGGCCGGCCTCGCGCAGCCGCTCGAACACGGCGTGCGGCGACAGCCCGGAGGTCGTCGCCATGTGGTCGACCTCCATCGGCGAGTACGCGTGCAGGTGCAGCTCCGGCGCCGTCTCCTTGGCCAGCCGCAGCCAGCCCAGGTAGTCCTCGAAGGACCAGTCCGGGTGGATGCCCGACTGGATGCAGACCTCCGTCGCCCCGTAGTCGATCGCGTCCTTCAGGCGCCGGACGAACTCCGCCTGGTCGTGCTCGTAGGCGTCGGGCGAGCGCTTGCCGACCCCGAAGCCGCAGAACGCGCAGCCGACGACGCAGACGTTGGAGACGTTGACGTTGCGGTTGACGACGAACGTGACCTCGTCGCCGGCGAGGTCGGAGCGCAGCGAGTCGGCGGCCTGGCGGATGTCCTCGACCGCTTCCGGGCGCGACTCCGAGAAGAGCCCGGTCAGCTCGTCCGGGGTGAGCGCGTCACCCGCGTGTGCCCGCGCCACGACGCCGGCCAGGTCGCCGTTGAGCGTCGGGACGGCCCGGCGCGGCTTGAAGGTGGGGTAGACGCGGTCGATCACCTCGAGGACCCGCTCGGACTGCCATTCGGCGTCCATGTACTGCGGGTACACGCACAGGCGCTCGGCCAGCGCGACGCCGTCCTCGGCCAACCGCTCGCGGACCTGGCGCGGCGACGGGAAGGGGTGCTCGGGCGAGATGTGGTCGCCGTTGGCCGACAGACCGCCGAGGTCGGTCGCGCCCGCGGCGACCAGCTCGGGCCACCACTCGCTCAGGTTCGGCGGGACCTGGATGCCGACGCCCGGCAGCAGCCGGCGCGCCTCCCCGATCAGCCGCTTGAGGTCGTCCAGCGAGATCGGGTTGGCCCACGCGGGCAGGTCCTCGTGCGGGCGGTCGGCCAGGCCGGTCCGCCACAGCTGGTCGGCCGCCGCGTCGGCGATCTCGGCCGGCTCGCGCCCGTAGTAGGACTGGTGCGGGACGAAGTTCTGGAGGATGACCTCCTGGAGGTGATCGAAGCCCGCCAGCGCCTCGAGCGCGGCCACCTGCTCGTCCTCGGACTCCCCGATCCCCACCAGGATCCCGCTCGTGAACGGGATCCGCAGCTCGCCGGCGGCGCGGATCGTCCTCAGCCGCTCCTCCGGGTGCTTGGTCGGCGACCCCTGGTGGGCGATCAGGTCCGGGTTGACCGACTCGAGCATCAGCCCCTGCGAGGCCGTCACCTCGCGCAGGCGGGCCAGGTCCTCCCGGGCCAGCACGCCGAGGTTGGTGTGCGGCAGCACGCCGCGGTCGAGCGCCTGCCCGCAGGCCCAGGCCACGTAGTCGACGAAGTCCGCGAAGCCGAGCTCGGCCAGCTTCGCCCGGACCCCGGGATGGTGGTCGGGCGCCTCGCCGGTGAGCACGAGCAGCTCCTTGACCTGCCGCCGCGCGGCGCGGTCGATCAGCTTCAGGACCTCGTCGGGCTCGTGCAGGTGCGGCTGGTGCGTCGCGAACGCGCAGTACTTGCAGTAGCAGCGGCACGTCCGCGACAGCGAGAGCGTGACGTTGCGGCTGAAAGTGACGCGCCTACGCATCTGAGCCCGACAGTAGGACTCCTAGACGAAGAAGTCAGGCAGGAGATCGTCCTCGGTGCCGTTCGGATCCGCCCGGTAGCGCCCGAGGTCGCCCTGGACGATCTCGTCGTCGACGAAGAAGTTGCCCGTGCACTCGCGCGCATCGCGCGTGAAGATCTCGTACGCGGCGTCGGCCATGATCTCCGGGCTGCGGGCCTTCTTCATGGCCTCCTCGCCGCCCAGCAGGTTCTTGATGGCGGCCGTGGCGATGATCGTGCGGGGCCAGAGGGAGTTGAAGGCGATGCCGGCCTCGCGGAACTCGCCGGCCATGCCCAGGGTGCACATGCTCATGCCGAACTTGGCGATCGTGTAGCCGACGTGGGGCGCGAACCAGCGCTCCTCCATGTTCAGCGGCGGTGACAGCGTCAGGACGTGGGCGTTGTCGGACTCGCGGAGGTGGGGGACACAGGCCTTCGAGCACAGGAACGTGCCGCGCGTGTTGATGTCCTGCATCAGGTCGTAGCGCTTCATCTCGAGCTGCTCGGTCGGCACGAGGTTGATCGCGGAGGCGTTGTTGACGCAGATGTCGATGCCGCCGAACGTCTCCACGCACTTGGCCACGGCGCCGAGCACCGAGTCCTCGTCGCGGATGTCGCCGACGACGGGCAGCGCCTTGCCGCCGGCCGCCTCGATCTCCTCGGCGGCGGTGTAGATGGTCCCGTCGAGCTTCGGGTGCGGCTCGGCCGTCTTGGCGATGATGCACACGTTGGCGCCGTCCTGAGCGGCCCGCTTGGCGATGGCGAGGCCGATGCCGCGGCTGGCCCCGGAGATGAACATCGTCTTGCCCTTGAGGTCGCTCATGCGCCCAAGCCTTTCACGAAGTCGAGCACCTCCGCCGCGCCGCGGTGGCGTGCGTCCGCGTCGCCCAGCCATACCTCCGTGAGCCAACCGTCGACGAGGTCTCCGTAGTGGGCGACGACGTCCGCGTGGGTGGGCAGGAAGGTCGCGGTGGGGCCCTTGACGACCTCGCCGCCGACGAACGGGCTGACGGCGACGACGGGCTTGTCGGCGAGCGCCTCGCGCATCCCGGTCACCGCGAGGATCGGGTCGATCGAGATGACCGGGTTCGAGGGGCCGATCACGACGGCGTCGGCGGCCGCGATCGCCGCCTCGACCTCCGGGGTCATCGTCCCGCCGCCCAGGCGGACCTCGCCGCGCGGCGCGCCCAGCCGGATCATCCACTCCTGGAAGGGGACGCCGCCCACGGCGGTCGGGGCGGGCTCGTCGCACATCGGCAGGACGCGGGTGGGGACGCCGAGCGTCGCTCGCAGCGCCTCGATGGTGTCGGTCAGGCGCTCGCCCGCGCGGAGGCGCCGCAGCCGGTCGCGCCCGATCTCGAGGTCCTCGTCGCCGAGGTTGAACCACACCTCCTCACCGCGCGCCCGCAGCCGGTCCATCGCGTGGAAGGTGTCGCCCTCCAGGCCCCAGCCGCGCGTGTCGATGCGGTCGGCCAGCCAGAACAGGATCAGGTCGGGGTCCGGCGAGACCCACGCGCCGTGGATCTCGACGTCGTCACCGGTGTTGGCGATCACGGTCAGGGCACAGGCATCGCGCAGCCCGCGGGCCAGTTTCGCGCCGCCGGTGCCGCCGGCCAACAGGACGATCCGCATGGCCGGGACTGAAGCACGTCCGGCGCGCTGGCGTTCAAAAACAACGCCTCCAGGCCCGCGGACGGGGTTAAGCTCAATGAGTGAACCTGACCGCCGCGCGTACAGGGCACATCCTGGACATCGAGCCCGATCTCGGGGCCGATCTCGATGCGGCGACATTCGCTGCCGCGCGGGCCCAGATCGTCGCGCCGCTGGTCGACGTCGCCGACGGCGAGTGGACCCCGAGCGACCTCGCCGGCCATTCCGCCGTGCGCGGCCGGCTGTTCGCCTGCCTCGTCGCCGACGGCCTCAGCGTCCGCGAGCTGCTGCTGGCCGACCGCGTCAGCACGCAGCTCTTCGGGCCGGGCGACCTGATCGTCGCCGACCTGCTGGCCGAGCGCTCACTGCCGCTGGAGAGCCGCCATCAGTCCGTCGGCGGCGTCACCGTGGCGATGCTCGACGACCGCTTCCTCGCCGCCAGCCGGCGCTGGCCGCGCCTGACCGCTCGCCTCATGGATCTGGCCACCGACCAGATGACGCGCACCTCCGTGCACCAGGCCGTCTCCCAGCTGCCGCGCGTCGAGGACCGCCTCCTGGCGCTGTTCTGGATGCTCGCCGACCGATGGGGGCAGGTCACGGGCGACGGGATCGCGATCGACCTCCCGCTCACCCACGAAGCGCTGGGTCGCCTGATCGGCGCGCGCAGGCCGACCATCAGCCTTGGCCTTCACACCCTGGCCGAGGCCGGGACGCTCGTGCGCCGCGACGACGGCGAGTGGCTGCTCGACGCCGGGTCGCTCAGCATGCTGCGCAGCGGCACCGCACCCCGGGCTCAGCCGGTGGCGGACGGCCTGGGCGTCCTCATCGAGGCCGAGTAGCCGGGGCAGCGTCAGTACCCAACCTCGGCCGATGGGATCGCGCCGGAACGGACAGCGCTGCGTCATGCCGTACACGCTGGCCAGCCGCTTCACCCCGGACCTCGTCGACCTCGGGACGGCGACGGGAATGCCGATCCGGGCCGGGGTGCTCGCGCGGCGTGTGGTGATCGGCCCCGGCATCCAGGGCGCGTCGCTGCTTGCGAGCGCCGGCGCCGATCCGGTCCTCGTGGTCGAGGGGACCATCCTGCGCTCCGTGCAGATCGGTCATCGCACGAGCGCGCTGCTCCACGGCGCCGGGGACGTGCTCCCCGGATCGGGGTTCGAGCCGCGGCCGTTCCGTGCCCATGCGCGCGCCCTCACGACAAGCGTCGTGGTCGTCCTCGACCCGCCGGTGATGGCGGCCATCGCGAGAACACCCGCGCTGGCGGCGCGGGTGGCCGACGCCGTCGACGCGCAGGCCGGCCTGCTCGGCGTCCTTTCCCTGCTCGCGCAGCTCACCTCGATCGCGGAGCGGCTCGACGTCCTGCTGCCGATGCTGGCCAACCGCTGGGGCACGGTCGGCGCGGACGGGGTCCTGCTGCCCGGGTTCCTGACGCACTCGGTGCTCTCCGAGCTGATCGGCGTGCGCCGGCCGAGCCTGACGACCGCGCTGGTCGACCTGAAGGACCGGGGCCGGCTGCGGCGACTCGACGACCGGCGCTGGTTGCTGGCGCCGGAGGCGGCGGGGCTGGCCGCCTAGGACGGCACTAGGTCTGAGGAGCGACGTCCGCGTCGCTGAGGCTCGCGAGCGTCCGGCGCAGGATCCGGCTCACGTGCATCTGGGAGATCCCGACCTCCTTGCCGATCTCGGCCTGGGACAGGTCGCCCCCGAAGCGCAAGGCGAGGATCTGGCGCTCGCGCTCGGGCAGCCCGGCGGTGAGCCTGCCGATCGTCGCGCGGTGCTCCGCGGCGGCGTAGCCGGCGTCGTTCGCCGCGGGGGAGATCGCGGGCTCGGCGGTCTCGCCGTCCTCGGCGTTGCGCGGCCGGTCCAGGGAGTCGGCGCGCATCGCGCGCTGGGCGATGCGCCCCGTCACCACGTCCTCGACGGTGACGTCGAGGCGCTTGGCGACCTCCTCGGCGGTGAGGCGCTCGTTGCTCGCACGCTCGATGGCGGCGATCTTCTGTGCCATCTCCTGCGCGCCGCGGCTCACGTGGACGGCCCAGCCCGTGTCCCGGTAGTGGCGGCGGACCTCGCCGGTCATCGTCGGCATCGCGTAGGTGGCGAACGGCGAGCCGCGGTCGGGATCGAAGCGCTTGAGCGCCTTGAGCAGGCCGAGCATGGCGACCTGCTCGAGATCCTCCAGCGGCTCCTCACCGCGGTGATAACGGCGCGCGACGCTCTGGGCGAGGGGCCTGAAGGCCTCGATCACCGTGTCGCGCGTGCTCGGATCCTGCTGGTAGAGGAGGACGAGCTCTCGTTCGGAATGCCGGCGGCGGAGGCTGACGCGATGGTCGTCGCGGCGGATGCTGCGCGCTGCCAGAGCGGCTTCGGTGCGAGGAGTCACCCGACAGGTCCTACCGACACCGAGTCAAAAGAACCAGCTGTCGGTTGTCACCTAACGTCCACGAAACAAAGGTTGGCGCTTGGCCGCGAATGCCTGAGCCCCTTCGGCGAAGTCCTCCGTGGCTGCGCAGACGGTCTGCAGCGCGATCTCGAGCTCCAGCGTGGTCGACAGCGCCGGCCGCGCACTGGCGTCGATGACGCGTTTGGCCAGCCCGACGGCCACCGGGGCGCAGATCAGCAGCTCGTCGACGAGCTGCTGCGTCGCCGCCTCCAGCTCGGCGGCGGGCGCGACGCGGTTGACGAGACCGATCGCCTCGGCCCGCTCCGCCCCGATCAGCGCGCCGGTGAGGATCAGCTCCTTGGCCCGTCCGAGCCCCACGACCTGAGGCAGCCGCGACGAGCCGCCGACGTCAGGAATCAACCCGATCCGCGTCTCGGGGAGCCCGACGACCGCGTCGTCGGCCATCACCCGGAGGTCGCACGCAAGCGCCGTCTCCAGCGCGCCGCCGATGCAGCCGCCCTGGATCGAGCAGACGACCGGCTTGGCGAGCTCCTCGAGCGCGTTGGCGACATCCAGCCACCCCTTGCGGAACGTGCGCAGCATCGACAGCTCGGCGCCACCCGAGGCGAGCTCCTGGAGGTCGACGCCGGAGGAGAACATCTTGCCCGCGCCGCGCAGGACGACGACGTGGACGTCGGGGGCGGAGGCCGTCGCGCGAACCGCCTCGCCGAGCGCGGCGATCAGCTCGCTGTTGAAGGCGTTGCGCTTGTCCGGGCGGTTGAGGACGATGTGGCGGACGTGACCGGCGTCCTCGGTCAGCACGAGATCGGAGCTCATACTGCGACCTTATGAGCCTCGCCGAGGCGCTCGGGCGCCCCCGCCAGGGCGCCACCGGGGCAGCCGGTGCAGTCGACCTCGCGCGGCGGGTTGACGATCCCGGCCAGCCCGAGCAGGCCGCCGAGGCCGACCAACCCGGCCGAGATCGCCATGACGCGGTGGAAGGAGTCGATCGTGATCGCGCCGGACACGATGATCCCGAGCGCGGCGACGGCCAGCAGCCCGGCCATCCGCGCCAGCGCGTTGTTGACGCCGGACGCGATCCCCGCGTTTGAGTCGTCGGCGTCGGCGAGCACGGTGGCGGTGAGCGGCGCCACCGTCATGCTCAGGCCGAACGAGAAGACCAGCAGCGCGGGGAGGACCTCGCTGAGGTACGGGGCGCCGGCACCGGTGCGCTGGTAGAGCAGCAGGCCACAGGCGGCCAGCAGCGGTCCGCCGCCCATGAACAGCCGCGGGCCGAGGCGGTCGGCCAGGGCGCCGATGCGCCTCGACAGCAGGAACATGACGAGGGTGGTGGGCGTGGTCGCGAGCCCGGCCTCGAGCGCGCTGTAGCCGGCCACCTGCTGGAGGAACAGCGTCGTCGTGAAGAGGCTCAGGCTGAGCCCGCCGTACATCGCCAGCGTCTCCCCGTTGCCGACCGCGAAGTTGCGGCGGGCGAACAGGCCCAGCGGCAGCATCGGCTTGGGCGCGCGGCGCTCCCAGCTCAGGAACGCGGCCAGGAACGCGAGTCCGGCCAGCAGCGGGACGACGACCTCGGAGGATCCCCAGCCCGCGTCGGGCTGCCGCGTGAGCCCGTACACGGGCCCGCCGAGGCCGAGCGCGCAGAGGATCGCGCCGGTGACGTCGATGTGCGGCCGCGGGTGGGTCGGCTCGCGGGCCTCCACGGCCGCCGCCACGACGAACAGCGTGACGACCACGAAGGGCACGTTGATGAGGAAGATCCAGCGCCACGAGGTGACGTCGACCAGCACGCCGCCGGCGACGGGACCCACGACGAAGGCGATGCCGGTCCACGCCGTCCACGACCCGATCGCGGCGCCCCGCTCGGCCGGCGGGAAGGCGGCGATGATGACGGCGAGGGCGCTGGGCGTCAGCAGCGCGCCGAAGACGCCCTGCAGGGCACGCGCGGCGACGAGGAACTCGACCGACGGCGCGACCGCGCACAGCAGGGAGGCGAGCCCGAAGCCGCCCACGCCGATGCTGAAGACGCGCCGCTCGCCGAACAGATCGCCCAGCGAGCCGCCGATCAGGATCAGGCTCCCGAGGGTCAGCAGGTACGCGTTCGAGATCCACTGCTGACCGGCGAGCCCGCCGCCGAGGTCGTCCTTGATCGCGGGCAGCGCGACGTTGACGACGGTCGCGTCGAGCCCGGCGACGAAGGACCCCAGGATCGCGGCGAGGAGGGCGAGCCGCTTGCGATCCATTGCGCTGACGGTACCTTCCGGCTCGCATGCGCGACCTGCTGCACCCGCCCGCGCACCGGGGCCCGCTGATCGCGGCAGGCGCGCTCGTGCTGACGATCGGCGTCGCGCTCCAGCAGGTGCGCACCGACTGGGCGGCGGGCGTGCAGTTCCTGATCGTGCTGGTGCTTGCGGTCAAGCTGCTCTGGCTCGGGCTGCAGGCGCCGCCGGAGGGCGGGGCGCCGTACCCGCACCAGTCGGTGCTGATCGTGATCGGGCTGGCGGCGTCCGCCGCCGCGCTGGGGCGCCTGTCGGACCTGCTCACCGAGAGCCCCGGCTCCGGCTCGTTCACCTGGATCAGCGCGGTGCTCGCCGGCCTCGCCGTCTTCTGCTCGGTGCGGCGCCGCTCCGCCGTCGCCGCGCTGATCGCCGCGGTGGCCGGCGGCGCGGCGCTGCTGTTCGCCTGGGACTGGCTGTTCGACCCGGGCTCGGTGACGCCGTTCCGTTGGCTGTTGTTCCTGCTCGCCTTCGTCTACGGCCTCGCGTCACTGCCCTTGCGCGGCGAGAGCCAGCGGCACTCGGACCAGATGGTCAACGCCGCCGGGCTGGCGATCCTCGCCATCGCGGTCAGCGAGCGGTTCGGCCTTCCCGGCGGCATCGGCGACGGCTGGGCGTTCGTCGTGCTGGTCGCGGGCGTGTCCCTGGTCGCCTACGCCACGGCCGATCGCGCCGCCGGCGCGGCCTACCTCGGGGCCGCGAACCTCGTCGCGTTCGGGGTCGCGGAATCCGAGGGCGACCTGCTGTGGTGGCCGCTCGTGCTCGTCGTCCTCGGCGGGGTGATGGTGGCGATCGGCCTGCGCCCGCGGCGGCCGCTCCCGCCCGAGCCCGACTCGTCGACCCGTCCGGACGACCTGCCGTACACGGTGCGGGTGCACCGCGATTGATCGCCCTCCGCCGGTACCAGGAGCTGGCGCTGGAGGCCTTCGAGGCCGACCGCGCCGCGGGGCACCGGCACACGTACGTCGTCGCGCCGCCCGGCTCCGGGAAGACGGTGATGGGGCTCGAGATGATGCGGCGGCTGGACGCACCGGCAGTGGTGCTGTGCCCGACGGCCGCGATCCAGGCGCAATGGGCGGCGCCCGGGCTGACGGCGCTGACCTATCAGGCGCTGTGCCAGACGCAGGACCCGGGGGGCGCGTTGCGCGCGCTGGCCGAGCAGCGCCTGGGGGTGGGTGGGGGCGGGTATCCGTCGCGGCGGCGCGACGACGAGGTGGCGCGCGCGGTGGCGGCGCTGAAGCTGGAGGTCGCCCGTGGCGGTGACGCCCGCGAGCTGCTGACGCCGGGTGCCCGGGCGCGGCTGGCGGCGCTGCGGGCCGGCGGCGTCCGGACGGTGATCCTCGACGAATGCCATCACGTCGTCTCGATGTGGGGCTACGTGGTGCGGGCGGCCTTGGCTGAGCTGGACCCATCCACCCACGACGTCCACGTGATCGGCCTGACCGCGACGGCGCCGGACGACATGACTGCCGACGAGGCGGCGCTGTACGAGTCGTTGCTGGGACCGGTCGACTTCCACACCCCGACGCCGGCCGTCGTCCGCGAGGGCTTCCTCGCGCCGTTCCAGGAGCTGGCGCTGTTCACGACGCCGCTGGACTCCGAGGTCGAGTGGCTGCGTGCGCGCCACGAGCGCTTCCAGGAGATGCTCGACCGTCTCCTGACCTCCGACGGCGAGCTGTCCTTCGCGGTCTGGGTGTCCGCGCGGATGCGCTACCGGACGACGTCCCCACCCACCCGCGCCGAGATCCCGTTCGGGGAGCTGCTGCGCAAGCAGCCCGCGCTGGCGCGCGCGGGTCTGCGCTACCTGGGCAGCGCCGGGCTCCCGCTGCCGCCGGGCGCGCCGCGCGGCGAGGGCTTCCGCGAGCCGCCCACGCTCGACGACTGGGTCGTGCTCATCAGCGACTACGCGGTCCGCTGCCTGCGGGCGCATCCTGGCGAAGAGGCAGCGGCGCGCACGGACGCGCTGGCGGTCGCCCTGGCCGATCTGGGCTTCGCCCTCACGCGCTCCGGGGTCCGGCCGGGCCGGACCGACATCGACCGCGTGCTGGTCAACTCGTCGGCGAAGCCGATCCTGGCGTGCGAGGCGCTGGCGACCGAGCACGAGCAGCGCGGCGACGGGCTCCGCGCCGTGGTCCTGTGCGACTCCGAGCGCCCGCCGCGCCAGCCCGAGGGCTCGGCGCTGGCGCTCGGCGGCGGCGGCCGCGGGCTCCTGGAGACGATCGCCGGCGACCTGCGTCTGGCGCCGTTGCGGCCGCGGCTGGTCACGGGCGCGGACGCGCGCGAGACGGTGGCGCAGGCCTCCGAGGCGCTGCGGACGGGGGAGACCCAGTGCCTGATCGCGACCCGCGGCCTGCTCGGGGAGGGCTGGGACGCGCCCTTCGTCAACGTCCTGGTCGACGCCACCTCCGTCGCCGCCTCGATCTCGACCCGCCAGATGCGCGGCCGCACCCTGCGCCTGGACCCTGCCGACCCGGACAAGGTCGCTTCCAACTGGGACCTCGTCTGCGTCGCCCCCGAGCTCGAGCGCGGCGTGGCCGACTACGAGCGCTTCGTCCGCCGCCACGCTCACCTCCACGCGCCCTGCGAGGACGGCTCGATCGAGTCCGGCGTCTCCCACGTCCACCCGGAGCTCAGCCCCCTCGCACCCCCGCCCGCCGGCGACTTCGCCGCCCTCAACGCCCACGCCCTCGCCCGCGCCGCCGATCCCGCCGCCGCCCGCGCCCGCTGGCGCATCGGCGAGCCCTACCGAGCCGTCGAGCTCCCGGCCCTCCTCGTCCGCACCCGCCACGCGCAACTCAGGGGACAGTCCCCTGAGTTGCAGGGGTTCGGACCAATTCGGCCGGTGGGCAAGCCGCGCTGGTGGTTGCGCATGAAGACGCGGCGGGATCGCTTCCCGGCGGTGTTGCCGCTTCACCGGGTCGCCCGTGCGGTGGTGGATGCGTACGCGGGGCTGGGGGAGATCTCGGCGGGCGCGGCGGCGAGCCTGGCCTGGCAGCCGCGGGCGGGTGGGTACGTGCGCTGCCTGCTGCCCGCGGGGTCGCCGGAGGAGAACGCGCGCTTCGCGGCCGCGCTGGCCGAGGCGGTCGAGCCGGCGATCACCCAGCGCTACGTGATCGCCCGGCCGCTGGGCACGCGTCCCTACGGCCGCGCGTGGCATCCCGTCCCGAGTGACCTGGCCCGCAACCGGCAGCGGGCCGACGCCTACGCGGGGGCATTCTCGCGCTGGCTCGGGCCGGGGGAGCTGCGCTACGCGGTGACCTCTGACGAAGGCAAGGCGGCGCTGGCCGAGGCGGCGGGCGGTGCCTCCGACTGGGAGGCCCAGACGCGTCAGCTCTGGCTCTGAGGCGGGGTCGCGAACAGCTCCACGGTGTGCCCGCCCGGTGCCGTCGCGTAGTAGCGCGGCGCGCCCCAGTGCTGCGCCCGCTCGTCGAGCTCCAGGCCCGTCGCGGCGGGGTCGTCGACGATCACGGCGACGTGCCCGGCGGGGGCGACGATGGGCTCGTCCCGCCACAACAGGTGGATCTGCGTCCCGCCGCGCTCGTACCAGGCGGCGCGGTCTGCGAGGCTCTCCGGCGGGGGCACGGGCACGAAGCCGAGGGCGCGCCAGAAGGCGTCGTGGGCGTCGGCGTCGGGACGCGCGCATTCGAGGGAGACGTGATGGATCATCGCCGCGTAAGCATCGCGCACCCGTCCTCGTTCCCCTGGCATGGTCGGAATCGAGCCAAAGCCCTTCGGGATCATCATGGGCCTGCTGGGCAACGTGATGGTCGGCATCGCGATCCACAAGCTCGTCGGCATCGACGTGATCGGGGACCCGGACCTCTCGGGGGCCTGGCTGCTCCCGGTCGGCATCGTCGTGTCGACCATCGCCATGTTCCTCGGCGGCGGCGGGCTCGTGTTCCTGACCCTGTTCCTCGCGATCGGCGTCGGCGCGCTCACGACCGGGGAGTCGTTCGGCCTCCTGTTCGGCGGCATCTTCACGGCGACCGCGCTCGGCCTCGGCGCGATGGGCCTGGCCATGCGCACGAAGTCCGAGGCGGCGCAGAACCTCGTCGCCACCGGCGCCCGCGCCACCGGCACCGTCGTCTCCATCACCGACACCGGCATGACGATCAACGACAACCCGCGCGTCCAGCTGGTCATGCGCATCCAGCCCGAGGACGGCTCGCCCGCCTGGGACGCGACGAAGGCGGTGACGGTGTCCCGGATCGCGGTTCCGCGCGTCGGCGACCGGTTCCCGGTCTGGTACGACCCCGCGAACCCGGCGCAGTGGGCCTATGGCGCGCAGACGGTCGCCGCCGCTACCCCCGCGCCGCTCTGAAGTCCTCGATCGCCCGGACGCGCTCGGCCTTGTGGTCGACGATCGGCTCGGGGTAGGCGTCCGTGCCGGCCTCGGGGACCCAGCGGCGGACGTAGGAGCCGTCGGGGTCGAAGCGCTCCTGCTGCAGGGTCGGGTTGAAGACGCGGGTGTAGTCCTGCGGGTCCGTCCCCGTCCCGGCGATCCACTGCCAGCCGCCGTTGTTGTTGCCCATGTCGCCGTCGATCAGGTGCTCCATGAAGACCCGCTCGCCCTCGCGCCAGTCGATATGCAGGTCCTTGGTGAGGAACGACGCGGTGATCATGCGCGCGCGGTTGTGCATCCAGCCGCACGCGCGCAGCTGGCGCATGCCGGCGTCGACGACGGGATAGCCCGTCCGGCCTTCGGCCCACGCGGCCAGGCGCTCCTCGTCATGGTCCCAGCCCGGCTCGGGCCGCTGCACGGGGCCGAAGAGCTGGACGTAGGCGTAGAAGTCGCGCCAGGCGAGCTCCTGGCGGTAGACCCGGGCGTCCTTGACGCGCTGCTCGAGGCGCAGGGGGGAGAGGCAGCCGAAGTGCAGGTACTGGCTCATCCGCGACGTCTGGGCGGACAGGGTGTTGCGCGCCGCGTCGTAGCCGTCCACCGGCCCGCGCGCCCACGCGTCCAGCGCCTTGAGCGCGGCGGCCTCGCCCGGCTCGGGGCGATCCTCGAGGTCGGGGGTGGTGTCGAAGCCGAGCGCCTGCAGGGAGGGGATGCCGTCGCTCTGGACCCGGCTCGGGGCCGGGATCTCGCTCGGTGCGTTGTGGACGCTGCGGCGCGGCTGCTCGCTCCACACGCGGCGGAACGGCGAGTAGACCTTGAACGGGTCGCCGGACTTGTTCCTGATCTCGCCCAGCCGGGCGATGAAGTTGCCCGGGCCGAGCCGCAGATCGACGTGCGCGCCGACCCGCCTGTCGCGCCCCCGGGCGTACGGGGTGACGTCGCCGGCGGCGTAGACGCAGTCCGCGCCCGTCTCCTCGACGAGCTTGGGGATCTCCTCCTCGAACTTCCCGTGGCGCAGCACCAGCGACGCGCCGCGCTCGCGCAGCTCGGCGTCGAGCGCCTTCAGGCAGTCGAGCAGGTACTGGGTGCGGTTGACCGACGGGAAGCGCCCGTGCACGAGCCGCCGGTCGAGCACGAACACGGGGACGACCTTGTCGTGCTCGCGCAGCGCCGCCACCAGCGGCGGGTGATCGTGGACCCGGAGGTCCCGGCGGAACCAGACGACGGCGGTGCTCATGTCTGTTTATACGGGATAGTGTCGAGCGCCGATGACCCCGAAGGTCCTGTGGGAGCCACCGGAGGCGCTGGTCGCGAACTGCACCATGACGCGGTTCGCCCGCTGGGCGTGCGATCTCGGCTACGACGACTACGAGGAGCTGTGGCAGTGGTCGGTCGAGGACCTGCCGCGGTTCTGGCGCCTGGTGTGGGAGTACTTCGACGTGCAGGCCGACGCGGTGCCCGAGCGGGTGCTCGGATCGGCGGAGATGCCCGGCGCGGAGTGGTTCCCGGGCGTGCGCCTCAACTACGCCGAGCACGTCTTCCGCGGCCGCGAGGACGACGACCTCGCGATCCAGTTCGCCTCGGAGACCGGGGCGGCGCAGTCGTGGGACTGGGCCCGGCTGAAGGCCGAGACGGCGCGGGTGCGCGCCGGGCTCGCGGGGCTCGGCGTGGAGGCCGGCGACCGGGTCGTCGCCTACCTGGGCAACGGGCCGGAGACGGTCGCGGCGTTCCTGGCGACCGCGTCCCTCGGGGCGATCTGGTCCTCCTGCTCGCCGGACTTCGGCGCGCGCTCGGTGATCGACCGCTTCCAGCAGATCGAACCGAAGGTCCTGCTGGCCACGGACGCCTACGAATACGGCGGCAAGGCCTTCGACAAGTCGGACGTGGTCGCGAAGCTACGGGCGGAGCTGGGCGCCGAGCACGTCGTCCTGCTGAAGGACTGGTTCCCGGAGACCGACAGCGAGCTGGAGTTCGAGCGGGTCCCGTTCGACCACCCGCTGTGGGTCCTCTACTCGTCCGGCACGACCGGGCTGCCCAAGGCGATCGTCCAGGGGCAGGGCGGCATCCTGCTCGAGCATCTCAAGAAGATGCACCTGCACCTCAACGCACAGGAGGGCGACCGCGTCTTCTGGTTCACCACCACGGGCTGGATGATGTGGAACTTCCTGGTCGGCGTGCTGCTCACGCCGGCGTCGATCGTCCTCTACGACGGCAACCCGTCCTATCCCGACGCGGGCCGGCTGTGGGACCTCGCCGAGGAGACCGGGATGACCGTGTTCGGCACGGGCGCGGCCTACATCCACGGATGCATGAAGGCCGGCGTCAAGCCCGCGGAGGGCCGTTCGCTGTCGGTGAGGTCGGTCGGTTCGACCGGCTCGCCACTGTCGCCCGAGGGCTTCGACTGGGTCTACGACGAGCTCGGGCCGGTGTGGCTGTTCTCGACGTCGGGCGGTACCGACGTGTGCACCGCGTTCGTCGGCGGGACCCCGTGGAAGCCCGTGTGGGAGGGCGAGCTCCAGGGCCGCGCGCTGGGTTGCGACGTGCGGGCGTTCAACGAGGCCGGCGAGCCGGTGATCGACGAGGTCGGCGAGCTCGTCATCGCCCAGCCGATGCCCTCCATGCCACTGTTCCTGTGGGGCGACGAGGACGGCAGCCGCCTGCGCGAGTCCTATTACGACGACTTCCCCGGCGTCTGGCGCCACGGCGACTGGATCCGCATCACCGACCGCGGCACCGCCATCATCTCCGGCCGCTCGGACTCGACGATCAACCGCGGCGGCGTGCGCATGGGCACCGCCGAGATCTACGCGGCCGCGCTCTCGGTCGACGCGGTCGCGGACGCGCTGGTGGTGGACGTCGACGACTGGATGCCCTTGTTCGTGGTCACCGACGGCGAGCCCGACGTCGCCGCCATCAAGGCCGCGATCCGCGAGCAATGCTCCCCGCGCCACGTGCCCTCGGAGGTCATCCGGGTCGACGCGGTCCCGCGCACCCTGTCGGGCAAGGTGCTCGAGGTCCCGGTCAAGAAGCTCTTCCAGGGTGCCGACCCGGAGAAGGTCGCCGCCCGCGAGTCGCTCGCCAACCCGGACGCGTTCGACTGGTTCGTCGCGTTCGCCCGCGAGCACCGGTCGTAACGGAACGGGCGCCGGGCCCATTGACCCGGCATGTTCGGAAAGCCCTCCCGCCGCCACCGCCACAAGCTCGAGAGCGAGGGCCGCTCCGCCGCTGCCACCGTGCTCGCCATCTCCGACCGCGGGATGAGCGTCACCAACGGCAACGACTCGATCGTCGCCAACACCGAGGTCGTGCTCAAGACCCACCTGCGAGTCGAGCCGGCCGGCGAGCCCGCCTTCGAGGTCGAGAAGCGCTTCCGCTACCCGCAGCTGTCGATCCCGACCGTCGGCTCGCAGCTGTCGGTCCGCTACGACCCCGACGACCACGACAACGTCATGATCGAGGACGTCCCCGCGGTGGTGAACTTCGGCGGCGGCCAGCTCGACATCGGCGGCCTGCTGTCCACGATCTCCGAGACGCGCGCCGCGCACCCCGGCGACCGCACGGCGATGGCCGGCGCGATGCAGTCCGCCCTCGGCCTGCAGGGCGTGCCCACCACCATCGTCAATGCGAGCCCCTTCGGGCCGCCGGACACGATCTCCCAGATCGAGCGGCTGTCCGCGCTGCACGCCTCCGGCGCCCTGACGGACGCCGAGTTCGCGGCCGAGAAGGCGAAGATCCTCTAGACGGCCGTCCGCGTGAGCGAGGCGTCGAGCTGGTCGACCGTCTCGAGCACGAAGTCGTAGACGGCGTCGAGCGTCGTCTCGTCCACGGCGCCGGCGGTGTCGTGCGCGGAGTGGATGCGCCCGGGCACACCACCTGCCGAGACGGTGGCGACGGCCAGGGTCGGGAGCGCGGTGCGCCGTCCCGTCAGGCGCCGGCCGCGCTCGCCGGCCGCGGCGACGAGTTGCGGGTGGCGCGTCGTCCACGCCACCTCGCCGCCGCCGCACGGGCCGAGCTCGACCACGACCGTGTCCGACGGCACGGGCCGCTCGGAGCGCCGCCAGGCGCGGAACGCCGGCCGCGGGCACACCAGCAGGCCGACGGACAGGCGCTCGGGTGGGCGTCGGGTCAGCTCCTCGTGCAGCGCCAGCGCCACCGCGGTCCCGCCCGCCGTGGCGGCGCCCGGGGTCCAGTCGCTGAGCAGGACGTCGAGGGCGACCGCGGCGCCACCGAGCAGGATCACGGTCGGGACGATCTGCACGAGGCCGATCCATCCGCCCTCCGCGCCGGACGCACGCACGGCGCCCATCGCGACGACCCACAGCAGCGCCGCGACGACGAGCCAGGGCAAGGGCAGGCGGCGCGTCCACCGCCGCCAGCGCTCGCGGAAGGCGGCGCCGCCGCGGTCGGTGTCCACCCGCGCCACCAGCCACAGCCGGATGCCGTCGCCCGGCGGCTCGACCACCACGGTCTGCGTCGCGCGCCGGTAGAAGACGCGCGCCAGGATCGGCAGGCCCAGCAGCTCGCCCGCGTAGGAGACCGCCAGGAGGATCGCGACGAGGGCGAGCGCCGGGACCGCGGTGGAGGCGAGCGACGCGACCACGCCGAGCGTCGCGTGCAGCAGCAGCGAGCCCGCCCACTGCGGACGGACCCACACCGTCTCCACCCACGCCTCGTACCCGCGCGAGCGCAGGTCGTCGTGCAGCCACAGCGCCGCGCGGCGCTCGGCATCGGTGCACGCGCCGCGGTTGGCGAACGCGGTGAGGGCTTCGACGACGTCCCGCATGTAGGTTGCGCACGATATGTCCGTCGACATCGCCTTCGCCGGGGTCGCCGCCCAGGCCGACCTCGTGCGCCGCGGGAAGGTCTCCTCGCGCGAGCTCACCCAGCTCAGCCTCGATCGCATCGCGCAGCACGACCCGGTCCTCAACGCCTTCC
This sequence comes from uncultured Solirubrobacteraceae bacterium, assembly GCA_963740765.1. Lineage (GTDB taxonomy): Bacteria > Actinomycetota > Thermoleophilia > Solirubrobacterales > Solirubrobacteraceae > DATLGB01. The sequence continues at coordinate 3,448 of CAVUFN010000026.1, read as the reverse complement.
GCATCGTCTTCGCGGAACGGGCGCTCACGGAGGCCGACCAGGCCGACGCGCGGCGCAAGGCCAAGGACAAGCGGCCGCTGCTCGGCGTCCCGATCGCGATCAAGGACGACATGGACGTCAAGGGGGAGGTGACCGCGAAGGGCTCGATCGCCCACGGCGGTCCTGCCCGCGAGGACGCCGAGGTGGTCCGCCGACTGCGGGAGGACGGCGCGGTGATCGTCGGCAAGACCAACGTCCCCGAGCTGATGGCGATGGCCTTCACGGAGACGCTCTGGTACGGGGCGACGCGCAACCCGTGGGACCTCGACCGCACCCCGGGCGGCTCCAGCGGCGGCAGCGCCGCGGCGGTCGCGGCCGGGCTCGTGGCGGGCGCCACCGCCTCCGACGGCGCCGGGTCGATCCGCATCCCGGCCGCGTGCGCGGGCCTCGTCGGACTCAAGTGCGGCACCGGCGTCATCCCGACTCCGGAGAGCTGGAACGGGCTGTCGACGTTCGGCTTCCTGAGCCGGACCACGCAGGACGCCGCGCTGCTGAACCGCATCGAGCCGGCCGCGCCGCGCGAGCTGAGGATCACGTGGTCGGTCAAGCCCCCGCTGCCGACGCTGCCCGGTCCCGACCACGGGACGCGCGCCGCGTTCGACGCGATGCTCGAGGTCCTGCGCGGGCTCGGCCACACCGTCGGCGAGCGCGACCTCGACTGGGGCATGATCGGCCCGCGCGTGGTGACGCGCTACCTGCGCGGGATCGCCGACGACGCCGCGGCGATGCCGCACCCGGAGCGGCTCGACCGCCGCTCGCGGGGCCTGGCCCGGCTCGGGCGCCTCGCACCCGGCTTCGAGGCGGCGCGCTCCGCGGCCGCCTCCGACCGCGCCAAGGTCGAGGCGTCGTTCGACGACATCCTCATGCTGCCCGTCAACAACACGCTGCCGCCGCGGATCGGCGAGTACGAGGCGCTCGGGGCAGTCCGGTCGCTCGACAAGGCCTTCAAGTACGTCCCGTTCCCGGGCATGGCCAACCACACCGGGCTGCCCGCGATCGCGGTGCCGACGCCGGGCGACGGCTTCCCGCGCGCCGTCCAGTTCGTCGGCCGGACCGGCTCAGAGCCGCTGCTGCTCGCGCTCGCCGCCCAGCTCGAGGAGGCCATCGGCTTCCCCGACCGGGTTCCGCCCGGCTTCTAGGCGCTCGCGCAGCGCGTCACCGCGCCCGGCGGCCACCGCCCGCGTGGCGCGGTCCGGATCGGCGCCGAGCTCGACGAGCCGGTCGCGCTCCTCGGTCTGGCGGGCGGCCCGGAGAAAGAGCCAGCAGAAGAGGCCGATGGTGAGGATGCTCTCCTCGACCATCATCACGCTGCCGGCCATCGACTGGTCGCCCAGGCGCGGGTACGTGTCCTTGTAGAAGGGGTGGTTCGCCCACAGGAAGACGTTGCCGAGGACGGCGCCCGTCAGCCGCGCGGCGACGATGTAGCCGAGACGCCCGAGGTTGCCGAACCAGGCCGGCTTGGGCAGCGGGCCGAGCAGCGCCATCCAGAGGTTCACGGAGAAGAACAGGAAGGACGCGTGCTCGAGGCCGTGCACCCACGGGTGCGCCACGGCGCCCTCGTACAGCGGCGGCAGGTGCCATACGTACAGCGACAGGGCCCAGGACGGCAGGGCCACGAGCGGGTGGGCCAGGAAGCGGAAGACGCGCGTGCGCTTGAGCACCGGCGCGAGCACCGGTCCCGTCAACCCGAGCACCAGGAGCAGCGCGGCGACGTCCCCGATCAGCAGGTGCTCGGCCATGTGCAGCGAGAAGCGATCGCTGGACGGGATCAGCTCCGCGCCGGCCAGCGCGACGAGCCCGGCGAGGTAGCACGCGACCCTGGCGCGCGGCACGGGCCGCCCGTTCGCGGCAAGATGGCGGGCCCGCACCAGGTACGGGACCGCATACGCAAGCACGATGATGGGCAGGGCAGCCGTAGACCGCGAGAGTAGGGAGAGGGCATGAACCTGGCGAACCTGATGTTGGACAGCGCGAAAGAGCACGGTGATCGCACCGCGCTCAAGCTCGACGATGCCGAGCTGAGCTACGAGCTCCTGGCGGCTGGGAGCGCGCACGTCGCCGGCCTCCTCAAGGAGAACGGCTTCGAGGTGGGCGACCGGGTCGGGATCATGCTCCCGAACGTCCCGTACTTCGCCGCCATCTACTACGGCGTCCTGCGGGCGGGCGGCGTCGTCGTCCCGATGAACCCGCTGCTCAAGGGCCGCGAGGTCGCCTTCTACCTCAGCGACAACGGCGCCAAGTTCCTGTTCGCGTGGCACGGCTTCGAGGAGCCCGCCACGAAGGGGGCCGAGGAGGAGGGCGCCAAGCTGTGGCTCGTCGAGCCGGGCGAGTTCGAGAAGGTCGTCGGCGCCGCCGAGCCCGACGACGCGATCGTCGACCGCGACGAGTCCGACACCGCCGTCCTGCTCTACACGAGCGGGACCACCGGCAAGCCCAAGGGCGCCGAGCTCACACACGCCAACTTGATCAAGAACGCCGAGGTGTCCGGCTCGCTGTTCGACGTCAGCGAGGAGGACATCGTGCTGGGCGCGCTGCCGCTGTTCCACTCGTTCGGGCAGACCTGCGGGCTCAACGCGACGATGGGTGCGGGCGGCATGGTCACGCTGATCCCGCGGTTCGACCCCGACAAGGCGCTCGAGATCATCGAGCGCGACAAGGTCACGGTCTTCGAGGGCGTGCCGACGATGTTCAGCGCGATGCTGCACTCCGAGGCCGAGCACGACGTCTCGTCGCTGCGCGTGTGCGCATCGGGCGGCTCGGCGATGCCGGGCGAGGTGCTGCGCAAGTTCGAGGAGAAGTTCGACGCGACGGTGCTGGAGGGCTACGGCCTCTCCGAGACGTCACCGGTCGCGACGTTCAACCCGGCCGACAAGTCCAAGGAGGGGTCGATCGGCATCCCCATCGACGGGGTCGAGCTGCGGCTCGTCGACGACGACCGCAACGAGGTCGACGAGGGCGAGGTCGGCGAGATCGCCATCCGCGGCCACAACGTCATGAAGGGCTACTACGACCGCCCGGACGACACGAAGGAGGCCATCGACGAGGACGGCTGGTTCTACACCGGCGACATGGGCAAGCGCGACGACGAGGGCTACTACTTCATCGTCGATCGCAAGAAGGAGCTCATCATCCGCGGCGGGTACAACGTCTACCCGCGCGAGATCGAGGAGGTCCTCTACGAGCACGCCGCCGTGCGCGAGGTCGCCGTCATCGGCGTCCCGCACGACGACCTCGGCGAGGAGGTCGGCGCCGCCGTCGTCCTCAAGGACGGCGAGCAGGTCACGGAGGACGAGTTGCGCGACTTCGTCAAGAACGAGGTCGCCGCCTACAAGTACCCGCGCAAGGTCTGGTTCGTCGACGAGCTCCCCAAGGGCCCGACGGGCAAGATCCTCAAGCGCGAGGTCGAGGT
>CAVUFN010000025.1:0-80587 GCA_963740765.1 uncultured Solirubrobacteraceae bacterium | reverse complement strand
GTCGGCGTGCTGCTCACGCCGGCGTCGATCGTCCTCTACGACGGCAACCCGTCCTATCCCGACGCGGGCCGGCTGTGGGACCTCGCCGAGGAGACCGGGATGACCGTGTTCGGCACGGGCGCGGCCTACATCCACGGATGCATGAAGGCCGGCGTCAAGCCCGCGGAGGGCCGTTCGCTGTCGGTGAGGTCGGTCGGTTCGACCGGCTCGCCACTGTCGCCCGAGGGCTTCGACTGGGTCTACGACGAGCTCGGGCCGGTGTGGCTGTTCTCGACGTCGGGCGGTACCGACGTGTGCACCGCGTTCGTCGGCGGGACCCCGTGGAAGCCCGTGTGGGAGGGCGAGCTCCAGGGCCGCGCGCTGGGTTGCGACGTGCGGGCGTTCAACGAGGCCGGCGAGCCGGTGATCGACGAGGTCGGCGAGCTCGTCATCGCCCAGCCGATGCCCTCCATGCCACTGTTCCTGTGGGGCGACGAGGACGGCAGCCGCCTGCGCGAGTCCTATTACGACGACTTCCCCGGCGTCTGGCGCCACGGCGACTGGATCCGCATCACCGACCGCGGCACCGCCATCATCTCCGGCCGCTCGGACTCGACGATCAACCGCGGCGGCGTGCGCATGGGCACCGCCGAGATCTACGCGGCCGCGCTCTCGGTCGACGCGGTCGCGGACGCGCTGGTGGTGGACGTCGACGACTGGATGCCCTTGTTCGTGGTCACCGACGGCGAGCCCGACGTCGCCGCCATCAAGGCCGCGATCCGCGAGCAATGCTCCCCGCGCCACGTGCCCTCGGAGGTCATCCGGGTCGACGCGGTCCCGCGCACCCTGTCGGGCAAGGTGCTCGAGGTCCCGGTCAAGAAGCTCTTCCAGGGTGCCGACCCGGAGAAGGTCGCCGCCCGCGAGTCGCTCGCCAACCCGGACGCGTTCGACTGGTTCGTCGCGTTCGCCCGCGAGCACCGGTCGTAACGGAACGGGCGCCGGGCCCATTGACCCGGCATGTTCGGAAAGCCCTCCCGCCGCCACCGCCACAAGCTCGAGAGCGAGGGCCGCTCCGCCGCTGCCACCGTGCTCGCCATCTCCGACCGCGGGATGAGCGTCACCAACGGCAACGACTCGATCGTCGCCAACACCGAGGTCGTGCTCAAGACCCACCTGCGAGTCGAGCCGGCCGGCGAGCCCGCCTTCGAGGTCGAGAAGCGCTTCCGCTACCCGCAGCTGTCGATCCCGACCGTCGGCTCGCAGCTGTCGGTCCGCTACGACCCCGACGACCACGACAACGTCATGATCGAGGACGTCCCCGCGGTGGTGAACTTCGGCGGCGGCCAGCTCGACATCGGCGGCCTGCTGTCCACGATCTCCGAGACGCGCGCCGCGCACCCCGGCGACCGCACGGCGATGGCCGGCGCGATGCAGTCCGCCCTCGGCCTGCAGGGCGTGCCCACCACCATCGTCAATGCGAGCCCCTTCGGGCCGCCGGACACGATCTCCCAGATCGAGCGGCTGTCCGCGCTGCACGCCTCCGGCGCCCTGACGGACGCCGAGTTCGCGGCCGAGAAGGCGAAGATCCTCTAGACGGCCGTCCGCGTGAGCGAGGCGTCGAGCTGGTCGACCGTCTCGAGCACGAAGTCGTAGACGGCGTCGAGCGTCGTCTCGTCCACGGCGCCGGCGGTGTCGTGCGCGGAGTGGATGCGCCCGGGCACACCACCTGCCGAGACGGTGGCGACGGCCAGGGTCGGGAGCGCGGTGCGCCGTCCCGGCAGGCGCCGGCCGCGCTCGCCGGCCGCGGCGACGAGTTGCGGGTGGCGCGTCGTCCACGCCACCTCGCCGCCGCCGCACGGGCCGAGCTCGACCACGACCGTGTCCGCCGGCACGGGCCGCTCGGAGCGCCGCCAGGCGCGGAACGCCGGCCGCGGGCACAGCAGCAGGCCGACGGACAGGCGCTCGGGTGGGCGTCGGGTCAGCTCCTCGTGCAGCGCCAGCGCCACCGCGGTCCCGCCCGCCGTGGCGGCGCCCGGGGTCCAGTCGCTGAGCAGGACGTCGAGGGCGACCGCGGCGCCACCGAGCAGGATCACGGTCGGGACGATCTGCACGAGGCCGATCCATCCGCCCTCCGCGCCGGACGCACGCACGGCGCCCATCGCGACGACCCACAGCAGCGCCGCGACGACGAGCCAGGGCAAGGGCAGGCGGCGCGTCCACCGCCGCCAGCGCTCGCGGAAGGCGGCGCCGCCGCGGTCGGTGTCCACCCGCGCCACCAGCCACAGCCGGATGCCGTCGCCCGGCGGCTCGACCACCACGGTCTGCGTCGCGCGCCGGTAGAAGACGCGCGCCAGGATCGGCAGGCCCAGCAGCTCGCCCGCGTAGGAGACCGCCAGGAGGATCGCGACGAGGGCGAGCGCCGGGACCGCGGTGGAGGCGAGCGACGCGACCACGCCGAGCGTCGCGTGCAGCAGCAGCGAGCCCGCCCACTGCGGACGGACCCACACCGTCTCCACCCACGCCTCGTACCCGCGCGAGCGCAGGTCGTCGTGCAGCCACAGCGCCGCGCGGCGCTCGGCATCGGTGCACGCGCCGCGGTTGGCGAACGCGGTGAGGGCTTCGACGACGTCCCGCATGTAGGTTGCGCACGATATGTCCGTCGACATCGCCTTCGCCGGGGTCGCCGCCCAGGCCGACCTCGTGCGCCGCGGGAAGGTCTCCTCGCGCGAGCTCACCCAGCTCAGCCTCGATCGCATCGCGCAGCACGACCCGGTCCTCAACGCCTTCCGCATCGTCTTCGCGGAACGGGCGCTCACGGAGGCCGACCAGGCCGACGCGCGGCGCAAGGCCAAGGACAAGCGGCCGCTGCTCGGCGTCCCGATCGCGATCAAGGACGACATGGACGTCAAGGGGGAGGTGACCGCGAAGGGCTCGATCGCCCACGGCGGTCCTGCCCGCGAGGACGCCGAGGTGGTCCGCCGGCTGCGGGAGGACGGCGCGGTGATCGTCGGCAAGACCAACGTCCCCGAGCTGATGGCGATGGCCTTCACGGAGACGCTCTGGTACGGGGCGACGCGCAACCCGTGGGACCTCGACCGCACCCCGGGCGGCTCCAGCGGCGGCAGCGCCGCGGCGGTCGCGGCCGGGCTCGTGGCGGGCGCCACCGCCTCCGACGGCGCCGGGTCGATCCGCATCCCGGCCGCGTGCGCGGGCCTCGTCGGACTCAAGTGCGGCACCGGCGTCATCCCGACTCCGGAGAGCTGGAACGGGCTGTCGACGTTCGGCTTCCTGAGCCGGACCACGCAGGACGCCGCGCTGCTGAACCGCATCGAGCCGGCCGCGCCGCGCGAGCTGAGGATCACGTGGTCGGTCAAGCCCCCGCTGCCGACGCTGCCCGGTCCCGACCACGGGACGCGCGCCGCGTTCGACGCGATGCTCGAGGTCCTGCGCGGGCTCGGCCACACCGTCGGCGAGCGCGACCTCGACTGGGGCATGATCGGCCCGCGCGTGGTGACGCGCTACCTGCGCGGGATCGCCGACGACGCCGCGGCGATGCCGCACCCGGAGCGGCTCGACCGCCGCTCGCGGGGCCTGGCCCGGCTCGGGCGCCTCGCACCCGGCTTCGAGGCGGCGCGCTCCGCGGCCGCCTCCGACCGCGCCAAGGTCGAGGCGTCGTTCGACGACATCCTCATGCTGCCCGTCAACAACACGCTGCCGCCGCGGATCGGCGAGTACGAGGCGCTCGGGGCAGTCCGGTCGCTCGACAAGGCCTTCAAGTACGTCCCGTTCCCGGGCATGGCCAACCACACCGGGCTGCCCGCGATCGCGGTGCCGACGCCGGGCGACGGCTTCCCGCGCGCCGTCCAGTTCGTCGGCCGGACCGGCTCAGAGCCGCTGCTGCTCGCGCTCGCCGCCCAGCTCGAGGAGGCCATCGGCTTCCCCGACCGGGTTCCGCCCGGCTTCTAGGCGCTCGCGCAGCGCGTCACCGCGCCCGGCGGCCACCGCCCGCGTGGCGCGGTCCGGATCGGCGCCGAGCTCGACGAGCCGGTCGCGCTCCTCGGTCTGGCGGGCGGCCCGGAGAAAGAGCCAGCAGAAGAGGCCGATGGTGAGGATGCTCTCCTCGACCATCATCACGCTGCCGGCCATCGACTGGTCGCCCAGGCGCGGGTACGTGTCCTTGTAGAAGGGGTGGTTCGCCCACAGGAAGACGTTGCCGAGGACGGCGCCCGTCAGCCGCGCGGCGACGATGTAGCCGAGACGCCCGAGGTTGCCGAACCAGGCCGGCTTGGGCAGCGGGCCGAGCAGCGCCATCCAGAGGTTCACGGAGAAGAACAGGAAGGACGCGTGCTCGAGGCCGTGCACCCACGGGTGCGCCACGGCGCCCTCGTACAACGGCGGCAGGTGCCATACGTACAGCGACAGGGCCCAGGACGGCAGGGCCACGAGCGGGTGGGCCAGGAAGCGGAAGACGCGCGTGCGCTTGAGCACCGGCGCGAGCACCGGTCCCGTCAACCCGAGCACCAGGAGCAGCGCGGCGACGTCCCCGATCAGCAGGTGCTCGGCCATGTGCAGCGAGAAGCGATCGCTGGACGGGATCAGCTCCGCGCCGGCCAGCGCGACGAGCCCGGCGAGGTAGCACGCGACCCTGGCGCGCGGCACGGGCCGCCCGTTCGCGGCAAGATGGCGGGCCCGCACCAGGTACGGGACCGCATACGCAAGCACGATGATGGGCAGGGCAGCCGTAGACCGCGAGAGTAGGGAGAGGGCATGAACCTGGCGAACCTGATGTTGGACAGCGCGAAAGAGCACGGTGATCGCACCGCGCTCAAGCTCGACGATGCCGAGCTGAGCTACGAGCTCCTGGCGGCTGGGAGCGCGCACGTCGCCGGCCTCCTCAAGGAGAACGGCTTCGAGGTGGGCGACCGGGTCGGGATCATGCTCCCGAACGTCCCGCACTTCGCTGCCATCTACTACGGCGTCCTGCGGGCGGGCGGCGTCGTCGTCCCGATGAACCCGCTGCTCAAGGGCCGCGAGGTCGCCTTCTACCTCAGCGACAACGGCGCCAAGTTCCTGTTCGCGTGGCACGGCTTCGAGGAGCCCGCCACGAAGGGGGCCGAGGAGGAGGGCGCGAAGCTGTGGCTCGTCGAGCCGGGCGAGTTCGAGAAGGTCGTCGGCGCCGCCGAGCCCGACGACGCGATCGTCGACCGCGACGAGTCCGACACCGCCGTCCTGCTCTACACGAGCGGGACCACCGGCAAGCCCAAGGGCGCCGAGCTCACACACGCCAACTTGATCAAGAACGCCGAGGTGTCCGGCTCGCTGTTCGACGTCAGCGAGGAGGACATCGTGCTGGGCGCGCTGCCGCTGTTCCACTCGTTCGGGCAGACCTGCGGGCTCAACGCGACGATGGGTGCGGGCGGCATGGTCACGCTGATCCCGCGGTTCGACCCCGACAAGGCGCTCGAGATCATCGAGCGCGACAAGGTCACGGTCTTCGAGGGCGTGCCGACGATGTTCAGCGCGATGCTGCACTCCGAGGCCGAGCACGACGTCTCGTCGCTGCGCGTGTGCGCATCCGGCGGCTCGGCGATGCCGGGCGAGGTGCTGCGCAAGTTCGAGGAGAAGTTCGACGCGACGGTGCTGGAGGGCTACGGCCTCTCCGAGACGTCACCGGTCGCGACGTTCAACCCGGCCGACAAGTCCAAGGAGGGGTCGATCGGCATCCCCATCGACGGGGTCGAGCTGCGGCTCGTCGACGACGACCGCAACGAGGTCGACGAGGGCGAGGTCGGCGAGATCGCCATCCGCGGCCACAACGTCATGAAGGGCTACTACGACCGCCCGGACGACACGAAGGAGGCCATCGACGAGGACGGCTGGTTCTACACCGGCGACATGGGCAAGCGCGACGACGAGGGCTACTACTTCATCGTCGATCGCAAGAAGGAGCTCATCATCCGCGGCGGGTACAACGTCTACCCGCGCGAGATCGAGGAGGTCCTCTACGAGCACGACGCCGTGCGCGAGGTCGCCGTCATCGGCGTCCCGCACGACGACCTCGGCGAGGAGGTCGGCGCCGCCGTCGTCCTCAAGGACGGCGAGCAGGTCACGGAGGACGAGTTGCGCGACTTCGTCAAGAACGAGGTCGCCGCCTACAAGTACCCGCGCAAGGTCTGGTTCGTCGACGAGCTCCCCAAGGGCCCGACGGGCAAGATCCTCAAGCGCGAGGTCGAGGTGCCCTCCGAGGTGTCGTCGTAGACGACCTCGAGCTCGCGGAGTCGATCGCGCGGGAGGCCGGCGGCCTCCTGCGCGAGCGCTTCGGGGACGTGGTCGCCGTCTCGTCGAAGTCGACGCCGACCGACCTCGTCTCCGAGGCCGACGTCGAGGCCGAGGAGCTGATCCGCGCGCGGCTTGCCGAAGCGCGGCCCGGCGACGGCTTCCTGGGGGAGGAGAGCGACGGCTCCGCCGGCACATCCGGGCGGCGCTGGGTCGTCGACCCGCTCGACGGGACGGTCAACTACCTGTTCGGGATCCCGCAGTGGTCGGTGTCGATCGCGCTCGAGGACGCGGTCGGCGTCGTGTACGACCCGATGCGCGACGAGTGCTGGACCGTCGTCGTGGGGGAGGCACCGCGGTTGAACGGGGAGGGGGTGTCGGCCTCAGGACGGGCCGATCTGGCCTCGGCGATGGTCGCCACGGGTTTCGGCTACGACGCCGAGGTCCGGCGCGTCCAGGGCGCGCTGGTCGCCGAGCTGCTCCCGCGCGTGCGCGACATCCGCCGGCTCGGCTCGGCGGCGCTGGATCTGGCGTGGACCGCAGGCGGCCGCTACGACGCGTACTTCGAGCGCGGGGTCAAGGCCTGGGACGTCGCCGCGGGTGCGCTGATGTGCCGCGCGGCCGGCCTCGAAGTGATTCCGTTGGACCCGCTCCCGCCGTCAGACGGCGGGATCCTCGTCGCCCCCGCCGCGTTCGCCGAGGAGCTGCTGGACGCGGTCCGCGGTGGGCAGCGCCATCAGGGCTGAGTAGCGGCTGACGTCGACCGGCGTGTCGCCCCAGCCCTGCTCGAGGGCGACGGTGTCCTCCATGAGTTCGGCGGCGAGGCGGGCGAGCGCGAGGCGGGTGGCCGGCTCCGCGTCGGCGGCCGTGGCCGCGGCGACCTCGGCCTCGATCAGCGCGTCGTTGAGCGGGTGCGGCGGGCCGGCGCCGATCTCGACGAACGGGTCGCGGGCCGGTGCGGACGTGTCCGTGGCGAACAGCAGCGTCGGGCGGTCGGGCAGCTCGATGGCGTGCCGGTCGAGCATCAGCGCGATCGCGGCGGGGTCCTCACCCTCGGCCTCGAGCAGCTCGCGCGCCTGCGTGGCGAGCGTGCGCTTGACGTGCAGGTGCGGCTCGTGGGGCAGCCGCTTCAGGTGGGCGGCCGCGCGCTCGGCGAGCATGGCTACGAGCGCAGCGGCGGCGTCCTCAGCATGGCGGCCATGAGGATGGCCCCCACGAGGACGACGATGCCGACCAGCCACCCGATCAGCCCGAAGACCGCAGTCGCCACGGGCCCGAGCAGGATCGCGAGGATCGCGACCGGCGCCACTCGTCCGACGGTGACGGCCGGCGGCCGGTGCGTCCCGTAGGTCCCGAACAGCAAGAGGCCGAGAACGGTCCCGACCGGGATAATCGTGGCGAGAGCGACCATGCGCTCTCCCTTCGCCGTATCCGCGGGCGTTCCTGCGGTACGGTTTCGCGGCATATATGCCCGAAGCACATAATGCTGCCGCCGTCGCCAACCGGCTCGGGGCGCTGGCGCTGCGGCTCGGTGACGACCTTCGCGACGCCACCGAGGCCGCCAGTGGCATGGCCGGCGTCCTTCCTGCGGCGCTGGTGTCGTTGCACGAGTGGGCGGGCGGGGCCTCGGTCGACGTGCTGGCCGACGCCCTGCGGGTCACGCACTCCCGTGCCGTGCGCGTGGTCGATCAGCTCTCGCACGCGGGGCTGGCTTCCCGTGATCGGGATGGCGAGGACGCGCGGCGCGTGCAGGTGTCGCTCACGCCACGCGGCCGGAGGCTCGCGCGGCGCACCGTCGAGGCGCGGGGAAGGGCGATGGCGAGCGCCATCGCAGCTCTCGACGGTCCGCAGCTCGAGGCCTTGGAGCAGGCGCTCGGAACGATGCTCGACGTCGGCACGGTCGACATCTCGGCGGCTCGCCAGGCCTGCCGCATGTGCGACGCGGTCGCCTGCGGTCATCACGAAGGGCGGTGCCCGGTGACGCGCGGCGCCGATCGCATCCGGCCGCGATGACCCGCGGGCGCGTCGGGCTGCTCATCGCGCTGGCGGCCGTCGCGCCGCTGCCCTTCAGCCCGGCGGGACTGGTCGTCAACAACCTGGTGTTGGCGGCGGCGTACGTGGTGATGGCGCTCGGTCTGAACATCATCGTCGGGTTCGCCGGCCTGCTCGACCTCGGGTTCGTCGCCTTCTACGCGATCGGCGCGTACAGCGCGAGCTACCTCGCGTCCGGCTACTGGCACGCGGCGGACGTCTCCGTCCTCTCCAGCGCGGCCACGTCCGGCATCCACCTCCATCTGATCCTCGTCGCCGCGGTCGCCGCCGCCGTCGCCGCGCTCGCAGGGACCCTGATCGGGATCCCGACGCTGCGGTTGCGCACGGAGTACGTCGCGCTGGTCACGCTCGCCTTCGGCGAGATCATCGGGCGGACCGCGCTCAACGGCCGCGCCATCCACGTGTTCGGCGGCACGCTCACCTACGGTCCGATCGGCATCGGCCCGATCGACCGGATCGAGCTGCCGTTCACCGGGCGCCTGTCCGACTTCGATCTGCGGCCCTGGTACTGGTGCGCCTTGGGGCTCGCGCTGCTGATGCTGTTCGTCAACGTGCGCCTCCGCGGCTCCCGCGTGGGGCGGGCGTGGATCGCCGTCCGCGACGACGAGACCGCGGCAGCGGTGGCGGGCGTCCCGGTGGTGAAGTTCAAGCTGCTCGCGTACGCGACCGGGGCGGCCTTCGGCGCGATCGCAGGGGTCTTCCTCGCGTCGTACGTCGGCACCATCAACCCCAGCCAGTTCGAGTTCTCGTTCTCGATCTTCGTGCTCGCCATGGTGGTCTGCGGCGGCGCGGGCTCCATCGGCGGCGTCGTGGCCGGCGCGGTGGCGGTCTCTGCGATGACGAACTACCTGCTGCCCGAGGTGGTGCATGGCCTGCCCCAGAAGCTCGGGCTCGACGTCGACTTCTCCGGGATCACCTCAGGGCTCTACGGGCTGCTGCTCGTCCTCGCAGTGCTCCTGCGCCCGCGGTTCGGACCTCGAGGAGGATGCGGCGGGCGGGATTCGAACCCGCACTGACCGGGACTTGAATCCGGTGCCTCTGCCAGTTGGGCTACCGCCGCGTGGTGCGGCGCTTCACGTTAGGCGTGAGCCGGCTCGCGGCGACCCTCGGCGGGGCGCTCGACCTCGACGTTCCACGCCTGCGCGAAGCCGCGCATCGCGAAGGCGATCAACAGCACCTGAACCGGGACCAGGATGAACGTCAGCAGCCCGATGATGTCCTCGTTGAGGGCCGGGCTGGTGAAGCCGTCCTTGTCGCGCTCGAACCACGCGTTGCCCGACACCGCCGCGAAGATCAGCAGGATGATCGCGAGGGCGGCGACCACCGGCAGGATGCCGCGGTTCCAGCGCAGGACCAGGAAGGCGAAGAAGGCGAACATGATCGGGTAGGCGATCTGCACGGGCTTCGCGCCCTGCAGCGCGTCCCAGCCGCCGATCGTGATGATGACCATGAGCGCCGTCGTCACCAGCAGCAGGACCACGACGATGGCCTTGGTGACCTTCGACGCGCCCTTCTCCCGGTTGGGATGCTCAATGACATAGCCCTCTCGGGGCTCGTCTCTCTCCTCCGCCATGACGCGAACGGTACCGTTTCATCGCGAGTCGTGCACCCGGCTCAACCGACGCTTCATGCGGGCGTGGCGGAACTGGTAGACGCGCGAGGTTTAGGTCCTCGTGTCCGTGAGGATGTGGGGGTTCGAGTCCCTCCGCCCGCATCTGAATGCGCGGTTGCCCCGTATGTTCGAAGCATGGGGATGATCTCGACCGCGCGCATGTACGCGAAGCGCACCAAGAAGCTCGACGAGCCGACCGATCTGTACGACCACTCGGTCGAGCTGCTCGAAGGCGACACGCTGGACCTGGGGACGCTGCGCGGCAAGCCGACGCTGATCGTCAACACAGCATCCAAGTGCGGGTACACGCCGCAGTTCGAGGGGCTGCAGAAGCTCTATGAGACCTACGGCGACCGTGGGCTCCAGATCATCGGCTGCCCGTCGGGCGACTTCGCCGAGCAGGAGCTCGAGGACGGCGAGGCGATCGGCGAGTTCTGCCAGCGCAACTACGGGGTCTCGTTCCCCATGACCGCGAAGATGTCCGTTCGCGCCGACCCGGACCCGCTCTGGGCCGATCTCGCGCGCCAGCCCGGCAGCGCGCCGCCCGTGTGGAACTTCTCCAAGTACCTCGTGGGGGCCGACGGGAAGCTGATCAAGCGCTGGGCGACGAAGGTGACGCCGGAGGATCCCGACGTGGTCGGCGCGATCGAGGCGTCGCTGCCCTGATCGTCATCGGGCACCGGGGCGCCTGCGGGTACCGCCCCGAGCACACGCTGGAGTCCTACGAGCTCGCGGCCGTCATGGGCGCCGACTTCCTGGAGCCGGACCTCGTGTGCACGAAGGACGGCGTGCTGGTGTGCCGGCACGACGTCGGCCTGGCGGACACGACCGACGGCACCGGCGAGGTGTGGGACCTCACGTTGGACGAGGTCAAGGCGCTTCGGGCGCGCGAGCGGCTGCCCGAGGTCCGGTCGACGCGCTTCGACGGCCGGTTCGAGATCCCGACCTTCGCGGAGCTGCTCTCGCTCGCGGCTCGGCTCGGCAAGGGCGTCTATCCCGAGACGAAGCGGCCGGAGGAGCACCGGCAGCGCGGCCTCGCGCTCGAGCCGCTCGTGCGGGAGGCGCTGGCCGGGTTCGCCGGGCCGGTCTGGGTGCAGTCCTTCTCCGAGGCGTCCCTGCGCGAGCTCTCGGGCTGGCCGCGGGTCCGGCTGCTCCGGCGCGAGGACGAGATCGACTTCGCGGCTCTGGCGCAGTACGCCGACGCGATCGGGCCGGCCAAGCAGCGGGTCGACGCCGCGCTGGTCCGCGATGCCCACGCGGCCGGGCTGCAGGTCCACCCGTTCACCTTCCGCCGTGAGCCGCAGTTCCTGCTCGACGGTTGCGCGGACTGGCGGGCCGAGTACGCGCTGATGGCAGAGCTGGGCGTCGACGGGGTGTTCTCGGACAACCCCGATCTCGCCGTCGCCGCGCTCGCCTAAAGTGGAGGTGGTGCCTCCGCCTCCCCGCCCGCACCCGATGCGCTCCCTCGCCGTCCTCAGCCTCTCCGGGCTGGCGTACTCCCTCGCTCAGACGATGCTCATCCCCGCGCTGGGGAACCTGAAGGAGACGCTCCACACCGACGCGACCGGCGTCGCCTGGACGCTGACCGGGTTCCTCCTGTCGGCGGCGATCGCCACGCCCGTGTTCGGCCGGCTCGGCGACATGTTCGGCAAGCGCCGCATGCTCGTGATCTCGTTGGGGTTCTTCGCGGCGGGCTCCGTCGTGTCGGCGCTCGGCACGTCGCTGGAGGTCGTCGTGGCCGGCCGTGTCCTGCAGGGCCTGGGCGGCGGCCTGTTCCCGCTGTGCTTCGGCATCATCCGCGACGAGTTCCCGCGCGACCGCGTCGCGAGCAGCATCGGCCTGATCTCGTCGATCCTCGGTATCGGCGGCGGCGTCGGCCTGATCCTCGGCGGCGTGATCGCCGACCAGGCGTCCTATCACGTGCTCTTCTGGGTCGGCGCGGGCATGGCGACCCTGGCGCTGATCGCCACGCAGCTGTTCATCCCCGAGTCGCCCGTGCGGACGCCGGGCCGGATCGACGTGCGGGGCGCCGTGGTGCTGGCGGTCGGGCTGGTCGGGCCGTTGCTCGGCATCTCGCAGGCGTCGAAGTGGGGATGGGGAGATCCGCGGGTGCTCGGCCTGATCGCCTTCGGCATCGTCGTGCTGATCGGCTGGTACCGGCTCGAGGAGCGCACCGAGAGCCCGCTGGCCAACGTGCGGACGTTGATGATGCCGTCCGTAGCGATGACGAATCTGGCGACGGTCTTCGTCGGCTTCGGCATGTTCGGCTCGTTCCTGCTCATCCCGCAACTGGCCGAGGCGCCCGTCTCGACGGGCTTCGGCTTCGGGCTGGGGGCGACGGGTGCCGGGCTGCTGATGTTGCCCGGCTCAGTGGCGATGCTGTTCACCGGCCCGGTGTCCGGGAACCTCGGCAATCGCCTCGGGTCGCGGATCCCGCTGGCGATCGGCGGCGGCGTCACCGCCGCCGGCCTGCTGCTCCTCTCGTTGCTCCACGGCTCCCAGGCCGAGGTGGTGGTCGGCTCCCTGCTGCTGTCGATCGGCGTCGGCTTCGCCTTCGCGGCCATGCCGAACCTGATCGTCGAGGCCGTCCCGCGCGAGCAGACCGGGGAGGCGACCGGCTTCAACACGCTGCTGCGCAACGTGGGCGCGTCGCTGGGGTCGCAGGTGTCTGCCGCGATCCTCGCGGGCAGCGCGGCCGGCTCGGGTCCGACCGAGGCGGGCTACACGACCGCGTTCATGGTCTGCGCCCTGATCGCGATCGCCGCCGGCGTCATCGCGTTCCTGATCCCCCGCGCCGTGCGCCAGCCAGAGCCCGTCCCGGTCTGAGCCGACACCCGCGCTCCGACGGCTTCCGGTCGCCGCCGAACCGCGCTCCCACGGTTCCGTTTTCCGGAACCGACGGAGCGCAGTTCGTCCCGACCGGAACCTACGGAGCGCGGTTCAAGGCGTCAGTCGCTGAGTGTGCGGAAGGCGAGCAGGCTGCCGAAGCCGACGATCGCCCCGCCCGCGCCGACGTCGATCGTCTGCAGCAGCCGCGGCCCGACCCGCTGCCGGGCCGCCGCGCAGACGCAGGCCAGCAGGCTGCACCAAGCCAGGCTGCCGATCGCGACCCCGAGCACCAGCAGGACGCTGTGCTCGGCCACGTCGGCCGACGACGCCGCCGCGAACACCGCCGCCCAGCTCGCGATGGTCAGCGGGTTGCTCGCCGTCGCGCCGAGCGCGGTGAGGAACGCCTTCCGCGGCGAGGCGACCTCCTCGGCCGATTCGAGCCCGGCTCGCACTCGGAACGCGCTCAGCAGTGTCTTGATGCCGAGGTAGATCAGGACCGCGGCGCCGAGCAGACCCAGGACCGTTCGCAGCCCGTCGACCGTCAGCAGCGGCGCGGCTCCCGCCGCCCCGAACGCGGCGTACAGCCCGTCGATCACCGCGATCCCGGACCCGATCGCCAGGCCGGTCACCAGGCGACCGCGCAGCGTGCTGCGGATGAGGAACAGCGACAGCGGCCCCAGCTGTGCTGCAACGAAGAATCCGAGCCCGAGCCCGGCCACCAGCGATCCCATGCCGCCGATCCTGCCATCCGCCCCGGTCGCCGTCCAGCCCGCCTGCGCATCCTTCGCGCGCCGCGCTTTCTGCGGCCCAACGATCGAGGGCCGCCCTTGCGAACGGCCCTCGATTCAGCGGGGGATGCAGGGATCGAACCTGCGGCCTTCGGTTTTGGAGACCGACGCTCTGCCAGCTGAGCTAATCCCCCCAGAGCGACCTCGCGAGCAGTCTAGACCGGCCTATTATCCACTCCATGCGGGCGTGGTGTAATGGCTGCACGCGAGCCTTCCAAGCTCTCAGTACGAGTTCGATCCTCGTCGCCCGCTTCCTCGAGGAGCAGTAGTTTCACCGTCGGCCGTCGTCTCGCCGTGCGCCGTCGATGGCAGTTCGCGCACACGACTTCGCATTTCTCGATCTCGTCTAGGACGGTCTTCCACTTCCTGCAGCTCAGCGCCGTGCTGATGTTGAACTCCTTGTCCCGGAGGTGATCGAACTCGAGCACGAGCGGGTCCATCTCGCCACAGTCGACACACGGGTGCTCTGCGAAGAACTTGAGCAGCTTCGTCGTCCGTTCGAGCCGCGCCTTTCGTTTGCTTTCCTCGGCGCGCCGGACGTACAGGTCTTTGTTCGCCAGGTAGTGCTTCCGGTTGTACTCCGCCTGGCACCCGCGGCAGAACGGCGCACGCTTTCCCTCAGCCTTGTTCCTCCACGCAAACGCGTCCAGCCGTCGGTAGTGGCGGCAATGCGAGCACCGTCTGAAGTCCTCGAGCATGGAACGTATGTTCGCATCTAGGCCGGACGGAAATGCGCATACACTCCGATCCGTCACGGGGAGTGGCGCAGTCTGGTAGCGCACCCGGCTGGGGGCCGGGCGGTCGCAGGTTCAAATCCTGTCTCCCCGATAGGCGGAAACGTCCCTATGAAGCGAAATTAGTTTGCGCGAGGTCGGAGTACTCGAATTCGTAGGAAGCGCCCGGGTGGTCGCAGGTTCATGTGCCACTTTCCGCGGTGGGAAGCCAAATACTCGCCGGTCGTCGGCATCTGGCCCTAGCTGCCGGGCAAGGTCAGCGCGAGTAAAACCCGGTCAAACGGGTTGCGAGCCGTCCTCAGCTCGGTTTGGGGTCCAATCTCTCGGCTGTGACAATGCAGACGTGAGCGACAAACTGCACCTGACGATCCGCTACGCCGACGCCGGCGATGGTTGGGTGACGGCCCAGGTCGCGGAGATCCCCGGCGCGATCAGTGAGAGCGCGACGCGCGAGGAAGCGCGCGCGAACGTCCTCGACGCGCTCGAGGTCCTGCTGACGCCGGACGAGCAGCTTGCGGGTGCCGTCGCCGACGACGATTCCGAGTCGCTGACGCTGACGCTGACCCGGTGAAGCGCCGTGATCTCGAGCGGCGCCTGATCGAGCAGGGCTGCCGGTTCGTCGGCGAAGGCGCCAACCACGCGAAGTGGCGCGGCCCGGACGGTCAACCGTCCACGATCCCTCGCCACCGCGAGATCAAGCCCGGCATCGTGCGCGCGATCTGCCGGCAGCTCGAGCGTGCCGCAGCCGCCATCGACCAGCTGACACCACGATGCTCCCCACCGGCAGCCAAGCGGACCGAGTTCATCCGGCAGTCGGTGCACTACGGATGGCGCGACGCGATCAACTTCAAACCGATCGACGACGACCCCTGCGACCCAAGCACCTCAACACCGACCAGAAGTGGTGGCGTGAGCGGTACTTCGACGGCTCTGAAAGCGACGTGCGCCGCCGCTGCTTCTCTCGCGATTTCAGCAGAAGCTGACGTTCGAGGCTCCGATTGCCCGCTGATGCCCGCTTTCGGCCTCGAAGGGGCAAGCGAGCCAGTGAGGTGCCGGATGCGACCTCGAGCTGCGCTTCGGCCTCGCATGTTGAGGCTGGTGCTCTCACGGGTGTGAGATCCGGCGGACATCTCTTTAAGGGAGCCGGTGCCGAGTCCCGCCGACAGTCACGTCGATGGCCCGCAGGAAACAACGGAAGCGACGACTTTTGGGGCTGCCGCGCCTCTAGGCGACAGCCGGGCCGATCGCGTGCTGTAGAAGAGCGCCGACGCCGACCTTCTGGAGACCCCGCGCGAAGTCGTCGGCGGGACGGGCGCCGGCGGCAACCGCATAGAGGTGAGCGGCCGCTCCAGCAACGACGTCGGCAACTTGCAACCGAGCATCCTGGTGCGACTGCCCAAACGTGATGCCTCTCAATTGATCCGGCGATTCGATCGTGATCTCGCCGACGACGATGGGCTCGGATGTCGCCTCGGCGACGCCTTGCGCATCAGATCTTGCGATTGCGAACAGGTGTGCCCAGCGCGCGACCGTGTTGGACTCGTCATGCACGATTCCGAACGGCTCGCCGAGAGCCTTCGACCAGTGCACGGCTTGCCAGAACAGCAGCGGGATTGCTGGGTCGAGTGCGTCCTCGCGGTTCTGGAACTCCGCCCGCAAGCGATCCTCGTCGTCGATCATCAAAGAAAGGATGTCGCTCACCGTCTGATTCGTGCTCACGAGCTTCGCGCGGCTCAACGCCTGGCGGAAGCTCGCGGCGGCTTCACTTGTGCAGTCCCGGACAAGGGCGACGAAGGCAACGAGGAGGTCGCGGTGGACGCTGCCGAGATCTCGCGGACTCTGGTCTGCGAAGTCAAAGGCCATGGCCCTGGCCGCTCCGGTTGCGTACCAGGCCATCTGCACACCTTGGTCGAGCATGTGAGGCTCGACGAGCTCATCGACCATCTTGAGCGTGACCATGTACGGCTTGTGCGCGACACCGACGGCTGCGTTCGATGGTTCGAGCGCCAGGTCTTCGAGCAGCTGCAGCATGTTGCGACGCCCCGGGTTGGAGCTTCGAAGCCGCGCGAACTTGAGCTCCGGCATCTGAGTCCGGGTCAGCGCGTTCTGGACTGCTCGGTCCGCGTCGGCCTCGGGGAGGTGGACCGCGGCGAGGGCGTAGACAGGTTGAGCGGGGTCGAGCAGATTCTCACCGGTGTCGCCGGCCTCGTCCATGATGACGACGGGCGCCGTCACGCCGTCTTTGGCATCGGTCACGATGCCCCCGCCGCCACGAGATTGCGTTCGCACCTGATCGCGGCAGAAATGTAGACCGGGCCGCCGACTGGATGTCTCTCGGCCGCGTGTGGCGCGCACTTCCCGAAGGCCGACCGGGCACGGCGGCCGCCGCTCGGAGCCGCGGGCCGGGGTAAGGTCGCGAGGTGGCCAGCTACTTCCACGTCGCGTCGCCAGAAATGGGGTCAAGCCCGGTGACATTCTCGCCAGTCGGCCGGTGACGGGGCTTTCTCACAACGAGACGGTCATGTTGCGGGAGCCCTTTCCGCCGGACGGTGCTGTGAGCGCTTGGGGACAGTCCATGCTCGCCGATTCGTCCGTGCCGCTGATGCTGGGCGACAGGCGACTGATGGACGCCCGGCTGGCGTCCGTGCCGGACGTCATGGGCAAACGAACGGGAGACGACATCGACAGGACCATGCTGGTCAACGCCGCAGGGCGAACGGCGCTCGGCGACTCCGTCAATCGTGTGGTGGAGGTGGTCTACGAGCTGGTCCGGCGATCACAGACGAAGTTCGTTTCCAAGCCGAGCAGGCTCACGTGCACATACGCGTACTCGACCCTCGAGGCAGCCGCGCAGTTTCGAGATGTCCGGCGCGGCGGCCGGGCTGTGCGATCTGGCAACTGGACGTCGACGACGAGACCGAGGTTCACGTCGCCGACGATCGCTGGCTCGGGATTCCGCCCAATACCGCCCTGATCTGGCTCACTGGAGCGGATGCCTACTGGAGCGGTCGCAAGCGCACGAAAATGCACTTCGCTATCAGATCGAGACCTTGATCCCAACTGGGGCCGCTCGGGTCGCAGAGATGGTGGTGCCACCAACAGATACATGAGGTGCCCTCGCAACACGACCCGCCGGCGCTGGCGCCAGTCGCGCGTGTCGATGGCGTCTTCAAGCGCTGCTCTGACGACGCGCCCGGACGGCGTATCGGTGCGGCTAGTCCGACCAGACGCGAGCGTCCGCTTGCGACTCTACCCGTGCTCAGCGGCGGCCTCGGTGACCGACAACTGCTTGGAAACGACCTGCATGACGGCGACTCGAGCACGGGACATGCCCGAGCCAACCGTGCCGCGGCGATCGCCGCCTCGGCTCGCCCTTACGGGCTTCGCCTCCGCGACGACCGCCGCGGGGTGAGACCTATGTCCCGACTCATGAGCGACCTATCACCTGAGACACATGTCCTGAACCCAGACACTGACTCCCCGACTTCGGTCATCGACTTGGACAGCGGAAATTCTACGCCATACGGCCTCGACCACATGAGGTCTGGGGTCCGATCTGGGGTCCAATTCGAGTCAAACGCCGATGCCGATCGTCTCGGATCCGGCCCTCATCGATCCCGCTCAAGGGCAATTCCAATCTGATTTCGGAAGCGACGCCGCCGGGCAGACGCCATGCGGCCACCCCGACATGGGCTCGATTCCGGAAGCCCGCGCCAGTTTCCGGCCTCTTCGTCCGTCGCATGAACGTGCTGACGTTTGCGCGCACCGATCCTGCCCTGGCCGAGGCCGGAGAGCACCGATGCGCAGGCTCGCCGTGGGCGCGCCCGCGCGTGCGCAATGGCACACGCGGCCAGACGTAGGCCGACTCAGCCGACGGTGTAGGGGCAGGTCCGGGTCGCGGCGTGCCCGACCAGGTCGCTCACCGTGCGGCTGTACTCGTGGATCCCGGCCACGGACGTGTCGAGCGTGTCCGAGCCAAACGCCGGGCCGGCGACACCGGAGCTCGCGTCCTTGGCTGACCAGCGGGCGAGCACCTTCTTGGCCCCGCGGGCGATCGTCCCAGCCGGGCAGGTCACGGTCAGCTTCGGCGCCAACGCGTCCACGGCGACCGTGAGGGTCCCCGGAGGCGAGACGTTGCCCGCCTTGTCGGTCACCGTCTTCGAGATCAACTTGACCCCGTCCGTCTTCAAGGCGAACGGCGAGGCGAACGACTTGAGGCCGCTGCCGCCCGGCTCGTCGGCCGCGGCGACGGCGATCGACACGCGGTCGCGGTACCAGTCCTGGCGGCCGACGACGACCGGCGTCTGACCGGGCGCGACGCTCAGGACGGGCGCCGCCGGGGCGGTGCGGTCGACCTGGAACGGGCTCGAGTCCAGCGACGGCGCCGATTGCACGTAGCCGTCGCTCACGAGCACCCGGTAGATCCACCGCCCCTCGGACTGCGGGTCATCCGCCGCGAAGGCGAGCGTGGTCACGGACAGGCGGTCGGCGATCTGGTACCAGCTGCTTCCCGCCACGGCCGCGCGGCGCTGCACCGTGTAGGTGAGGACGGCGCCGGGGTCGGATGCGACCGGCGGCGTCCAGGTCAGCGTGAAGGCGCCGCGGTTGAAGGCCGGCGCGCTCGGCTTGCCGGGGCGCGTCGGGACCGTGTTGACCACGTAGTCGCAGACTGCGGACCCGTGGTTGCCCACCTGGTCGTCGGCTCCGGCGGTGATCGACTTGCGCCCGGGGGTGCCGGTCGGCAACACGGTCGTTCCGCTCGCCGCGCCCGCGAGGCCCGAGACCGCGTCGCTCGCCGTCCAGTGGATCGAGGCGACGCTCCCGGTCCGCACCGCGACCGGGCAGTCGGTGACGGTGACCGAAGGCGCGGTCGTGTCGCGCACCGTGACCTTGAAGGTCTCCGTGCGCGCATTGCCAGCGGCGTCAGACGTGGTGCAGCTGACGTCGGTTCCGCCGAGCGCAAACGTCGAGCCGGAGGCGGGCAGGCACGCAGCCGTTCCGTTCGCGTCGACTGCGTCCGAGGTCCCCGGAGCGGTGTAGTCGACCTTCGCGCCGTCCGCCGTTGTCGCCTCGGCGACGACGTCGGGCGGCGCCGTGAAGGCCGGCGCGGTCGTGTCGCGCACGGTCACCCTGGCCGTGTCGGACCCGCGGTTGCCGGCGGCATCGGTCGCCGTGCAGGTGACGTTGGTGTCCCCGAGCGCGAACGTCGAATCCGACGCAGGCTCGCAGTCTGGCGTCGACGCACCGTCCACGAGGTCGTCGGCACTCGCATCCAGGTCGACCGCCGCGCCGTCGGGCCCGGTCGCCTCCACTGTCTGATCGGCGACCGCGACGGTCGGCGCAGCGGTGTCGGCCACGGTGGCCGTGAACGTCGCCGTGCCCTCGTTGCCGTGGGCGTCGGTGGCGGTGCAGGTCACGGTCGTCTCGCCGATCGGGAACAGGCCGCCGGAAGCCGGGGCGCACGAAGCGACCTCCCCGCCGTCACCCGCAGCGTCGATGTAATCGACTGTGGCGCCATCGGGGCCGGTCGCCTCCGTCGTGACGTCCTCCGGCACGGTGACGACCGGGGCCGTCGAGTCGATGGAGACGGTGTCCGACGCGGTAGTCGCGTTGCCGGCCGCGTCGCTGACGGAGCAGTTGATCGCATGCACGCCGTCGCCGCTCACACTCGTGCCCTCGAACGGGTCGCCGTTGTCGGTGCAGGTCGCGACATCGGTGGAGACGCCGCTGCCGTCGTCGGTCGCGGCGAGGTCCAGAGCCACCGGCCCAGACGTGTTCCAGCCGTCGATCGTGTCCGCCGTGTGGGTGACGGTCAGCTCCGGTGCGATCGTGTCGATCCTGATCGTGTCAGTCGCGGTGACGGAGTGCCCGGCGAGGTCGCTGACGGTGCAGGAGACGTTGTGCACGCCGTCGCCGGAGACGGAACCGCCGCTGATCGGCGCATCGCCGTCGGTGCATGTCGTCGGAGTCGGCGGCGTCGCCGAGTCTGCCGCGCTGACCGTGATCGGCACCGGGGAGGACGTATTCCAGCCGCCGCGGTCGGTCGTGTGGGACAGCGTCAGCGTCGGATTGCTCACATCGACGACGATCGGGCTCTCGGACGGGGTCGTCGTCTCGTTGCCCAGCGCGTCCGTGGCCTTGACGCGGAGGGTGTGCGGGCCCTCGGACAGCGGCGGCGGCGTGAAGGAGCCGCTCGTCGCGAGTTCGCTTCCGCAGTCGCCGAACTCCCCAGCGTCGATTGCGCAGGTGAAGGTGGCCGGCTCGCCGGTGGTGAAGGTCAGGGTCGGCGTCGCCGTGTTGACGATGCCCGACGCTCCGTTCAGCGAGATCGCTGGCGGCGCGGTGTCCGCGGGTGCGGACGTCGTGAAGGACTGATCGGGAGAGATGAGGACACCGGCAGCCGAGGAGACATGGATGCGCCAGTGGTACGTGCGCCCGGGGACGAGGCCGGAGAGGTCAGCGGAGATGGACTCGGGGCGGACGTTGCTCGTCGCGGTGAGGTCGACTCCGTTCACGTCCGTGTAGTGCCCGTAGCTCGAGTCCTCCCCCCACTCGACGTAGTACTTCGTGTCGAGCCCGTGGGAGATGAAGACGGCGTTCAGGCGCGCTGCGGTGCCGGTGACACCGGAGGCCGACCCGCTGTCGAAGGTCGGTGCCGCGTAGGCGGTGATCTGACGGGACTCGCCCCCGCTGCAGTCGGAGGTGAACGAGCCGCGGTTCCGGTAACTCGTGGTCCAGCCGGTGGATAGGTTCGGCCGACGCTCGATGTAGTCGTAGTACTCGTGGAGAATCGAGCAGGTCTGGTAGACGGAGGCGTTGTACCGCCCGGGAGGGAAGGTCGAGCTCGTCCAATTGGGCTCCATCGCCCAGGAAGGGTCATCCCCGACGCGCTCATTCAGGCCTGGGTCGCCGGCGAAGATCGAAGTGAGGACGACGTTGGGGACCTCGGTCATCATGGTCGTGTAATGGAGCGGCGTGACGTACTCGAGGCAGTAGACGTAAAAGTATCCGTCCCGGAGGGAGGTCGTTTCTTGTGCGCAGTAGCGGTTGCCAACCGGATCGACCCAGTGCCGGTAGTCAGAGGTGCCGTAGAGGACAGGGCCCTCGCCGACCCCCCCGAGGCTGGCGTTCCCGAAGGCGGAAGGCGCCAGAAGCGCGACGCTTGCCAGTGCTGCGGCAGCGGCGAGGAGCGAGCGGCGTGCGCCGCGGAGCTTGACCATATGCACCGAACGGTGGTTGACAATGGTTTCTTTGCGCGAGACACCAAATACTGGTCATCGGCGGCGATACACCTGTCACCACGTAACGTCCGCGCCACGGGCCGCTCTCCGTCCAGCTCGGTCCCCTGCTCGCGCTCGCGTGCTCCGTGGTCGCGAGCCTCGGCTTCCTGTTGAAGCGAAAGGGCGCGGCCGGGCGCCCGCGGTCGAGCGGCGGCGGCCGGTCGCAAGCATGATCGCGCCGTTCTCGAACAAGTGGTGGACGCTCGAGATCATCGTTGCGATGGCGGCGTGGGGCTTGCACGTCGCGGCCCTCGCGCTGGCGCCGATCAGCCTTGTCCAGTCGGTCATCGCCGGCGGCTCGCGCTTCTGACCGTTCTTGCCGGCCGCGTCTTCGGGCTCAACGTCTCCGAGCGCGGGTGGATCGGGGGGATCGTGACGGCGGCCGGGCTGGCGCTGCTGGCCGCGGCGCTCGGGGACACCGGCGACTCCGCACGCGGCGACTGGGAGGCGGGCGGCCTGACGCTCTACTGCGGAACGCTGATCGCCCTGAGCTTCGCGGCGATGTTCGTCGTCGGCGGCGACCCGGGCCACGCGGGCCCGGTCCGGGGCCTCGCGGCCGGCCTGCAGTGGGGCGCCAGCGACGTCGCCATAAGGTGTTCAACGGCACCATCCAATGCGTCAAGATCGTCGCCAACGCCGCGACCATCGTCGCCTACGACAGCACTCGCAAGCAATACAACCGCACCATGGTCTAAGACAACGGCGCCACCGGCGATGAACTCGTCAACACCATGCTCGACCCGGCCAAGCTGACCGCGGCCGCCCTCGCCAAGAACACCACCTGCGTCAAGCCCGACGTCGCCAAGCTCGTCGCCGGCAAGCCGCTCGCCGGCGACGCTATCCAGATCACCGGCACCACCACGCCCGCCCAACCCGGCAGACAACTGCGGACGCGGGCACAACCCGCGTCCGCGGCCCGCCGAGCCTTGGCACCAATTTGCGGGACGCTCAATCCGAAGGTTGAAGGCTCGATTCCTTCCGGGGGCATTCCTGAAGACCCAGCGCAGGCTCGGTCTTCAGGCGTAGAGGCTCTCGATGTCGACGGCGTACCGCTCGGCGATTGATTTCCGGCGCAACTTGGCGGTCGGCGTGAGGCAGTCATCGCCTGGCTGCCAGTGATCGTCCAGGATCTTGAAGCGCTTGATCTGCTCGACTCGGGCGAGCCGGGCGTTGGCGCGTTCGATGGCTTCGCCGATGACCCGCGCGAGGTGGTCGTCCCGGGCAGCGGTGGGATCGAGCACGATCAGGGCGACGTTGTAGGGCCGGCGGTCGCCGATGGCGACGGCGTTCTCGATCAAGCTCGACTCGGCCTTGATCGCCGACTCGATGTTCAGCGGCGACATGTTCTTGCCGGACGAGTTGATGATGAGCTCCTTCTTGCGATCGACGATCTTGAGGTATCCGTCGTCGACGAAGGCGCCGACATCGCCTGTGTGCAGCCAGCCCTCGTCGTCGATCGCCTCCGCCGTTCGCTCAGGGTCGTCGCGGTATCCGGGCATGACGACCGGTCCGCGCACCAGGATCTCGCCGTCCTCGGCGATCCTGACGTCGACCGACGGGAGCGGTCGTCCGACGGTTCCGTGCTTGACAGCGCCGGACGGGTTGATGGCGGCGATCCCGCTGCATTCCGTGAGCCCCCACATCTCGGCGATCTCGATGCCGATGGCTCCGAAGAACTCGAGCACCGGCACGGGCGTCGGGGCGGTGCCGACCGCGAACACCTCGACCTCCGCGAGTCCGAGCATCCCGCGCACGGGCGCGAAGACTTCGTCGTCGGCGACCCTCCAGCGGTCTTCGAGCTCAGCTGGGACGGCCCCCTGCTGAGAGGCCGCGACGCGCGACAGGCCCACCGCGAGCGCCGAGCCCCACTTCTCGCGGGTCGCCTCATCTTGGCTTTCGACCATGTGCTCGATGGCCACCTTCAGCTTCTCCCAGATGCGCGGGACCCCGCCCCACACGGTCGGGCGGACCTGCGCGGTGCACGCGAAGAGCTCCTGGGCATCGGCCAGGCAGACGAGCGACAGACCGTGGAAGATCGCGTTGTAGTGCGTGCTGCACCGATCGCCGACGTGGGCGGCGGGCAGAAAGCTGATCGTGCGTCCGCCCGGCGAGAAGGGGTAGACGTCGTCCATGGCGCGGCCCAGGCTGAGCATGTTGCGATGGGTCAGCTCGATGCCCTTCGGCGGGCCTGTCGTTCCGGAGCTGTAGATCAGGCAGAGCACGTCATCGGGCTCGACGGCGCGCCACGCGGCATCGAAGTCGAATCCGTCGGCCTCCAGGCTCTCGAGGTCGGACATCGTCATGGCACCCTCGACCGGCTCGCCGTCGACGACCATGACGTGGGCCTCGCAGCCTTGCGCCGAGTATCCGGCCAGGAGCTGGTCGCAGAGCGCCTGCTCGGTGACCACGACCTTGGGTCGCGCCGTCTCAAGGATGTAGGAGATCTGTTCGGCCGAGGAGGTGTTGTAGATCGAGCATCCCGCGGCGCCGAGATGCAGCGCGGCGGCATCGCCGACGTTGAACTCGGGCCGGTTGGTGAGCATGAAGCACACGACGTCGCCGCGCCCGACGCCGAGCGCTGCGAGGCCGGCCGCGAAGGTCCGCACCGCGTCGGCGTACTGCGCCCACGTCCACGTCCGCTCAGAGCCATGGGCGGACAGCGCCGGCGCATCGCCGAACTGCGCGGCCGTGACCTGAAAGGCCTCGGCCATCGTGCCGGCCCCCAGCGCGGCTGGCGCCGGACGACCGGGCGCCGGTTCGAGGGTGCTCATGTTCCAAGGCTCGCACGAAACAAGGCCTTTCGCGAGCCTCTGCGAATCAACGTCAGCATGAAGGAGACGTCCGACGCACTGGGAGGCCTGCGCGTCCTCGACCTGACGCGGCTCCTGCCGGGCGGCTTCACCACTCAGCTGCTGGCGGACTTCGGCGCCACCGTCACCAAGGTGGAGGACGTCGGCTCTGGGGACTACCTGCGTTGGGCGCCTCCCGTCTACCCGGGGGCCCATCCGACCGCGAGCTCTGCGCCGTTCGTCTGGCTCAACCGCGGCAAGCGCTCGGTGTGCATGGACCTCAAGGACCCGCGCGGCCGTGACCTGCTCCTGGCTGCCGCCGTCGAGGCTGACGTCGTGATCGAGTCGTTCCGCCCCGGCGTGATGGAACGACTCGGACTCGCGTACGACGACCTCAAGCAGGTGAACCCCGGTGTCGTCTACTGCTCGATCAGCGGGTACGGCCAGGAGTCGGTCTATAGAGGACGCTCGGGGCACGACACGAACTACCTCGGGCTCGGCGGCCTGATCGCCATGACCGGCTCACCCGGTGGGCCGCCGGTGCAGCCGGCGGGCCAGCTCGCAGACATGGGCGCCTCGATGCTCGCCGTCATCGGGATCCTCGCCGCGCTCCGTGAGCGCGACCGCTCCGGCGAGGGGCAGCGGGTGGACGTCTCCCTGCTCGATGCCTCGGTTCTGTGGCTGGGCATGATCGCCGCGAAGACGCTCTGCGACGGGGAGCCGCCGCGACGAGGGCTCACCGAGCAGCACATCTGCTACCGGGTCTACGAGTGCGCGGACGGGTGGCTCACGCTCGCAGCGCTGGAACCCAAGTTCTGGCAGTCGTTCTGTCGCGGTGCCGGCCGTGAGGATCTCCTCGATCGCCAGTTCGACCGCGTCGGCTCTCCCGCGCACGGCGCGCTCGAGCAGCTGTTCCTGCAGCGCTCGCGGGCCGAGTGGCAGGCGTTCGCCGACGAGCACGACTGCTGCCTGGAGCCCGTCCTCGAACTCGACGAGGCGCTCGAGTCGCCCCTGCTCGCTCATCTCGTCAGCGAGCTCGACCAGCCCGGGTGCGAGGCGCCGGTCAGGCACCTCGGACCGTTCGTGCGCCTCTCGCGTACCCCGGCTGTGGCTCAGGGTCCGGCGCCTGCGCTCGGCGAGCACACCTCTCAGACGCTCGCGGCGCTCGGGCTCAGCCAGTCGGCGATCGATGAGTTGGAGCGGGCCGGCGTGGTGACCAGTCAGGCTGCCGCCAGCGACGAGACGTTCCTCGCCTGACCGAGCCGCCGCCGGGAGCGCCGTCCAACCCACTCGCCGGGGCCGGTACGATCCCGCGATCGCAGGTCAGGCAGAGGGTTCCATCGTCGGGCGTCCGTTGCTCGAACGCGCCGCGGAAGTCAAGCGTCTGGCGCAGGCCGTTACGGCCGCGGTCGACGGTCAGGGCCGCTTCGTTCTCGTTCGCGCGGAGGCCGGTCTCGGCAAGACGCGACTTCTTGAGGCGGCGGTTGCGTTGGCCGGGGCGTCGGAGATGGAGGTGCTGACCGCGCGAGGCTCCAGCCTGGAGCAGCAGTTCCCGTTCGGCGTTGCCGTCGGCCTGTTCGAGACGCTCCTGCGCGCAGCGGATCCGGTCGACCGCGACGAGATCCTGCTGGGCAGCGCCGGGCTCGTCGCGCCGATGCTGCTCGGCGACCAGCCTGCCGAGCACGCGCTCGCCGGGTTGCAGGAGAGCTCGCTCGTCCACGCGCTGCAGTGGGTGACGATCAACCTGAGCGCACGGCGTCCGCTGCTGCTCGCAGTGGACGACCTGCACTGGGCCGACGCTCCTTCGTTGCGATTCCTCGCCTACCTCGCGGCGCGCATCGGGCAGCTCCCGGTGTTGGTCGTGTGCGCGACGCGTCCCCGTGAGCCGGGGTCGGAACAGGGCATGCTCGACTACCTCGAGGCCGCTGAGGGCGTCGATGTGCTCGAACCACGTCCGCTCGACGGCTGCTGCGACGGCCGCGCTGGTCGGCCAGGCCGTCGCCGCACCCGCGGACGCCTTCGTCGAGGCGTGCTTCGAGATGACCGGCGGCAACCCGCTGCTGGTGACAGAGCTCCTGCGGGCGCTGGCCGCGGAGGGCGTGTCCGGCACCGCGGAGGACGCCACTCGTGCGCGCGCGATCGGGCCCGAACCGATTGCCCGCGGCGTCCGCGCCACGCTCGCTCGGCTCGGCGCCGACTGCACGGCGCTCGCGCACGCGGTGTCTGTGCTCGGCGACGCTGCCGACGCCCGCGTCGCGGCCGAGCTCGCCGGGGGGTTGTCCCCGCAGCGGACCGCCGTGGCACTGGCCGGTCTGCAGGACGCCGGTCTCATGGCCTCGGGCGATCGGCTTGCGTTCACACATCCTCTTCTCGGCCGGGCGGTGTATGACGGTCTCGCTGCGGCCCGGCGGGGCGAGTTGCATCGTCAGAGCGCCGAGCTGCTGTACCCGGCCGGCGTCGCCTCCGCGACGGCCGCGCACCTGCTGCTGGCGCCGGGGCGGGGCGAGTCCTGGGCGGTGGACGCGCTGCGCCGGGCCGCGGAGGAAGCCGAGGATCGCGCGGCCCCATCCGTGTCTTCGCTCCTCCTGAGCCGGGCGCTTGACGAGCCACCCGACCCGCTGGCCCGCCCCGGGATCGAGGCGGAGGCGGCGTTGAGCGCCGCGCGAGCGGGCGACCGCGACGCGCCGGCGGCCATCGAGGCGGCGTTGGACACCAGACAGGACGCCGTGCCCCGGTCGCAGCTGACCCTCGCGCTTGCCAAGACGCTCTATCAGCACGGCCGCATGGACGCCGCGGTCGCGGCCTGCGAGCGCGGCCTGGCCGAGGCCGACGATGGCGATCCGCTCGCGCTGGAGCTCGAGGCGGCGTGGGCAGCGGCCGCGCTGTGGTCGTCGTCGGGGGGCAGCGAACACGTCGCCACTCGTCTCGCGGCGATCATCGAGAGCGAGGCGCCGGCGCGCGGCGTTGGCGAGCGCGACCTGCTGGCGGGTCGCGCCGGCGTGGCGCTCGTGGAGGGCACCGATCGAGCGGAGGTGCTCCGGCTCGCGCGCCGAGCCTGGGGCGGCGGCGCGTACCTCGACGACGGGAACGCGGGCGCGCCGACCCTCGGGGCGCTGGTGGCAGCGCTGCTGCGCTCGGGCGCGGCGCTCGAGTCACTCGAAGTGTGCGACGAGCTGATCGCGGACGCGCGACGGCGCGCCTCCCCGTTGGACTACGCGACGTGGCGCACCTCGCGGGGCAGGACCCTCTGGTACCTCGGACGCCTCGACGAGGCGGAGTCCGACCTCGAGGAGGCCCTCGACGCCCGCGCCATCGGCTGGGAGCTCGCCGTGCCACTCGCCGTCGAGGCCATGGTCTCGGTGCTCGTCGAACAGGACCGCCGCGCCGCGGCGCGAGCCGTCCTCGAGGACCTCGGTGACGTTGAAGAGACCCTGGGGTCGGGTCCGCTCTGGGCGGTGGTCCGCTCCGCCCGCGGCCGCCTCGCCATGGCCGAGAACGACCCCGAGACGGCCCTGAGCGAGTTCCTGGCGGTCGGGCGCCAGGCGACGGACGCCCTCGGGACCTCCAACCCGGCCGTGTCCCCCTGGCGATCGGAGGCGGCGCTGGCCCTGCACCGGCTCGGTCGTTCTGACGAGGCCCAAGAGCATGCCGCCGCCGAGACGCGCGAAGCCCGCCGCTTCGGCGCACCGCGCGCGCTTTCGCAGGCGTTGCGGGTCGAGGCGATCGTCCGCGGCGGCGCCGATGGACTGGCTCTGGCCCGCGAAGCCGGCTCGGTGGCCACCGCCGAGCACCCGCTCGAAGTCGCGCACGCCTACGTCACCGAAGGCACGCTCCTTCGCACTGCGGGCGACCGGCCAGGGGCACAGAAGCTGTTACGGCTCGGGATGGACGAGGCCGCGGCCTGCGGCGCCCGCGCGCTCGTCGCAACGGCACGTCACGAGCTGACGGCGGCCGGCGCTCGGCCGCGACGCGAACGCTCCACCGGCGCCGACGCCCTCACCGCGAGCGAACGCCGGATCGCCAGCCTCGCCGCCGACGGACGCACCAGCCGCGAGATCGCCGACGCCCTCTTCGTCACCCCGCGAACGGTCGCCTTCCACCTCTCCAACACCTACGCCAAGCTCGGCATCACCGGACGCGCCGAGCTCACCGACGCCCTCGCCGCGACGAACGACGAACCTGCCGACGACTGGCGACCCGCGAGGTCCCAGTGAGCCGAGATCCGGTCTGTCCGGACGCCGCTCTTGACAGGTTTTGGCGGCCGGGTACCAGGTTTTGGCAGAACGAGCCGCTCCGTCAGTTTGGTGAGTCAAAGCAGGTTCGTCCGCTCGGCATGCCGAGCTCAATGCAGACAACGGCGGGAGCGCATCGTGTTGAAGTCCGTGAAGTTCATAGCCAAGCTCAGGACCACGGCGGCGCTCGTGATGAGCGCCGCGACGTTGCTGTGCCTTGCGCCTGCCGCGCTGGCCCAGGTGAGCTTCTCGGGGCCGACCAACTTCCCCGCCGGTAATCGCCCGGGGTCGGTCGCAGTCGGTGACTTCAACGGCGACGGGGAACCCGACCTCGCCACCGCCAACGGCAACGGGAACGACGTGTCGGTGCTGCTGGGCGCCGGGAATGGCAGCTTCGCCGCGCCCACCAACTACGCCGCCGGCGGCTTCCCGATGTCGGTCGCGGTCGCCGACTTCAATAGTGACGGCAATCCCGACCTCGCCACCGCCAACTTCTACGGGAAGGTGTCGGTGCTGCTGGGCGCCGGGAACGGCAGCTTCGCCGCGCCCACCAACTACGCCGCCGGCGACGGCCCGCGCTCAGTCGCGGTCGCCGACTTCAACAGCGACGGTAACCCCGACCTCGCCACCGCCAACTTCTACAAGGGCAACGTGTCGGTGCTGCTGGGCGCCGGGAACGGCAGCTTCGCCGCGCCCACCAACTACGCCGCGGGCAGCTTCCCGTACTCGGTCGCGATCGGTGATTTCAACAACGACGGCAACCCCGACCTCGCCACCGCCAACTTCAACGGGAACAACGTATCGGTGCTGCTGGGCGCCGGGAACGGCAGCTTCGCCGCGCCCACCAACTACGCCGCCGGTAACGGCCCGCGCTCGGTCGCGGTCGGCGACTTCAACAACGACGGCAACCCCGACCTCGCCACCGCCAACTTCAACGGGAACAACGTATCGGTGCTGCTGGGCGCCGGGAACGGCAGCTTCGCCGCGCCCACCAACTACGCCGTCGGCAGCTACCCGATCGCGGTCGCGGTGGGTGACTTCAACGGCGACGGGGACCCCGACCTCGCCGTCGCCAACGAGGGGGTCGTGTCGGTGCTGCTGGGCGCCGACAACGGCAGCTTCGCCGCGCCCACCAACTTCGCCGCCGGCAATGGCCCGAACTCGTTCGCGGTCGACGACTTCGACGGTGACGGGGACCCCGACCTCGCCACCGCCAACGACGGGAACGACGTGTCGGTGCTGCTCAACACGACGGCGCCCCCGGACACCGACGGGGACGGGGTCGCCGACAGCGGCGACAACTGCCCCAACGACGCCAACCCCGGCCAGGCCGACACCGACCAGGACGGCCAGGGCGACGCCTGCAACCCCGATGACGACAACGACGGGGTCGACGACAGCGCCGATCAGTGCCCGAACACCACCAGCGCGACCCAGGTCGCCGCGGACGGCTGCGCCGACCCCGACGGTGACGGCGTCTCGTCGCACGCGGGCGACAACTGCCCCAGCGACGCCAACCCCGGCCAGGCCGACACCGACAGTGACGGCACGGGCGATGTCTGCGATTCGACGCCCAACGGCGACAGTGACGGTGACGGCGTCGACAACAACACCGACAACTGCCCCAACGCCGCGAACGCCGGCCAGGCCGACACCGATGGTGACGGCACGGGTGATGTCTGCGATTCGACGCCCAACGGCGATGTCGACGGCGACGGCGTCGACAACAACGCCGACAACTGCCCCACCGAGCCTAACGCCGGCCAGGCCGACACCGACGGTGACGGCACGGGCGACGTCTGCGATTCGACGCCCAACGGCGACCGTGACAGTGACGGCGTCGACAACAACACCGACAACTGCCCCAACGACGCAAACGCCGATCAGGCCGACACCGACGGAGACGGCAAGGGCGATGTCTGCGACTCGACGCCCAACGGCGATGCCGACAGTGACGGCGTCGACAACTACGCCGATAACTGCCCGTCGGTCGCAAACGCCGACCAGGCCGACACCGACCAGGACGGCACCGGCAACGCGTGCGATCCCGACGGGGTCGTGCTCGGCAACGGCTACACGGCACCGGTCAACAAACAGCCCAACCGGTTCACCATCAGCGCGATCAACCAGAACGGGACGTTGACCTCCTCAAACGCCCCCAAGGTCTACAACGGCACCATCCAGTGCGTGAAGATCGTCGCCAACGCCGCGACCATCGTCGCCTACGACAGCTTCCGCAAGCTCTACAACCGCACCATGGTCCAAGACAACGGCACCAGCGGCGACAAGCTCGTCAACACCATGCTCGACCCGGCCAAGCTCACCCCGGCCGCGCTCGCCAAGAACACCACCTGCGTCAAACCCGACCTAGCCAAACTCGCCAACGGCAAACCGCTCGCCGGAGACGCCATCCAGATCACCGGCACCACCACGCCCGCCTAAAGCCACGGCACCTGCGGACGCGGGCAACGGCCCGCGTCCGCATGCTGCCGGGGTCCAATCTGAGACCGAGCAGGCGCAAGTCAGGCAGTCCGAATCCGCTCTCGAGGGCGAACACGTGACTCAGAGCAGCGGTGCGCTTCGGGCTGGGGGCCGAGCGGTCGCAGGTGCAATTCCTGTCTCCCCGATACGCAATACCCATGCAGTGGAGCCGGTCGGCTTTCGTTATCGGACATCCAGCATTGCGCCGCCGCCGGGTAAGCCAATGATGTGCCTGTAAGTGGCCTGTTGGCTTACGATGGCTGCCTGCGAAGCGGGGCGAGCGAGTGCTGATCGAGGAACGGCGGGACGAGATCACGGCCTTGCGGCGGACTGCCACCGACGCCGGGAGCGGTCGAGGGCGGGCGGTTGTCATCGGGGGGCCGGCCGGCATCGGCAAGACGTGGCTGCTCGACGCGGCGGAGGTGGTCGCGCGCCGTGCGGGGCTGGCGGTTGCCCGAGCCCAGGGCGCCGCGCTCGAGCGTCCGCTGTCGTTCGGTGTGCTCCGGCGTCTGTTGGAAGGTCTCGCGTTGCCGGCGCCGGCGGTGATCGAGCCGCCGGTCGACGATCACAGTGCGGACGCCCTAACCCGTCTGGCCGATCAGATCGACGCGGCGTTCCGACTGGTGGTCGACGCCGCGGCGAACCAGCCGCTCGCCCTGCTCGTCGACGACGTCCACTGGGCCGACGATGCGTCCGTGCGCTATCTCGAGGTCGCGGCCCGGCGCCTTGCGGGGCATCCCGTGCTGCTGGTGGCCGCGTCCCGGACCTTCGAGCCGGGCGCTGAATCAGGCATCGTGGACCGTCTGGTCTACGGCGCCGGCGCCCTACCGCTGGCACCGGGGCCCCTGTCGGAGAGTGGCGTGAGGCAGCTGATGGCTTCGCAGCTGGCCTGTGATCCGGACCCTGGGCTGGTGGAGGCGTCATTGGCCGCTACGGGCGGCAACCCCCTGCTGACCAAGGAGCTCGCCGTGGTCCTGCGCGAGTCGGAGACGGTGGATGCCGAGCTCGTGCGCAGCATCGGCCCGAGGGCAGTCGCCTGGTCGGTGGCGCAGACGCTGAAGCATCTGCCGGCGGCCGCGCCGGCCGTTGCCGCGGCGATCGCGATCTTCGAGGCCGGGACCGACGTCGCCGCGGTGGCACGCGTGGCGCAGGTCTCGGACTCAGCCGTTCGCGAGGTCGTCGCGCCGCTGGAGCGATCCGAGCTACTCGACGCCGATGGCTCCCTTCGGTACACGCATCCGCTGACCCGTCAAGCGGTGCTCGCCGACCTGCCGGCCTCCACGCGGACCCGCCTGCACTTCGACGCCGCGGCGGTCTTGGCCGAGCGCGGCGCCACCCTCCCCGCGGCCGCGCATCTGTTGCAGGGTCCTCCCACCGTCGAAGCGTGGGCCCTGGATGCGCTGCGAGCGGCGGCTGACGACGCCCACCGGCTCGGCGATCCGGAGCGCGCGGTGGAGCTGCTCGATCATGCGGTGGCCGCGTCGGCGCGCCCGGACCTGCTCGCGGCCCGCGCGGCGGCGCTCGCCGCCGCGGGCGCGGAGAGCGCAGCAGATGCCTTCGAGGTGGCCATCGCCGCCGCGACGGACTCCGCGGAACGCGCTCGGCTGCTGCTCGGGATGGGGTCGGCGCTGTTCGCCCGCGGTCGGTACGCCGACGCGACGCTGGCCGCGTCGCACGGCCTCGAGCTCGAGCCTCCCGAGGACGTCCGGGCCGGTCTCGAGTCCATGCACGCCATCGCCAGCGCTTGGAGTCCGCTCGATCACTCCGACCACCTCACGTCGACGCTCCCGACCCGCGGGCCGTGGTCACCCGATTCGCTGCTGTCGCATCCTCAGCGCGCTGCGCTGGCGACCGAGGCGCGTCGTCGGGTGCTGCTCGGCGACGATCACGCCGCCGCCGCCGACCTCGCTCGGACCGCGTGGGGGGTCGCGGGGCCCTGCTCGCCGAGGCGGGACCCGACGCTCCCGCGCTGCTGACCGTGCTGACCGCTCTGCATCACAGCGGCGCCTACGCGGAGACGATCGAGGCGGCCGGCGCGTGCCTCGCGGCAGCGGGCGAGCAGGGGCTGGAGATGATGGTGGCCAGCCTGCGCAACCTGCGCGGCCACGTCCGGCTCCACATGGGCGATCTCGAGGCCGCGGCTCCGG
This sequence comes from uncultured Solirubrobacteraceae bacterium, assembly GCA_963740765.1. Classification (GTDB taxonomy): domain Bacteria; phylum Actinomycetota; class Thermoleophilia; order Solirubrobacterales; family Solirubrobacteraceae; genus DATLGB01. The sequence goes on along the minus strand of CAVUFN010000025.1, from coordinate 47,388 downwards.
ACCTGTGGGAGTGCTACGCGGCTCGGGAGCACGGGTGGCGCGCCTACAGCCCCGTCAACGCTGCCCTGCTGGCATTCATGCTCATCGACCAGGGCGACGTCGGACGGGCCGCGGCCGTCCTGGACGAGGTCGTCCGGGAACCAGAGCCGTCGCGCTCGAGCCCGATGTGGGCGTTTCTCGAGGCGGCCCGCGGCCGGATCGCGCTGGTCCGCGGGCACCTCGACGACGCGGCCACGATCAGTCTCGGAGCCCGGCGCCGCTACCACGACCACCGCGGGACCGCCAACCCCGCCGTGATGCTCGGTCACAGTGACGCGGCGCTCGCGCTGCACGGTCTGGGCCGCGCTCAGGAGGCGGTCGCGCTCGCTGACGAGGACGTCGCGGCGGCGCGTGCGTGGGGCGCCCCCCGGGCGCTCGGTTCCGCGCTGCGAGTACGCGGTCTCGTCGGGGAGGACTCCCAGCGACTCGGCTACCTGCGAGAGGCCACCGAGATCCTTGAGACCAGCGGCGCGCGGCTCGAGCTCGCTCGCGCCAAGCACGCGCTCGGAGCGGCGCAGACCGACGAGGACGCCCGGGAAACGCTGCGCGAAGGGCTCGACCTCGCCGCCGCCGGCGGCGCCACCGGTCTGGCCGACGAGATCCGCAGCACGCTCGTGGCCCGCGGAGGCAGGCCCCGCCGGAAACGACTGACCGGCTTCGCAGCGCTGACCGCCACCGAGCGCCGGGTCGCCGACCTCGCGGGCGCGGGGTGGAGCAACGCCGACATCGCCGAGAAGCTCGTCGTCACCCCTCGCACCGTCTCCTTCCACCTCACCAACGTGTATCGAAAGCTCGGCGTCACGAGCCGCGCGGAGCTCCCGGCCCGCGTGGACGAGGTCCCGACCGCCTAAAACGTACAGGTTTTCGGCCCGCGCCTTCCAGAATTTGGGAGACCCGGCGGTTTCGCCGCCACCGCCCCGTTTCATCGTCATGACCGTGCTTCGCGCCCTCCTGCTCTGCACCCTCATGGCGGCGGGGGTCGGCGCGCCGGCCGCCACGGCGGCTGACTTCACGTGGGCGGGAGGAGACGGCACCTGGTCCGCAGGCGCTTCGTGGGCCGGTGGCGCCGCGCCGTCGGGCGCAGTCGGGTCGCTGATCTTCCCTGCTGCGGCCTGCAGCGCAGCGGGAGGGTGCCCCCGTACCCACGACGACGTCGCCGGGCTCAGCGCGGCGACGATCTCGATCCGCTGGACGCATCCCGGGAAGGACGACAGCCACAAGCCGTGGGGCCTGAACGGGCCAGAGGACCCCCGCGCCGCCTCGGCTCCCCTGACGCTGACTGCCGGACTCGACGCGGGCTTCTCGGCTCCCGGCTCCGCGAATGACTTCGTCGGCTCGTTGAGCCTGCCGATCGTGCTTGGCGCCGACAACACCTGGACCGTGGACGGTGCGAGGCTGTCGGGGAAAGGCTATCTGGGTTTCGGGCTCACGGGCGGCCACAGCCTGCTCTTCAACCTCATCAACGGCGCGGCCTTCGAGGCGGACGGCAGCTCGATGGAGGTCGGATCGGTCACCGTCACCGGCGGCGGGACGCTGGCGATGTTCCAGCCGGATTACGGCCCTGGGCAGCCCCCCGGTCCGAGCCCGACCCTGAACGGGGCCAACGGCAACCCGGTCACGGTCAACGGCGCCACGCTGCAGACGACGGGTGCCGTCGCCGTCGGTGCGCTCACGGCGACACACGCGACCATTCGGCAGACGAGCGGTTCGCTCGCCACCACTGGGGTGACCTTCGACGGCTCCTCCACCCTGATCCTGCAGGAGCCCTCGCAGCTGACCTCGACGGGCGCGATCGATCTCGGCGGCGCCGGCCTCACGTTCTACCCGAGCCAGGCGGCCTGCCAGCAGCCGAACGGCACCGTGTTCACGCTCGTCTCGACGACGGGGGCGCTGAACGGCACCTTCGCCGGCCTGGCCGACGGCGCCGTGCTGCCCTCCCTGGGGCCCGGCGCAGCGCCCGCCGTGTGGCGGAGCTGGGAAGGCCCTGCGGATCAACTACCACCCGGCGGACACGCCGCGGACCGTCACCGCCACCCTCCAGCCGGCCGCCGCCCAGGGGCCGCCGCCACTGCAACCGGGGACCGTGGGGCCGCAGGGGACACCGCCGCCAGGCTCGGGCACCCGCCCCGGCCCCGGCCCGGGCGATGCCCCCGAGGGCGCGAGGATCTCGACCACGCTCGCAGCCCTGCCGCTGCCCAAGCGGCCCAGCGGGAAGCGCGTGAAGTTCGTGATCCCCGCGAACACGCTCCAGGCGGGCACGAAGCTGAAGATCGCCGTGCGGACCATGGGCTCGAGAACGACGACCATCAGGGCCGGCGCTTCGAGCACCGTCCGCGTCCCGCTCTCGAAGAAGGCGCGCAAGACGTTGCGCAAGAAGGGCAAGCTCAAGCTCACCGTTCGCTTCAGCGCGGTGAGCCCGAGCGGCGCCAAGGGGACCAGCACCCGGAAGCTGACGCTCAGAGGCTGAGCAACTCATGAGACCTCGCCTCTTCCGGGGTGGGGTCCAATTCTTCTTGCGGTGACCCCGAGAGAGCGGCACCCGCTACGCCGACTTTGGTGATGGCCCAGATCGCGGAGATCCGAGGCGCGATCAGCAGGGCGCCACGCGCGAGGAGGCACGCGCCTAGGCAATATGGCCGACCGCCGATCCCTGACGTTGCATGACAGGGTTCTGAGCGTCAGCTTTCAGTTTTTGGCAGAACGAGCCGCTCCGTCCGTTGGGTGAGTCAGAGCAGGTTCGTCCGCTCGGCATGCCGAGCGGAATGCAGCACAACGTCGGGAGCGCATCGTGTTGAAGTCCGTGAAGTCCATAGTTCGGCCCAGGGCCGCGGCGGTGCTCGCGTTGAGCGCCGTGATGTCGTTGTGGCTGGCGTCTGGGGCGCTGGCCGCTGCGACCTTCTCGGGACCGACCAACTTCGCCGCCGGCACCACACCGCAGTCGGTCGCGGTCGGTGACTTCAACAACGACGGTGACCCCGACCTCGCCGTCACCAATACCAACGGGAACAACGTGTCGGTGCTGCTGGGCGCCGGGAACGGCAGCTTCGCCGCGGCCACCAACTTCGCCGCCGGCAGCGGCGCCTACGCGGTCGCGGTCGGCGACTTCAACGGCGACGGGAACCCCGACCTCGCCGTCACCAACCTCTACGAGGACAACGTGTCGGTGCTGCTGGGCGCCGGGAACGGCAGCTTCGCCGCGCCCACCAACTACGCCGCCGGCAGCAGCCCGGGCTCGGTCGCGGTCGGCGACTTCAACGGCGACGGGCACCCCGACCTGGTCACCGCCAACGTCAACGGGAACGACGTGTCGGTGCTGTTGGGCGCCGGTGACGGCAGCTTCGCCGCTCGCAAGAAGTACGCCGCCGGCAGCGGCCCGTACTCGGTCGCGGTCGGCGACTTCGACAACGACGGCAACCCCGACCTCGCCACCGCCAACTACTACGGGAGCGACGTGTCGGTGCTGCTCGGCGCCGGCGACGGCAAGTTCGGCGCGCCCACCAACTACGCCGCCGGCTACAGCCCGGGCTCGGTCGTGGTCGGCGACTTCGACAACGACGGCAGCCCCGACCTCGCCACCGCCAACTTCTACGGGAACAGCGTGTCGGTGCTGCTAGGCGACGGGAACGGCAGCTTCGCCGCGGCCACCAACTACACCGCCGGCGGCGGCCCCGGGTCGGTCGCGGTCGGTGACTTCGACAACGACGGCAACCCCGACCTCGTCACCGCCGACCTTCACGTAGGCAGGGTGTCGGTGCTGCTGGGCGCCGGGAACGGCAGCTTCGCCGAGCCCTCCGACTACACAGCCGGCTACCGCCCGACTTCTGTCGCGGTCGGCGACTTCAACAACGACGGCAAGCCCGACCTCACCACCGCCAACAACTACGCGAACAACGTGTCGGTGCTGCTCAACACGACGGCGCCGCCTGACGGTGATGGCGACGGCGTCGCCGACAGCGGCGACAACTGCCCCAACGACTCCAACCCCGGCCAAGCCAACACCGACGGTGACAGCCAGGGCGACGCCTGCGACCCCGACGACGACAACGACGGCGTCGACGACGGCGCCGACAACTGCGCGGGCACCCCGGCCGGCACCCAGGTCGCCGCGGACGGCTGCCCGGATCCCGACGGCGACGGCGTCTCCAACCAGGCCGGCGACAACTGCCCGTCGGTCGCAAACGCCGACCAGGCCGACACCGACCAGGACGGCACCGGCAACGCGTGCGATCCTGACGGGGTCGTGCTCGGCAACGGCTACACGGCGCCGGTGAACAAAAAGCCCAACCAGTTCACCATCAGCACGGTCAACCAGAACGGGACGTTGACCTACTCAAACGCTCCCAAGGTCTTCAACGGCACCGTCCAATGCGTGAAGATCGTCGCCAACGCCGCGACCATCGTCGCCTACGACAGCACCCGCAAGCTCTACAACCGGACCACCGTCCAAGACAACGGAGCCACCGGCGACAAGCTCGTCAACTCCATGCTCGACCCGGCCAAGCTGACCGCGGCTGCGCTCGCCAAGAACACCACCTGCGTCAAGCCCGACCTCGCCAAACTCGCCGCCGGCAAACCGCTCGCCGGCGACGCCATCCAGATCACCGGCACCACCACGCCCGCCTAAACCACAGCACCTGCGGACGCGGGCAACGGCCCGCGTCCGCAGGTGGCTGAAGGAGCGGATCGCCTTGGGGTCCAATTGGGGTTAAATTTGAGACCGAGTGGGCGCAAGTCAGTTAAGCTGAAACCGCTCTGGACAGCGGAGATCTGGCTCAAAGTAGCGGTGTAACTCGGGCTGGGGGCCGGGCGGTCGCAGGTTCAAATCCTGTCTCCCCGATAGCCACGAGCGGCCGAGCCAGATGACGAACGTTCGGACCTCGTGCATGGGGGACGGGGAGACGGGCCACGATCCCTCATGCGTGCCAGCGGGTCAGATGGCTGATCAAGGTCTGACGCGACAGTTTCGCCGAGTGAACCGCGTTGGGTGGCAAAGGGCTGTCGCGGACGGCCCGTCTCCGACCGGGCAGGCTTTCGTGTTGTCGCCAGCAGAGCGGATGTTCGTCAACCCGTCCGGGGGCGCCGTTGAGGTCGTCGCGGCTCCCGCTCTTGCGAGGCCGGCCGACCGGTCGGGTCCGGCCGGGGCTCGCGGTCGGGCGTGGCTGCTGGCGCTGGCGCTGAGCACCGCAACGCTGTTGTGGCTAACGCCTGCGGCGCTGGCCCAGGTCACCTTCTCGGGTCCCACCAGCTTTGCTGTCGGCGGCGCCCCGTCCTCGGTGGCGGTCGGCGACTTCAACGCCGACGGCGATCCCGACCTGGTCACCGCCAACTACACGGGGAACGACGTGTCGGTGCTGCTGGGCGGGGCGGACGGCAGCTTCGGCGCCGCCACCAGCCTTGCCGTCGGCAGGGGCCCGAGATCGGTGGCGGTGGCTGACTTCAACGCCGACGGCGATCCCGACGTGGCTGTCGTCGGCTACGCCACGGCAGGCGTGTGGGTGCTGCTGGGCGAGGCGGGCGGCAGTTTTGGGCCGCCCACCAGCTTTGCCGCTGGAATCAGGCCGAGTTCGCTGGCGGTCGGTGACTTCAACGCCGACGGCGATCCCGACCTGGTCTTCGGCCAGGACACGGGGTACTTCGTGTCGGTGCTCTTGGGCGGGGCGGGCGGCAGCTTCGGGGCGCCCACCGGCGTTTTCACCGACAGGATCTCGCGGGGGGTGGCGGTCGGAGACTTCAACGCCGACGGCGATCCCGACCTGGCCACCGCCAACCCCTACACGAACGACGTGTCGGTGCTGTTGGGCGGGGCGGGCGGCAGCTTCGGCGCGCCCACCATCTATGCCGTCGGCGAGGGCCCGAACTCGGTGGTCGTCGGTGACTTCAACGCCGACGGCGATCCCGACCTGGCCACCGCCAACCCCTACTCGAACGACGTGTCGGTGCTGTTGGGCGGGGCGGGCGGCAGCTTCGGAGCGGCCACCAACTTTGGCGGCGGCCTCAACGCCTTCGCGGTGGCGGTGGGTGACTTCAACGCCGACGGCGATCCCGACCTGGTCACCGCCAACTACCCGGGGAACGACGTGTCGGTGCTGCTGGGCGGGGCGGGCGGCAGCTTCGGCGCGCCGACCAACTTCAGCGCCGGCCACAACCCCATCTCCGTGGCGGTGGGTGACTTCAACGCCGACGGCGATCCCGACCTCGCCACCGCCAACTCCGACGGGAACGACGTATCGGTGCTGCTCAATACGTCAGCGCTTATCGACAACGACGGCGACGGCGTGCCCGACCGCGGTGACAACTGCCCGGCCGACGCGAACCCGGAGCAGGCCGATCTCGATGGGGACGGCCGGGGCGACGTGTGTGATCCCGATGACGACGGGGACGGCGTCGATGACGGGGCCGACGGCTGCGCGAACACCCCGGCCGGTACGCAGGTCGCGTCGGACGGTTGTCCCGATCCCGACGGCGATGGCGTCTCCACGGAGGCGGGTGACAACTGCCCGACCGATGCGAACCCCGGGCAGGGCGACTTCGACCGTGACGGCGAGGGTGACAGGTGTGACGCTGACGGGCTCGTGCTCGGGCAGGGCACGACGGCGCCGGTCAACAACAAGCCCAACCAGTTCGCGATCTCCGCGTTCCAGCAGGGTGGAACGCTGACCTACAGCAACATGCCGAAGGAGTTCAACGGTGTGATCCAGTGCGTCAGGATCGTCAACCACAGCGCAACGATCGTCGCGATCGACAGCGGGCGCAACGCCGGCAACCGGACGATGGTTCAAGACAACGGTGCGTCGGGTGACAAGCTGGTCAACACGCACTTCAATCTCGCCAAGCTCACGCCCAAGTCGCTGGCGGCGAACCTCGCCTGCATCAACCCCTCGCTGAGCAAGCTCGCCGCGGCCAACCCCCTGGCCGGCGACGCCATCCAGATCACCGGCACCGCCACTCCCGGCCCGTAACCAGGCCGCGTCAGGCGGAAACGTGACACCGGAGTCCGGCCGAAGGCCGGACTCCGGCCGTCATCGTCGAGCCAGCGCTCGCCGCGTGACATCCCGCTTGGGGCCGGAGGGTCGCGGGTTCAGATCATGCCTCCCCGATGATCAGGAAGCGACCGGCGCGACGCCGAGCTCCGCCAGGAGTGCCTCAGTGTCCGCGCCCAGCTCCGGCGGGGGTGCCAGCGGCTCCGGCTGCGGGTTGGCGCCGGCTGACGACGCCATCTTGATGGGAGATGCTGGCAACCGGTACGTGCGACCCGAAGCGGTCGTCGTCGAACGCATCACGCCATTGACCCGCGCATGTTCGGAGCCCATCGCCTCCTCCAGCGAGAGCATCGGTGCGAAGGGCACCTCGGCCTCGGCGAAGATCGCCGCCCATTCGTCGAGCGTCTTGGTGGCGATCGCTGCGGCGATGACGGGGCGCTCGTGCGCGTAGGCGTCACCCTCGCCGTGGTCCATTCCGGACCCCTCCCAGTTGCCGACATCCTTCCACTCGACCGGCAGGCCGGTGAGCTCGACAAACAAGCGCCAGAAGTGCGGCTCCGATGGCGCGCACAGCGCCACCTTGCCGTCCGCGCAGCGGTAGAGGCTATAGCGCGAGCCGAGGTCCGAGTAGTCGACCCAGGGCTTACCGGTGTTGGCGAGCGTCGTCAGGTCGCGCCAGCTCCACCACATGGCCGACTGCCAGATTGAGACGCCGATGTACTGTGCATGCTCGACGCCGTTGTCGCGACGGTGCAGCGCGGCGAGGATACCCATCGCGGTGAAGACGCCGCTCAGCGTGGTGCCGGCGGTGCGCCACCCAGACTGCGTCTGGGGCTGCACGGGGCCGTCGACGACGGGGACGAGGCCGGCGTACCCATCCATCGTCTGGCCGTGCGCGGTGAGGTCCCGCCAGGGACCATGATCGCCGAAGCCCGAGAGGGCTGCGTAGATCAGGCGCGGGTTGTGCGCCTTCATCGTCTCGAAGTCCATGCCCCGCTTGCGGGCCGCGATCGGCCGGGCGCCGACGACGACGGCGTCGGCCCAGCGCGCGCACGCGGCGATGACGTCGGGCCAGCGCTCGTCGCGGCGGTCGATGGCGAGGCTGCGGGCGCCGCTATTGAGCGTGAGATGGAAGAGGCCCATGCCGTCGCCCACGTCGAAGATCGCCCGGTTGCCGTCGCCCGTGCGTGGGTTCTCCACCTTGATCACCGTCGCGCCCAGCTCGGTCAGTAGATGCGTGGCGAGCGGCCCGGACAGGTGAGTGGAGAAGTCAACGATCTTCATCGCAGTGGCATTCTATGACAATGTTTGCTATGAATACAAGGAAAGGAGACGAGACTTGTGCAGCTGACCCCGAACGACGCCGAGCTCGCGCTCCGCGAAGAGATCCGCGCCTTCCTGGCTGACCATCAGCCCCCGGCCGACAGCATCCCGGAGGACTTCGACGCCCGCGTCACCTACCTGCGCGACTGGCAGCGCACGCTGCACGAGGCCGGGCTCGTCGGCCTGTCCTGGCCGCAGGAGCACGGCGGCCGCGGCGCCACGCGGACCGAGCAGATCATCGCCAACCAGGCGCTCGCCGAGGCAGGCGCGCCGACGATCATCGGCTCCGTCGGGCTCGACGTCGTCGGCCCGTCGCTGGTCGATCACGGCACCGAGGAGCAGAAGGCGCGCTTCCTCGACCGGCATCCTCTCCGGCCGACGACATCTGGTGCCAGGGCTTCTCCGAGGTCGGCGCCGGCTCGGACCTCGCCGCGCTGCAGACGAAGGCGGTCGAGCGTGACGACGACTTCGTCCTCAACGGCCACAAGATGTGGACCTCCTACGCGCAGCACGCGCGCTGGTGCGCAGTGCTCGCCCGCACCGACCCCGACGCCAAGCCTCACAAGGGCATCTCCTATCTGCTCGTCGACATGCAGAGCCCGGGCATCGAGGTCCGGCCGCTCGTGCAGTCGACCGGCGACCCCGAGTTCGGCGAGGTCTACTTCGACGACGTCGTCGTCCCGCGCGAGAACCTGCTCGGCCCGCTGCACGGCGGCTGGGGCATCGCGATGCACACGCTCACGCATGAGCGCGGCTGGTACGGCGTCGGCCGCCAGGTGATCCTGCGGGTGCTGCTCGACCGGCTCGTCGAGGAGGCGCACGCTGCGACCCGCGACGGCCGCCCCGCCATCGAGTCGCCCGACCGTGCGCACGGCGCTCGCCCGCGCGCACATCGGCCTCGAGGTGCTCAAGCACCAGGGCTACCGCAGCGTCGGGAAGGCACTCGCCGGACGGCGCACCCGGGCCTGGAGAGCTCGGTCGACAAGGTGGTCCTCGCGCGCGTCGAGCAGAAGCTCGTCGACGTCGCGCTCGACGTCCTCGGCGCGCACGCCGCTCGTCGGCGGCGACCGCCGTGCCGCTGGCAGCACGCCTACTTCTACGGTCGCGCGGCGTCGGTCTACGGCGGGGCGGAGCAGATCCAGAAGAACATCATCGCCGAGCGCATCCTCGGCCTTCCCAGGAGCGTCTGATGGACCTCGAGCTCACCAACGACCAGCGCGAGCTGCGCTCGGTCGCCCACGCAGGCCCTCGACGGTGAGAGCCCGCTGTCCCTCGCGCGCGCATACCTCGACGGCGACGGCGTCCGCCGCCCCGCTGCACGCGCTGCTGACCGAGCTCGGCTGGTACGCGGTCGGCCTCGAGGAGGACGGCTTCGGCGTCCCTGGCCTCTGCCTGCTCGCCCAGCGCCGCCGGCGCCCACGTCGCGCCGTCGTCGCTGGTCGACACCGCCGTCGCCGCGCGGCTGGCCGTCGGCGGTCGACGAGAAGATCGCGTGCCGGCGAGGTCGCCATTGCGCTCGCGGTCGTCGAGGCCGGCAGCGACTGGAGCTTGCGCGGGCTGGCGACGGAGCTGCATCCCGACGGCACCCTGAGCGGCACGAAGCACGACGTCCAGCACGGGCAGACGGTGACGACCTTCGCCGTCCTCGCCGAGGACGGTGGCGAGATCGTGGTCGCGTTCGTCGCGGCCGATGCCCCGGGCGTGGTGGTGACGCCCACCGAGGGCGTCGACCCGGCGGCCGCTCCATGCGCCGTCACCTTCACCGACGTGCAGGTCGGCCACGTCGTGTCCGGCGACGAGGCGATCGCGCGCGCGCTTCGCCATCGGCTCCGTCGCCGTCACCGCCGAGGGGCTCGGCGCCGCCTCGCAAGGCCCTCGACCTCGCCATCGAGTACTCGCTCGAGCGCAAGCAGTTCGGCCGGCCCATCGGCTCCTTCCAGGCGTTGCAGCACGTGATCGCCGACGCGCACATCGACCGCGAGGCCGCCTGGTCGACGGTGCTCTACGCGGCCGCCGCCCTCGACGAGGAGCTCCCGAGGAGCGCCGAGGCCGTCCGCGCATCGCCAAGGCCTACGGTGCGCGCGCCTCCCGTTCGGTGGTCGAGGCCGCGCTGCAGGTCCTCGGCGGCGTCGCCTTCACCTGGGAGCACGACGTCCATCTGCTGCAGCGACGGGTGCTCAGCACCGAGCGCCGCTTCGGCGACGCGATCATGCACGAGGACGCGGCTCGGCGAGCAGCTCGCGACGCGCACGGCCGGCGGTGCACGCATGACCGTCCTGTCGACGTCGGCGCGCGGTCCGCGAAGGCCTGTTCACGGAGGCCTGCGTTGATCGGCGGCCGCTGCGCCTCCTGCGGGCACGCTGCGCTTCCCGATCGCGCGAGGTCTGCCCGGCGTGCCAGCACGACCAGGTCGCCCCGGTCGCGCTATCGACGACCGGGACGATCTACACCTTCACCGTCGTCCGCGCCGCGCCGCCCGGCTACCACGGCGAGACGCCGTACGCCTACGGCGTCGTCGAGCTGCCCGAGGGCCTGCGCGTCACGACGACGCTCACGTCTGACGATCTCGACGGGATCGCGATCGGCGACCGCGTCGCGTTCGAGCTGATCGCCGTCGGCGACGTCACGAGCTACGCCTACCGAGTCGAGGAGTCAGCATGAGCGATGTCATCGTGTCCGGGGTCGGCATGCACCCCTTCGGCCGCTTCGACGACAAGTCCGCCGTGTCGATGGGCGTCGAGGCGTTGCAGGAGGCGCTCGCGGACGCCGGCATGCGCGTGGCAGCGACGTCGACGCGCTGTTCTGCGCACACATGTACGCCGGGACCGGCGCGGGCCACAAGATCGCCACCGTCCTGGGCGCGCACGGGCATCCCGATCATCAACGTCGAGAACGCCTGCTCGTCCGGCGGCGCGGCCGTGCATGGCGGCCCGCCAGGCGCTCGCCGCAGGCGACTACGGCACCGTGGCCGCGGTCGGCATCGAGAAGATGCCGCGCGGGTTCATGGACATGGACTACTTCGAGGACTGGCGCCAGCAGATCGGCCACGCGGTCAACCCGGCCCAGTTCGCGTTCGCGATCCAGCGGCACATGCACGAGCACGGGACGACCGAGCGCCAACTCGCTCTGGTCGCCTCCAAGAACCACGCCCACTCGGTCCACAACGAGAAGGCGATGTACCGCAAGGAGTTCACGGTCGAGGACATCCTCGCGTCGAAGCCGATCGTCGACCCGCTGCGCCTGCTGATGCTGTGCACGCCCAACGAGGGCGCGGCGGCGGCGGTCCTGACCAACGGACCGGCAACGTCCGGCGACGTGCGGATCATCGGCCAGGGGCTGAGGACGGCGCGCCGAGCGCAGGCGATCGGCGAGCACATGCCGACGGACTCCCCGGTGCGAGCCGGACGAGAGCGTGACCCGCCGGTCGGCCGACGAGGCGTACGCGAAGGCCGGCGTCGGGCCCGAGGATCTCGACGTCGTCGAGCTCCAGGACACCGACTCGGGCACGGAGATCATCGCCACCGAGCAGCTCCGGCTGTGCGCGGTGGGGGAGGGCGGACCGCTGGTGGAGTCTGGCGCGACGCGGCTCGGCGGCGACCTGCCGGTCAACCCGTCGGGCGGCCTGCTGTCCAAGGGCGAGCCGGTCGGCGCCTCCGCCCTCGGCCAGGTCTACGAGATCGCCAACCAGCTCCGGGGCCGGTGCGGGCCGCGGCAGGTGGAGAACGCGCGTACGGGCCTGACCCACTCGCTCGGTGCCGGCGGCAACTGCTCGGTGCTGGTGCTCCAGCGCGCGTAGCGTCAGGCGATGTAGCCGCGCTCGGGGTCGCCGTAGCCGACCGGCTCGAGGACCGTGCGCGTGCGCTCGGTGATGAGGTCCGGGATCTCCGTCATGAGCTGCTTGTAGAAGTCCGTGGCGCGATGGGCGTCGAGGGCGGCCTGGTTCGGGAACGCCTCGATCATCACGAAGTGGAGCGGGTCGTCCGTGTCGCGATGCAGCGCGAAGCGGCGGACGTCGGGCTCGTTCTCGTGCGTGAAGACGACGTCCTCCTCGAGCACCTCGAGCAGCCGTTCGAGACGGTCCTCGCGGGCCCACACGTTGGCGATGATCACGATCTCGGCTGGCATCAGTCCGTCCTCCATTGGATGTGTTGTGGCTCGAGGTACTCGCGGACGCCCTCGGCGCCCCATTCACGGCCGATGCTGCTGGTGCCCCAGCCGCCGAACGGGGCATCGGGCCGCAAGCCGCCGCCGCCGTTGACGTACACGGTGCCGGCCCGCAGTCGCGGAGCGAGCGCGCACGCCTCGTCCACGTCCGGGCCGTGCACGTAAGCCGCGAGGCCGTAGCGCGTGCCGTTGGCGATCTCGATGGCGTGGTCGACGTCGCGGTAGGGCAGGACCACCCCGACGGGTCCGAAGATCTCGTTCTGGGCGATCTCGGAGCTCGCGGAGACCCCCCCGACCAGCGTCGGGTTGACGAACCATCCGCGCGCGAGCTCCGGACGCCCGCCGCCGGCGACGACCTCGCCGCCCGCATCGAGCGCCCGGGTCACGAAGCCCTCGACATGGTCGCGGTGCTCCGGCCGGATCAGCGGACCGACGATCGTCGCCGGATCCCAGGGGTCGCCGGTCTGGATCGTCTCGAAGGCTGCGCGGGTGGCGCGCACGAACTCGTCGTAGTACTCCTCATGCACGAGCAGTCGCGTGGGCGACGCGCAGCCCTGACCGGCGTTGCGCAGGTAGCGCATGTGCACGGCCGCCACGGAGTCGGTATCCAGCGGGTAGCCGGGCAGCAGGATGTCGGCGGACTTGCCGCCGAGCTCGAGCACCACGCCGGTGACGTTCTGGACGCACTGGCGCATGATTGCCTGGCCGACCGCCTCCGAACCGGTGAAGCTCACGCGATCCACGCCGGTGTGCTCGGTCAGCGCGACGCCCGTCTCGGGGCCGCCGACGATGACGTTGAGGACGCCGTCGGGTAGGCCGGCCTCCAAGGCGATCTCGGCGACAATCAGCGCGGTGAGGGGCGTGCGCGGCGAGGGCAGCAGCACGACGGTGCATCCGGCGGCCAGCGCCGCGCCGACCTTCGACGCCACGAGCATGAGCGGGAAGTTGTAGGCCGTGATGCCCGCGACGACACCGGCGGGGCGGTAGGCGAGCGTGCTGTGGCTGGGCGGGTCGGACGCGGGGCCGAGGTCGCGCGTCAGGTCACGCCCGGCCAGATCGGCGTAGTGGCGGAAGTGCACCAGCGCGCTGGCCACCTGCAGCGACTCCGCCAGCCAGACCGGTGTCCCGACCTCGGTGATGACGGTCGCGATCAGGTCCGGCATCCGCGCCTCGTAGGCGTCGGCGAAGCGGTGCAGCGCGGCCGCCCGCTCGGCGGGCGCCAGATCGGGCCACGGCCCGGAGTCGGCGGCGCGGCGCGCAGCGGCGACGGCCGCGTCCACCTGCGCCGGGCTCGCCGTCGAGATCGTGGCGACGACGCTCTCGTCCGCGGGGTTGTAGACGGCGTTAGGCGCTCCCTCGCCCCGAACGCGCCGGCCGTCAATGAGCAGTTCTTCGAAGACGACCGGCGGGCGCGTGTGCAGCGACGATGTCATGACGGGTCCGGCCAGGTCTGGCGGTGCTCGGAGGTGACGAGGAAGCCGGTTCCGGCCGGGTCGATCGAGGACGGCGAGATCAGCGCCGTCCAGGCCTCCGGCTCCAGGGCGCGGTTGGCCTCGAAGGCCCACTGGTCGGGCCACCACAGCTCGAGCAGGCCGTCGAAGCGCGGGTCGTCGCCGGTGTACTTCTCGGGCACCTGCGCGCCCCTCACGCAGCGGGTCGCGCGGAGCGCCGTCAGCTCCTCGGTCTCGCCACCGCCCAACCAGGCGGAGCGGAACTCGTCCGGCGAAAGGCCCGGTGCGCGGCGCACGAACTGCATGACCTTCACGCCGCCGGTGTCCTTGCGGATGGGCGGCCCGGCCAGCACCACGTGCTCGGTGCAGTGCAGTGCCTCCATCCGGTCCATGTGGTGGAAGTTGTCCTCGTCGTGGGCGGCATGATCGGCGTAGTCGGGATCATCGCCGAGGCTCATCGACGCGGGGAAGTCCTTGAACCAGACCTCGGCGGTGCCGCCGTGGGGGAGGATCGGAAGGTCGGTGGGCTGCATCGGCAGCCGGTGGGACTGCTGGTAGGCGTGCGCCTGGCGGATCCTGCCCGCCAGCGGCCCGTGCGCGTAGCGCCAGTGGTGGTGGAACGCGAGCGGCGTCATCCCGTCGCGGGGAACCAGAAGGGCGAATAGGTGAACCATGGCGGAAGGGGCCTCGTGTGTGCGGAAGGTGGAAGAAACGCCAAGAAGCCGGCGCGATCGATCCGATCGCGCCGGCCTTGGCCTTGAGGAGGGTCGTGTGAGCTAGCCCCCGAACTCCTTGGCCCACTTGGCCTTGAAGAACGCGGGTGCGTCGTAGGGCTGCGGCATCGGATCGACCGCGTCAGAGGCGGGCTTGCCGGGGATGTTGTCCTTGGTGACCAGCTGCGGCTTGACGTAGTCGAAACCGTAGTCGGGTGCGAACGTCCCGCCGTCCGGCGCCTGGGCGACCTTCGTGTCGCGGGCGTAGTACTCGGCGAACTGGTCGACCGCGACCCAGCAGGTGTTCTCGAACGCGGTGTCGGACAGCGCGTCGATCACGCCTCGCTTCATCCACTGCAGGCTCGCCGTGTTGGCGTTGAACCCGGTCAGGATCGGCCGCTCGCCGGGACCTGCGCCCGGGTACTTCTGCTGCACCGACTGCGCGGCGCCCGGGATGGCGATGTCGAACGCGACCCAGATGGCCCCAAGCTTCGGGAACCGCGTGAGCTCCGCGTCGACGGCCTTCTGGGTGCTGCCGGCCGGGTCGGCGAGGTCGGTGTCCACCGTGTCGACGACCTTGATCTCCGGGTGCTCCTTCAGCGCGTCCAACAGCGCCTGGGTTCGCTTGGAAGCGAAGCCGGTCGGAAAGGAGTGGACGGCGATCGTCTTGTCGCGGTCCGAGGCCAGGATCTGCTTGATCAGGAAGTCCGCGGCAAGCTTGCCCGCGGCCGCTTCGTCCGGCCCGTACTCGCCCGCGAAGAGCTTGCTCGGGGAGACGTCGGACGTGCATTCCACAAACGGGATGCCGTCGGACTTCGCCTTCTCCAGCGCCGGCTTGATCTGCGCGGCCTCGACACCGTTGGTGGCGATCGCCTCCGCACCCTGGTTGAGCAGCGTGTCGGCACAGGCGGCGATCTTCGTCGGGTCGCCCTGACCGTCACAGCTGATGACCTCCCAGCCGAGCTCCTCGCCGGCCGTCTTGAACGCAGCCTCGGCCCGAGCAGCGGACTCGATCGCGTGGATGATGTTCAGGAACCCGATCTTCTTCTTGGGCAGCTCCACGGATCCGCCGGCCTTGTCGGCCGCCTTCTCCCCCTCGGCCACGGCGTCGAAGTCAGGATCCGCGGCCGTGGTCGTGGAGGCGTCCTTGGACTCCGTGGTTGTGGACGGGCTCGACGAATTCGAGCTGTCGTCGTCGGAGCCGCACGCGGCGAGCCCCATTGCAGCGATGATCAGCGCGATTGCGCCGAACGAACGAACCTTCGTGTGCATCTTCTCCTCCTGTTTGGGACGTCAGCCCGGCCACACCATGCGGTGCTCGCGAACAAGGACGACTGCTGTGGATCCGGGATCGGATCCTTCGGGGCCGGCAAGCGCCGCCCAGGACTCGGGGTCGCGCGCGCCGGCGGCTTCCGCCTCGGCGCGATCGGCGAACCACAGTTCTCTGATGCCGTCGTAGACGGGATCGACGACGGCGGGGGAGGTGATCGACCGCGCGTGACGCAGCGCGCCCACCGCGCTCGCCGCCGCCTCCTCGTCGGCGTCGCGCCAGGTCTTGGCGAATTTCTCGGGGGACAGCGACGAGGCGCGCCGGAACAGCATCAGCACCTTGACGCCATCCTCGTCGCGGGCGGGCATGCCACCGGTGCGACTCACCTCGTCCGCCATGACGAACGAGATGTTCTGCAGGTCGATGAAGTTGGGCTCGTCGAGCTGGGCGTACTCGGTGAACTGCGGGTCCTCGCGCAGCGCGGCCGCCTGCTCGACGCGGTCGAACCAGGTCTCGGCGATGCCGTCGATCTCGACGTCGCGGTTCTGCGCCGGATGGTTTTCCAGGCAGTGCGACTGCACGTACCGGACGAGTGCGTCGATCCGCAGCGCCAGCGGGCCGTGGACGTCGAGCCAGTGCGCGTGGAACGTCTCCGGCGTCACGTCGGGACGGCGGGGCATGAACGCGAAGGACCGGATCATGCCGCGAGTGGCTCGCGCGCCGCGAAGCACGCCTCGACGATCTTGTGCTCGGTCAGATCGGCACCGGAGAGCTCGCCGTGGATCCGTCCGCCCGACATCACGAGCGCGCGGTCGCACACGCGCACGAGCTCGGAGAACTCCGAGGACACGAGGATCACCGCAGCGCCCTGCGCGATCAGCCGATCGATCAGCCCGTAGATCTCCTCCTTGCCCTGGACGTCGATCCCATGCGTGGGCTCGTCGAGCAGGAAGACGTCCGCGTCGCGTTCGAGCCACTTGGCGAGAACGACCTTCTGCTGGTTGCCGCCCGAGAGCTTGCTCGTGATGACACCGGAGTTCGGCGTCTTGATCGCCAGCGCGCCGATTTGCGCATCGGCGGCCGACCGCTCCCGGCTGCGGTTGAGGAAGGGCAGCCCGGCGACGCGCCGGAAGCGGGTCAACGACGGCAGCGTGATGTTTTCGCGCACGCTGAAGGCGGGGACGGTGCCCTGGGTGTGGCGCTCCTCGGGGACGAGGACGATGCCGGCGGCGATCGCCGCCCGGGGCGAGCGAATCCTGGTCGGCGTCCCCTGCACGCTGATCGTGCCGGAGCTCGCCTTGTCGGCGCCGAAGACGAGCCTGGAGCAGCTCGGTCCTGCCTGCTCCGACCAGGCCGGCGATCCCGAGCACCTCGCCGCGGCGCAGGGTGAAGCCGGCGTCGTGGACGACCTCGCTGGACAGCCCCTCGACGCGCAGCAGCTCCTCGCCGCGGTCGGACAGACGAGCGCCCGGTGCCGACCGGCTTGTCGGGATCGAGGTCGGCGGGATCGGCGGCCAGCGGGCCGGTGATCATCTCGATCAGCTGGGGCCGGTCGAGGTCGGCGGTCGGGGCGGTGCCGACGACGCGCCCGTCGCGCATGACGACGATGCGCTCGGAGATCTCGAACACGTCGTCGAGGCGGTGGGAGACGTAGAGCACGGTCACGCCGTCGGCGACGAGGCCGCGGATGATCTCGTGCAGGCGATCGATCTCGCGCTCGGTCAGCGACGCCGTGGGCTCGTCGAGCACGAGGAGCCGCGCATCCTTAGCGAGCGCGTGGGCGATCATCACGACCCGCCGGTCGGCCACGCTGAGCTCACCCAGCGGCGTCTTCGGATCGAGGTCGGACCCCAGGCGGGTCAGCACGGTCTGGGCAATCCCGCGCAGCGCCCGCCAGTTTACGAGCACGCCGGCGCGCCGCGGGAACGCGAGGCCGAGCTCGATGTTCTCGGCGACGGAGAGGTCCGGGACGCCGAGCATCTCCTGGTGGACGAAGGTCAGGCCGAGCGCCGAGGCCTTCTGCGGGCTGCTGATCGTGACGGCCTCTCCGTCGACGAGGATCGTGCCCTCGTCGGGCGCGACGGCTCCTGCCAGCGACTTGATCAGCGTGCTCTTGCCGGCGCCGTTCTTGCCGACGATCGCGACGCACTCGCCCGGCATGACGGTCACGTCGACGCCGTCGAGCGCCTTCACTCCGGGGTAGGCCTTGTGCAGGTCGCGCACCTCGAGCAGCGGCCGGTCCGAGCTCGCGCACGTCATCCCTTCTGCCCGATCCGGCTGACGAGGATCGCCGACGCGAGGATGGCGCCCTGCACGATGTTGATGACCGCGGTGGAGAGGGCCAGGATCGTGAGGCCGTTCTGGATCACGCCGAGCAGGACGACGCCCAGAACCGTCCCGGGGGCGTTGAACTGCCCGACCTTGAAGGCGGCCGAGCCGAGGAAGGCGGCGGCGAACGCCGGCAGCAGGTACGGCGTGCCGACCTGTGGCGTGCTGGCGGCCGAGCTCGAGCAGATCAGGATGCCGGCGGCGACCGCCATCATCGCGGCGATCACGAAGCCGAGCGTGCGGATCTCGCGCGTCCGGACGCCGGAGAGACGCGCCGCCTCCGGGCCGCTGCCGATCGCGTGCATGTAGCGCCCGATCTGGGTGTGCGCGAGCACCACCCAGATGACGATCGACAGCGCGATGGCGATGAAGACCTGCGCGGGGAGGTCGAGGAGCAGCCGGTTCTGGGCGAAGCCGGAGAAGCCGGCGGGGATCCCGTCGAAGATCGTCTTCTGGCCCGTGACGGCGAACTCGAGCCCGACGAACACCGTGCTCATGGCGAGCGTGATGACGAACGCCGAGCCTCCGAGGTAGGCGATCAGGAAGCCGTTGAGCAGGCCTCCCGCCGCGCCGGCCAGCAGCGCGAGGAAGATCGCCAGGCCCCACGGGACGCCGTGCTTGGCCATGAGGATCACGGCCACCGAGCCGCCGAGACCGATCATCCCGGCAACGGAGAGGTCGAAGTCGCCCATCACCAGCACGACCGTGAGACCGAGCGCGACGACCAGCAGCGGCGCCGCGGAGTTCAGGACCGACTTCGCGTTGTCAACGGTGAGGAACGCGTCGGGTTCCAGCACGCCGAAGACCGCGATCGTGACGAGGAGGGCGCCGAGCAGGCCGACCTTCGGTAGGAGAGTCACCACCGCGTCGCGCGTGGAGCGAGAGGCCGGGGCGGGGGTCGCGGCAGGGGTCGATGGTGCGCCCACAGGATTTTCCTGCACCGTCTTGACCAGCTGCGCCATGACCTAGCTCTCTCTCCGTAGTTCAGCCGGCTCCCTCAGAGACCGACAACAGAACAGCTAGATGATTATAACCCTTATAATGATCCCAATGTCAAGGGTTCAAGAAGAAACTCATGAATGTCCCGCCACGGGGTGCGGCACATAGGGGCCTTCGAGGCGTTTGATCTCGTCGAATGAGAGCGCGAGATCGCACGCGACCAGCGCGTCCTCGAGGTGCGAGAGCTTCGTGGCGCCGACGATCGGGGCCGTCACGCCCGGCTGGTGGTGCAGCCAGGCGAGTGCGACCTGAGCCGGCTTGACGCCGCGCTCAGCGGCGATCTCCACGACGCGGTCCACGACGTCGAAGTCGCTCGGGTGGCCGTACAGCGATTCCGCCACCGCGTCGGTCTCGGCCCGCTTGGTGCTGCGCGCACCGTCGCGTCCGCGGTTGCCGGCGAGCATGCCGCGCGCGAGCGGGCTCCAGGGGATGACCCCGACGCCCTGGTCAGCGCACAGCGGCAGCATCTCGCGCTCCTCCTCGCGGTAGACGAGGTTGTAGTGATTCTGCATGGCGACGAACCGCGTCCAGCCGTGCTGCTCCGCTACTGACTGCGCCTTGGCGAACTGCCACGCGTACATCGAGCTCGCACCGATGAACCGGGCCTTGCCGGCCCGGACCACGTCGTGCAGCGCCTCCATGGTCTCCGCGATCGGCGTCAGCGGGTCCCAGCGGTGGATCTGATAGAGGTCCACGTAGTCCATCTGCAAGCGCTCGAGCGACGCGTCGATCGCGGCGAGGATGTGCTTGCGACCCAGGCCGCGACCGTTCTCACCGGGGGTCGTCGGCATGCAGACCTTGGTCGCGACGACGACCTCGTCTCGGGTCGCGAACTGCCGCAGGAGGCGTCCGGTCGCCACTTCGCTGGCGCCCGCCGAGTACATGTCGGCGGTGTCGAAGAACGTCACGCCGCCCTCCCACGCAGCGCGCACGATCGGCTCGGCGGCGGCCTCGTCGAGGATCCAGGGACGATCGCCGTCGTCGCCGAACGCCATCATCCCCATGCACAGCTGGGACACGCGGAGACCGGTGGCCCCAAGGTTGACGTAGTCCATGGCCGATTTACCCTGTACGCCACTGGACGTGCTGCGGCTCCAGGTACTCCCGCACGCCCTCCTCGCCCCACTCACGGCCGATGCTGCTCGCACCCCAGCCGCCGAACGGGGCGTCCGGGCGGATGCCGCCGCCGCCGTTGACATAGACCGTGCCGGCGCGCAGTCTCGGCGCGAGGCTGCGCGCCTCGTCGAGGTCGGGGCCGTGGACGTAGGCGGCGAGGCCAAACTTCGTCCCGTTGGCGATCTGGACCGCGTCGTCGAGGTCGTCGTAGGGCAGCAGCACCCCGACCGGGCCGAAGATCTCCTCCTGGGCGATCTCGGCGGTCGGCTCCACCGAGCCGACGAGCGTCGGGCTGACGTACCACCCACGATCGAGGGCCGGGCGTCCGCCTCCCGCCACGATCTCGCCGCCCGCGGCGAGCGCCCGCTCCACGAACCCCTCGACGCGGGCACGGTGCTCGGGGCGGATCACGGGCCCGACAACGGTCGCCGGATCCCACGGGTCGCCGACGCCGATGGTCGGGTACGCCGCGCGCGTCGCCTCGGCGAACTCGTCCAGGTTCTCCCGAGGGACGAGGATGCGCGTGGGCGACGCACACCCCTGGCCTGCGTTGCGCAGGTAGCGCAGATGGATGCCGCGGACGCTCTCAACGTCGAGCGGATAGCCGGGGAGGACGATGTCGGGCGACTTGCCGCCGAGCTCGAGGACCACACCGCTCAGGTGGTCCACGCACTGGCGCATGATCGCCTGGCCGACCTCGACCGACCCCGTGAAGCTCACGCGGTCGACGTCGGGGCGCTGCGTGATCGCCGCGCCGAGCGCGGCTCCGCCGACCACCACGTTGAGGACGCCGGGGGGGAGCTCGGCCTCGAGGCCCAGCTCACCGAGGACGAGCGACGTCAACGGCGTTCGCGGGGATGGCAGCAGCACCGTCGTGCACCCGGCCGCCATCGCGGCGCCGATCTTCGACGCCGCCAGCATCAACGGGTAGTTGTAGGCCGTGATACCGACGGCGACGCCGGCCGGCCGGTAGGCGAGCGTGCTGTGGGAGGGCGGCCCGGTGGCCGGCCCGAGGTCGCGGGACAGGTCGCGCGCCGCCAGGTCCGCGTAGTGGCGCAGGTGCGTCAGCGCACTGCCGACCTGCAGCGGCTCGGCGAGCGAGACGGGCGTCCCGACCTCGGTGACGATGGTCGCCACCAGCTCGGGGATCCGCGCCTCGAACGCGTCCGCAAAGCGATGGAGCGCCTGGGACCGCTCCGCGGGCGACATGCGCGGCCACGGCCCGTCGTCGGCGGCCCGGCGGGCGCCGCGGATTGCCGCGTCGGCCTGCGCGAGGCTCGCCGCCCTGACCTCGGCGACGACCTCCTCCGTGGCCGGGTTGAGCACGACGTCCGGCAGGCCCTCGCCCTCCACCCGCTTGCCGTCGATCACCAGGTGGCTCAACACGAGCGGCTCGGGGCGCACCGCGGTCGTGGACATCACGACCGCGCCGCGGCGTGCTCGCGCGGGACGGGATCGCCCGCGAGCTCGCGCGCGACCAGGTAGGCCAGCGTGAGTCCGCGCCCGAGAGCGAAGCCGCTGTTGTAGCCGCTGCCCGAGGACGTCAACGCGGCGCAGGAGCCGACGGCGTACAGCCCGCGCAGTGCCGCGCTCGAGTCGTCGAGCACATGCCCGTCGCCGTCGATGCGCACGCCGCTGGACCCGATGCCCGTACCCACGATCACGAGCCGCATGCCGTGATACGGCCCGCGGTCCAGTGGGCCGACAAGCGGGTTTAGCTCGTGGGACGGATCCCCGGCGTAGCTGCGCACGAACGGCACCGTCCCGCGTCCGAACTCCGGGTCCTCCCCGCGCACGGCGTGCTCGTTGAAGCGCTCGACCGCGCGGGCGAGACCATCACCGTCGATGCCCAGCGCAGCGCCGAGCTCCTCCAGCGTCGCGGCCGACGTGACCTGGCCCGGCGGGTACTCGCCGCCGGGCAGGGTCTCGCCGAGGCCGTACCGCTCGCGGTGCTCGTCGTCCCAGACCATGAAGCACGGCAGGTGCGGCGAGCCGGCCGCGACGGCCTTGCGGATGATGTCGATGTAGTAGGAGTCGTCGCAGAAGCGGCTGCCGGTGCCGTCGACCATGATCGCGCCGGGCAAGGCGTACTCCGGCCCGTAGGTGTAGCCCGGCTCGTTGTCGGACTCCCAGCCCGGGAGCATCGGGACGTTGGTCGCCGGGATCCGCGCGGTGGTCCCGCCGACGGCGCGAGCCAGCCTGATCCCGTCGCCGCGCAGGGAGCGCGGCGCGACGCTGCCGAAGTTCTCCTCGGCGATGTCGAGGAACTCGGCCACCAGCTCGGGGTCGCGGTCGTAGGAGCTCGTCGCCAGGACGACCGGGCCGCGCCGCTCGACGCGCGCGCCGTCCGGGCCTTCGGCGACGGCACCGATCACGCCGGCATCGTCCGCGAGCAGCTCGACCACGCGATGGCCGACCAGAATCTCCACGCCCTCCTCCTGCACAGTCCGGGCGAGGAAGCTCGCGACCAGTCCGGTGCCGAAGGTCAGGGGGTCGCCTTCGACCCCCTTGGCGAGATCCATCTCGGCCTGGCGACGGCCGACGGCAGCGATCTCCTCGTAGGTCTTGCCAACGGGAAAGTGCGGGCTGACGTTGAGGCGCTCGCGCCACGCCCCGAGGTCCGATCCCTCGAACGGGACTGTGGTGATGTAGCGGCCCACGCCGAAGGCG
Source organism: uncultured Solirubrobacteraceae bacterium (assembly GCA_963740765.1). GTDB lineage: Bacteria > Actinomycetota > Thermoleophilia > Solirubrobacterales > Solirubrobacteraceae > DATLGB01. The sequence goes on along the minus strand of CAVUFN010000025.1, from coordinate 24,335 downwards.
CCGTCCGCGTCGGAGTGGTAGTCGGTCAGGCCCGGGATGACCTGCCAGGTGATCGCGCCGATGTCCTCCCAGTGCTCAGCGGCCTCGGGCGCGGTCGTCAGCCAGCGCCGCATCGCGTCCTCGTCGAGCAGCTCGGGATGGTCGTGGCCGATGGCGCGGACGTACGTCTCCGTGGCCTCGAGGTCGTCCTCGTACCCCTCGCGGGCCGCGACGTGGTTGCCGCCCACCCAGACCTGGCCGCCGCTGTAGGCGGCGGCACCGCCCACGCGGTCGGCGGCCTCGAAGACCGTGACCGTGCGGCCGCGCCGGGCGGCTTCGAGTGCGGTCGCGAGCCCCGAGAGGCCCGCGCCGACGACGATGATCGTGTCCTCGCTCATGCCGCCTACTTGAGGGTTGCGGCGTGCTCTGCGTCCGACGCGGCCCAGTCGTAGGTGAGCGGCCGGAACGGCGGCCAGTTGTCCTGCTCGGTGGGCCGCTCGACGGACAGGCTGTGGTAGCAGGACTGGCACTTCGTGACGATCCGCGGACCCATCACGTTGCCCACGGGGTAGCGGGCGATGTCGGAGGATCCGCACGCGGGGCAGGACTGCCCTGCCACCGCCGCCTTGACCACGGTCATCGCGTCGCGACCCGGCGTCTGGAAGACCATGCGGTCGTTGATGCCCATCTCTAGACCTCCATCGGGATCGCGTTGTTCGCGAGCGCGGACAACTCCGCGTCGTCGAGCGGCCACTGCCGGAAAAACGCCAGCGGCGTGTTGACCTGGCCGTCGTCGCGGCCGGCGGCGAGCTGCTCGCGCAGCTCGCGGGTGCCTTCGGCGTCAAGCGTCAAGTGCCCGCCGTCGCTGGCGATGCGCACGCCGTAGACGTCGGCCGCCTGAGTGATCGAGACGAGCTCTGCGGTGACGTCGTCGAGCACCCGCTCGGCCTCACGGGCCAGCGGATCGCCGTAGCCGGCGGCGCAGGCGATCTGGATTCGCAGGATCTCCCCGGCCTTGAGCAGATACGCCGTCGGCTTGGAGGTCTGCAGGAGCGTGTTGCGTCCCCACTCGGCGTCGGGATCCGGTCGCCCCTGCTCGTCGAACGCGCCGAACAGCGGCGTCAGTCGCTTGACCGGCACGACGCCGTTCCAGGCCCGCACGCCGCCGTCGTCGTGCTTGGTCACGAGCGCACCCCATGACGTGGCGCCGCCACCGCCGCCCTCGACGCCCTCCGCCGCGAACTTCGACGAGTCGACGATCGGCGTGCAGTACGTGTCCGAGAGCGCCTCGATCGACCACACGGCGCCGAAGCCGCCCCGGTTCTCACCGGCGCCCGCCGAGTCGATCGCGCGGGCGTGCTCCCAGATGACGATCGGTGCCGACTTCTCCGTGTACTCGACGATGACCGCGCGGCAGTTGTAGAGCGACGACTGGCAGAAGGAGATGCCGTCGGCCTTGCTCGTGCCGCCCCAGCCCCCGCCGAACACGAAGGCGCCGCCGAAGGGCTGCCCCTCCAGGCCCGGGCGTGTGTCGATGCCGCCGGCGATGAGCGCGCCGGAGGTGCCGGAGTCGTCGGCCACGGCGCGCTCGGGAACGCATGTCGGACATGACGTGCGTCAGCAGCCGGGCGACCTTGGCGCCCGTCTCGACGTGGTTGGACTGTGAGGACGGCGGCAGTCCGAGCACCATCGAGCCCGGCGGCCATCAGCACCTGGAACGGGCGCATCGCGCCGGCGTTCATCGGGTGGCGCGGATCGAGGACGACCTTCGGCCCGACGACGCGCGCGTGCCGCCTCCTGCCAGCCGGTCGACACGGCGCCGAGCGCCTGCGGGTCGGTGCCCGAGAAGTCGATCTCCGCCTCGGCGCCGCGGACGCGGACCTGCGACCTTGAGGGTGATCGGATCGGTCGAGATGCCGTCGTCGTCGAGCTGGATCTCGTCGTCGTAGTCCCCGTCGGGCGCTTCGGCCAGCGCCGTGCCGCATGCGCCGCTCCGACAGCCCGAGCGGGTAGCGGCCGGCGCCCTTGGCGGCATCGGTCGCCGTAGCGGTCCATCAGCTGCGCGCACCCGCTCCTCGCCGGCCTTCAGCGTGCCGAGCAGCGCACGGACGTCGCCGATCATGTGCAGCGGGCTGCGCGTGTTCTCCAGCAGCAGGTTGATCGACCGACCGCACGGGCTCGTCGCTCGACGTGATGAGCATCGGGGAGAGCCGCAGCCCCTCCTCGTACATCGACGTCGCGGCGGTGTTGAACCCGCCGGCCACCGGGCCGCCGATGTCGAACACGTGGGCGGCGTCGGAGACCACGAACGCGGGCTTGCCGTGCTCGTCGTGGATGACCCGGAAGAAGTTCAGGTCGCCGAAGTGGATGCCGCCGCGAAACGCGTCGTTGCAGACCAGCGTGTCGCCCGGGCCCAGGTTCTCGATGCCGTACTCGTCGAGGACCATGTTGGTCATGTGCTGGTGGGTGAAGGCGAACTGCGTGCAGCCCTCGGTGATCGCCGACCATCTCGGTCGTGCCGTCGTCGTTGACGAGGTGGACGCAGACGCCGAAGTCCATGCCGTCGCGGATGATGTTCGAGAACGCGCTGCGCAGCAGCGTCCCGAACATCTGGCGGGTGGCCTCGATGTAGCCGTTGCGCAGCGTCTCGGCGGTGATCAGGTCGACGCCGTACTCGGCCTCGACCTCCGCCGCCGTCATGAAGAACTTCGGTTCCGTCGTCCATGGCTTAGACCTCGATCCGGAGCGTGCCGTGGCTCGCCACGCGGGCGACGGCACCGGGGTTGACGACGATCGTCCCGAGGTGATCGTCGATGATGGCGGGGCCGCGGACCTCGTCGCCCTCGCGGAGCAGGTCGCGGTCGTAGAACGGCGAGTCGGGATGCGAGCCGCCGTCCATGTTGAGCTCGGCGCGTCATGATCACGGCGCGCTCGACGCCGGTCGTCGGCGGCGGCGTCCGACTCGTCGCCGGACGGCAGCGTGATCTCCGGGCGCGGGCCGAAGCCGACCACGGACACCGACGTCACGAAGATCGGGATCTCCGGGGCGCGGTAGCCGAAGCGGCGGTCGTAGAAGGCGTGGAACTCCTCCGCGACCTGCTCGATGTCCGCAGCGGTGAGGTCGATGCCCGGCAGCGGCAGCCGGTTGTCCTGCCCCTGGCCCGCGTACATCGCGTAGTAGGCGCCTCGATCGTGATGTCCTCGGTCGCCAGGCCCTGCGCGACGAGGTCCGCGCGGCACGTGTCCGCCAGCTCGTTCAGCGTGGCGCTCAGCGAGTCGGGGCCGAGCTGGTCCATGGTCGCCATCGTCGCGTTGGAGTACTCGACGCGCGACCGGCTGGCGATCATCCCGAACGCGGAGAAGCCGCCCGGGAAGTACGGGACGACGACCTCGGTGATCCCGAGCTCGCGCGCCACGGCGACGCCGTGCATCGGTCCCGCGGCGCCGTAGGCCAGCAGCGAGAACTCGCGCGGATCCAGGCCACGGTGCGTGGTCATCGCGGCCACCGCGGCAGCGATCTTCGTGTTGGCGATGTGGTACGCGCCCTGGGCGAGCGCGACGGGCTCCATGCCGAGCTTGTCCGCGATGCGGCCGAGCTGCTCAAGCGCGGCAGCCTTGTCGAGCTTCATCTCGCCGCCGAGGAACAGCTCCGGCTGGAGCAGGCCCATCGCGACGTAGGCGTCCGTCATCGCCGGCAGCTGCGCGCCGCGGCCGTAACAGGCCGGGCCGGGATCCGAGCCGGCCGACTCCGGTCCGACCTGCAGCGAGCCGACCTCGTCGACGTCGATCAGGCTGACCGCCGCCGGCGCCGATGGAGCGCACGTCGAGCGTGGTGATCGCCAGCGGGATCGCGTGCTCGAGCTCCCACTCGTTGGTGACCTCGGCACGGCCGCCGAGGATGACCCCGAGGTCAGAGGAGGTGCCGCCGATGTCGAGGCAGACGAGGTCGCGGCCGTCGAGCAGCTCGCGCGAGTAGGTCTCGGCGCCGAGCAGCCCGGCCACCGGGCCCGACTGCAGCGTGTAGACCGGCGCCTGCTTGACGGACTCGATCGACCGCAGGCCCGCCGTCCATCTGCATGATCTCCACGCGGGAGTCGAAGCCGGCGTCAGCGAGCCGCTCCTCGAGCCGCTTGAGGTACGTCACGACGGGCGGGCCGGTGTAGGCGTCGAGCATGACGACGAAGGTGCGCTCGAACTCGCGGGCCAGCGGCCAGATCTGCGAGGTCTGGACGTAGGCGTCGGGCAGGACCTCGGCCACGATCTCGCGCACCCGCTGCCTCGTGCTCGGGATGCTCGTAGGCGTTGCATGAAGCAGATGCCGATCGCCTCGACGCCCTCGGCCTTGAGGAACTCGAGCTCGCGGCGGGTGGCCTCCTCGTCGAGCGGCAGCAGGACGTCGCCGTTCTCGCGCATCCGCTCGGGGACCTCGCGCCGCAGCCGGCGCTCGACGACCGGGCGCTCCTGGTGCGGGCGCTCCCACGTCGGGTCGTAGAGGTTGACGTCGAACGGGCGCCAGACGCGGCCGTGGTCGACGGTGTCGCGGTGACCCTGCGGTCACGAGCATCCCGGCCTTCGCGCCGCGGCGGGTCAGCGCAGCGTTGAGCCCGACCGTGTAGCCGTGATGGAACGACGACAGTCTTCGCGGGCTCGTCCACCAGTCGCTGCAGCGCGCCAAGCGTGCCCTCGGACTGGTCCTGGGCGGTGGTCAGCACCTTCGTGCGTGTGACGACGCCGCTGTCTCTCGTCGACCATGACGGCGTCGGTGAACGTGCCACCGACGTCAACGCCAACTCTCACGGTCATGGGTTCTCTCTCCTCTGGTAGTACTGCTTGAAGCTCTCCAGCCCCTCCGGGATGTCGGCGGCGTGGGGCGTGTCGTATGCGTGGTTGCGATCGAGGCGGCCGAAGTACTCGGCGTAGTCGGACGGCTCGAGGTAGTAAAAGAACGAGAGCAGCCGGTCGGCGAAGCGCCACTGGCCGTCCGGGTCGCGCCGGTAGACGTCGTCGTAGCGCAGCGCCGTGATCATCACCTTGCCGAGGCGCACGACCTCGGCGTGGGCGTTGACCCTCCCGGTCGCGCGGTCGGGGTCCGACGGGTCGAGCACGACCTCGTGGTGATGGGCGATGTGGTTGGCCGGCCCGAGCGCTTCGAAGCGCTCGTCGTACTGGTCCATGACGGCCTGGCGGCTGGTCGCGTCCATCTTGCCGTCGACGGAACGGAAGCCGCCGTCCTCGCAGAAGCACGCCCCGATGCCGTCGAGGTCGCGGTCGTCGATGACGAAGCAGTAGCGAGCGGCGAGGTTGCGGATGGCCGCCTCGTCCTCGAGCGCTCTGACGCGGTCCTCGAGGCTCACGCCGTCACCGCCTCAGCCGGCTGCCGCACCGGGCGGCTCGCTGCGTGCAGGCCGGCGAGGTAGCCGAAGGTGACGGCCGGGCCGATCGTCGCGCCCGCGGCCCAGTAGGACTTTCCGGCCGGCGAGGCGACGCAGTTGCCCGCGCCGAAGAGTCCGGGGATCGGTGTGCCGTCGTGGCGGATGACCTCGGCGCGTGTGTTGATCATCGGGCCCGCCCTTGGTGTCCAGCGCCGCCGGGACGATGATCGTCGCGTAGTACGGGCCTGTGTTCGCCAGCGGGCACAGCATCGGGTTGCGCTCGTCGCGGATGCCGCCGGTGAACAGCGAGTTGAACGCCTGCTCGATCGGCGTCTCGCCGCGCTGGAAGTCCGGGTCCTCGCCGTCGCGGGCGCCGGCGTTGAAGCGGTCGATCGACGCGCGCAGCTGCGCGGCGAAGTCATCAGCGATGCGGAGCGCCGGAGCCCGGTCCGAGAGCTCGGCGACGCGGTCGGCGAGCGCCGCCGCGAGGTCCTCCAGTGTCGCGCCCGAGACCACGTGCGGCGCCGGCGTGCCGGCCGGACGGATCGGGTTGGCGGGCCGGTCGTTGGCATGGATGTCCTGGCACGCCTGGTCCCAGACCATGAACTGGAAGAGGTCGGGGTAGGTGGCGTCGCGAACGTCCCAGCGCTGCAGCATCTGCGCCATCTCGTTGTACGGCGCCTTCTCGTTGAGCGTCCGCCGGCCCGCCCCGTTGACGAACAGCATGCTGTCGCCCGGCGGGTGGAACAGGCTCTTCACGCCGGGGTCGTCACTCACGGCCTGCTCGAGCACCATCAGCGTCATCCACGGGTAGGTCATGTTGCGCAGCGACACGCCGAGATCGGCGGTCATGTCGATGAAGTCGCCCGTGTTGCCAGGCGCCGCGCAGCTGCCGAGGATCGGCGCGGCCAGGTAGTCGGCGCGCTTGGCATGGCTCTGGCCGAAGCCGCCGCTGCCGAACACCACCCCGCGGCGCGCGTGGACGGTGATCTCCTGGCCGGCGTGCTCGGCGACGACGCCGACGACGGTGTCGCCGTCGAACCGCAGGCGCGTGACGGCGTGCTCGGTGAGGATCCGGCCACCGGCGCCTTCGACCGCGGCCGCGCCCTGGCGGATGAACTCGTCCGCGCCAGCTCCCTCGCCGCTCGCGGTGGCCGGCTTGAGCGTGCGGCCGCACGGGGTCCGGTTCTCGGGGAGGAAGGAGTAGTAGTCGGGGAAGTCCGGCAGGGAGATCTGGTGCACGCCGGATGACTCGAGGGCCTCGGTGGCGTCGGCCGCGTTGTCGTAGAAGGCCTCGAGCAGCTCGTGGCGCCAGCGCGCGAGACCGAGCGTCGGCGACGCCGGGTCGTAGGCCTCCGGCTGTGACAGGCGCGCCATGTACCGCATGGCGTCGACCTTCTCGTCGACGTGGCCGTCGACGCGGACCCCGGCGTGGTTGGGGTACCACGCCCAGCACGACGATTTCAAGGTCGTCCCGCCGAGCCACGAGGCCTTCTCGAGCATGAGCACCTCGGCGCCGCCGCGTTGGGCGCTGAGCGCCGCGGAGAAGCCGGCGGCACCGCTGCCGACGACGACGACGTCTGCTTCGAGGAAGGACTCAGGCATGGGTCGACTCCGGTGCGAGGGCGGGGAACGTTTCGAGTGCATTGGTGGCAGCGAGGCCGTCACGTAGCCCCTCCGGGGCGGCGGCCACCAGGCCGGCCGGGTCGGGGTCGCGGAACGGCTCGTCGGACCCCCACAACAGTGCGTCCGCTCCGAGCATCTCCGCGAGCAGCCAGACCTCGGGATGGTCGAGCTCGCAGGCGCCGTCGACGACGAAGCGCACGTGCTCGGCGATGTACTCCGACGGGGGCTTGACGACCCACGGCACCTCGACGCGCAGGCCGCGCCATTCGGAGTCCAGGCGCCACACGACGGGTGGGGCCCAGGCGAAGCCGAAGCCGGCGAAGACCACCTTCAGGCGTGGGAAGCGCACGAAGATCCCGTCGTAGACCAGGCTGGCCAGGTTCGTCATCGCGACCTGGGGCACCAGCGCGAAGGTCTCCTCGGGCGTGCGGGGGCCGACGCCGCCGAGCACCGCGGGGCCGACGACGTTGCCCTCGAAGCCGCCCGGGTGCACGATCACCGGCAGCCCGAGCTCCTCGGCCGCCTGCGTAGATCGGGTGGTAGTGGCTTCTGACCCATGTTGACGGCGATCGCCGACAGGCAGACCGCCGCGGCGCGCGGGTGGTGACCGAGCCGGCGGATCTCTGCTGCCGCCGCCTCGCCGTCGTGCGCCGAGACCGCGATCGCGAAGCTGAAGCGCGGGTCCGCGGGCAGCCAGGATGCCTCGACGAAGTCGTTGACGGCACTGCAGAACACGGAGGCCATCGCGTGACCGAGCCACCCCGACACGACGAGCGGCTGCGACGGGACGAGCACTCCCTGCGACACGCTCGGGTCCAGTGCGGCAGCCGCCGCCGCGGGGTCCGAGCCTCGGTCCGGTGTGCGAGCCTCGAGCTCGGTCCCCGGGTGCGGGCTCGGGCGCGGCATGGAGAACTCGCCCATGGCCAGGCGCTCGCGCCATGTGTCGCTGAGATGCGGGGCGAGATCCTCGAGGCTGTCGACCAGCACGTGGTACTCGCAGTCGACGAAGGTCATGACCGCTCTCCTCGCATGATCACGTAGACCTGCCCATCCTCGACCTCGACGGGGTAGGTCACCAGCTTCTTGTGCGTGACGCGGCCGAAGCTCTTGCCGGTCTCGAGCTCGAACTCCCAGCGATGCCACGGGCACACGACCACGAGCTTGTCGTCCGAGAACGCGTACTGCCCGGGCGCCGATGGCACCATCGAGCCGCCGACCCGGCCCGAGCAGATGCTCGCACCCTGATGGGGGCAGTGGTTGCGCGCGGCGTAGAACCCCTTTGCCGTGCTGACGACACCGACGGCGTGACGGCGGCCGAGGTCGAAGATCTGGAACTCGTTGAGGACGAAGTTCTCGACGGCGCCGACGTGGGCCCGGGTCCGCGGTTCGGTGGACGTCGTGCTCACAGCCCGAGCCGGTTCCCGAAGCAGGCGAGTGCGGTGTCCTGCCCGATTGCGCGCCGCAGGTGGGCGGGCACGCGCGAGCGCATGATCAGCCGCGGGTCGTCGGTGTCCCAGTGCGGGTAGTCCGAGCTGAACATCACGGTGTTCGCCGCGCTGGCCATGTCGAGCATGTCCCACAGGTTGCGGGGTTTGGGCGGCTCGTCGAGCGGCTGCGTGGTGAAGCGCACGTTGGTCGCGATCGTCTCGCTCGGCGCGATCGACAGGCCGGCCAGCGACGTGTCGCCCAGTTCCCAGGCCCGGTCCATCCGCCACGCCATCGGCCCGGCCCAGGTCAGCCCGTACTCCGACAGGACGAGCATCAGCTTCGGGAAGCGCTCGAAGACGCCGCCGAAGATCATCGACGCCAGAATCGCCTGGCCCGGCTGCAGCAGCAGTGCATGTCGCTCCGGGTAGGTGGCCGGCAGGCCGCCGGCGACGCGCGGCGCGTCGTAGAGGTTGCCCTCGGCGCCCGTCGGGTGCAGCACGATCGGCAGTCCGTGGCGCTCGGCCGCCTCATAGAGCGGGTCGTACGCGCTGCGCCCGAGGGCGACGGCGGCGTGCGGGATGAAGACGCCGGCCACGCCCGGCTCGTCGGCGAGCGCTTCGACCTCGTCGACGGCGGCGGGGATGTCGTACGGCGAGACGGAGATGCAGTTGCGGTAGCGGGCGTCGAGCCCGGTCCACGTCTCGAGGAAGTACCGGTTCATCGCCGACAGGAACTCGACGCCGGCCGCTCGTCACCCCACGGGATGACGACCCCGGCCTGCACCGGGATCAGCAGCGCGGCGGCGATGTCGTAGGGGTCGATCCACTGGTCACGGGCGAACGCCGGGTCCGACCCCGGTGGACCGCCGTCGGGCGTGCGGGCATCGAGGCGCAGGCCGCTGGACGGATGCGGGATGCGGTTGGGATCGCGGGCGAAGACCTGGAGCTGCTCGCCGAACACGCGGCGCACGGCGCGCGCGGACATGAAGTCGCGCAGGCGGGCGATGTCGCCGATCAGCGGATGGACGTCGCAGTCCACCAGCGCGTAGTCCTCGGCGGGGTCGGTGCCCGGCGTCTCGGGGACGGTCGCGGTCGTCACACCGCCACCTCGTCCGGAGCGGTCACGAGCAGGGTGCCGTCGGCGACCAGCGCGGCGATGGCCTGCTCGTCGTAGCCGATCTCCGCGAGGATCGCCGGGCCGTGCTCGCCGAGCAGCGGCGGCGGGCTCTGGATCCCGCCGGGCGTGTCGCCCATGTCGATCGCCGGCTGCAGCTGCGGGATGGCGCCCAACGTCGCGTGCTCGACGGTGGTGACCAGGTCGCCGGCGAGGACCTGTTCCTGCTCGACGGCCTCGGGCACGCTGAAGATCGGCCCGAAGAGCGCGGCGGCCTCGTGGAAGCGGTCGCGCCAGACCGCCGTGGTCTGCGTCGCGAAGATCGGGTCGAGGATCGCGTTGAGCTGCGACGCGGTTGGCGACGCGCAGCTCGTTGTCGGCGAAGTCGGGGTGTTCGACGAGGTCCGCCCGCTCGATCGCCTCGCAGAAGCGCGGCCAGGCATCGCCCGCGCCCCAGACACCGGCCACGGCCCAACCGTCGGCCGTCTTGAACGCCTGGTAGGGCGCGACCACGGAGTGCTGGCCACCGTGGCGGCTGGGGGTCTCCCCGCCGTACCAGTAGGACGCCAGGCGCGTCGTCAGCGCTGAGATCAGCGCGTAGAGCATCGGCACTTCGATCTTCTGGCCGCGGCCCGTCTTCTGGCGCGCCAGCAGTCCGAGCAGGGCGGCCTGGCAGCCGGCCATGGCGCCGGCGTAGTCGGCGATGGGGACGCCGACCAGCAGCGGGGCCGCCATCGGCCTCACCGGTGACGGACATGACGCCGGACATCGCCTGCACGACCGGGTCGGTGCCGGGGTCGGTCGCCCACGGGCCGGTGCTGCCGAAAGCGGAGATGGCGATCGAGATCAGCCCCGGGTTGACCTCCGACAGCGAGTCGTGGTCGAGCCCGATCTTGTGCGGCGACACCGGGGCGGTAGTTCTCGATCAGGACGTCGGTCTGCTCGGCGAGCTTGCGGACGGCGTCCTTGCCCTCGGGGGTGCGCATGTTGATCGCGATGCTGCGCTTGCCGCGGTTCCAGATCAGGAACAGGCCGCTCTCGTCGCCGACGAAGGCGGTGCCGGTCTTGCGGGACGGATCGCCGTTCGGGACGGACTCGACCTTGATGACGTCAGCGCCGAAGTCCGACAGCATCTGCGTCGCGTACGGACCCGCCATGTGACGAGTCAGGTCGAGCACTTTCACTCCGTCCAACGGCTTCATCGGTCTCCCTCGGTGCCGAACACAAGCTGCTTGTGTTCCGTGCAATCATCATAACGATTATCATAGACACGGTCAAGCGGTTTTCAGGCCGGCGACGCCTTCCACTAGCACCTTGCCGGACCCGCCCGACACGTAGCCGCCGTCCACGGCGATCTCGGCGCCGTGGACGAAGGCCGACTCGGGTGAGAGCAGGAACAGCACGGCGGCCGAGACTTCCTCGGGCCGGCCGGGCCGGCCGAGCGGCGTGAGGGCCATGACGGCGTCGAGCGATCCCGTCGGCGAGGCCGCCGTCATCGGCGTCTCGATGTAGCCGGGGTGAACGATGTTCACGCGGATGCCGTGCGGCCCGAGCTCCATAGCGGCGACGTGGGTCAGCCCGCGGAGCGCCCATTTGCTGGTGGCGTACGCGGCGGCGTAGTGCGCCGACTGGCCGACGCTCGAACCGATGTTGACGATCGAGGCCCCGTCGCCCATGAGTGGCCGCAGCGTCTGGATGCCGAGCATGGCGCCCGTGACGTTGACGCTCAGCACGCGCTGCCAGTCGCTGGCCGTGAGCGCGCCGAGGCGCTGGCGACTGACGATCGCCGCGTTGTTCACGAGGCCGTCGACGCGGCCGAAGTCCGCCTCGAGCCACGTGGCGAGCTCGTGCCACGCCGCTTCGTCGGTGACGTCCATCAGGCGCGTCGTGACCGACGGGTCCGCGGCTTCGAACGGCTTTGCGTCGATGGCGATCACGCAGGCGCCGGCGTCGGCGAGGGCCTGCACGTGAGCGGCGCCCTGGCCCTGGGCGGCGCCGGTCACCACGACGACCCGGGCGGTGAGTCCACGCTCCGTGCTCACAGCGATGCCGCCCTGAGCGAGTCGCGCAGGAGCCGCTGATAGTCGATGAAGGCCTTGTTCTTGTTGAAGACGATCGCGCCGACGAACTCGCCGCCGCGGAAGGCCTCGATCACGAGCCGCTTCTTCTCCGCGTCCTCCTCGACGACCTCGAACCGGTCGGCGGCGCGCAGGTAGCCGGCGGACTTGATCTTCACGTCGTACTGGTCGGACCAGAACGTCGGGACCGACGAGAACACCTCGCGCTCGTCGGGCTCGGCGAGCAGGTTGGACACGGCGGCCTTGGCCATCTCTCGCGACGTGGTCCAGTGCTCGATGCACACGCGACCGTCCTCGGCATCGGCGTGCGGGTGCGTCCAGGCGGCGATATCGCCGGCCGCGACGATGTTGTCTGCGCCTTCCACGAACAGGTGCGCATCGCAGCAGACGTTGCCGCGGTCGAGTTCGATGCCGCTGTCCTCGAGCCACTCCGAGTTCGGGACCGAGCCGAGCGCGAGCAGCACGAGGTCGGCCTCGACGTCCTCGTCGCCCTGGAGCTCCACGGCCGTGACCCGGCCGCCGGAGCCCTTGAAGCCCGTGACCTCGGCCCCAAGCCTGAACCGCACGCCCTCGTCCTCGTGGAATCCGCGCGCGAACGCGCCGGCCTCCGTTCCCATGGCGGACATGGGCTGGTCGGCCATCTCGATCAGGGTCACCTCCTCCACGCCCTGCTTGCGCATCGAGGCCGCCACCTCGCAGCCGATGAATCCGGCGCCGACGATGGCGATCCTGCCGGCGTGCTCCGCGGCCGCCTTGAGGGCGATGGCGTCGTCGAGGGAGCGCAGGGTGTGGAACCCCTCGAGGTCCGGGAGGGCCGGCCATTGACGGGCCCGGCGGCCCGTCGCGATAATCAGCCCGTCGTAGCCGATCTCAGTGCCGCTGGCGAGCTTGACCACCTGCCGTTCGGGATCGAGGCCCGTCGCTGCGTCACCGAGCACCCAGTCCACGTCGAGGTCGTCGACTTTGAAGAAGGCGGCGTCAGCCTCCATGTCGCCGAGCAGGACCTGCTTGGAGAGCGGCGGTCGGTCGTAGGGCTTGTGCGCCTCATCGGAGACGAGCGTCACCCGGCCCTCGAACCCGCGCAGTGCCTGCAGCGCGCGATGCCCGGCGAGGCCGCCGCCCACGATCACGACGCGTTCCACGGCTAGTCCTCGATCGTGATCGCCTGCACGGGGCAGGCCTCGGCGGCTTCGACGGCCATCTCACGCATGTCCTCTCCCGGTTCGGGCATCAGGACCGTGGCCACCTCGGCGTCGTCGTCGAGATCGAAGATGTCCGGCGCCGCGAGGACGCAGTCACCGTGCGCGTCGCAGACATCGGGATCGAGCTTGACCTTCATCTTACACCGGGGTCGCGACGCGCTTGGGCGCCAGCTCGCGGCGCGCGATCGTCTCGCGGTGCACCTCGTCGGGCCCGTCGACGATCCGCAGGATGCGAGCGTGCGCGGTGAGCTCGGCGAGGATGAAGTCCTGGGTCACGCCGGCGCCGCCGAAGCTCTGCACGGCCTTGTCGACGACCCAGCTCGCGAGCTCGGCCGTGACGACCTTGATCGCGGAGATCTCGACGCGGGCGCCCTTCTTGCCCACGGTGTCCATCAGCCATGCGGTCTTCAGCACGAGCAGGCGCGCCTGCTCGATGCGCATCCGCGAGTCGGCGATCCACGTCCGCACGACACCCTGATCGGAGATCGGCTTGCCGAACGCCTCGCGTCGTTGCGTGCGCTCCACCATCATGTTCAGCGCGCGCTCAGCGACGCCGATGGCGCGCATCGCGTGATGGATGCGGCCGGGGCCGAGCCGCGCCTGGGCGATCGCGAAGCCCTCGCCCTCGCCACCGAGCAGGTAGGAGGCCGGTACGCGGACGTTGTCGTAGATGACCTCGGCGTGCCCGCCGTGCGGGCCGTCGAGGTAGCCGAGGACGTGCATCGATCGCCGGATGTCGACCCCCTCCGCGTCGGGCGGGACGAGGATCATGGACTGGCGCTTGTGCGTCGGCGCGTCGGGATTGGAGACGCCCATCACGATCAGCAGGTCGCAGCGGGGCGACATCGCGCCCGACGTGAACCACTTGCGGCCGTTGATGACGTACTCGTCGCCGTCGCGCGTGATCGTCGTCGCGATGTTGGTCGCGTCCGACGACGCCACGGCCGGCTCGGTCATCGAGAACGCCGAGCGCGTCCGGCCTTCGAGCAGCGGCTCCAGCCAGCGCTCCTGTTGCTCCTGGGTGCCGAACTGGGCGAGCAGCTCCATGTTGCCGGTGTCGGGCGCGGAGCAGTTGAACACCTCGGGGGCGAGGAACGGGTTGCGCCCCATCACTTCACACAACGGCGCGTACTGCATGTTGGTGAGGCCGGCGCCGTGCTCGGTCTCGGGGGGAGGAAGAGGTTCCACAGGCCCTGGTCGCGCGCCTTGGCCTTGAGCTCCTCCATGATCGGAGGGGTGTCCCAGGGACTGCCTTGAGCCAGGATCTGCTCCTCGAAGACGTGCTCGGCGGGGTAGATGTGCTGGTCAAAGAACTCTTCGAGCTGAGCGCGGAGCTCGAGCGTGGTCCGGTCGAAAGCGAAGTCCATGGTTACCTACAGTATAATCATCATAAGGATTAGTTGTCCAGCCTGGTGAGCGTCAACTCCAGCAGTCGGTCGATGCTGGGTCCGAGCAGCGATTGGAACTCGTCGTGGTACCGGCCCTCGATGTGCCGCTGGCGGTTGTGGGCCTGGATCGCCGCGAGCTTGAACGAGCCCAACGCCAGGAACCACGGGAGCCGCAGCACGTCCTCGCCCGTCAGCTCGCAGTAGCGGGCGAGCACCGCGTCGGCGGTCGGGGTCCCGGGCACCTCGCGACCGACGCCCGGGTAGTTCTCGTGGTCGGTGAAGGAGATGAACCAGCCGAGGTCCATCGCCGGATCGCCGACCGACCAGATCTCCCAATCGATGAGCGCCGTCGGCTCCGCGCCGTCGAAGAGGATGTTGCCGAGCCGGAAGTCGCCGTGGACGATCGCGGCGCGTGAAGGGCTCGGGATCGATCCCTGCATCCGCTCGAGCACGGTCTGGACCCGCGGGTCCTCCGACATCTTGGCGGCGCGCATCGTCGCCTCCCAGATCGCCAGCTCCTCCGTGGGCGTCCGGGGCACCTCGTCGCCGGCGCCGACGGCGGAGGGCGCCGTGGCGTGCAGCCTCGCGAGCACGCCGATGGCTGCGTCCCAGCGCCCGGCCACGACGTGCGCCGGCACCTCGACCGCGTCCGGGTCGATGATCGGATCGACCGCGACGCCGGGCATCATCGCGGTCGCGAAGAACGGTGGGGAGGCGGCGTCGGAGAACCGCACGGGGGCGACAGGGACCTCGCCGCGGTCATGGAGGGCGTCGATCATCCGCGCCTGGCGCAGCACGTCGTGGCGGCCGCGGGGGTCACGGCCGGGCGGGGTGGACTTGATCACCACGCGCTCGCCCTCGGCGAGGGTGGCCACGTGCGTCAGGCCGGAGTGCCCGCCCGACAGCACGTCGATGGCCGCGACCTCCGCGCCGGCGGCGCGCGCGATGCGGTCTGCGAAGTCCGGCTCGACGACGACGGGCGAGCCGCTCATGACGGGTACCGCGCGGCCACCTTGTCGAACGCCGCCAGGGCGCCGATCGCCGTCGGGAAGCCGACGTAGACGACCAGCATCTTCAGCGCCTCCCGGATTCGCTCCGGGGCGATGCCGTCCTGGAGGGCACCGTGGAGGTAGGTGGTCAGCTGCTGCGTGTTGCCGGTGGAGGCCAGTGCCGTGATGGCCACGAGCATTCGATCCTCGAAGGCGAGCTCAGGGCGGTTCCATACCGAGCCGAAGATGAAGCTGTCGGCGTATTCCAGGAGATCCGGGTCGAGGGCGCCGAGCGCTTCACCAAGTTTTTCGGTGTGAGCGCCTTGCGCTCTGGCACGAAGTTTCCGGCCGATCTCGGGATCACCACGACGTTGGTTGGGAGCAGCCTTAGGTGAATTCATGACAACGATTATGCACAATCTCGATTTCCGCCTTCTCAGGGGGTAAGCTCGCGCACATGGCTGTCGCCTCCTCGAAACCCGACCATCTTCCTCGTGGCGAGAAGGTGGCTGCGCGGGTCGCGCGGCTGATTGTGCGCGACATCGTCGAGTCCGATCGGCAACCCGGGGATGCGCTCGCTCCCGAGACCGGCATGCTCGAGCGCTTTGGCGTGAGCCGCGCTTCGCTGCGCGAGGCGCTGCGCATCCTCGAGACCCAGGGTCTGATTTCGATCAAGCCCGGACCCGGTGGCGGACCGTCGGTCGCCCCAGTCGACAGCCGCGACTTCGGCCGCATGGCCACGCTGTTCTTCCAGGTCCTGCGGGTCAACCTCGGCGCGGTCGTCGAGGCGCGGCTGGTCCTCGAGCCCGTCATGGCCGGCCTTGCGGCGACGCGGCACGACCCTGAGCTCAACGGCCAGTTGCAGGCGATCGTCGACCGCCACGACAAGTCGCTGCCCGACGCCGAGTGGCTCGCCGTCACGCAGGACTTCCACGCGATGGTGTGCGGCATGTCCGGCAATCCGCTGCTGGACCTGCTGGCGAGCGCGCTCAAGGACATCTACACCGATCGCGTCGCCGGCTTCGTCTTCCCGGAGGCCAACCGCGACCACGTGGTCGAGGTCCACGGCGACATCGGCCGGGCGATCGTCGCCGGGGACGCCGAGACGTCGCAGCGCCTGATGCACGACCACATGGCCATCCTCGCGTCGTTCTTCGAGGAGCGCTACCCGGGCCTGATGGAAGAGCTCGTCGCCTGGCACTGATTCGACTTTCGCGGACGAACGCGATACCTTAGAATCATCGTAAGCAATTCTGAGGAGCTGTCGGTCGTATGAGGAGATTTACCGGCCGCGTTGCGGTCGTGACCGGGTCATCGAAGGGCATCGGTCGCGCCACCGCCGCTCAGCTCGCCCGCGAGGGCGCCACCGTCGCCCTCAACGCCCGCGACGCCGAGACGCTCGCGGCCACTGAGCAGGAGCTGCTGGCCGAGGGTCTCGACGTCCTCGCCGTCGCCGGCAACGTCACCCGCCCTGACGGTGCCGAGACGATCATCGCAGCCGTCGCCGAGCGCACCGGCAGGCCGGTCGACCTCGTCGTCAACGCCGTCGGCGTGAGCGCGACCTACGGCCCGTTGCTCGAGGTCGAGCACGACGCGTTCATCGCCACGATGGCCCGCAACACGTGGGCGACCGTCGCCCTCGCCCAAGCCGCCGTGGCGCACGGGATGACCGGCGGCGGCGCGATCGTGGCCGTCTCCACGATCGGCGCCCGCGGGATCCAGCCGCTGCTCGCCCCCTACTGCGCGAGCAAGGCTGCGCTGGAGAGCATTGTGCGGCATCTCGCCCGCGAACTGGGCCCGCGCGGCATCCGCGTCAACGCCGTCGCCCCGGGACTGGTCGCGACCGACATGTCGCGCGCTCTGTGGGAGGGCGACCAGGCGCGGCCCGAGGCCGACCTGCTGCCTCTCGGCCGCCTCGGCCGGCCCGAGGACATCGCCGACGCCATCACCTGGTTGCTGTCCGAGGGCGCGCAGTGGACCACGGGCCAGGTCGTCGACGTCGACGGTGGGCGGATGCTAATCGGCGACGAGCCTGCCTACCTGATCGGCGTGCACGAGCGTCCGGCAACGGTCTAGCGCCATGCTCGTCAACCGTCTGCCCAGCGGGGCGGGCAGCCTCGCCCGCCACGGGCTGCGCCTCGCCGGAGAAGCGGCCTCGATCGTCACCGGCGGCTCTCCGATTGCTCCCGCCCGCGGCGACCGCCGTTTCCAGGACCCGGCCTTCACCGATCACCCGGTCTATCGGCGCCTGATGCAGCTCTACCTCGCGCTGTGCGCGGAGGTCGACGGCGCCGTCGAGGAGGCGGACCTGCACTGGCGCGACAAGGAGCTCGCACGCTTCCTCTCGGGCGCCGTCACCTCCGGGCTCGCGCCGACCAACACGCTGCTCGGCAATCCGACGGCGCTCAAGCGCGCCTACGAGACAGCGGGAGCGAGCCTCCTGCTCGGCCTGCGTAACCAGCTCCACGACCTGCGCCACAACGGCGGCCTTCCCGCCCAGACCAGGCGCGGTGCGCTGCACGTCGGCCAGGACCTCGCGACCTCGCCGGGCGCCGTCGTCTACCGCGACGCCGTCTGCGAGGTCCTCCAATACAAGCCGACGACGTCCGAGGTGCGCCGGAGGCCGGTTCTCCTCGTGCCGCCGCAGATCGGCAAGTACTACTTCATGGACCTCGCGCCGGGCCGCAGCTTCGTCGAGCACGCGGTCTCCCGCGGGATCCCGTTCTTCGTCGTCAGCTGGAAGAACCCCGGCCCCGACGACCGCGAGTGGAACCTCGACGTCTACGCGTCCTCCGTGCTGCGCGCGATCGACGCGGTCCGCGAGATCACCGGCGCGGACGACGTCAACATGCTCGGCCTGTGTGCAGGTGGCATCCTCACGTCGATCGTCCTCGCGCACCTCGCAGACATCGGCGACACGCGTGTGCACAGTGCGAGCTTTGGCGTGACGCTGCTCGACTTCGAGGAGCCCACGCCGGTTGGCATGTTCAACCTGGCGGCGGTGGTCGGCCAGGCCCGCCGCCGCTCGAGCAGGGCCGGCGTTCTCGACGCTCGGTCGCTGGCGACGGTCTTCAACTGGATGCGCCCGAACGACCTGATCTGGAACTACTGGGTCAACAACTACCTGCTCGGCGAGGACCCGCCGGTCTTCGACATCCTCGCCTGGAACTCCGACGGGACGTCGTTGCCGGCCGCGCTGCACCACCAGTTCCTGAAGATGTTCAACCTCAATCTGCTCGCGGAGGGCGCCTTGCACGTGCTCGGCAGCCCGATCGACCTGCGCAAGATCGACATCGACGTCTACGCCACCGGCGCGACGACCGACCACATCACGCCGTGGAAGGGCTGCTACCGGACCACCCAGCTGATGGCCGGCGACACGACGTTCGTGCTGTCCAACGCCGGTCACATCGCCAGCCTCGTCAACCCCCCGGGCAACCCGAAGGCGCACTACTTCGTCGGGCCGACACCTGGCCCGGATGCCGACGCGTGGCGCGCGGAGGCGACGGAGGTCAAGGGTACGTGGTGGGAGCACTGGGCCGACTGGATGATCGAGCGCTCGGGCGACCTGGTCCCGGCGCCCGAGACGCTGGGCTGCGATGCCCATCCTGCGCTCGACGCGGCTCCCGGCCGTTACGTGGTCGAGTCCCAGGCTGCGTAGGTGACGGTCGTCTGGCAGCCGCGGCCCGCCGACGTCGAGCGAGCCAACGTCACTCGCTTCCTCGGCTGGCTGCGCGCGCAGCGGGGACTCGATCTCGATGGCTGGCCGGCGCTGTGGGACTGGTCCGTGACCGACCTCCAGGCGTTCTGGCGCGCCGTCTGGGATTTCTATGACGTGCAGGCGCACACGCCGCCGCAGGCGATGCTGACCCACCGGCGGATGCCCGGCGCGCAGTGGTTCGCGGGGGCGCGGCTGAACTACGCCGAGCACATCCTCGCCCGCGCACCGCGCGACCGCCCGGCGCTGATCGCGATCGCCGAGGACGCACCGCCCGAGCCGTGGACGCGCGACAAGCTGGCTGGGCAGGTCGGCGCGCTGTCGGTCCGTCTGCGCGCGCTCGGGGTGGCGCCGGGAGACCGGGTCGCCGCCTACTTGCCCAACATCCCGGAGGCGCTGGTCGCCATGCTCGCCACGACCGCCATCGGCGGTGTCTGGTCCGCGTGCGGCCCTGACTTCGGTGTTGCCAGCGTGGTCGACCGCTTCGCTCAGATCGAGCCCAAGGTCCTGATCGCTTCCGAGCGGTACCGCTTCGGCGGCCGCGAGTACGACCGCACCGACGTGATCGGCGAGCTGCAGCAGCGCCTGACCTCGGTGGTGGCGACGCTCGTCGTCGGCTCGGCCGAGTGGGACGCGATCATCGCCACACCGGTCGAACCCGAGTTCGTTCCCGTGCCCGCCGACCACCCGCTGTGGATCCTCTTCTCCTCGGGCACGACCGGTTTGCCGAAAGGCATCGTCCAGGGCCACGGAGGGATCCTGCTCGAGCACCTCAAAGCGATCGGGCTGTGCCTGGACCTAGGCCCCAGCGACACCTGGTTCTTCGTCAGCTCGACGAGCTGGATGGCCTGGAACCTGCTCGTCGGGGGTCTGCTCCATGGCACCACGATCGTGCTGTCATCAGCCAGCCCGGGGTGGCCGGCGATCGATGGCGCGTTCGAGGTCGCGGCGCAGACCGAGGCGACGGCGCTCGGGATCGGGTCAGCCTACGTGACCGCCTGCGCGAACGCGGATGCCGAGCCACCCGGGCTCGACGCGCTGCGGCTGCTGATCCCCACCGGCTCGCCGCTGCCGCCGGCGGGCTGGGCCTGGCTGGCCGGCCGCTTCGACGCGCGCATCGACTCGATCTGCGGCGGGACCGACGTCTGCACCGTGTTCTTCAGCGGCAACCCGCTCACGCCGGTCCACCTGGGCGAGATATCCGGCCGCGCGCTGGGCGTGAAGGCCGAAGCCTGGGACCCGGACGGCCGGGCCCGCGTCGGCGCGGTGGGGGAGATGGTCGTCTCCGAGCCGATGCCCTCGATGCCGTTGCGGCTGTGGGACGACCCATCCGGGGAGCGCTACGCGCAGACCTACTTCGACGCCTATCCGGGCGCCTGGCGGCAGGGCGACTGGATCACGCTCAACGAACGCGGCGGCGTTGTGGTCAGCGGCCGTTCGGACGCCACGCTCAACCGGGGTGGGGTCCGGCTCGGCTCGGCCGAGATCTACGCTGTTGTCGAAGCGTTCGACGGGGTGCTCGACAGCCTCGTGGTCGGTGTCGAGCGCCCGGACGGCGGTTACCTGCTCGCCCTGTTCGTGGTTGGCGAGCTCGACGAAGACCTACGCGCACGGATCGTCGCCGCACTGCGCGCGGAGCTCTCGCCGCGTCACGTCCCCGACGAGATCGTCACGGCGCCGGTGATCCCGCGCACGCTGACCGGCAAGAAGCTCGAGGTCCCGGTCAAGCGCGTGCTGCAGGGCATGCCTCCTGCGGAGGCCGCCGCCGCCGGATCGGTCGACCACCCCGAGGCACTCCCCTGGTTCGCCGCCTGGGCAGCGGACCGACCGTGACCGCGGTCGTCGAGGACGCCCGCTTCGTGCGCATCGGTGGCCGCCCGGTCCGGGTGCTACGCACAAACCGCGGTCGCGGTCGGCCGCTCGTCCTCATCAACGGCATCGGGGCACCGATCGAGATGTGGGAGCCGTTCGTCGCGCACCTCGACGACCGCGAGCTGATCAGGTTCGACCTGCCGGGCTGCGGCCTGTCTCCGGCGCCGGTGCTGCCGCTGCGCATGCGCGACCTCGCCGCTGTCGTCGTCCGCGTGATCGATGCGCTCGAGCTGACGCGCCCGGACGTGCTGGGCTACTCGTTCGGCGGGACGGTCGCGCTCGAACTCGCCCATCGCTTCCCGGACTCCGTCGGCCGCCTCGTCCTGTGCAGCACGATCCCAGGGATCCCGGGTGCGGCGCCACACCCAGCGGTGGTCGGGATGATGCTCAACCCGCTGCGGTACTACAACCGGCGCGCGGCAGAGATCATGGTGCCGCTGATCGCGGGCGGCCGAACCGCCCGTGACCGGCAGCGGATGCGCTCTGACCTGCGGCTGCGCCAGAGCCGCCCTCCCGGCGTGCGCGGCTACACCTACCAACTGGCGGCGGTGTCGACCTTCAGCGCCTGGCCCTGGCTGCACACCCTGACGCATCGAGCGCTCGTGCTGCACGGCCGCGGCGACCCCGTCTCGCCGGTGCTCAACGCACGCATGATCTCGGCCACGATGCGCGACGCCAAACTGCATGTCGTGCCCGACGGTGGTCACCTGGTGCTGCTCGACGAACCCGC
Source organism: uncultured Solirubrobacteraceae bacterium (assembly GCA_963740765.1). Taxonomy (GTDB): domain Bacteria; phylum Actinomycetota; class Thermoleophilia; order Solirubrobacterales; family Solirubrobacteraceae; genus DATLGB01. Next base: position 2,840 of record CAVUFN010000025.1, on the reverse strand, counting down.
CGTAGCGACCGTGCCTATCCTGCGGTTCCTCGACGCCGCAAGGTGAGACCTCCCGAAGGCCCCGCGCCCCCACGCTCGTTCGCCGTCTTCGCGTTGGTGCTGATCGCGCTGTTCTTCGGCGCCGGCGCCCCGACGCCGCTCTACGTCGTCTATCAGGAGCGGTACGGCTTTTCGGACATCGTCCTGACGCTGATCTTCGCGATGTACGTGCTCGGGCTGCTCGTGGCGCTGGTCTTCGGCGGCCGGGTGTCGGACCACGCGGGACGCAAGCCCGTGCTGCTGGTGGCGATGGCCGTCCAGCTGATCGCGATGGTCGTGTTCCTGGTGGCGGACGGCACGGCCGCGCTGCTGGTGGCCCGGACGGTTCAGGGGGTCGCGACCGGCCTGGCGATGAGCGCGCTGAGCGCCGCGCTGCTCGACACCGAGCCGGCGCGCCGGCGCGGGCTCGGCGCGGCGATCTCGAGCGCGGCGCCGCTGGCCGGGCTGGCGGGCGGAGCCCTCGGCGCGGCGGTGCTGGTCCAAGCCGCACCCGACCCGCGCCACCTGGTGTTCTGGGTGCTGATCGGCGTGTACGCCGTCACCCTCGGCCTGCTCGCCACGCTGCCCGAACCGCTGCCCTCTAGCGGGAGCTGGGTGGCGTCGCTGCGGCCGCGGATCGCCGTCCCGCGGCGGATGCTGCCGACGTTCGTGACGATCGCGCCGTGCATGACCGCGACCTGGGCGCTCGGCGGGCTGTACCTGTCACTCGGCCCGTCCCTGACCGCGCAGCTCACCGGGTCCTCGAATCACGTCGTCGCCGCGCTCGTGATCGTCGCCCTGCTCGGGACGAGTGCCGTCACCAGCGCCTCGACACGCAGCATCGAGTCCTCGCGCCTGATGCTTGGCGGCGCGTCCCTGGTGATCGTCGGGGTGAGCGTGGCCATCGTGGCCATCGCCAGCCGATCGACGGTCGCGTTGTTCGCCGGCTCAGCGATCGCCGGGCTGGGGTTCGGACCCACGTTCGCCGGTGCGTTCCGCACGCTGACCGGGCTCGCCGAACCGCATGAGCGCGCTGGGATCGTCGCCGCGATCTACGTCGTCGCGTACCCGGCGTTCAGCCTCCCCGCGATTCTGGCCGGCGTCGCCGGCACTGCGTACGGGCTGCGCAACACGGCGCTCGTCTACGCGTCCATCGTGGTCGTCCTGGCAATTGTCGCGGTGGTCGCCTACGCGCGCAACTCCTACCCCTCGCCGAGGAGCTGACTTCGAGGGCCGGCGAGCCGCAAGGGTCGGGCCTTCAGCACCTGATGCTCATCAAACGAGGCTCGTCTGCTGCCACTCGCCATTCCGTTGCGCTGCGGTTCGAATCCGCCCGCCCCGGGCGGGTGTCGGCGCGCAGGTGACGCCAGATGTCCCCGCGCGTCGCGCCGAGCAACGCGTTGAGCCGGCCCCTCGTCGTACGGGAGCTGGTTGTGGACACAGTCCTCGGGCGGCAGCCAGTACGCAGGAGCGCTCCCGGGAGTGAGCGAGTCGGAGGACGGTCCACGGCGCCCCCCGCGCCACGCTGGACGACCGACACCACCAACGCAGCGCCCGCGATCGCGAGCATCGCGGCCATAAGCAGCGCTGCATCTCGCCGATGAAGTTCCCCGAGTTCGCCGGACACGGTTGAGTTTTTCGGGGACGTTTCTATCTGCTCTTTTGTATGTATGCCGGCAAAGCCGGCCAGACCAGAAGGTGAGTCGCTCACAGAGGCCTTCTGCTCGGCATGCCAGGCGTGGAGATCCCTGGTCGCTATGAAGACCTGCCCGGGCTGTGGACGGCGCCGCTGAACGGCATGCTGAGCGCGTCGACGACGAGCTCAGCGCGCATGTGATCCGCCGTCGACCAGCCGACGATCCGGCGGCTAAAGCGCCTGGGCGGCGCCGAGATATAGCCACCCGTCCAGGTTCTGAGGTAGGAGATGTCGGCGATCCAGAGCACGTTCGGCACGGCCGGCCGGAAGCGCGGCTCGACGAGGTCATCGGAGACGCGGACGCCGGGCACCCGGATCGTCGTCTTGCCGCGCTTCTTGGGCACCAAGTCACTGATGCCGGCCTCGCGCATGAGGCGCTCAACGCGCTTGCGGCCCACCTTGATGCCCTCGGCGAGACGCAACTCGGCGTGGACGCGCGGCGCTCCGTAGACATTGCGATTGGCCGCTCAGATCTCCTTGACCTTCTCAACCAGCCACGCGTCCGACAGGCACGATTTCGGCGAGCGGGTGGCCCATTCGCGATAGCCCGAGTGAGCTCACGCCGAGCAAGTCGCAACAGACAGAGACCGGGGTGCTCGCCGTCTCCGCCGAGATGAACCGGTAGCTGCTCACCGGATCTCGGTCTCTGCTGCGAAGAAGGCCAAGGTTCGCTTGAGCAGGTCACGCTCCTGTTTCAGCCGCGCATCCTTACGCCGCAACTGCCGTAGCTCTTCGAGCTCGTTGCCATCTAATGTCCGGAAAGGCGGGGGGACCCTAGGGCGTCGCATGGAGGTGGGCTGCACCGACACGAGCACCAGTCCGCTTGCGCCGCCATCCCTCGAGCGAGCGCGGCGATTCGGCGGGCGCGGCGGCTGCCTCACGGCAGCTTCTCCGAGTCCGCGACATGATTGGTAACGGCCCGGGGGTCACGGGACTTGATTGGAGCGTGCGTTCAGCGGTTGCTGCACGCCGGCCGTTTGGGCGGGCTGCGTACCGAGGGTGACCGTACGAGCGACAATCTCCCCGCGGCGGACCGTCAACGCTCCGCGGTCGCCAGCCTCGAGCATGCTGCGCGTTTCGGGGTGGACCGCCCATCTGCACCTGTGACGCCGCACGTGTCGAAGAG
>CAVUFN010000024.1:0-19988 GCA_963740765.1 uncultured Solirubrobacteraceae bacterium | reverse complement strand
GAGCGGCTGAAGGGACTCGAACCCTCGACCTTCTGCATGGCAAGCAGACGCTCTAGCCAACTGAGCTACAGCCGCACGAGTCGGCGAGTATAGCCGCGTGATGGACGTGCGCGAGGCCGGACCGGGGGAGGTGGGGACGCCGGCGGAGGTGCTGGCGGCGGCCTTCGCGGACGACCCCGTCTGGAACTGGATGGTGCCGCTCGGGGCGAGCCGGCGGGAGGTGGCACTGCCCGCCGGGACCGTCTTCACTTGGACGATCTGGGGGAGGTGGGGGTTCGCGGGCAGCCCGCCAATGGCGCTGATGCGCGGAGATCCTGCGTAGCATCACGACGATGACCCGGGTCCTCCTGGCGGCGCTGGCGGCCGCGCTCCTGTTCGCGGCCACGGCCCAAGCGTTCGACCCCGCGTACGAGGCGGCGAACTACGACAAGATCAACGAGCGGGCGAACACGGACTACACGCCCGAGTTCAGGGCCGCGCTTGCCGCGCAGAGCGCCGAGAACCAGGTGACGGCGGCGTCGATCGTCGCCGGCGACGGGGCGGCGACCCACCAGTACGGGCGCGACTTCAGCGGCAACCTGTGCGCGAACGCCGGCGACGGCTGCGCGGGCGACATCCGGCTCTACGACTGGGGCGAGAAGGGCTACGGCGTCGTCCAGCCCGTCCTGTTCACGGCGCGCAACGGCTCGACGCTCTCCGGCCACGTCTGGATGACCGCGAGAGGGCCCGCGAAGCGACCCGGTGTCGTCATCACCAACGGCTCGGTCCAGGCGCCCGAGACCCTCTACTGGTACGCGGCGCAGACGCTCGCGCAGGCCGGCTACGTCGTGCTGACGTGGGACCCGCAGGGCCAGGGCTACAGCGACACCTACGGCGAGGGGGCCGACCGCGACGACGGCGTCCCCAGCCAGACCGGGCGCCCGTTCTACGACGGGACGGAGGACGCGCTGGACTTCTTCTTCTCGACGCCCGGCAGCCCGTACACCCCGCGCAACAGCTGCACCAGCAACACGTCGCACGCCGACAAGCAGGCCGCGCGCGTCAAAGACGGCCGGTCGTCGGCCTTCAACCCGTTCCACTCGAGCATCGACACCGAGCACGTCGGCATCGCCGGCCACAGCCTCGGCGCGGCGGCGGTGTCCTACGTCGGCCAGCTCGACCCGCGGGTGAAGGCGATCGTCGCCTACGACAACCTCCAGGACGTCAGCAGCACGGAGGGCAGCTCGTTCGGCGGGCAGCGCATCGAGTGCGCGTCGGGGTCCTCGCCCCGGCCCGAGACGCTCGAGATCACCAAACCCGCCCTGGGCATGTCGGCCGACTACGGCCTGACGCCGACGCCGTACACCGAGGACCCGGATCCCAACGAGAAGGTCGGCGCATCCGACAAGGCCAGTGACGCGGGGGTCGACACGGGCGAGCTGATCATCCGCGGCGGCACGCACTACGAGTTCTCCTACATCCCCAACCCGGGCTTCGGGGCGACGCGCCGCGGGATCGATCTCGTGGCCTGGTACACGCTCGCCTGGATGGACAAGGAGCTCAAGAACGACCCGACGGCGGACGCGCGGCTGATGACCAACCGCTGGCAGGACGACGCGCTCGAGCGCGAGGTCGACGGCCAGACGCCGCCCGACGGCAACCTCTTCTCCACCTACATCCCGAGCCGCATCGACATCGCGCACGGCGGCGGGCGCTTCGTCTGCGAGGACCTGCGCACGGGCTGCGCGGGCATGGCCGCCGACGGCCTGCCGCCGGACTACTCGTTCCTCGCCGCCACCCAGATCAAGGACACCGCGCCGGGCGGGTCCACCAAGCCCGCCGGCTCGACGAACACGCCACCCGCAGCGAGCGGGCCGCAGGCCGTCTCCGCCGTGACACAGGCCGGCGGCTGCACGCCGCGCTCGAGGATCACCAGGATCAAGCGCCGCAAGCGGGTGCTGCGGATCCGCGGCACGGCCTCGAAGCCGGCCGCCTGTCAGGACGCCGTCACGCGCGTGACGCTCGTCTTCAAGAAGGGCAGGAGGATCCGGCGCGTGAAGGCCAGGGGGACGACGACGTTCCGCGCCCGCGTGCGCGTCAAGCCGGGCCGCTACCGGGTCGCGTCCCGGGCCCGTACGCAGAGCGGCGTCGAGGGCGCCAAGCGCGGCAAGCGGGTGCGGGTGCGCAGGTGACCGAGCTGCCCTGAGCGTCGGTGCGGCACGCGCTGAGCGCCGCAATTCCTCTGTCCTGAAACGCTCCGTGCAGGCCGGGAGGCCGCCAGCGGGCATGCTCGCCCGCCGATGCGTCCTCGCACCGTCTCCATTCCGCTGCTCGCGCTCGTGCTCGCCACGGCGGGGACGGCGGCCGCCGACACGCAGTCCGCACTCGACCAGGCCACCAGCGGCGCCGAGCGGCTGCGGTCCCAGATCGAGCGCGACAGCCAGGGGATCCAGCGCTACGAGCCGCGCCTCGCAGACCTGCGCGAGCGCCTCGGCGGCCTCGAATCAAGCCTCACGGTCCAGCAGGACCAGCTCTCGCGCGTGCAGGGCGAGCTGAGAACGGCCCGGTCCCGGCTCGTGCGCCTGCGCGTCGAGCTCAAGCAGGACCGCGCCGCGCTGGCGAGTCAGCTGGTCGCCCAGTACAAGGACCCGTCGCCGAATCTGATCAACGTCGTGATGAGCGCGCGCGGCTTCAAGGACCTGCTGGAGACGACGCGGTCGCTGTCGAACGTCGCCCGCCAGAACGCCGAGGTCACCCAGCGTGTCGGCGCGGCGCGCGTCGCGGTGGCCAAGCGCGAGCAGGAGCTCGCCGGCATCGAGCGCCGCCAGGCGACCCAGACCGCCGCCGTCCTGTCCGAGCGCGACCAGGTCGCCGCCATCCAGCAGTCGCTGCTCCAGCGCCAGTCCAGGTTCGTGCGGTCCAAGGCGTCGGCGAAGGCGCGCCTGGCCTCGCTGGAGAAGACGCGTCGGCGTCTCGAGCAGCGGCTCACCGAGCTGCAGGCGCGGGCCGCCGGCTACGACGGCCCGGTCCCGAACCTCACCGGCGGCTACGAGGCGCACGCCGGCGCCTACGGCTTCTTCCCGGCCACCGGGACGAACTACTCGGTCGGCGACGAGCCGACCCTGGCCGGCAAGCTCGACGTCCTCGGCCGCACGCTGCACCTGCACCTGATCGGGCTGAGCGGCTACCGCACCCCGCAGCACTCCGTCGAGGTCGGCGGCTTCCCCAACGATCCGCACACGCGCGGCGAGGCCTCCGACACGCCCGGGGTCGAGGGCGTGCCGGAGGCGACGCTGAACCGCTTCGGCCTCACGCGGCCCTTCGGCGGGGCCGCGGAGGCCGATCACATCCAGCTGGTCGGCTCTATCTAGTTCAGCGCCAGCGAGAACGGCTGGTCGGCCGCCTCTGCGCCGCCGGTGGCGACGGGACGGAACGTGTCGACCTCGATCTGCGTCGACGCCGGGCAGGACGGCGGGTCATGCAGCGTGGCGGCGACGGTCGCGCCGGCCGCAGCGCCCGCGGCGTCGACGGTGGCGACGACGTTGTTGAGCGGATCGCGCAGCCCCGAGAGGCAGTAGACGCCGGTCGCGGCGTGGTTGACCTGCAGCCCGGACAGGTTGAACGCGCTGCCGGCCCGGACGCCGCCGTCGCCGGTGAAGCTGCCGTACGCGAGGGCGGTGCCGCGCGCACCGGACGCGCCGGTGGGGCCGGTCGGGCCGGCCGGGCCCGTCGGGCCGGACTTCGCGGCCAGCGACCGCTGCACGGTGACGCTCAGCTTGGACGGGCTCACGGCGCCGGCGCGGAGCTTGCTCCGGCTCACGGCGTGCGTCTTGATCTTGCTCACGCTGACCGCCCGTGGCGCCAGCTTGGACCTCGTGACGGAGTGCGTCGCGAGCGTGACGGCGGCGTAGCTGGTGCCGCCCAGGGCGACGACGAGAGCGGTCAGCGCCACGGCCATGGAGGGCGTCGGGCGCAGACGGCGGAATCGATTTGTCATACCCCTCGCAACCCGGCTCGCGCCCGTCCGGAGCGGGACCGGTCAGGCGTCCAACACTGCTCAGGCGAGCACGAAGCCCTCGGGCGCGGTCACCTGCACCGGTCGCCCGACGGGATCGTCTCCACCGACCAGTTCGGCCAGGACCGCGGCGTCGTGCGACTTGACGACCGCGCGGCGGCCGTCTGCGAGCCGCGTCGACACGATGCCCATGCCCGGCGAGCCGTCGCGCTCGTACAGGGCGGTGAAGGACTCGACGATGGCGTCGCCCGAGTAGCCCTCGGCGACCGCGACGGCGGGCAGCGCGTCGACGCCGTCCTGCACGTCGTAGGTGCGGTAGGGCGACGGCGGCTCCGTGCAGGACCAGGCACCGAGCGCGTGCTTGGTGACGTACCAGCCGAGCGCGGTCGTCAGGCCGACCGCGCCGGGCTCCGCGCGCAAGCGGTCGGCCATCGCGGCGATCGCGTGCGTCGGGTAGTTGTTGCCCGGCCCGCCGGCGAACGTCAGCCCGCCGGTGACCGTCAGGGGACGGTCGAGCCCGAGGCCCAGCTCGCGCGCGGCGATCTGGACGGCGGACGGGAAGCACGAGTACAGGTCGACATGGGCGAAGTCCGGAGCGTCGCAGTGCGCGCGCAGCGCCTCGCCGGCCAGCCGGATCGCCGGCGAGCGGTGCAGCTCGGCGCGCGTCGTCACGTGGAAGTGGTCGTGGCCGCGCGCGCCCGCCCACGGGAACACCCAGCGGTCGCGGGGGACACCGGCCGCGGACGCCGCCCCCGCCGAGCACAGGATCAGCGCCGCGCCCATGTCGACCCCGATGTGCGAGTTGTGCAGCTTCAGGTAGGGATCGGAGACCTTGCGGTTGGACGGCGACTCGGTCGCGATGTCCTCCGCCGACGGCGCCGAGCGCGTCCAAGCGAACTCGTTGTCCGCCGCCACCGCCGCGAACGACGCCCACAGCGCGCTGATGTGGGCGAGGTGGTCGGAGCGCGAGCGGCCGGCGTCGGCCCGGACGGCGTGCTCGATCAGCGGGTAGAAGAAGATCGGCGCGATCAGCCCGGCCGCATGCTCGGCGGCGCTGGCGCCGTCGGACGGCGCGTCGGAGGACAGCGTCCGGTCCGCCGCGCGGCCCTCCATCGGCCACGGCGGCGCCTCGCCCGCCTTGATCGCCGCGCTGAACGCGGTCATCGCCTCGGCGCCGGTCACCACGGCGACGTCCAGCGACCCGGCTGCGATCGCGTCGCACAGCTCGCAGACCAGCGCCTGCGGGCCGTTGCCGCCGAGGCCGCTGCGCCACAGGGTCGGAGCGCCGATGTCGGGCGTGGCGCCCGGCTGGGACATCGCGTCCACCACTGCGAGCACGTCCACGCGCTCCACCAGCCCGGGCACGCCGGCGTCCGCGGCCGCCGCCCGCGCGGCCGAGGTCATGAGCTGGGCGGGGGAGGGGGGCGTGCCGTCGTGGACCACGATCTGGCCGGCGCCGACGAGAACGGGCGTGCGGGGGTCGATCACCCGCGGCAGCCTACGGACGCGTGGCGCAGGATCGCCGCCGCCTCCGCGGCTCCCGGCAGCGCTGCCGGCGGCCGCGCCGGGCGCTCCAGCAGAGCGCCGAGAGCGGCGCCGAGCGAGTCGAGATCGTCCGGGTGGAGCATCGCGACGCGGTCCTCCGCGGCCAGCCGGCGCGCCCGGTTGAGCTGCTCCTCGCGCGGGAACGCCCGCGGGACCAGCAGCGCCGGGGTGCCGCTGGCCAGGATCTCCGCGACCGTGCAGTACCCGGCCATGGCGACCACGGCGCGCGCACCGGCCAGCAGGGCAGGCATGTCGGGGCGGGAGGCGAAGACCCGCACGTCGCGTCCCTCCGCCCGCGCGCGCAGCCGCGCGATCTCGCGCTCGTCCATCAGCGGCCCGGTCACGAACACGGCGGGCAGCGGCAGATCGCAGGCGAGCAGCGCCTCGAACAGCTCGACCCCGTCGACCCCGCCGCCCGCGGTCGCCAGCAGGTACCCCTCGCCGAGATCGGGACTCGGACCCGCGGCGGGCGGCGCGCCGATGACGCCGGTGACGTGCACGGGCACGCCCGCCTCCTCCAGCGCGGCGATGCGCACGTCGTCGGCGGCCGGCCGGCCGTAGACGAGGGCGAGGTCGTAGTGCGCGGCGACGTCCTTGGCCAGCGCGGGCGTCCACGTCCCCCGCAGGCGCTCCGGCGCGTCGTCGACCTCCCACATGCCCAGCGCCGTGACGCAGTCGCCGCGCTCGCGCAGGTGCTCGAGCGTCGGCCGCAGGTCGTCCTCCCGGCCCAGCGGCTTGTAGTCGACGAACACGACGTCGGGACGCATGCCGGTGACCGCGGCCAGGGACAGCTCCCGCCGCAGCGCGGCGACGTCCGCCGGCGGCACGGCCAGGCCCGCCGCCGGGCGGCGGTCGGTCGCGCTCCAGCTCGAGTCCGCCCCGACGGGCGCGGTCGGCAGCTTGAGGATGTCCACCCGCTCCGGGATCCGCAGGCCGGCGAAGCCCGGCGAGCCCGTGACCACGAGGGCGGTGGAGCCGTCGTCGGCGAGCGCCTCGGCGAGGGCGAGCGCCAGCCCGATGTGTCCCATCCCGAGCATTTCGTTGCAGAACAGGACGGACCGCACGCGCGGCCGAAGGTACCATCGCGGCGGTGGCTCCGCCGCCGCTCGTGCTCGTGTCCGGCAAGGACGTCCTCGACGGCATCGGCGGTCACGAGACCTACGTGCGCGCGCACGCCGAGGCCGCGGTCGGGCTGGGGTACGAGCCGCACGTCTTCTGCGTCGGCCGGCGCGCCGCGGTCACGCCGGCTCCGTTCGGCGTCGTCCATCATGTCGCCCCGGCCGTCCCCGTGGCCGCGCAGATCCCGCTGCTGGCGCGCGCGGTCACCCGCGCGGTGACGGAGCCGGTCGCCGTGCACGGCTTCGCGATCTGGTCGGCCGCCGCCGTCCTCGCCGCGCGCCGGCTCGGCTGTCCGTCCGTGGCCAGCGCGTACGGGACGCGCGCCTACGAGGTCGGCGCGATGCGGGTGCGCGCCCATCACGGCCTGGCGCAGCGGATCCGCCACCGGGCCTGGCTGCACTGGATCCGCGCCGTCGACGACCCCATCGAGGGCTGGGGCTACCGCCACGCCGACTCCGTGCTCGTCAACTACGCGTCGGTCGCGCGCATCCTCGACGACGCGTACGGGGTGCGCCCGGCCGTGGTGCCCTACGCGACCCAGGCCGGCACCGGCGAGCGTGGACCGACGCCGGCGGTGGACGGCCTCGCCGACCGCGACGCGCCGCTCGTCCTCGCCGTCTCCCGCCACGACCCGCGCAAAGGGCTCGACGTCCTGCTGTTCGCGCTCGCGCGCCTCGCCGCCGCCGGCGTCGCGGTGCGGGCGTGCCTGATCGGCTCGGGCCGGCTGCTGGGCGCGCACCGCCGCCTCGCCGCGGACCTCGGGCTCGGTGACCGGGTCGCGCTGCCCGGCCACATACCCGACATCGGCCCCTACCTGCGGTCCGCGGACGTCTTCGTCCTGCCGTCACTGGCCGAGGCGAGCGGGTCCGTCTCCGTCATCGAGGCGCTGCGGGCGCGGACCGCGGTCGTCGCCAGCGCGTGCGACGGCATGCCCGAGGACCTCACGGACGGCCACGACGCGCGCCTCGTCGCCCCCGGCGACGAGGCGGCGCTGGCGGAGGCGATCGGCGCGCTCGTCGGCGACCGCGGGCTCCGGGCCCGGATCGCCACGGCGGGCCGCGCCACCTACGAGCGCCGCTTCTCGCCCGAGGTGTTCGCGGCCGCGCTCGCCGACGTCTACTAGAAGCGGTCGTGCGTGGTCGGACCCGTGAAGGTCTGCCACTTCACCCGGTAGACCCGGCCCTTGCGCCGCTTGGTGCGCTTGGTCCAGTAGCCGCGGCGGTTGGTCTTCACCGTGGCGAGGTCCTTCCAGCGCTTGCGGCGGTCGCGGTACTGCACCGTGACCTGGGAGTTGGCGCCGCCCTCGGGCCGGACGAGGCCCCAGAGCTTGCCCTTCTTGACGACCAGCGGCAGCCGGTAGCCGGCGAGGGCCGGCTTGGCCTTGCCCTTCGACGTCCGCAGCCCGGACTCGAAGCCGCCGTACTTGTCGGCACCCCGGCGGGGCAGGTCGTCGCGCATGAGGTACTGCGAGAAGGCCGCGACGCGCCGGTTGTCGTAGGCGATCTTCTCCGAGATCGAGCGGTACTCCGCCTGGCGGCCGAGGCTGACGCCGTAGGACCGGTCCGGCTTGGACTGGATGCCGAACTCCGTCAGGTAGAGCTTCATCCGGCGGTGGTGCGAGTAGCGGTCGAGCGCCCGGGTCAGGCGGCGCAGCACGCCGATCGTCACGTCGGCCTTCTTGGGCTTGTAGAACGGCCCGGCCTTCTTCGTGTACGGGTGGTGGGCGTAGCCGTCGACCTTGAGCTTGCGGCCCTTGAAGAACAGGCGCGCGAACGTGATGGGAGCGACGATGCGGCTGTTGCCGGCCGGGGAGGTCTCTCCGGCGAGCACCTTGTCGGACCCGTTGCCGGTCGCCCCGAGACCCTGCAGCGCGGCTTGGTAGAGCGCGCGGTAGAGCAGCGGCGAGTACGGCTTGTGCTTGCGGAACTGCGGGTTGAGGAACTGCGGCTGGTTGGGCTCGTTCCAGATCGTCCAGGTGTCGACCTGCTCGCCGTAGCGCGAGCCGACCGCCTCCACGAAGCGCTCGAACGCGTTGCGGTCCGGGCGGTAGTTGTGGCCGCGCTTGCCCTTCGTCGCCCAGCGCGGGGCCGAGCCGGTGATGGTCGGGATGATCTCGATGCCGCGCTCACCCGCCTGGGTGAAGATGGCGTCGTACTTGGAGAAGTCGTAGCCGGCCGAGTTGGAGTCCTTCTCGGCGAGGTCGGACGGCTTCTTACGCGCGTTGGGCTTGCGCAGCACCGCGTTCCACTGGACGAGCACGCGCGTGTGCGTGACCCCGAGCGACTTGATCTCGTCGAGGGTCTGGATGCGCAGGGCGTCGTCGTAACCGAGGACCTCGCGGGGCGCCTCGAAGATCGGGAACTGGGAGCTGCGGGCGTGGGCGGCGTTCGGCGCGGCGGCGCAGGTCAGCGCGGCCGCGCCCGCCGCGAGCAGCGGGATCGGTCGTCTTTGCATTGGTGGTTAAGACCCCGCAGCCGCGATGATGTTGCGCTCCCTGCCCAGATCCGTCCGCAGCGGTCGTCTGGGCGTACGTGCTCCGTCGCGGGATACTGAGCGTCATGCGCACGCTGCTCGCCACCGCCGTCATCGCCGCCGTCGCCGCCACAGGCCCGGCCGAGGCGAAGACCGTCCACTACAAGAACTTCGTCTCGCCCTCGAAGCTGATCAGCTGCATCTCCGTCAAGTACGGCGGCAGGGGGATCGAGTGCACCGCCCGCTACATGCCGCGGATCGGCGAGCTCGACCCCTACTACGGGCTCGAGCCGCGCGGCAAGGCCGTCGTCGGCGAGCGCGGCGATTACCCCGGGTACGGGAACGCCAAGCGGCGCACGCTGCACTACGGCGACACGTACAAGCGCCACGGGATCCGCTGCACGATGCGCGAGTCCGGCCTCACCTGTCGCAACCGCTCGGATCACGGGTTCCACATCGCCAAGGACGACCTCCGGCGGTTCTGACCGGGAGCTGGGCCGATCGCCAGCTGAGTCAGGAGTCGATCGGGGCGGGGCGGCCGATGTGGAAGCCCTGGACCTGGTCGGCCCCCATGTGGCGCAGCAGGTCGAGCGTGCCCTGGTCCTCCACGCCCTCGGCGATGGCAAGCAACCCGAACTGCTCGGCGATCCCGATGATGCTCTGGACGACGCGCCGGTCGGCGACCGAGCGGGTCATCTGCGAGACGAAGCTCAGGTCGATCTTCAGGAAGCGCAGCGGCAGTGTCCGCAGGTAGGTGAAGGATCCGAAGCCGGTGCCGAAGTCGTCGAGCGACAGCCCGCAGCCGAACTCCGTGATGCTGCGGCCGAACCGCTCCGCGCCGTCGAAGTGCTCGGGATCAGCGGTCTCGGTGATCTCGAAGACGAGGTTGCGGGCCGCTGAGGGGGACGAGGCGAGCAGCCCGACGATCTCGGCGCGCGCGTCGGCGTCGCGGAGCGTCACCGCCGACAGGTTGACCTCCAGCCGTCGCTGCGCGCCGAGCGCGAGCGCCTGACGCACCACCCACAGGTCGACGAGTTGGATCAGGCCGAAGCGCTCCGCCTCCGGTAGGAACGAGCACGGCGGGAGCAGCTCCGCCGGCTCCGCCTCGGACCGCATGCGCACGAGCAACTCGCTGGTGACCCGCTCGCGGGTGACGAGGTCCAGGATCGGCTGAGCGTGGAGCACCAGGCGCCCGTCCGCGATCGCCGAGGTGATCCGGTCCTGCCACTCGGCTCGCTCCCGGCGCTCGCTTTCGCGCTCCCGGCGCTCGGTGACGTCCGTCCCGATCGTGCACACCTCGGCCGGGTGACCGTCCGCGTCGGGGAGCGGGAACGTCACCGTCGCGAACGTCCGCTCCTCGTCGCCGTCGAGCAGGATCGTCTCGTCGAAGACGGGGCGATCCTCGGTGACCGCCGTGCGGTCGTTGGCACGGACCTGCTCCGCGACGTCCGGCGCGAACAGGTCGGTGCAGAGGAGGCCGACCAGCTCGTCGGCCTCCCTACCGAGCAACCGCCCGCTCTCGGCGTTGGCCATCTGGTAGCGGCCGTCGAGGTCCTTGACCGCGATGACGGACGGGCTGTTGTCGAGAATCGCGCGCATGCGCCGCTCGCTCATGCCCAGCGCGCGCTCGGCCTGCACCCGATCCGTCACATCGGAGCAGACCCCCACCACCGCGGCGGCGGCGCCGTCCTCGCTCGCGATGACCTGGCCCTGCGAGAGCAGCACCCGTTCCGAGCCGTCCGGCCACAGGATGCGCTCCTCGAACGCGAACGCGTCGAGCGCCTCGATCGCCCGCGTGATCTCGGCCCAGACCCGCTCGCGGTCATCAGGGTGCAGCCGCGCCACGAAGTCGTCGACCGTTCCCCCGAAATCGCCGGGCTCGAGCCCGTAGATGCGCTGCAGGTGATCCGACCACAGCACGTCGCCGTTGGCGATGTCCCACTTCCAGGCGCCGAAGCGCGCGATGCGCTCGGCCTCGGACATGCGGTCGGCGTACTCGCGCAGTTCGTTCTCCGCGTGCCGGATGCTCGTGATGTCCCGGAACAGGACGACCAGATTGCGGTCGGCCGGGTGGGCGCGGACCTCGAACAGGCGCCCGAGTGGCTCGTAGTACTCGCTCGTGACCACGGGGATCCGCTCCGCGCGGGCGCGCTGATAGGCCTCGTACGACGGCCCGCCGACCGCCTCGGGGAAGGCCGTCCAGGCGTGCTGGCCGAGCAGCCCCGCCGGCTCGTGGCCGAGCATCCGCGCGGCGGGCTCGTTGACGTATCTGAACCGCCAGTCCGCGTCGAAGACGAGCAGGCCGTCCGTGAGCTGGTCGAGCAGCCCCAGCAGCGTCTCCGGCTCGAGCGCACCCCACAGCCCGCCCGCCACGGCCTGGTGCGCTCTGGTGCGCATTGACCCAATGTCCGTGGTTGCCGCCACTTTGTCAAGTCCGGGGCGCCTTCACCGGACGAGTTGTCAGGTCGCGGCGCGCCAGGGCTCGGTGCGAGGCATGCTGGTCGGCGATGGACGTCCCGCGCGGCTTCGACCCGACGCTCATCCTCGCGCTGAACCTGGCGGGGACCTTCGTGTTCGGGCTCAGCGGTGGCCTCGCGGCGGTGCGCGCCCGGCTGGACCTCTTCGGCGTCCTCGTGCTGGCCGGCGTCGTGGCGATGGCGGGCGGCATCATCCGCGATCTCCTGATCGGCGTCCCCCCGGCCACCTTCCGGGATTGGAAGTACCTCCTGGCGGTCGGTGCCGCCGGCCTGGTGTGCTACTTCGCGCTGCCCGAGCTCGAGCGCATGCGACGCAGCATCCTGACGTTCGACGCCATCGGCCTCGGGCTCTTCTGCGTCACGGGGGCGACGAAGGCGCTCGACTTCGGGCTCGGCCCGGCCCAGGCGATCCTGCTCGGCGCGGTCACCGGCATCGGCGGCGGCATCCTGCGCGACGTCCTCCTGCGCGAGGTGCCGACGGTCCTGCGGCACGAGCTCTACGCCGTCCCGGCGCTGGTGGGAGCCGCGATCCTCGTGGTGGCTCAGGAGGCCGGCAGTTCCAGCCCGGTGTTCCCGGCGCTGGGGGCGGCCGTGTGCGTCGGCGTGCGGATGGTGGGCCTGAGGTACGGCGTCAACGTCCCGATCGCCCCCAGCGAGCGACGCGGGGAGGACTGAGCTCCCCGCAGCGGCCCGATCACGCGAGGGCCTTGGTGAGGAACTCGATCTGGTCGCCGACGATGCCGTCGAAGTGCGGGTCGAGATAGGGCTCGAAGTGGCTGCAGTCGTAGGTGCGGATCGCCACTCCGGGGATCCGCTCGGCAGCCTTCATCGCCACCTTCACCGGTGTGACGTCGTCCTCGGTGGCGACCTGCACGAGCGTCGGCGCCGTGATCTTGCCGGCGGTGCGGCCCGGCGAGTAGAAGGGGAGCCGCAGTCCGATCCGCGCGGCGACCTCGTTCTCGCGCTGGAACTTCTCGGCGTGCTCGCCGACCATGCGCACGACGAGCGCATAGGCGCCGGGCGAGGTCATCATCGCCAGCTCCCCGGGCTCTCCGACCGCAGCGACCCGGTACGGCGGCCGGCCCGCCAGCGCGCCGAGCTGATCGCGGAGGGCAGCCAGGACGAGCCGGAGCGTCTGCGGGAACGGCGCCGAGAACGCGGACGCAGGGCCGCTGACGTGCGGCACCTGCGCGATCACCGCCACCAGGTCATGGTCCTCGGCGGCGAGCTCCAGCACGTGACCGCCTCCGAACGACGACCCCCACGCCACCACGCGAGCACCGTCGACGCCGGAGAGCGACCGCGCGTACGCAACCGCCGCCCGCCAGTCCTGGTGCTGCATCGCGATGTCGAGGACGCGACGCGGCTCGCCGTCGCTGTCGCCCCACCCGCGGTAATCGAAGACCAGCGCCGCGAAGCCGGCTTCGGCGAAGCGCTCCGCGTAGGCATCCAGGCGCATCTCCCGCGTCGCCCCGAAGCCATGGCCCATCACCACGATCGCGGGATCCGCGACGCCCTGCGGCCGGTACAGCCACGCTGCACATGCGGTGCCGTGGGAATCGAACGTCGCGTCCTCACGCGTGTAGGTGCCCATCAGGTCGGCTCTCCTCGTCGTTGTAGAACGCTATTCAAGGATCGGAGGGTAGCGGCTCTTGAACGTCGCCCAAGAGCAGCTACCATCAGACGGCATGCCGGCGACCAAACCCCGCCAGGAACGCGAGGAGAAGCGCGTCGAGCTGATCGCCGCCGCGCGGCGCCTGTTCATCGAGGCTGGCTACGACGCGACCTCGATGGCCACGCTCGCCCGGGCGGCGGGCGTCGCGCCCAACACGATCTACTGGTACTTCGACGACAAGGACGACGTCCTCATCGCCGTCCTCGACGCCGTTCTCGCCGACGCCCTCGCCGGCTACGGCACCATCGCGGCACAACCGCTCGCCGACCAACTCATCTGGACCGTCGACGCGCTTCAGCAGATGCACCGCTTGGTCACGACCGTGCACGCGCGCATCGGTCGCTCCGCCGCACTCGACACATGGCATACCGACTTCCACGCCGCAACCGAGGGACTCCTGCGTGCCCAGCTCCTCCAGCGGATCCCGGAGGCGACCATCGACGCTGAGGTCAAGATCGCTGTCTTCACCATCGAGGGCCTGCTGACCCACCGGATCGAGCCGTCGCAGCAGCGCGAGATCTGCGAGCAGCTCGCCGCGCGCTGGGCGTGACTCGCCGGCCAGTTCGACGGTGTGGAGCCCTGGTACCGATCACCTCTCACTCGCCGAGCAGGACGAGCTTTCCGTGGGCGAGCTCACCGAGGCGCTGGGCCAGTCGCAGCCACGCGTGTCGAATCATCTCGCCTGCCTGCGGTGGTGCGGCTTCGTGGCGACCCGCCGCGAGCACCGATCCGTCTTTTATCGGGTCACCGACGAGCGGGTGTTGGCCCTGGTCGCGCTCGGGCGGGCGCTGCTCGCCGACAATGCCGAGCACGTCGCCTGCTGTAGGTCGCTGACGTCGAAGGAGCATGCGCCATGAAGGTCGAGATCCTGTACTTCGACGGCTGCCCCTCGTTCGAGGCGCTCCTCCCGAGGCTGTGCGACCTCGTCGCCGAGCACGGCGGCGATCCCGACGCGATCGCGCTCCGACCCGTCGAGACGCTCGAGGCTGCCGAGGCAGCTCGCTTTCTCGGTTCACCGAGCGTGCGGGTTGACGGGCGCGACGTCGACCCGGCGGCCGCGCCGCGCGAGGACTTCGGCCTGAAGTGCCGGGTCTACCGCTCTGCGGAGGAGGGGCAGGCGCCGCTGCCGCCCGAGTCCTGGATCCGAGCCGCGCTGACCGCGAGCGCGGACGCTGCGAAGCCGTGAGCCACGCGCCGATCCTGTTTCCGCAGCTGCGCCAGTTGCTCGAGAACGGCGAGACGTAGCTCGTCGAGGTGCTCCCGCCTGCAGAATACGCCGAGATGCACTTGCCGGCGGCGGTCAGCATCCCCCTGAAGACGCTCGACGAGCGTTCGACCCAGGCGCTTGACCGGTCGCGGGCGGTGGTCGTCTACTGCTGGGACGGCCTCTGAGACATGAGTCCACGAGCCGCGTGCCGGCTCGCCACCCTCGGCTTCCGACATGTCTATGACTATGCGCCCGGCAAAGTCGATTGGATGGCCCGCGGCCTGCCGCTCGAGGGTGACAAGGCCGGCGAGCCGCGCGTCATCGATCTCGCGCGGCATGACGTCGTCACGTGCCGGCTCGACTCAACGGTGGGGGATGTTCGCGAGCGGGTGGCTGCCTCCCCGTTCGGATTCGGGTTCGTGACGTCGGCGGACGGGGTCCTGCTGGGCCGACCTCACCACCGCCGACCTCAGCGACCCCGAAGGCAGGCTGCTCGGCATCGTCACGCGCGGGGATCTCCAAGCCACGACCGACACCGCACGAGCGTCTTGAGGATGGACCGGTCAGGGTCGCTCACGCGCATCTCCGCCGAGGTCCCGGCGAGTCGCCACGAATCGCTCCGCCCGACGTCCGTGGGCGCGGAGGTCGAAATTCGTGGCCGCGTAGGCGGTGCCGCTGAAGAGCCAAGGCGCGGACCGGAGTCGAACCGGTGTACACGGCTTTGCAGGCCGCTGCGTAGCCACTCCGCCACCGCGCCGGGGACGTGCCAGAGCCAAACTAGTTGGTCCGAGCTGGCCTCAGAAGTCTGAGGTTGGCGGTGCGGAGCGATCCCCGCCGCTGTGATGCGTTGTCCAGGTGGAGCGGGAACGCAGACCGTGGATGCTCGCGGCCCATCGGATCAGTCGAAGAATCGCCTGTACGGCGTGTCGAAGAAGCGCTCGCGCAGTTCGTCGAAGTTTGCGACCGTCTCCCGCAGCGGTCGCGCTTCCTGCCGGTTGAGGACGGTGCGCTGAGCCGGAACCGGTGCGACGCCGAGCAGCTTCCACACGGGATCGAGCGGCCGGGGCGCGCCGTTGAGGTCCTCGTAGGTGAGCTCGACGCGCTCGAGGTGCGCGCAGCGGCCCCGCAGATCGGCGAAGAAGCCGTCGACCTTCGCGAAGTACGACGCGCAGCGGTCGGGAGGCAGCCGCACCGGGTGCGCAGCCTCGGCGTCTCCCACGGGGTCTTGCCAACGTCCGGTCTGCTCCACCTGGGCCAGGGAGCGCAGTGATTCGAGGAGGTTCCCGCGGCGCAGCAGGATCACCCGAATCCCTCGCCGGCGCAACGTCGCGTCGAGCAGTCCTGCGCCGCGCTCGTCCTGGACATGCTCCCGCAGCAGCTTGAAGCCGGCAAGCGGGGCTCCCTCCGGCTTCACGATGGTGGCGTCCAGGGCGAGCGAGAGCAGACGCTCGCCCGACAACCGCTCTCGCTCCGCCGGCCAGTTCGGGTCATGCGGGTTCAGGGGCTCTCCGTTGCAGGCGATCGACCGGTGCTGGTTGAGGAGCTCGACCAGCAGCCACGACCCCGAGCGGGCGGCTGAGATGATCACGAAGGGCGGCATCGGTGCATGATCGCGCGCGTCGCGGCAGCGCCGGACGCTTTCCATTGCGGCTGCGTATTTACGCATGGATCGGGCCGATTGGGGGGTGCTATCTTCCGCTTCCCCAGGTCGGTTAGCTCAGCTGGGAGAGCGCCTGCTCGACAAGCAGGAGGTCACTGGTTCGAGCCCAGTACCGACCACCTCCGAAAGCCAAGCCGCAGCGCGGCCTTTCGCCGTTCTCGTACTTTCTCACGGTCCCAATGTGATCCCGTTGGCAGGAGGTAGAGGACGCCCTGCTGGTGCCGGTCCAGTGGCATTGGACCACACCGCCGGGGCCCCTCGATCGACAGGCGCGGGAGGCGCGCCTCGATGCGCGCGGGCATCCACCAGCTCCACTTGCCGAACGGTCCTTGTGGGCGCGCATGAGGTAGGCGGCGGCGCGGTTGTGGTCGGCGCCCGCGAGCTCCTCGGCCAGGATGGTCTCGTCAACCGCCAGCGGGACATCCCCGGCGTAGCCGCGAAGGGCGACCAGCCGGGCGCGCGACCTTCTCCTGCGGGCCGTTCCCGTCCACCAGGCTGCTCGTGACGACGGCGCCGGCGTTGACCATCGGGTTGCGCGGACGCTCGTGGCGCTCGTCGAGGACGATCGAGTTGAACGCGTCGCCGCTCGGTTCGACACCGACTCGCTCGAGCACCCGCTCGCGGCCGTTGTCGGCCAGCGCGCGCCCGTAGGCGAACACCTTCAACGATCGCGGCGAGCGCGATCGCGAAGGTGTCGGCCGTGCCCGCGGCGGGTTGTAGACGCGGGCGTCCTCGGGCAGCGGCAGCGCCCGGTGGCGCTCGTAGTCGACGAGGCGCGGATCGACGTGCTCGCTCATGGGTCGACGGGGCCGGAGGCGGTCAGGTCGCCGGGGCGCGGTGGGGCCAGTTCGACGGGATCGTCGAGGTTGCGGCGGATGAGCGCGAAGGCGATCGTCCCGAGCACGGCGGGCAGCACGAGGGCGATGACGCGGTAGATGAGCACGGCCGCGGCGGCATTCGTGAGCGGCACGTCGTAGAGGACGAGTGCGCCGACGAGCCCGCCGTCGACGGCACCGAGGCCGCCGGGGATCGGCAGAGCCCCGGCGAGCTGCCCCACGAGGAAGGCCAGCGTCACCGACGCGATCGGCGGCACGTCGCCGATGGCGGCGAACGCGGCCGCCAGTGTCGCGACGTCGAAGACGAAGTAGCCGACGTTGCCCAGCTCGCGCCAGTCGAAGCGCCGCGCCTCCGCGAGCGAGCCGTCGATGGCGGTACCGGCCGATCGCACCGCCCGCCCGACCCGGGTCTCCTGTCGCCAGCCGCGGCGTCCGAGTTGCGCGGCGGCCAGGACGCCGATCAGCGCGAGGATGCCGATCAGCGCCGGTACGAGTGAGAGCAGCGCGTCACGCGGCCCCGACAGCAGCCCGACCCAGAGCGCCAGCCCGACGGCGACGAGCGCCAGGATGTTGACGGCGCTCGTGAGCAGGAAGACGACCGCCGATCGCTCGGCGATGCGGCGCGCTGGGATGCCCTTGCGGCGCAGGATCCAGGCCCCGAGGCCGAGGCCGCCGAGGCCGCCGGCGGGCATGGCGGCGTTGGCCGCCAGCTCCGCCCAGGCGAGCCGCGCTGTCCCGCGCGCAGGGCCGCGGTAGAAGACCATCATCACCGTCAGCACGTAGCCGACGCAACTGAGGTACTCCAGGCCCACCGCCCCGGCGATCCAGCCCGCATCGGCGCCCGCGAGCGCCGAGCGCAGTTCGTCGGTCCCCGGCAGGGCGGCAAGCAGCGCGGCGACGACAACGCCGGAGGCGACCAACCCGAGCACGCCGTTGCGCAACCGCCGTGAGTAGGACGTTGCCACGTCGCCCGAAGTGCTGGTCGTCGGTGTCGCCATGAGACGCCGACTATGCGGTGGCGATCGTGGCGAACGCGCTGAGTCGCACGGCCCGGGCCGCCCCGGCACTCATGACGCCGCCGGCCCGCGTCCGAGGCGTCGCTGCCCCTCGTCGGGGCCCTCGTCACCGATCTCGTCCGGTGCGCGTCCGCTCATCCGGGGTTCGGTACCCGGATCAGGCCCTTCTCAGGGCGAAGGGATGAGCGCGTGGTCGTCGCCGATGGCGAGCACGATGGAGTGCTCGACGTCCTTGACCTCTTCGGGGGTGATGCCCTCGCCCGACCCGAACACGCTGGCGTCGGGCTTGGAGAAGGCGATGCACCCGTCCGCGGGGCAGACGAGCACGGAGCCGTCCGCCGCCGCGCTCGCGTACCCGGGATCGACGGTCTTCGCCTGACGTGACGCGCCGGCCGGCCCGGTGCGCGCCCGCCGCGGCAGGATGCGCACGCCTGCGCCGCCGGCCCGCGGGCCGATCGCGTTGCCGCCGCCCGTGGCGATGACGTTGCCGCCGCCCGTGGCGATGACGTTGCCGCCACCCGTGGCGATGACGTTGCCGCCGCCCGTGGCGATGACCCCGCTGGCGATGACGGTCGCGGTGAGGTTGCCGCCCGCCTGTCCGATGAGGCCCGTGATCTGCTGGACGCTGAAGTTCAGGCCGCCCGTGGAGATCACGGAGGAGATTTGCTGCGCGGTGAGGTTGAGTCCGCCCGTGGCGATCACGCCCGCCATGACCTGGTCCTTGAAGTTGAGGCCCCCCGTCGCGATGACCTTGGCGATGCGCTCCAGATCCTCGATGGCGAAGTTGCCGCCGCCCGTGGAGATCACCCCGGCGGTGACGGCGGCGATGTTGCCACCCCCCGTGGCGATGACGTTGCCGCCGCCCGTCGAGATGACGTTGCCGCCGCCCGTGGAGATGACGTTCAGCCCGCCCGTCGCGATCACCTCCGACAGCTCCTGGACGGAGCGGCGGCGTGACCCGTCGAACATCAGGCTCTGGACGGCCGCCGGGCTCAGCGTGCCGCCGCCACAGGCGATGACGCCGGAGATGGCCAGTGCGCTCGGGGCGGCGTTGGACGACAGTGTGCGCACCTGGTCGCCGACCTCCTTCGGGGACAGCGCGCACGCGCCGGCGGCCCGGACCGCCCCGCGTTCCACGCGCATGGGATCGGCGCTGTCGCCGAGCACGCCCCCCGGGGCGATGTTGGCGGGCTGGAGCCGCATGGACTTCCAGGCGTTCGCCCATGCCTTCGCCCAAGCGTCCACGTTGGCGCGGCCGGCCTGGAGCGTGGCATCGAGGCCCGCGTAGACGCTCGACAGCGCGTCGCGCGCGCTCGCGGAGGCGGTGGCGATCGTCTCCCCTGCCCAGGCGCCGAGATTCGCCGCGGCGCCCACGACCCAATCCAGGCCCCAGGCCGCGGCGTAAGCCTGCCGGTGCACCTTCCCGATGGCACGCCCGGACGGCGTGCGGTAGCCAACGGCGTGCTTGACCTCGACCTGCGTGGCGCCGAAGACGCTCTCTCCGTTGGTGCCCGTCGCGTAGGTGACGACGTCCACCTTGCCCACCTTGGGGAGCTTCGCGCACAGACGGTCGACGCTGCCCTGCGCGTCGGTGGTTGCCCGGACGTCGTCGCCCGAGACGTCGGAGCCCTCCAGGCGCACGGTCGCGTTGCGGATGAAGGACTTGGAGCGGTCGAAGACCTGGACCTGGAGGCACGTGTGCCTGCCCGAGATGCCGCGCAGGCGCCAGAGCTCATCGAAGGTGTGGTCGGACGAGCCACTGTTGGGGCGCGGTATCTCCCGGAAGATCATGAACAGGTCGTGGGTCCGCGGATCGCGCGGAACGGCCACGTTGAGATCGATCTCCTTGCCGTGGCGCCGCGCGATGCCGGAGCGGATGGTCATGTCCGCGCCCTTGCGGGTCATCGTGAAGTTGAGGTCATCGAGCTTGGCCTTGCGCGTGCACGCCTCGTCGATGAGCTCCCGACCGAGATCGAAGTCCCGTTTG
>CAVUFN010000023.1:0-30136 GCA_963740765.1 uncultured Solirubrobacteraceae bacterium | reverse complement strand
TCGGCGCTGCCGCCGCCACCGCCGCCGCCACCGTCGTCGTCACCGCAGGCGGCGACAGTTCCAGCCAGGGCGACCACCAGGCAGCCCCAAAGTGCAATCCAACGTC
Source organism: uncultured Solirubrobacteraceae bacterium (assembly GCA_963740765.1). Classification (GTDB taxonomy): domain Bacteria; phylum Actinomycetota; class Thermoleophilia; order Solirubrobacterales; family Solirubrobacteraceae; genus DATLGB01. Next base: position 30,030 of record CAVUFN010000023.1, on the reverse strand, counting down.
CTCGCAAGGTCCCTCCTCAGGGATCAGATGCCAATTTCTCCGCGTACCGGGGGCACGCGCTGGGCGCATCCTAGACAGGCGAGCGGCCGAAAGGCAACACGCGACCGAACCTCTGCGTGAGCGAGGCTTACGAAACGTCAGTTGAACGGGGCAGCGTCGGGCTGCGACCCGTCGGATTCCTGGTTCCCGGGGAGCAGTGCAGCCACACCTCTGATGGTGGCCGCGGCGAGCACCACGAGCAGGAAGAGCATGCCGCCGTCGAAGCCCTTGGCCCCGATGCTCCAGAGCACGACCCAGAGGATCAGGCCCACGGCGGTGGAGATGACGACGATCACGCGGGTGACCTTATCGCAGCCCGGCGGCCAGACCGGCAACGAGCGCGCCAACCGCGGCGGGCGCACCGTCCCCGGCCTCGGCGGCGGCCCGGACCAGCCGGGAGCCGACGATCACGCCATCCGCACCGGCGTCCGCTGCCGCAGCGGCGTCGTCCGGCGTGGCGATGCCGAAGCCGAGCGCGACCGGGACGTCCGTCGCCGCCTTGACCCGGCCGAGGAGGTCCGGCAGCGGGGTGGGTGAGACATATCCGGTGCGTTCGCCGGTGGTCCCGCTGACGGAGACGGTGTAGACGAAGCCGCGCGCGCGAGCGCCGATCGCGGCCAGCCGGTCGGGCGGGGTCGTCGGGGCGACCAGCGGGACGAGCGCGACCCCGTGCGCGTCGGCGGCGGCGGCGACCTCGTCCGTCTCCTCCAGGGGGAGGTCGGGGATGATCAGGCCGGCGACACCGCGCGCGGCGAGGTCGGCGGCGAAGCGCTCGGCGCCCCGCGCGTAGACGAGGTTGGCGTAGCACATGCACACCACCGGGCAGAGCTCGGCGAGGTCGGCCATCACGTCGAGGACGCCGGCCGTGGTGGCGCCGTTGCGCAGGGCCTGCGTGCCGGCGTCGTGGATGACGGGGCCGTCCGCGAGCGGGTCCGAGTACGGGATGCCGACCTCGAGCAGGTCCGCCCCGTTCTCCACGCAGGCGGTCCCGATCGCCAGCGAGGTCGCGGCGTCCGGGAAGCCGCCCATCAGGTACGGCATCAGCGCCGCGCGCTTGCCGTGGCCGGCGAAGGCGGCGGCGATCCTGTCGTGGCCGGGGGCGCGCGCCGCGCCCGTGACCGACGGCGTGGTCACTGCGCCAGCACCTCGGCGAGGTCCTTGTCGCCGCGGCCGCTCAAGCACACCAGGTCCAGTGAACTCGCCCCCGCCCCCCCGTTGGCCAGCACCCAGGCGAGCGCGTGCGACGACTCGAGCGCCGGGATGATCCCCTCGAGCGCGGCGGTGCGCCGGAAGGCGACCAGTGCCTCGGCGTCCGTGACGGCGACGTAGCGGGCCCGCCCGGAGTCGCGCAGCCACGCGTGCTCGGGGCCGGTGCCGGGGTAGTCGAGGCCGGCACTGATCGAGTGCGCCTCGAGGATCTGGCCGTCCTCGTCCTGCATGATCGCGCTGAAGGAGCCGTGCAGGACGCCGCCGCGGCCGCCGACCGTCAGCGGCGCGCCGTGACGCGGGGTCTCGACCCCCTCCCCCGCTGCCTCGACGCCGATCAGCTCGACGTCGGGGGCGTCGTAGAACGGGGCGAAGATGCCGATCGCGTTGGAGCCGCCGCCGACACAGGCGACGACGCGCTGCGGCAGCCGGCCGGTGCGCTCGAGCACCTGCTCCCGCGCCTCCTCCCCGATCACGCGCTGGAGGTCGCGCACGATCGCCGGGAACGGCGCGGGGCCGACCGCCGAGCCGATGATGTAGTGCGTGTCGTCGACGTTGGCGACCCAGTCGCGGATGGCGGCGCTGACCGCCTCCTTGAGCGTGCGGGCACCGGACTCGACCGCCTCGACGCGCGCGCCGAGCAGGCCCATGCGCTGGACGTTGGGCAGCTGGCGCCGGATGTCCTCCGAGCCCATGTAGACGACGCACTCGAGGCCCAGCAGCGCGCACGCGGTGGCGCTGGCCACGCCGTGCTGGCCCGCCCCGGTCTCCGCGATGATGCGCGTCTTGCCCATGCGCTTGGCGAGCAGGGCCTGGCCGAGCGCGTTGTTGATCTTGTGCGCGCCCGTGTGGTTGAGGTCCTCGCGCTTGAGCCAGATCGGATGGCCGGCCGCCTCGCTGAGCCGCTCGGCGAGGAAAAGCGGGCTGGGCCGGCCGACGTAGTCGCGCAGCAGGTTCGCGAGCTCGCCGATGTAGTCGGCGTCGGTCCGGGCCGCGATCCACGCCGCCTCGAGCTCCGCCAGCGCGGGCATCAGCGTCTCGGGGACGTACTGGCCGCCGTACGGGCCGAAGCGGTGCTCGACGACCGTCACGAGACCACCGGGGTGGGCTGCGCGGCGGCGAAGAACGCCTCCAGCTTGGCCGGGTCCTTGACGCCGGGGGACGCCTCGGTGCCCGATGCGACATCGACCGCGAACGGGCTCGTGGCGGCGATGCCGTCTGCGACCGTCTCCGGGGTCAGGCCGCCGGACAGGATCAGCGGGACGCGCGAGCGCCGCTCGCGGGCCAGCGACCAGTCCCACGTCTCCCCCGTCCCCCCGACCGTGCGCGTGTCGTAGAGGTGGTAGGCGACCTCGCGGAACGCGTCGGCCTGCTGGACGTCGGCGTTGGAGGTGACCGCGAAGGCGCGGATGACCGGGACGGTCGTGCGGTGGTGGACCGCCTCGCAGAAGGCCGCGCCGACCGACCCGTGCAGTTGCACCGCGCCGAGGCCGAGGCCGTCGACGGCGTGGGCGACCTCGTCCAGCGTCGGATCGACGAAGACCCCGACGCACAGCGCCGAGCGCCGGTGGCGGGCGGCCATGCCCGCGACCAGCGCCGGGTCGGCCGCCCGCGGCGAGGACGGCCACAGGATGAAGCCGAGCGCCCACGCGCCGAGGCCGACGGCCAGCTCGGCGTCGTCGGGGCGGGTGAGGCCGCAGATCTTGACCCGGGTCACGCGAGGAAGGCTATGGGGGCCCGCCTACGGCCAGCGCTCGGGCGAGCTCCTCCCGCGAGTGGATGCCGAGCTTGCGGTACGCGTTGCGGAGGTGGTACTCGACCGTCTTCGGGCTCAGGAACAGCTTCGCCGCCGCCTCGCGGGTCGTGTGCCCGCTCGTGAGCACGAGCGCGATCTGGAGCTCCTGCGGGGTCAGGTCATCGAGGGTGCTCGGATCCCGCCGGCGAGCGCGCTCGCCCGTGGCCAGCAGCTCGGACCGGGCGCGGTCGGCCCACGGGCCGGCGCCCAGCGACTCGAACCCCGCCAGCGCGGCGCGCAGCTGCTCGCGGGCGCGCACCCGCTGGCCGGCCCGCCGCAGCCACTCGCCGAAGCAGAGCCGGGTGCGGCCCTGCTCGAAGGCGTCGGGGGTCGCGGCATGGTGGCGCAGGGCGGCGTCGAAGCCGGTCTCGCTGCCCTCGAGCAGGCCGCGGGCGCGGGCCAGGCGGGCCAGCGCCCACGGCTGCGCCTTGCGCTCTGCCGCCTCCCCGAAGGCGTCGAGCCGCGGGACCGGATCGTCCCTCGGATCTGGCGCGCGGACGTGCGCCTCGACGAGGTCGGGCACCGGCGAGAGGTCGGGATCGGACAGGCCCAGCTCGTCGAGCACCGCCTGCTTGGCACGCAGCTGCACGCCCGCCTCGGCCCACTCGCCCGTGGCCAGAGCCAGCTCGCAGAGCGCCTCGAGCGCCCACACGCGGAAGAAGCCGAGCCCGTGCCGCTCGCTCAGCTCCAGCGCCTCCTGCGCGCCGGCCTGACACGCTGCCACGGCCCCCGTGCGCGCGTGCAGCAGGGCCAGGCCCGCCAGCGCGCCGGCCAACGGCATGTCCTGCGCGGTCTCGCGAGCGAGCGCGATCGCCTCCTCGTAGAGGACGCGGCCGAGCGGCCACCGGCCCCGCGCCACTGCGTCGCGGCCGGCCAGGGCGAGCGCGAACGGCAGGGTGCCGAGCGCGCCCTCGGCACGGGCCAGGTCGATCGCGCGGTCGACGAGGACCCGGCCGCGGTCGCCCTCGCGCAGCCACAGCGGCGCCAGCGCCGCCGCCGACAGCAGCCGCGGGTCGCCCGAGAGGACGTCGGAGCCCTCCAGCCGGGCTTCCGCCGCCTTGAGCAGCCGCGCGCCCTCCTGGCCCTCGCCCGCGTAGATCAGCGCGGTGCCGAGGGCGAGGTCGGCGAAGAAGGCCTCGCGCGGGCCGGCATCGGCGGGGAGCAGCTCGGCCGCCCGCCGCGCGGGGGCCAGCATCGCCGCCGGGCGCCCCGCGTAGACGCAGGCGTCGGTCGCCTCCGCGAGCATCACGACCGCCTTGGCGGGGTCCAGTGCGGCCACGGCCTCCGCGCCCGCGATCAACGTCGCGTGGCCGTCCATCACCGCACCGGACCGGATCGCCATCTCCCCGAGGAGGTGGTCGATCTCGCCGTGCAGCCGCGGGCCGGGTTCGAGCCCGCGCGCCTCCAGCAGCGCGGGCTCGGCGCGCGCCGGCTGCCCGCCCAGCCAGGCGGCCTCCGCCGCGGCGACCAGGCGGCGCGCGCGGTCGGCGTCGTCAGGGCTCAGCCGCGCCGCGCGCTCGAAGGCGGTCGCGGCCGTTGCGTAGGCCGAGCGGGCGCGGGCGCGGGCGGCGGCCTCGTCCAGCGCGGCGGCCGCGGGCTCGTCGGCACCGAACGCGGCCGCGGCCCGGTGCCAGGCGCGGCGGTCGGGCTCCGCGTCGGGGAGGACTGCGGCCAGGGCCGCGTGCGCGGCGCGGCGCTGGTCGGGGGCGACGGCCTGGTAGGCGGCCGAGCGGGCGAGCGGGTGCCGCCAGGTAAGCGCGCCGAAGGCGACGTCCAGTAGACCGGCCCGCTCTCCCGCTTCGAGGTCCGCGAGGTCCAGGTCCAGCGTGGCCGCCGCCGCCTCGATCCACGCGAGCCGCCCGGTCTCCTCCGCGGCGGCGAGGGACAGCATGCGCTGCGCAGCCGGAGCCAGCCCGTCGAGCCACCGGGCGTACCCGCTGCCCGCCGTCGTGCCGATGATGAGCGGGTCCGCGGCGCCGCCCGCGGCCAGCTCGACCAGGGCGAGCGGGTTGCCGGCCGCGGCGCTCGTGATGCGCTCCAGCACGTCGGCGCCGACCGGCGCGACCGCGTGCCGGCCGACGACGGCGGCGGCGGCACGCGCGTCGAGCTCGCCCAGCGTCAGCGCGGGGAGCCCGGCCGTCGCGAGGGTGGGCGCGGTGCCGGTGCGCGACGCGACGACGACCGCCACCGGGTCGACGAGCAGCCGGCGCGCGGCGAACAGCACCGCGGCCAGCGACGGGTCGTCGAGCCAGTGGGCGTCGTCGATCAGCACCGCCAGCGGTGCGCCCTCCGAGCGCGCCGACAGCAGGTTCAGCAAGGCCGCGCCGATCAGGAACCGGTCGCGTTCGGGCGCCGGCCCGGGCGTGAGCCCGAGGGCGCCGCGCAGGGCGTCGGCCTGCCGCTCCGGGATGCGCTCGAGGTCGTCGAGCGTCCCGCGCAGCAACTCCAGCAACCCGGCGAACGGGACCTCGGCCTCGGACTCGACCCCCCGCGCGGTCAGCACCTCCATGCCGGCCGCGCGCGCCGACTCGGTCGCCCACGCGAGCAGGGCGGTCTTGCCGATCCCGGGCTCGCCCCTCACCACGACCGTCGCGCTGGTCCCGAGACGCGCCGCGGCCAGGACGCCGTCGAGCTCGCCCTGCTCGCGCTCGCGCCCGAACAGCGCGTCCATCAGCGCAGCAGGTCCGCCAGCGATCGCGCCGCGCGCGCGGCGCCGTCGGTCTCCACGTCGCGATAGTCGACCTCGCGGCCGATCTCGGCGGCGATGGCGTCGGCGATCTCCGCGGGCCCGTCCGTCTCGAAGTCCATCGCCCGGCCCGCGCCGTAGCGCTCCAGCCGGTGTCGGACGTGGAAGTGCTGCTCGAAGTGGTGGCGCAGGGGGAAGAACAGGAACGGGCGCTTGGCCGCCGTCAGCTCCATCGCCGTGGTCAGACCGCCCTGGACGACGGCGAGGTCGCAGGCGGCCAGGTGGCGGTAGAGGTCGTGGACGTACGCTCGCACCTCCAAGCCCTCGTGCGCGGGCAGCGAGGCCGGGTCGATGCGCGGGCCGGTGACGACGATCATGCGCAGATCCGGCACCTGCGCGCGCGCCGCCGGGAACGCCGCCACCACGCGCTCCAGCAGCGCCAGCCCGACGCCGGACCCGCCGACCGTGACCAGGCAGACCGACTCGCCCGGCCCGTAACCGAGCTCTGCCCGCAGCCGCTCGCGGTCGAGCTGCGCGGCATCGAAGCCGGTCACGTAGCCCGCGAAGTCGAAGTGCTTCTCCGTCCAGTCGCGGATCTCCGGCAGCGCCGGGCCGAACGCGTCACCGATGACGTCGTCGGCGTTGCCGACGTAGATCGCCCGGTCGCGCACGCGCGGGTACCGCTCGATGTGCTCGAGCATCTCCGCGTTGTAGTCCGCGGTCAAGGCCGCCTCGCGCTCCTCGCCGTCGGGCATCGGCAGCCAGCCCACGAAGTCGGTCAGCCACGCGTACGCGGCCCGCTTGAGCTCGGGGTTCTCGTGCAGGTAGAAGTCGAGCTCCCACGCCTCGTCGGCGATCCACAGGTCGTAGGGCTCGGCGCGGACCACATCGTCGAAGACCATGAAGTTCGCGCACATGATCTCGTCCATGCGGCGGATGGCCTGGAAGGCATGCAGGTCGTGCTCGGCGCACTCGGACTCGAAGTGGCCGGACTCGGAGGCCAGGTGGCGGCTGGCCGGGTGCACCGTCTCCCCCTCCGTGGCGAGCACGCGCGTGACCGGGTCCTGCGCGAGCCAGTCGATCCGCAGGCCGGGAACGAGCGCCCGCAGCTCGCGGGCGATGGCGACGTCGCGGCGCGCGTGGCCGAGCCCGATCGGCGAGGACACGAACAGCGCGCGCGGGCCGCGGGCCGCGCCCCGTCGCCAGCGGGCGGGCGGGCCGGGTCGGCGCGGGGCGACGAAGTCGCGCAGCAGGTGGTTGACCTTGACCGGGTCGCGGGCGTGCGGGCCGTGGCCCGAGCCCTCGAGGGTGACGAGCTGCCCGCCCGTGATCGCCGCCAGCGCGGCGCCCTGCTCGTGCGGGCGGATCATGTCGCGGTCGCCGTGGATGACCAGGGTCGGGCAGCGCACGCGGGCGCACACGTCCGCGAAGGACTCCATCGCGCAGGACCCGAGACCGCCCATCGTGTCGGCCAGCACGCCGGGGTCGGTCTCCAGCCCCCATCCCACGCAGTCCTCGATCTGCTTGGAGGAGTGCGGCTCGTTGAACATCTGCTCGAAGAAGAACTGCAGGAAGCCCTCGTAGTCCCGCTCCCAGTAGTGCCGGTTGTACTTCGCCCAGCCCGCATCGGTGTCGAGCGCCTCGTCGAAACGGCGCATGACGTCGCGGTCGGGGTGGCCCGGCGCGAGCGCCAACGCCGGCCCGATGTAGGCGACGGCGGCGACGCGATCGGGATGGTCGGCGGCCAGCAGCGTCGCCCAGGCGGCGCCGCACGACAGCGCGACCACCACCGGCCGTTGCGTCCCGGTGGCGTCCATGACGGCGAGCGCGTCGAGCACGAACTGGTCGTCGGTGTAGGCGGCGACGCCGCGCGGCCGGTCCGAGCGCCCGTTGCCGCGACCGTCGAAGGTGACGACCCGGAAGTGGCGGGCGAGGTACGGGATCTGCCCCTTCCAGTGGCGCGAGTGGATGATCGACCACGTCGGCATGAGCAGCACCGTCGGGTCGTGGTCCTGCCCGTAGACCTCGTAGGCGATCCGGACGCCGTCGCGCTCGACGGAACCCTCCGCGTCCGGGTACCGCGCCCGCGATTGCTCGCGGGCGCGGCCGGCGTGCACAGCCATGGACGTCATCGTGTCAGGCTTTCGCCTCGAGCACGAGGTTGAACGGCGTCTCGGTTGCCCGCCGGAAGCGGGTGAAGCCCCCCGTGGTGATCACGTCGCGCAGGCGCTTCTCGCCCGCCTGGGCGCCGAGCGCGAGGCCGACGTCCTGCGACAGCGAGGCCGGCGTGCACAGCAGCGTCGACGCGGCGTAGTAGACCCGGCCGACCGGGTTGAGGTTGCTCTCCACCGTGTCGCCCGCCATCGGCTCGACGATCATCCACGTGCCGTCGTCGGCGAGCGACTGGCAGACGTGGCGCGCGGCGCCGACGGGGTCGCCCATGTCGTGCAGGCAGTCGAACGTGGTCACGAGGTCGTAGCCCGCTCCGGGGTAGCCGGCCGCGGGGCAGACCTCGAAGCGCACGCGGTCGCCCACGCCGGCGTCGGCGGCCTTCAGGCGCGCCCGCTCGATCGACTCGTCGTGGTAGTCGAAGCCGACGAACGTCGAGTTGGGGTACGCCTGCGCCATCAGGATCGTGGAGGCGCCGAGGCCGCAGCCGACGTCGGCGACCGTGCCGCCCGCGTGCAGCTTGTCCTCGACGCCGTCCAGCGACGGGATCCACGTCGAGACGAGGTGGGCGGCGTAGCCGGGGCGGAAGAAGCGCTCGCAGCCCTCGAAGACCCCGTCGTTGTGCTCGTGCCAGCCGACCCCGGCGCCCGACCGGAACGCCTCGCGGATGTGCGGCTCGTCGCGGACGCTGGCCGTCATCAGCTGGAACGCACCGGGCATGAAGTACGGGCTCGCCTCGTCGGCGAGCGCGAGCGCGTGCTCGGGCGGGAGCGTGTAGCGGCGCCGCTCGGCGTCGTACTCGATGTAGCCGCCGGCGGCCTGGGCGTTGAGCCACTCGCGGACGTAGCGCTCGGACGTGCCGGTGCGGTCGGCGAGCTCGGACGGCGTGATGCCGCCGGCGCCGTCCATGGCCTTGTACAGGCCGAGCTCGTCGCCGATCACGACGAGCGCCGCGTTGAGGGTGGCGCCGAGCTCGCCGACGATCTGGCCGACGAAGGCGCCGACCTTGGCCTCGTCGAGGGGTGGGGTGGGGATGGTGGTAGCCATGGGCGGGATCGTGGATCGCGCCCGCCACCGTCGCCTCAGGGGGGCACCTAGTCCTGTGCGCCGACCCAGTCGTCCAGGACTTGCCAGCGCTCGTAGAGCCACGCGACCAGCGCCTCGCGTTCCGTCGGGACCTCCGCCGCCGGGTACCGCCAGAGCCGGATGCGGATCGTCGTCCCGACGAGCTTGCCGCGCCAGATGTCGGAGATGTACTCGAACCCCGCGAAGCCGTTCGTGCCGAGGAAGACGACGTCGGCACCGCGCGCCGACTCCAGGAGGCGGAGCGGGCCGCCCAGCCGCGGCGGCAGGGTGTTGCGCAGCCGGTCGGCGCGGGGAGCGACCTCGGGCTGGCGCTCGCGGATGATCTCCTGCGCCCGGGCCAGCTTCTTCGGGGTGAAGCGCGTCCCCTCGGGATAGATGAGGATGCCCTCGCTCGGCTCGAGGTCCTTGGCGAGGTCGACCAGCAGCGCCGTCTCGCGTTCCGTGTCCCCCGAGCCGCGGGCGACGAACGCGGTCGGGACCCAACCGCCGCCGATGTCGATCGTGGACAGCATCCGCAGCTCGCGCTTGAGCACGAACCGCAGGCCCAGGTCGTGCGCGCGTCCGACGATGGCGTCCGGCACCGTGTTGTCGATGATGCTCGCGTGGTTCATCAGGATGACCACCGGTCCCGGGGCGGCCTGGTCGAGTCCCTCGACTTCGAGGGTGAGGCCGAACAGCCGCCGCACCGCGCCGAGGTGCCCGGCCGCCCAGCGCTGGCGCAGCCGGTAGACGCCGACGCGGCGGCGGCGCGTGTCGCGGCCCAACGACCCCAGCCACAGGCCGGCGAGCACGGCGAGCCCGCGCAGCTCGCCCGCCAGGAACAGCCACGCCATCGCCAGCAGGCGCACCGCCATCCACGGCTTGCGCTTGAGCACCCACAGGACGAAGTCGACCGTCACCGCCACGACGAGCAGCACCGGCGCCGTCACCGTGATCAGCGCGAACGCGCTGACCTCGATGAGGGCGCCGCGCAGGCGCCGGGCCAGTCGCGGCCCGAACGGACCGGGGTCGCGCAGGAGCGGTCCGATGCCGGGAACCTACCCGTCGAGGCGGCCGGCGGGCTGGTCACCCAGCGTCACGCTGACCGTGACGGGCTTGCCCCCGCGCTCGAGCCCGACCTCGACGACGTCACCGGGCTTGCGGCCCTCGAGCGCGTGCCGGAGATCGTCGGCGCTCTCCACGGGCATGCCGGCGATCGCGGTCACCACGTCCCCGCCCAGCGACAGCTCCTCGCCGGTGTTCAGGCCGACCGTGCGGCTGCCGCCCCGGATGCCGGCTGCGGCGGCCGGCCCGTTCTCGATGACGCGCTGGACCAGCAAGCCGTTGTCGTCGCCCAAGTCGAGCGAGCGCATGGAGTCCGTGATCGCGACGAACTCGAGGCCGAGCCAGGGCCGCTCGACGCGGCCGTGGGTCTTGAGCTCGCGCACCACGCGCTTCGCGGTGTCGACGGGGACGGCGAAGCCGATGCCGACCGACCCGGTGCCCGACCCGCCCGTGGCGATCTGCGAGTTGATGCCGATCACGCGACCGCCCGCGTCGATCAGCGGCCCGCCCGAGTTGCCCGGATTGATCGCCGCGTCGGTCTGGATGACGTTCTCGATCGTGTAGCCGTCCGGCGCGATGATGCGCCGCTGGAGAGCGGAGACGACGCCCGTCGTCAGCGTGCGATCGAAGCCGAACGGGTTGCCGATCGCGACGGTCGGGTCCCCCACCTCGACCGACGACGAGTCCCCGAGCGCGAGCGGCTCGAGCTTCAGGCCCGATGGCGCGATCTTGAGCAGCGCGAGGTCGGTGGACTCGTCCTTGCCGACCACCTGCGCGTCCCGGGTCGTCTTGCCCGACAGGGTGACCGTGACCTGCGTGGCGTTGTCGACCACGTGGGCGTTGGTGAGCACGTGGCCCTCCGCGTCGAGCACGAACCCGGACCCCGTCGACTCCGAGCTCTCCGGGCTGGTCCCGTACGGGTCGAACGGGGACGTGGAGGCCTGCAGCGTGCGGGCGCGGATGTAGGTGACGCCGGGCGCGTCGCGCTTGTAGATGTCGCGCGCGGTCAGCGAGTCCTGCGTCGTGGCGGGGCCCGCCAGCGCGCTCTGGCGGTAGACGGTGGTGGTGCGCTCGTGGTCGACGATGCCGGCGCCGAGCAGCACGCCCGCGGTCACGCCACCGCCCAGGATGGCCGACGCGACGGGGGTGGCGAGCAGCTTGCGCACTTCACCACCGTCGTCGGCGGCACTGAAGTGTCGCTAAAGCTCGTCGCCGACGAGCTCGCGGGTCGCGGCCTCGATGTCGGCGGCGCGCATCAACGTCTCCCCCACCAGGACGGCGTCGACGCCGACCTCCTCGAGCTCCTCGAGCTGCTCGCGGGTGGAGATGCCGGACTCGCTGACCACGATCTTGCCGGCCGGGACGTCGGCGAGCAGGTCGAACGTGCGCTGCAGGTCGACGGTGAAGTCGCGCAGGTCGCGGTTGTTGATGCCGAGCACCTCGGCGTCGATCTCCAGGGCGACCTCGAGCTCGTCCTCGTCGTGGATCTCGACGAGCACGTCGAGGTCCAGGCCACGCGCCTCGGCGTGGAGCACGCCCAGGTCGTCGGGGTGCACGGCGGCGACGATCAGCAGGATCGCGTCGGCGCCCGCGGCCGCCGCCTCGTAGACCTGGTAGGGGTCGACGATGAAGTCCTTGCGCAGGAGCGGCAGCTCGGTGGTGGCGCGGGCGGCGCGGAGGTCGTCCAGGGAGCCCTTGAACCAGTGCTCCTCGGTGAGCACGGACAGCGCCGCGGCGCCGCCGCGCTCGTAGGCGGCGATGACGTCCTGCAGCGAGGCGCCCGTGCCGATCGACCCCTTCGAGGGCGAGGAGCGCTTGTGCTCGGCGATCACGGCGACGCCCGGGGCGGTCAGCGCCTCGGCGAAGGGGCGCGGCTCGGCACGGCCGGTCAGCGTCTGCTCCAGCGCGGACAGCGGCAGCGCCTCGCGGCGCCGCGCGACGTCCACGCAGGTGCGTTCGACGATCTCGTCGAGGATGGAGGTCATGCGGTCACGACGGCGGTCAGCGCATGGAGCGTACGAGCGGCGGCACCGGAGTCGAGGGTCTCCTGCGCCACGGGCACCGCCTCCTCGATCGAGCCGGCCCGCCCCGCGATGTAGATCGCGGCCGCCGCGTTGAAGACGGCGAGGTCTCGATGCGGTCCGGGCTCGCCGGCGAAGATGCGCCGGACGATGTCCGCGTTCTCCCGCGGTGAGCCGCCGGCCGTGGCGTCCGGGTCGTCGTGCGCGAGGCCGAAGTCCCCCGGCTGGAGGTCGTAGCTGCGCAGCTCGCCTGCCTCGATCTCGATCACGTGGGTCACGCCGGACACGCTCAGCTCGTCCATCCCGTCCCAGGCGCAGACGACCATGCCCAGGTCGGTGCCCAGCTTCGCCGCCGCGCCCGCGACGGTCGCCTGGAAGGCCGGGTCCGACACGCCGATCAGCTGGCGGCGCGCGCCGGCGGGGTTGGTCAGCGGGCCGAGGAAGTTGAACGCCGTGCGGACCGCGAGCTCCTTGCGCACGGGGACGACGTAGCGCGTGGCGCCGTGGTGGCGGGGGGCGAACATGAAGCCGAAGCCGTGGCGGTCGATCGAGTCGGCGATCGCGGCCGGCTCGAGGTCGATCGGAACGCCGAGCGCCTCCAGCACGTCGGCCGACCCGGAACGGCTGGTGGCGCTGCGGTTGCCGTGCTTGGCCACGGCGCAGCCGGCGGCCGCGGCGACCAGGGCCGCGGTGGTGGAGACGTTGAAGGTCGCGCGGCCCCCGCCGGTCCCCGCCGTGTCGACCAGGTCGGTGCGGGTCGGGCGCACAGGCGTGGCGAACGCACGCATCGTCTGCGCGAGCCCGGCCAGCTCGTCGACGGTCTCGCCCTTGGTGCGCAGCGCGATCAGCACCGCGGCGGTCTGCACCTCGGTGGCGTTGCCGGCCATGATCTCGGCGAGCACGGCGGCGGCCCGGTCGGCCGTCAGGTCCTGCCCGGAGGCGAGCGCGTCGATGGCCTCGATCAAGATGGAGTTCGGGGGCACAGCGGCGGGCCGGAGACTAGTTGGAAAGGAAGTTCCGCAGCATGCCCTTGCCATCCGGGGTCAGGACCGACTCCGGGTGGAACTGGACGCCGTAGGCCGGCAGCGTCCTGTGCCGCATCGCCATCAGGACACCGCCCCCGCGGGCGGTCTCGACCAGCTCGTCGCCGGTCTCGGAGACCACGAGCGAGTGGTAGCGCCCGACCGTCAGCGGGTCCGGCATCCCCGCGAAGACCCCCTCGCCGTCGTGCGTGATCTCCGCGACCTTGCCGTGCACGGGCTCGTGCTGGACCACCGTCCCGCCGAACGCAACCGCCAGCGACTGGTGCCCGAGGCACACGCCCAGCGTCGGGACGCCCGCCTCGGGGAAGCGGCGCATCGCCCCCACCGAGATGCCGGCCTCCTTCGGCGTGCACGGCCCCGGCGACACGACGACGCGATCAGGGTGGCGGGCGAGCAGCTCGTCGACCGTCGCGGCGTCGTTTCGGACCACCTCCAGCGTCGCCCCCAGCTCACCCAGGTACTGGACGAGGTTGTAGGTGAACGAGTCGTAGTTGTCGACCATCAGGACCTTCATGGCCACTCCGGTTGCCGCGCGGCGAGCTCCAGGGCGCGGACGACGCCGCGCGCCTTCGCCTCGGACTCCGCGAACTCGAGGTCGGGCTTGGCGTCGGCGACGGTGCCGCCGCCCGCCTGGATGTGCGCCGTGCCGTCCTTGACGACAACGGTGCGGATGCAGATGCAGGTGTCCAGGTCGCCCGTGTAGGAGAGGTAGCCGACCGCCCCGCCGTAGGCACCGCGCTTGACCGGCTCGAGCTCCTCGATGATCTCCATGGCGCGGACCTTGGGCGCGCCGGACAGGGTGCCCGCGGGCAGCACGGAGCGCAGCGCCTGGATCGCCGACACGTCCGGCCGCAGCGTCCCGGCGACCTCCGAGACGATGTGCATGACGTGGCTGTAGTGCTCCACGGCCATGAAGCGCTCGACGGTGACGCTGCCGTACTCGGCGACGCGCCCGAGGTCGTTGCGGCCGAGATCGACGAGCATCACGTGCTCGGAGCGCTCCTTCTCGTCGGCGAGCAGCTCGGCGGCGCGGGCCTCGTCCTCCTCCGGCGTGGCGCCGCGGGGCCGCGTCCCCGCGATCGGACGGGTGGCGACGCGGCTACCGGTGACGGTGACGAGCGGCTCGGGCGACGCGCCGACGACCTGGAAGTCCTCGAAGTCGAGGAAGTACATGTACGGGGACGGGTTGATCGCCCGCAGGCCGCGGTAGATCGAGAACGGCTCGGACGTGACCTCAGCGCTCCAGCGCTGGGAGGGGACGACCTGGAACGCGTCCCCGGCGTGCACGTACTCGACGATGCGGGCGACCATCGCCTCGAAGGCCTCGCGCGGCATGTTGGAGCGAAACGACGGCGGGTCGGCCTCGGCCTTGGCCTTTTGCGGCAGTGGGCCGGACAGCTTCTCGCGGACCTCGGCGATCGCCTCGACGGCGCGCTCGTAGCCGTCCTCGACGTCGTCGGCGTCGACGTTGGCGAGCACCGTCGTGGTGTGCTTGAGGTGGTCGAAGGCGACGATCACGTCGGACAGCATCAGCGCCATGTCAGGCAGGCCGACGGGGTCGGGGTTCGGCCCCGGCAGACGCTCGACGGCGCGCACGCAGTCGTAGCCGAAGATGCCCACGGCGCCGCCCGCGAACGGCGGCAGGTCGGGGCGGATGGCCTGGGCGTGCTCGGCGACCGCGTCGGCGGCCAGCGTGTACGGGTCCCCTCCGTCCCCCAGCGACCAGCGCAGCACCGAGCGCGGCTTGTAGCCGATGAAGCTCCAGCGCCCGACGGACTGGCCCTGCTCGGCGGACTCCAGCAGGAAGGCCGGGCCGTGGCCGCGCAGCTTCAGGAACGCGGAGACGGGCGTCTCCGTGTCCTCGATCAGCGTCTGCGTGATCGGGATCAGGCGGTGCTCGCCCTTGCCGTTGGCGGCGAGGATGCGGACCTCGTCCAGCGACGGCGCGATCGCGCCGGTCAGGCTGGCGAGCTCATCGACGTCGCTCAAGGAGGACCCCTTCCGCGTCGTGGAGCGACAGGCCGCGCGCCGCCAGCAACACGGTCAGGTGGTAGAGGACGTCGGCGGCCTCGCTGGCGAGCCGCTCGTCGGTCTCCTCGCGCGCGGCGCGAGCGACCTCCTCGGCCTCCTCCTCGACCTTCGCGCCGGTCAGGGGAACGTCCTGCAGCAGCGTGTCGGTGTAGGAACCGGTGCCACGGCGCTCGGCGATCGTGCGCTCGAGGCCGGGCAGCGCCTCGTGGGGCGCGACCGCCTCGGTATCGCCGTTGTGGAAGCAGGTGCGTGCGCCGGTGTGGCAGGCCGGGCCGGCCGGGACCACGAGGGCGAGGACGGCGTCCGCGTCGCAGTCGTAGCGCAGCGCCTTGACGGCCTGCGTGTTGCCCGAGGTCGCGCCCTTGTGCCAGAGCTCGTCCCGGCTCCGGCTCCAGAGGTGCAGCTCGCCGGTGTCACGCGTGCGCGCGAGCGATTCCGCGTTGACGTAGGCGAGCGTGAGCACCTCCCCCGTCCGCCAGTCCTGGATGACGCACGGGGCCAGGCCGCGCTCGTCGAAACGGATCTCCATGTGGGGTCGGACCCTAGGGTCCCGGGTATGAGGAGAGTCCTGTTCACCGCCCTCGTGGCGTGCCTGCTGCTACCCGTTTCCGCCGCCGACGCCAAGAAGAAGAAACGCAAGGCGCCGACGGTCACGGTGATGACCCGCAACCTGTTCCTGGGCGCGGATCTCAGCCCGGCGATCAACGCCGGCTCGATCTGCGACGCCATCGACGCCGGCGGCAAGATCCTCAACGACGTCGACGCGACCGACTTCAAGCAGCGGGCCCCGCTGCTGGCGGCGGAGATCCGCAAGGCCAAGCCGGACCTGGTCGGCATCCAGGAAGCGGCGCTCTGGCGCTTCCAGGCGAACGCCGACTTCACCAGCTCCAAGGCCACCGAGGTGCGCTACGACTTCCTCCAGCTGCTGCTCGACGAGCTCGGCGGCCGCTACAAGGTCGCCGTGGTCCAGAATGAGTTCGACCAGGAGCTGCCGGCCGACCGCGACTTCAGCGACGCGACGCAGGACGCCTCCCTGCCGCTTTGCGGCGCCGACGAGGACGGCCGCCTGACGATGCGCGACGCGATCCTGGTCCGCAAGGGCTCGAAGGTCAAGGTGTCGGGCAAGAAGGCCGGCCACTTCAAGACGCGCTATCAGGTCAAGCTGGGCGGCTCCATCGACATCAACGTCGACCGCGGCTGGGTGTCGGTCGAGGCCAGGCGCGGCAAGAAGAAGTTCCGCTTCGTCAACGCGCACCTCGAGGCGTTCGGCGACCCGGCGATCCGCGAGGCCCAGGCCAAGGAGCTGTTCGCCCCGGGCGGCCCGTACCGGACGAAGAAGCAGCTCGTCGCCCTCGGCGACTTCAACACCGGCAACGCGAGGGACCGAGTCGGCCCGGGCTTCACGATCCCCGGTGACGAGAAGGCCTACGCGGCGCTGGCCGGCTTCGGGCTCACCAACCTCGGGACGCGGCAGACGTGCTGCTTCAACGACGTCATCGCGGCCAACGTCCCGAGCTACTACCAGTTCGACCACACCGTCGACCACGTCTTCGCCAAGCCGAAGCTCAAGCAGACGAAGGCGGCGGTGACCGGCGCCGGCAAGTCCGTCGTCAGCCCGGGCGGCCTGCTCGCGTCCGACCACGGCGGCCTCTGGAGCCGGTTGCGGCTGAAGTGAGAGCGGCGGTCCTCCACGAGTACGGCGCCACGCCGGTCGTCGAAGACTGGGACGACCCGGCCGACGACGACGGTTGGGTCGACGTGCTCGCGGCGGGCTTGAACCCGATCGACCTGCGCGTCGCGTCGGGGACGCTGGCGGCGCGGCGGCCCGAGCTGCCCGCCGTGCTCGGCAGCGAGGGCATCGGCCGCACCGCCGACGGCCGCCGCGTGTACTTCACCGGCGCGTCGTTCGCCCAGCGCGCGGCGGCGCGGGACTGCGTCGAGGTGCCCGACGGCGTCGGGGACGCCCACGCGGTCGCCTACGGCGTGGCGGGGCTGGCCGCCTGGCTGGCGCTCGACCGCGCCCGGGTCGCCGAGGGCGACCGGGTGCTGGTGCTCGGCGCGAGCGGCCCGGTGGGCGCGATCGCCCTGCAGCTCGCGCGGCTGCGGGGCGCCGGACGCGTCGTCGCCGCCGCGCGCCGCTCGGTCGCCGGCGCCGACGCGTTCGTCCAGCTGGGCGAGGACCCTGTGTTCGACGAGGAGTTCGACGTCGTCATCGACCCGCTGTGGGGCAGGCCCGCGGAGGCGGCGGTCGCGGCGATGGCCTTCCGCGGTCGGCTCGTCCAGCTCGGCCAGTCCGCCGGCGGCGACGCGACCCTCGCCTCGGCCGACATCCGCTTCAAGGAACTCGAGATCCTCGGGCACACGAACTTCGCCCACCCGCTCGAGACGCGCGCGGCGGCGCTGCAGGGGATGTGGGAGCACGCCGCCGCGGGGCGCCTGTCCGTCCCCTGCGAGACCTTCGCGCTCGACGACATCGCCACCGCCTGGGCCAGGCAGTCCGAGGCCCCGGGCGTCAAGCTCGTCGTCGTCCCCTAGCCGATGGCCGCCCCCGCTCCGATCACGGTCACGCCGATCCTCGTCGCCGACCTGCTCGCCGAGGACGCGCGGATGCCGGTGTACGTGCACGTCATCGACCATCCCGACGGGCGCGTGCTGGTCGACACCGGCTTCACCGAGCTGCACCCGCTGGTGGCCGACATGGATCCGCGCATCACGCCGCTCGACGAGCAGGAGGACTTCGATCCGGCCGGCATCGACATCGTCGTCAGCACGCACCTCCATTTCGACCACTGCGGCGGGAACCACCTCTTCGCCGGCAAGCCGATCTACGTCCAGCGCCAGGAGCTCGACGACGCGCGCGCCCTGGACGGCTACACGATCCCGGAGTGGGTCGACCCGCCCGGCGTGGAGTACGTGCCGGTCGACGGCGAGTTCGAGCTGCTCCCCGGGCTCCGGCTCGTCCCGGCGCCGGGCCACTGCCGCGGCATGCAGGTGGTCGTCGTCGAGAACGGCGGCCGCCCGGTCGTCGTCGGCGGCGACGTGGCGGTGTGGTTCGGCGAGCTCGAGGAGCCCACCACCGAGGGTCAGCGGCGCGTGCTCGCGCTCGCGCCCGAGCTCGTCTGGCTCACGCACGAGCACGAGCCGTGGCGGCCCTCGGCGCCTACGCCCTGAGCCGGTCGTAGACCGGCTGCCACGGCCTCGCCCCGATCAGGGCCTCGAACGCATGCTGGAGCCGGATGGGCGCCATGACCTCGCCTTCCTCCGGGAGCGCGACCGGGCGCACCGTCGCCGTCCCGATCACCTGCCAGTGCCCGTGGTGGAGCATCGCGTCCGTCGACCGGGCCAGCAGCGCGAACGCGTCGTCGGTCACCTCGTCGACCCCGGCCTCGCTGCCCCGGTACCAGCGCTTGAAGATCCCGATGTGGAGGTGGCCGCCGCTCGACCCGTACGTGCCGACGATCTGGCCGTAGCCGCAGCGCGCGCCGTCGAAGGGCGCCAGCCGGAACACCTCCCCCACTCCGAACCCGTCTCGCGCCACCGGGTCAGTATGGAGCGGCAGGAGCAGGAGGAGCTCGCCGAGGCGTCACACTGAGCGCATGGCCATCCTGGACCGGCGCTTGGTCTACGTGACGGGGAAGGGCGGCGTCGGCAAGACGACCGTCGCGCTGGCCCTCGGCCTGGCGGGCGCGGCGGCCGGCCGGCGGGTGCTGGTCGTCGAGGTCGCGGAGGGCGCGCAGCCGCCGGCGCTGGAGGGCGTCGCGCGGATGGCGATCGATCCCGACGAGGCGCTGCGCGAGTGGCTGGGCAAGCAGGTCGGCGGGGCGGCGCTGAAGGTGCTGTCGCGCTCGCAGGCGTTCGGGTACTTCGTGGCCGCCGCCCCCGGCGCGAAGGAGCTGATCACGATCGCCAAGGTGTGGGAGCTCGCGCAGGACGTCCGCTGGACGGGGGCGGCGGAGACCTACGACCTCGTGGTGGTCGACGCGCCCGCTTCGGGCCACGGCATCGCGATGCTGCGCACGCCCGACACGTTCGGGGAGATCGCGCCGGGCGGGCCGATCAAGCGCCAGGCGGGGAAGGTCCGCGCGATGCTGCGCGACCCGGAGCGGACCGCGTACGTCGCGGTCGCCGTCCCGGAGGAGATGCCGGTCAACGAGACCCTCGAGCTGCAGGACAAGCTCGTGGACGCGATCGGGCGCGATCCGGATGCGATCGTCGTCAACGGCATGTACCCGCAGCGACTCTCCCGCGCCGAACGTGAAGCGCTGGACCCGGTCGCGACGGTCCCGACGGTCGCTGCCGCGCTGCGCCTGGACGCGCGCGCGCGGACGCAGCGCACGCACCTGCGCCGGATGCGCGCGGGCGCCCGCGCTCCGGTGGTGACGTTGCCGTACGTGTTCGAGAACGGACTGAGGTCAGACCATCTTCGCCAATTCGGTTTGCGGGTTGACCAAATCCGGAGATAGACGACCGCATGCGTTCGCTGAAGCTTGGCGTGAGCGTCCTGGCAGGGGCACTCGCGATCGCTTCCCCATCCACTGCTGCTGCGTGGGCGCCCGCCGCCGACGCAACCATCCATCCTGGGGTCAACACGGAGACCGGGGGCGCCTCGTGCACCTCGAACTTCATCTTCACCCAGGGCGGGTCCACCTACATCGGCCAGGCCGCCCACTGCTCCGGCACGGGACAGGCGACGGACACCAACGGCTGCGATTCGGGATCGCTGCCGATCGGCACGCCCGTCACCGTCACCGGGGCCTCACAGCCCGGGACCCTCGTTTACAACTCGTGGCTCACCATGCAGGGCAAGGGCGAGACCGACCCCGACACGTGCCAGTACAACGACTTCGCCCTGGTGAAGCTCGCTGACGCCGACGTGGCGAAGGTCAACCCGTCCGTGCCGGACTTCGGCGGGCCGACCGGCCTGCGCTCCGGCGCCGGCATGACCACCGGAACCAAGGTGCTCTCGTACGGCAACTCGATCCTGCGCGCTGGCGTCACGCTGCTGAGCCCGAAGTACGGCTACCAGGTCGAGGCGACGTCGAACTCGGGCTGGAACCACACGGTCTACACGGTGACCCCGGGCATCCCGGGCGACTCGGGCTCGGGCTTCTTCGACGGCTCCGGCAAGGCGTTCGGCGTCCTGTCGACGGTCGCGATCGCGCCGCTGCCCGCCTCCAACGGGGTCGGCGACCTCGCCAAGGAGGTCGCGTACGCGCAGGCCA
The DNA here is from genome assembly GCA_963740765.1 of uncultured Solirubrobacteraceae bacterium. Classification (GTDB taxonomy): domain Bacteria; phylum Actinomycetota; class Thermoleophilia; order Solirubrobacterales; family Solirubrobacteraceae; genus DATLGB01. The sequence continues at coordinate 9,688 of CAVUFN010000023.1, read as the reverse complement.
ACGGGTTCTCCGGCCTGGCGCTGGTCAACGGCACGGAGCCCTTCACGGGCGGGCCGCTGCCGCTGCCGTAGCCTCACGGCATGGATGCCGGTGACCTGCTCGCGGCCTTCGCTGCGCGCGAGCTGTCACCGGTGGAAGCTCTGGAAGCATGCGAGGCCCGGGTCGACCCGGGCCTCGGTGCGTTCCAGGCCACATGCTGGGACCGGGCGCGCGCGGAGGCGGAAGCCGCCGAGGCGGCGTGGGCCGCGGGCGAGCCGACCGGCGAGCTGTGCGGGGTCCCGCTCGCCGTCAAGGACCTGATCGACACCGCCGGCGTGGCGACGGAGTACGGCTCGCGCGTCTTCGCGGGCCACGTCCCGGCCACGGACGCGGAGTGCGTGGCGCGCGTGCGCGCGGCGGGCGCGATCGTCGTCGGCAAGACGACCACCCACGAGTTCGCGTGGGGCATGTCGATGTGGGGGGCCGACGGCGAGACCCTGACGCGCAACCCGCGCGACCCCGAGCGCATGACGGGCGGCTCCAGCGGCGGCTCGGCGGTGGCGGTGGCGACCGGCGCGGCGACCCTCGCGCTGGGAACGGACACCGGCGGCTCGATCCGGCTCCCCGCGGGCTGGTGCGGGATCTACGGCTTCAAGCCCACCCACGGGCGGCTGTCGGTCACGGGCGTGTGGCCGCTGGCACCGTCGCTGGACCACGTCGGGCCGATGGCGCGCTCCGCGCGTGACTGCGCGCGCCTGTTCACCGTGTTGGCCCCACCCACCGCGCGGGGGGAGCCGACGGACGCCCGCGAGCCGCGGGTGGCCGGCTCGGAGGTCCTGCCCGACGGGGCGGTGTGCGCCGAGGTCTACCGCGTCCTGATGCTCGTCGAGGCGCTGGCGACGCACCGGGCGGCGGGGATCTGGCCCGGGCGCGCGGCCGACTACACGCCCGGCACGCGCCGGCGCGCGGAGCTGGCCGAGACGGTCACGGACGACGAGGTGGCCTGGGGCCGAGCGGAGCTCGCGAGGTTGCGCGCGCACATGGAGGCCGTGTTCGCCGAGTACGACCTCGTCCGCTCGCCCGTCGCCGCGACCGGGCCGCCGCGCATCGCCGACCGCGTCGACCCGCGCGACGTGGCCGCCGCCCACGTCGTCCTGCAGGACCTGCTCGGGCTGCCGGCGCTCGCGCTGCCCGACGGCACGCAGCTGACCGGCGCGCGCGGGACGGACACCCGCGTGCTGGCCGCCGCGCGCTGAATGCGGGCATGATGCGTGCCATGCGCCTCCTCGTCGCCCTCGTCCTGCTCGCCGTCTTCGCCGCTCCGGCCCAGGCGAAGACGAAGTGGCTGTGCTCGGCGGCGATGGCCCAGGACCCGTGCGACCGGCCGGGCGACACCGTTGCGCTCCAGGCCGACGGGACGGCGAAGCGCGTCCCCTCGCGCCGGACGCACCGCCGCGTCGACTGCTTCTACGTCTACCCGACCGTCAGCGAGCAGAAGACGCCGAACGCGACCCTGACCGCCGACCCGGAGATCGGGTCCATCGCGACCTACCAGGCGTCCCGCTTCGCCTCCCAGTGCCGCGTCTTCGCGCCCCTGTACCGGCAGGTGACGCTCACCGGGATCTTCGGCGGCCAGCTGGCCGGCGACGCGCGGGAGATCGCCTACGCCGACGTGCGGGCGGCGTGGCGGACCTACCTGCGGCGCTTCAACCACGGCCGCGGCGTCGTCCTGATCGGCCACTCGCAGGGGACCGGGATGCTGCGGCGGCTCGTGGCCGAGGAGATCGACGACCGCGCGCGCGTGCGCCGCCGGCTGGTGTCGGCGCTGCTGCTCGGCGGCAACGTGCTGGTGCGCCGCGGCAGCGACCGCGGCGGGGACTTCGCGCACGTCCCGCTGTGCACGCGCGGGCGCCAGACCGGCTGCGTCATCGCCTATTCGACCTTCCTCGACGACCCGCCCGCCGACGCCGTGTTCGGGCGTGCGGGCGGGACCGACGCGCTGACGGGCGAGGCGGTCGGCGACGAGCTCGAGGTCGCGTGCGTGAATCCCGCGTCGATCGCCGCCAACGCGAGCCGGTCCTTCACCACGATCAACCCGTCCGAGCGCTTCGCCGGGCCGACGATCCGCGCCGGCATCGAGGTCCTCTGGGGCGGGCCGCTGCCGACTGCGGGAACCACCTGGCTCGAGCCCGCCGACCGCTACCGCGGCCGCTGCGAGCACATCAACGGCAACCACGTCCTCAAGCTCGAGGCGGTCGCCGGCGCCCGCCACCTCAGCGCCACGCCGAACGCCGGCTGGGGCCTGCATCTCGTCGACGTCAACGGCGCCCTCGGCGAGCTCGAGACCGACGTCGCCCGCCAGATCCGGGCCTACCTGGACCGCTGAGAGGTCGCCGGAGGCGGGCCCCCGCGGGGTTTCAGCGCCAGGCCCGGGGACCGGCGCCGCCCGCGGCGGCGCGGTCCCCCGGGTTCGCGAGCCGGCAGCGCGCGAGCGACAGCGCCGACGCCGGCCGCGTCGGCCCGCATCCCGTCAACCCCCACTCCCCCAAGCTCGCCGCCCGGCCGATCGTCTCTTCCGCGGACGTCGAGGACGTACTGGCGCTGCTGCGCCTTCACCTGATCCCGAGGCGGTCCAGCAGCGCGTCGTCGGCGCGCCAGGAGCGGCGGACGCGGACGGAGAGATCGAGGTGGACGCGAGCGGCGACCTCGAGCTCGATCTCCTTGCGGGCGGCGGTGCCGATGTCGCGGATCATGGCGCCGCCCTTGCCGATGAGGATGCCCTTCTGGGACTCCGTCTCGACCCAGACGGCGGCGCGGACCGTGACGAGGCCGTCCTCGCGCGCGTCGATCTCCTCGACCTGGACCTCGACGGCGTGCGGGACCTCCTGCTTGGTGCGGCGCAGCACCTGCTCGCGGACGAGCTCGGCGAGGAAGACGTCCTCGGTGAGGTCGGACACCTCGCCTTCTTCGAAGTAGAACGGGCCCTCGGGCAGCTGGGCGGCGATGCGCTCGGTCAGCGCGACCACGCCCTCCCCCGTGCGCGCCGACACCGGGAAGATCTCGGCGTCGAGGCCGAACTCGGTGTCGAGTGCCGCGGCGGCCTCGAGCTGCAGCGCCATCTGGTGGGGGCGCAGCCGGTCGGACTTGTTGACCACGAGCGTCACCGGCGGCTTCGCGCCGGCGACCGCCTGGGCGATGAAGCGGTCGCCCGGCCCGCCCACGCCCTGGACCGCGTCGACGACGAAGAGCACGCCGTCGGACTCGGCCAGCTCGGATTCGACGCGCTTCTGCATGCGGGTCGTCAGCAGGTCGCGCGGCTTCTGCACGCCGGGCAGGTCGCACAGCACCGCCTGCCACGGGGTGGGTGGGGATGGGTTCGTGGCGACGCCGCGGATCGCGCGCCGGGTGGTCTGCGGCTTGTCGGAGACGATGGCGACCTTGCGGCCGACGATCGCGTTGACCAGCGTCGACTTGCCGACGTTCGGCCGGCCCGCGAGCGCGATGAACCCGGAGCGCGTCACCGCGTCCATGCCATCACCTGGTGCTGCAGCGCGAGCATCTCCCCCGCGTCGGTCTCGTGATCCATCCCGACGAGGTGCAGGACGCCGTGGACGACCGCCTCCTCGAGGTCGACCGTGTGCTCCGGGCAGATCACCACGTCCCCCAGCTCGCGCTCGCCGGCCACGTCCGGGTCCGCCCCGTCGATCGGGAACGACAGGACGTCCGTCGGGCCCGGCTTGCCCCGGTGCTCGGCGTTGAGCGCCGCGATCGCGTCCGCGTCCACGAAGCTCACCGCGAGGTGCCCGTCCGCGACGCCGGCGCTCGCCAGCGCCACCGCTGCGAGGAACTCGATCCGTTCCGCAGCGAGCGCGTCGCCCTCGACATCAAGCTCGACGCTTCGCACTCAGGTTCGGGGCGGACTGCTCCGCATGGTCGGCGTAGGCCTGCACGATCCGCTGGACGAGCTTGTGCCGGACCACGTCCGCGTTGCCGAAGTGGATGACCCCCACGCCCTCCACGCCGCGCAGGATCTCCCCCACCTCGACGAGCCCGGACCGCGACTCGCGCGGCAGGTCGATCTGCGACACGTCCCCGTTGACGACCATCTTGGACCCGAACCCGAGCCGCGTCAGGAACATCTTCATCTGCTCGGGCGACGTGTTCTGCGCCTCGTCGAGGATCACGAACGAGTCATTGAGCGTCCTTCCGCGCATGAACGCCAGCGGGGCGACCTCGATGACGCCCTTCTCGAGGTGGGCGGTGACGCGCTCGGGGTCGAGCATGTCGTTCATGGCGTCGAAGAGCGGGCGCAGGTACGGGTCGACCTTGGCCATGAGGTCGCCCGGCAGGAACCCCAGGCGCTCGCCGGCCTCGACGGCAGGACGGGTGAGGATGATGCGGTTGACCTCGCGGCGCGATAGGGCGGCGACCGCCATGGCGATGGCCAGGAACGTCTTGCCCGTGCCGGCGGGGCCGATCCCGAAGGTGACCGTGTGCTGGCGGATCGCGTCGACGTAGCGCTTCTGGTTGACCGACTTGGGCGCGACGCGGAGGCTGCGATGACGCCAGACGACGTCCTCCAGCACCTGGGTCGGGGATGCCTTGTCGCCGAGGACGGAGGTCACCGATTCGACGGTCGCCGGGCCGAGCTCGTGGCCGCGCGAGACGAGCGTGCCGAGCTCGCGGATCACGGTCGCGGCGTTGGCGACGGCCTCGGCCTCCCCGTCGAGCGTGACGAGGTTGCCGCGCAGGAAGATCTCGCAACCGAGCTGCTCCTCGAGCTCGCGCAGCACGCGGTCCTGGGAGCCGGCGAGCTCCGCGGCGACGTCGTTGGGGACCTCGATCTGCCGGCGGGCCACTAAGTGAGCGCCGCCTTGACCTTGGCGCTCACGCGAGCGCCCTCGGCGCGGCCGCCGGCAGCCGCCATCGCGTGCTTGATCGCCGTGCCCATGTCGCGCAGGGACTGGGCGTTGGTCTCCTCGATCGCGGCCTGCACGAGTACGTCGAGCTCGGCGTCGGAGAGCTGCTGCGGGAGGTAGGTGTCGATGAGCGCGCCCTCGGCGGCCTCCTGCTCGGCCAGCTCGGTGCGGCCGGCGTCGCGGAAGGCGACCTCGGCGTCACGGCGGCGCTTGCGCTCGCGGCGCAGCACGGCCTGCTCGTCGCCCGGGCCCTCCTTGGCGTCCTTCTGCAGCTCGGCGAGGACGAGGCGCAGCGCGGACGCCCGCCCGCGGTCCCCCGCCTTGAGCGCGGTCCTGACGTCGGTGGAGATCTGCTCGGCGATCACCACTGAGAGGATAGGCACGGCCCGGACCTACTTAGAGGAGATGAGAGTGGTTCGAGCCGACACCCTGCTGCAACGTGCGCGCGGCCTCGGGTTCCGCCGCGACATGCCCGCCGACGAGGCTCTGTTGATCCCGCGCTGTCGCAGCGTGCACACGTTCACGATGCGCTTCCCGATCGACCTGACCTGGCTGGACGCCGACGGTGAGGTCATCCGGGTCGACCGCGGCGTCCGTCCGGGCCGGCTGCGCTGGTGCCGCGGCGCGGCCTCGGTGCTAGAGCAGAAGAGCGGTCCAGCCCTCCGCTGAGCGGCGGGCGCGGACCTCACGGGCGAAGGCGGTGGCGACGTCGTCCGCCTCGTGGTCGAGGAGGCCGGAGACGATCAGGTGCTCCGGGGCCTCGACGAGCGCGGCGGCGACCTCGACGAGCAGCGGCTTGAGCAGGTTCGCGCAGACGGTCGGCGCGGACGGTCCCGGCCGCTCGCGGAGGTTGACCTGGCCGACTTCGAGGGTCACCCCGTTGACCGCAGCGTTCTCGCGCGTGGCGTCGACGGCGAGCGGGTCGTAGTCGACCGCCGTCACGGGTGACCAGCCCAGCCGCGCCGCCGCGATGGCGAGCACGCCCGAGCCGCAGCCCCAGTCCGCGAAGGCGCCGCGGGGCTCGAGCTCGAGCAGGAGCTCCAGGCACAGCCGCGTGGTCGCGTGGCCCCCCGTCCCGAACGCCTGGCCCGGGTCGATGACGATGTCAGGGGTGGGTGGGGTCAGATCAGCGTCCCACGGCGGCGCGACCCGCAGCGGGCCGATCCGGACCGGCTGGTGCCACCGCTTCCAGCGCTCGTGCCAGTCGTCGGCGATCTCGGTCGAGGACACCTCCACGAGCACGTCGCCAACCACCGTCTCGATCGTCGGCAGCGCCGGCAGCTCGCCCGGCGCACCGTAGATGACGTACTCGACCTCGTCACCGTGCTCGACCTCCTCGACCCCGGCCGGTGAGAGCTCGAGCAGCTCGGCCAGGACCACGCCGTCGCTGTCGCCCGCGACCCGAACGCAGAGGCGGATCAACTTCCCACGAGGCGGCGCAGCTTGCCGAGCAGGCTCTCGTCGGACGCGAACGCGTCGTCGGAGAAGGAGTCGGCCAGTGCCTCGAGCTGGCGCCGTTGGTCCTTGGTGAGCTTGCGCGGGACGGTGACGTTGACGACCACGCGCAGGTCGCCCGGCCGGCCGCGCCGCAGCGGCGGCATGCCCGCGCCGCGGATGGTCTTGACCTCGCCCGGCTGCGTGCCGGCGGGGATCTCCAGGTCGCGCTCGCCCTCCAGGGTCGGCACCGGGACGGTCGTTCCGAGCGCGGCCCGCGGGGCCGGGACGTCCACGACCGTGACGAGATCGTCGCCGTCGCGGAGGAACCGCTCGTCCTCCCGGACGCGGACCTGCACGAACAGGTCGCCGGCCGGAGCGCCCGGCTCGCCCGCGTGGCCGCGGCCGGACACGCGGATGCGCTGGCCGTCGGCGATGCCGGCGGGGATGTCGACCTCGACGCGCTTCTCGGCCTGGACGACGCCGTCGCCCGCGCACACCTCGCACGGGGTCTGCGCGACCTTGCCGTCTCCCCCGCACGTCGGGCACGCGCCGGTGCGGACCATGCGGCCGAGGCCGGTCTGCATGACCTGCTGGACCTGGCCCTGGCCACCGCAGGTCGAGCACGTCTCGATCGGCGTGCCGGGCTCGGCGCCGTTGCCGTGGCAGTGGTCGCAGCGCTCGACGACCTCGTAGACGATCTCGGTGCGGGTGCCGCGCGCGGCGTCGATCAGGTCGATCGCGACCGTCGCGCCGACGTCGGCGCCCTGGCGCGGCCCGGACCGGCGCCCGCCACCGCCGAAGAACGCGCTGAACAGGTCGCTGAAGGAGCCGAACTGGTCGAAGCCGGGGTCGAAGCCGCCGCCCCGCAGGCCGTCGTGCCCGTACTGGTCGTAGAGCTGGCGGCGCTCGGCGTCGTTGAGGACCTCGTAGGCCTCGGCGACCTCCTTGAAGCGCTCCTCGGCGGTCGGGTCATCCGGGTTCCGGTCCGGGTGCAGCTGGCGGGCGAGCCGGCGGAACGCCCCTTTTATCTCAGTCCCATCAGCGTCTCGGCCGATCCCCAGGACGTCGTAGTAATCGCGCTTGGTCCCTCTCTCAGCCATCGACCCAGACCTCCTCGACGAAGTGGCTGAGCTCCAGGGCGGCCGCGCGGACGGTCCCGATGATCGCGCCGTAGTCCATGCGGGTCGGGCCGACGAGCGACACCGTCCCGAGATTGCGCGCCGGCAGCCCGTAGTTGGCTGCGACCAGCGACATCGAGCGCAGGGCGGGCAGCTCGTTCTCCGAGCCGATGCGGACGTAGACCTCGCGGCTGTCGAGCGCCGTCTTGAGCGCCCCGAGCAGCAGCGCGCGACGCTCGAGCATCTCCATCAGCGCCTGGATCTGCTCGACGTCGCCGTCACGCTCGAGCAGCCGGTGGGCGCCGTCCACGTACAGCGTCGTCTCGGCTGCCGCCTCGAGCTCCGTGAAGGCGGGCATCAGGGACGCGACGAAGGTGCGCTCGGTGGGATCGAGCGTCGGGTCGGCGAGGCGCGCGCGCAGGGTGCGCGCGCCGAGTGGCCGGCCGGCGAGCTGCTCGTTGAGATAGGACGCGGCCCACGCGGAGAGCCCGCTGTCCACCGGACGATCGAAGGTGAAGACGCGCTTGGACACGCCTCCCGTGGAGGTGATGACGACGACCATCAGCACCTGGGGCTGCAGCAGCAGGACCTCGACGTGGCGGACGGTGGCGGTCTGGATCGGCGGCGCGGAGACGATCGCCATCAGGCTGGTGAGCTGCGACAGGGTCTCCGTCGTCGTCCGCATCGCATCGTCGACCTCGCGGCGCACGAGGCTCAGCTCGACCGTGCGCCGGTGCGCGGGATCGGCCGGGAGCAGCTTGTCGACGAAGTAGCGGTGGCCTGCGTCGGTGGGGACCCGCCCCGCCGACGTGTGCGGGTGGGCGAGCAGGCCGAGCTCCTCCAGCACCGCCAGCTCGTTGCGGACGGTGGACGGCCCGTAGGTCACGTCCGGCTGCGCCGCCAGCGCCTTCGAGCCCACCGGCTGGCCGGACGCCGAATGAGCGTCCACGACCTTCCGCAAGATCTGCTCCTGGCGGGGCGTCAGCATCCGGTCACACGGTAGGTCGCTGGTTTCTGGTGCGAGCTACGTTGTTATGTAACCGGGATCGGGTATCGACCCCGTGGTCGGGATGACCGCCGGGTGCCATGATGAAGTGCACGGTGGACGCGTCGGCTCGGGGGAGCCATCAGGCAACCGGCCGCCCGAATTACCTGGAACACGTGTAATGAGTACAAGGCTCAAAATCCTGGCTGCGCTGAACATCGTCGGATGGGCGGTGGTCGCGCCCCTGCTCGTCTCCAGCCTGGTCCGGCCGCTCGTCGGCTTCAGCGACTGGCCCGGCTCCTCGCTCGAGTCGCGGCCGGCGCAGACCGCGCCGCTCGCGCAAGCGGTGCCGCCCACCGACAAGGCGCCCGTCGAGGCCGCGAAGCGCCGGCGCCTCCCGGACGGTGTGCGCATCGTCCCCGGTCCCGACGCCGGCCCGGCACGGATCATCGGCCTGCCCGGCGGCACGGTCGGCGGCGGCGAAGGTGCGCCCGTGCCCAGCGACGGCGGCGCCTACCAGCCCGGCGGTGGCGTGACGATCAAGCCGACCTCGCCCTCCGTCCCCGCCGACCCGGCGCCGGGCGCGATCGGTGGCCCCGCGGTGCCCTCCGACCCCGCCACCACCGCCCCCGAGCTGCCCGCGCCGTCGGCCGGCGGGGGCGCCAGCCCCGTCACCCAGCGCCCGCCCACCGGCGCCGCACGCCCGACCACCCCCGTCGCGCAGGCCCCGGCCGTGAGCGCGCCCGAACTGCCGCTGCCGATCCCCAGCGCGTCCCCGTCCCCCTCGCCGGAGCCGACCGCCTCACCGGCGCCGGAACCGACCCAGGATCCGGGTCCGGACCCAACGCGGGAGCCCGGGGCCGGCCCGACCGAGCAGCCGACCGCGACGCCGACCCCTGCGGCAACCCAGACGCCGGGCCCGCCGCCCGGTGAGGAGGACCCCGAGCCGTCGCACCACCACCCGGTCGCACCCGTCGCCGACCGCCCGCCCAAGGTCAAGATCACGCCCCCGGACGACGACTGCCCGCAGCCGCCGCCGCCACCTCCTCCGCCGCCGCCCGCGACGCCACCGCCGGCGCCCCCGTCGAGCACCCCGGTAAACGCGAACCCGGCGCCCGCGAAGACGCAGACGGTGCAGCAGCAGGCGCCGACGCAGTCGCCGACCGAGCTGCCGCCGGGCTGAGCCAGGGGTCGCGAGGCGCAGTCGCTCGCGCCCTCGCGCCCCGAGGCAGGCCCCCCGGCGATCTCAG
>CAVUFN010000022.1:0-10366 GCA_963740765.1 uncultured Solirubrobacteraceae bacterium | reverse complement strand
ACAACGACGTCCAGACGCTGATCGCGAGCGGGAACATCGTGCTCCAGTCGACCAAGAAGCCGGCGCAGCTCGAGCGCGACCTCCAGCAGGAGATCGCGACGCGGTTCGACGTCGACACGCCGGTGATCGTGCGGACGGCCAAGCAGCTCGCCAAGGTCGTCGACGACAACCCGTATCCGGAGGCGGGCGGCAAGGAGCTGCACGTCCTGTTCCTGTCGGAGCGCTGTCCGGCGGACGCGGCGAAGGCGCTCGAGGACGCCGAGCTCGATCCCGAGGGCGTGCGGATCGCCGGCCGCGAGGTCTACTGCCACTACGCCAACGGCATGCAGAACTCGCCGCTGGGCAAGCTGCTCGGCAAGCAGCTCCCGAAGCTCGGCACCGACCGCAACTGGAACACCGTGCTCAAGCTGCTGGAGATGACGCGAGCGGAGTGACCGCGTCGCCGGGCGCGACGACGAGCGCCTCGACGCCGACGGCCGCCGCTGCGCGCTCGAAGCTGCCGGCCGGGTCGTCGACCTGGGCGTAGACGGGCGGGCAGTGGATCGCGCCGTAGTGGATCGGGACGGCGACGCCGGCACGCACGAGCGACGCGGCGACGGCGGCCTGCTCCGGGTCCATGCACGCGGGCAGCGGCGAGGGCGGCTGGCGGTGCGGGAGGTCGGCGACCGCGCCGTTGACGGGGAGGAAGGCGACGTCGATCGGCCCGCAGCGCATGCCGATCAGCCACCACCACCCGTGGAAGAGGGTGTCGCCGGCGTGCAGGATGCGCGTCCCGTCCGCTTCGACGACCCAGGAGACCTGTGGGTCACCGAAGCCGTCGGACGCCGGGACGGCGGTGATCGAGAACGGCCCGTCGGTCACCGTCTCCCACGTGTCGACCACCTGCTGCTCGAAACCCTCGAGCTCGGCCTCGGCCTCCGCACAGCCGATCGTCTGCAGCCCGTCGCCGGGGAACGGAGCGGGGCGCAGGACGCGCTGGACGCCCGCGGCGCGCAGCGCGCCCGCGTCGGCGTGGTCGCGGTGCAGGTGGGTGACGAGGCCGAGCCGCGCGGGCGGCGACTCGGGAAGCGCTTCCCGCGCCTCCCCGACGAAGCGGGTCATCGACCCGAGCGTGGTCATGGCGTCGATCACGAGCGAGTCCTCGCCCGAGGTCAGGTGCAGGCCGGCGAAGCCGAGGCGGCGGATGTGCATCTCTGGATATTTAGCAGACGATCGTTCGCTAAGCTAGTCTTCCTCGCATGAGTCCCCGCCGCTCCGTCGCCGCCGCCGCCGGAACACGCCAGGCGATCCTCGCCCATGCCGTCGACGTCGCCTCGATCTCCGGCCTCGAGGGACTGACCATCGGCGCGCTGGCCGACGAGTTGTCGATGAGCAAGGCCGGCGTCGTCGGCCCGTTCGGCTCCAAGGAGGCGCTCCAGCTCGCCGCCGTCGAGCGCGGCGTCGAGATCTTCACCGACACCGTGTGGCGGCCCGCAGCCGACGCCGCGCCCGGCCTCCCCCGCCTGCGCGCCCTGTGCGAGACGCGCATCGCCTACCTGTCCGAGCCGTGCTTCCCGGGGGGCTGCTTCCTCGCCGGCGCGTCCCCCGAGTTCGACGGCCGGCCCGGGCCGGTCCGCGACGCCGTCGCCGCGGCACTGGCGCGCTGGCACCGCGTGCTCGAGGCCGACGTCCGCGCAGCGATCGAGGCCGGCGACCTCGACCCCGACACCGACCCCGCCCAGCTCGTCTTCGAGCTGGAGGCCTTCGCCGTCGCCGCCAACCAGGCGATCCAGCTCTACGGCGACCCGGCCGCGCCGGACCGCTACCGCCGCGCGACCGGACGGCTGCTCGGGACCTGAGCCCGCGTCAGAGCCGCGCCGCCACTCAGCACCGCGCGAACCCACCCAAACCCGGTCTATGTCCGACTTTGGGTGGGTTCGGCACCCGCGCGCGCTTCGCATCCGGCCCGGCGAAGATCGGGGCGGCGGGATTCGAACCCGCGGCCTCAGCGTCCCAAACGCTGCGCGCTACCAGGCTGCGCTACGCCCCGCTTCGACGGTCAATGGTACGGAGCGCGTGACAGTTGGCGCACACCAGCTCGCACTTCTCGTCCCCATTGCGGCCGGACGCTTGAATGCCCACCGTGGTGAACCGCTCGCCGAAGCTCGGATACGCGCTGACGGCGACGGGGGCGGCGCTGTTCGCGATCAGCGGGGTGATGGCGCGGGTGCTGCTGGATGACGGGGTGAGCGCGTGGCATCTGACGGAGCTGCGGTCGGTGCTGGCCTTCGTGCTGCTGGTGGCATGGCTGGCGACCTCGAACCGGGAGCTGCTGAGGGTGCATCGCACGGACGTGCCGCAGCTGGCGGTCGTCGGGATCTTCGGGCTCGCGGCGGTGCAGTCGACGTACTTCGCGGCGATCGCTCGACTGGACATCGGCGTGGCGCTGACGATCCAGTACCTCGCGCCCCTGCTGATCCTGATCGTCCTCCGCATCTTCAGGGGAGCCAAGGCCGCGCCGGCGCTGTGGGGCGCCTGTGTGCTCAGCGTGATCGGGTCCTTCTTCGTCGTGAAGGCCTACGACGCGCACGGCATCGACGGCGTCGGACTGCTGTGGGCGGTCGCGGCGATGGTGACCTTCGCGATCAACCTGACCGCGTCCGAGAAGGCAGGGCGGACGCTGGACGCGCGCACGACGCTGGTGTGGGGCTTCGGGTTCTGCAGCCTCGTGTGGGTGATCGCCCGGCCGCCGTGGACCTTTCCGTTCGCGCTCTTCGACGACGCGGAGCACATCGCGCTGGGGCTCGGCGTCGGGGTGGTGGGGACGTTGGTCCCGTTCATCCTGCTCTTCACCGCCCTGCGCCACCTGCCGTCGGCGCGGGTCGGAGTGGTGGCGACGCTCGAGCCGGTGATCGCGAGCATCGTCGCCTGGCCGCTGCTCGACCAGGTGCTCAGCGCGCCGCAGGTCGCGGGCGTGGTGATCGTGGTGGCGGCGGTGGCGTGGGTCCAATCGCAGCAGCAGCCGGCGCCGGGCGACGCAGCAGCAGTGGCGTCGCGAGCATGAGCACGTAGGTCGAGAAGACCGGGTTGAAGACGTCGATGCAGACGATCATCCCGAGCGCCATGACCAGGACGAGCCCCGCCCAGCCCGGGCCGACGAAGTCGAGCCCGACGCGGTCGCGGCCGTACGCCGCGACGACCCGCTGGGCCAGCGCCGCGCCAAGCAGCCGCCCCGGTCCCGACGTACTAGCTTCGCCGCCATGGCCGACGTCCAGCCCCTGCGGGCCCTCCACTACGACCCGACCAACAGCCGCATCGAGGACGTGGTGGCGCCGCCGTACGACGTGATCGACCCCACGCAGCGCGCCCAGCTCAAGCAGCGCAGCGAGCACAACGTGGTCGAGATCGACCTCCCGGTCGGCGACGATCCCTACGGCCACGCGGCCACGATCTTCGCCCGCTGGCGCGCCGACGGAACGCTCGTCCGTGACGAGGAGCCCGCGTTCTGGGTCCTCGTCCAGGACTACACCGGCCCCGACGGCAAGGCCTACACGCGCACCGGGTTCTTCGCGCGCGTGCGCGTCGAGGAGTACGGCGCCGGCCGCATCCGCCCGCACGAGCGCACGCATCCCGGCCCGAAGGAGGACCGGCTCAACCTCACGCGCGCGACGAAGGCGAACCTCTCCCCCATCTTCTGCCTGCACGACGCGGACGTCGATCTTCCGAAGGCCGAAGGTGAACCCTTCGCCGACGTGACCGACGCCGACGGCACCCGTCATCGGCTCTGGCGGGTCCCCGCGACGGAGGGCTTCGACGTCGGGGAGCTGCTGATCGCCGACGGCCACCACCGCTACGAGACCGCGCGCGTCTACGCCGAGGAGATCGGGGCCCAGGAGGGGCCGCACCGCTACGTGCTCGCCTGCCTCGTCTCCCTCAAGGACCCAGGCCTGACCGTCTTCCCCACCCATCGGCTGCTGACCGACCTCAAGGACTCCGACCGCCAGGAGGCGCTCGGCGCCGCGCTCAAGCGCGACTGGGACGTCGAGCCGATCGACCTCGACGACCTCGAGCCCACGCCGGACGGATCGAGCATCCAGCTCGGCTACGTCGACTCGCACTTCCAGCAGGGCTACCGCCTCACGCTGAAAGGCGAGCGCCCGCCCGGGCCGTTGGGGGCGCTGGACACCGCCGTTCTCGAGACCAAGCTCCTCAAGGGCCCGCTGGAGATGACCGACGACGACATCTCGCATTTCAACGGGCTCGACTACTCGCGCAACTTCGCCGAGGCCAAGCAGCGCATCGTGGACAAGGACGTCGACGCCGCCTTCTTCACCGGCGCAGTCCCCGTCCAGCAGATCCGGGACATCGCGGCCGCCGGCGAGGTGATGCCGCCCAAGTCGACGTACTTCTTCCCGAAGGTCCTGACCGGCCTGCTCTTCAACCCGCTCGCCGAGGAGTAGCATCGAAATCCATGCGCGCGATCGCCGTCCGGAAAGGGAAGTTCGAGCACTCGGTCCGCGTCCGCGAGCACCGGCTGACGGCTGACGAGCCCGAGGCCGCCGGCGGCAGGGACCTCGGCCCCAGCCCGGAGGAGCTGCTCGCCGCGGCGCTGGCCTCCTGCACCGCCATCACGATGCAGATGTACGCCGAGCGCAAGGGCTGGGACATGACGGGCTGCGAGGTCGACTGCGACTACCAGCCCGGCGAGCGCGGGCGCCCGACCAACTTCGAGCTCGTCCTGCGCCTTCCCGAGGCGTTGACGGACGAGCAGGTCGAACGCCTGCTGGTGATCGCCGCGAAGTGCCCCATCCACCGCACGCTGGAGGGCGAGGTCGCCTTCGAGGAGCGCGTGCAGCGGGTCGCGCCCGTCTGAACGGGAACACCCTGAGCGCGGTCCTGCTGGACCCGGAGGCCGCGGCCTCCATGCCCGTCAACGGCCGCGAGTCCGCGGTGCTCGTCCCCATGTTCGAGCGCGCGGGCGACTGGCACGCCGTCTTCACCCGCCGCCGCGCCGACCTCAAGCGCCACGCCGGCGAGATCTCGTTCCCCGGCGGCCGCAAGGACCCGGGTGACGCGAACGCGATCGCCACGGCGCTCCGGGAGGCGCACGAGGAGATCGGACTCCAGCCTGACCGCGTCGAGGTCGTCGGCGCACTGCCGCCGGTCCCCACGTTCGTCACCGACTACGCGATCTACCCCGTCGTCGGGATCATCGCCGCGGAGACCGAATGGACGCTGCAGCCCGAGGAGGTCGACGAGGTCCTCGAGCTCTCCCTGCGTGCCGTTCGCGACGGCTACGACCGCCGCCGGCTCGTCCGCCGCGGCCTGCCGTTCCGCACGGACACCTACCTCGTCGGCGAGGACCTGATCTGGGGCGCGACGGCGCGGATCGTCGCCGACCTGCTCGATCGGGTAGCACTCCAGCCATGACGAACTTCGGCCTCACCGGTCTGGCCACCATGGGCGCGAACCTCGCGCGCAACGTCGCCTCCCACGACATCCCGATCGCCGTCCACAACCGGACGGCCGAGAAGACGCAGACGTTCATGGACCAGCACGGCGACGAGGGGCCGATCACGGGTCACGAGTCGATTCAGGAGTGGGTCGGCGCGCTCGAGCGCCCGCGCGTGCTGATGAGCATGGTCAAGGCCGGCGACCCGGTCGACGCGGTCATCGACGAGATCGTCCCCCACCTCGATCCCGGCGACATCGTCATCGACGGCGGCAACTCGTTCTTCAAGGACACGCAGCGGCGCTTCAAGGCGCTGGCCGAGCAGGACATCCGCTTCATGGGCGTGGGCGTCTCCGGCGGCGAGGAGGGGGCGCTCAAGGGTCCGTCGATCATGCCCGGCGGCGAGCGCGAGGCCTACGACGAGGTCGTCGGCGAGATCCTCGAGACGATCGCGGCGACGGTCGACGGCACGCCGTGCTGCACCTACGTCGGCCCCGACGGCGCGGGTCACTACGTGAAGATGGTCCACAACGGCATCGAGTACGCCGACATGCAGCTGATCGCCGAGAGCTACGACCTGCTGCGCCACGGCGCCGGGCTCGAGGTGCCCGAGATCGCGGCCAGGTTCAAGCAGTGGAACGAGGGCGAACTGGACTCGTTCCTGATCGAGATCACCGCGCGCGTGCTGGAGCAGATGGACGAGGCGAGCGGCGGCCCGTTCGTCGACATCGTCGAGGACGCCGCCGAGCAGAAGGGCACCGGCCGCTGGACCGCCCAGGACGCGCTGGAGCTCGGCGTCCCGCTCACCGGCATCACCGAGGCCGTCTTCGCCCGCACGCTCTCCGCGGTGAAGGACCAGCGCGAGTCCGCCGCCGAGCGCCTGCGCGGCCCTGAGCCCCAGGGCGACGACGCCTCGCTCGTCGACGACCTCGAGCACGCGCTCTACGCGAGCAAGATCGTCTCCTACGCCCAGGGCTTCGTGCAGATGGCCGCGCGCGCCGACCAGGAGGGCTGGGACGTCGACCTCGGCTCGATGGCCACCATCTGGCGCGGCGGCTGCATCATCCGCGCGAAGTTCCTGGACCGCATCAAGGAGGCCTACGACAACGAGCCGGAGATGGTCAACCTGATGGTCGCGGACTTCTTCGCCGAGGCGCTCGAGAACGCCCAGGATCCGTGGCGGCGCGTGGTCGCCCGGGCCGCGGAGATCGGCGTCCCCGCGCCGGCCTTCAGCTCCAGCCTCGCCTACTACGACGGCTACCGCCGCCCCGTCGGTCCCGCCGGTCTGATCCAGGGGCTGCGCGACCTGTTCGGCGCTCACTCCTACCGGCGCAACGACCGCGAGGGAACCTTCCACATCGCGTGGGGCGGCGACCTCAAGGAGTCAGAAGTCGGGTGACCGCGGCCATCGCGTCGCGCAGCCAAGCGTCGCGGTCGGCGGGGTCGGTGCCGAGGATCTCGATCGGGATGTTCCAGGTGGCGCGGGCGGCGCGGACGATCATCTCGCCGCCGCCGTCTTCGTAGACGAAGCCGCGCACGCCCGTGTCGACGATCTTCTCGGTGAGCATCCGCAGCCGGCCCTCGTGCAGGTCCGGGTTACCGGCCGTGCGCATCAGGTAGGCGACGATCGTCGTCTGCGCGAGCGCGTCCATGAGCGTCGCGATGCGGTCCGGGTCGCCCAGATAGGGCTCGGCGCCGGCCGCGCGGATCGCCTCGAAGTTGGCCTCGTCGCGGGTCGTTCCGCGGACGGCGTGCCCGGCCGCCACGAGCTCGCGCGCGAGCGCCTGCCCGCGCCCTCCGCACCCGACGATCAGCACTCGCGCCATGCGGTCAGACGCTAACGGCGCGACTAGAGGAGCTCGAGGACGCGCTCGGCGGGCCGCGCCAGCACGGCGCGGTCGCCGCGTTCGACGATCGGGCGCTGCAGGAGCGTCGGGTCGGCCTCCATCGCGGCGAGGATCTCCGCGTCGGACGCACCCGCCAGCGCGGCGGCGCCCGGCTCTTTCTGGCGGAGCGCGGTGCGCGGGGTGATCCCCGCCTTGGCCAGCAGCTCTGCGATCCGTCCCGCCGGCAGCGGGTCGAGGTGGTAGTCGACGCGGTCGAAGTCGATGCCGCGCTCGGCCAGGATCCGCGTCAGTCGCTGGCAGTTCGAGCACGACGTCTTCTCGTACACGGTGATGCCGCCCTCGTCGTTGAGCTGGCCCACGCGCTTCTCGCGTTGGTCGCTCCAGTACGCGTCGGCGTAGTCGGACAGCGCGCGCTGGTCGTCCAGCACCTGCGCCTCGACGTCGTCCTGCGTGCGCGCCGCCTTGCCCTTGCGCTCGCGCATGCGGTTCTGCGCGGCGATCATCTGCGCAACATCGTCGATGTCGTTCTGCGCCTCCAGCTCGGCGGAGCGGGTCGGCCGCCAGTCGAGCACGTCGGCGCCGGAGCGGGGATGCCACAGGCCGAGCGCGAGGATGGCGAGGAACCCCGCGACCATCCCCACCGTCACGATGAGCGTGAAGGGGTCCACCGAAGCCGGATTCTAGGAGTTGACGCGGCGAGCGCGCGGGTGTTGACTCCGGGCCATGCGCGCCGTGACCGTCATGTTGCTGACCCTTCTGCTCCTTCCGGCGACGGCGATCGGCGCCAAGCCCAAGCGCGCGAAGGTCCTCACCGCGATCGCCCACGTCCAGAAGCAGACCCACTTCGCGAAGGGCCGCAAGGCGGCCAAGCGCGCGCGGCGGGCGTTCGCGCGCGGCAAGACGTGCAAGGCGGCCGACGCGCTCGCCGCGCACCACCGCCTGACCGCCAAGCGCCGCCTGCGCGCGCTCGACGCCCGCTCGGTCAAGGCCCGCGTGCTGGTGTTGCGCTCGCTGAAGAAGGGCAAGGCGTGCGGCGGCAAGCCGACCGTCGCGGTCGACACCTCGATGAAGGCGCCGCCCAAGCTCCCGGACGGGACGGTCACCGCCACCACCGTCGACGCCCTTGGCCACAGCGTCGACTTCGCGGTCGGCGAGCTGCTCGTGCACGGTGAGAGGGGCAAGGTCGAGGCGCTCGCCAAGAAGCTCGGCGGCACGATCAAGGCCGAGCTCGGCCTCGACAGCTACCTGATCAGCTTCGACCCGGCTCGCGCCAACCCCGATCGGATGGCCGCCGACCTCGCCGCCCTGGGCGGCAAATCCAGGGGCGCGGCCGCCGCCATCTCCAGCCAGGACGGCGCGGACACGGTCGCGGCCGCCGCCCGCCTGGCCCGCGCCGCCGGCGACGTCCAGGTCGGTCTCGACATCGTCGGCGAGGGCTCCGCGATCGTCGACGGCAGCGCGACGGAGGACGGCGACGGCCCGACCGGCTTCGCGGACACGGGCGACGCTTGGAATTCGAACCCGTTCCACTGGAAGTACCTGACCCAGACCGGCGTGCCCGCCGCCTGGCAGCTGCTCGCGCAGAGCGGCCGGACGCAGAACAAGGTCGGCCTCGCCGTGCTCGACATGGGCTTCTCGCCGTCCACCGACCCGTCCGACTTCGGCACGCCGCTGGAGGACTTCTCGGTCGTTCCGTTCCACGGCCTCGGCGACGAGAACCTCGGCGACTGCGGCAAGTCGATCTGCCCCTGGCACGGCACGCAGGTCGCCACCACCGCCTTCGGGGCGGTCGACGACCAGAACGGCACGGCCGGCGTCGGCGGGCCGGTCGCGGACCGGATCGTCGGCTTCCAGTACTACGACTTCGGCACGAGCATCGTCGGCATCTCCGAAGCGGACATCCGCGGCGCGGACGTCATCAACATGAGCTACGGCGCGCCCGTGCCCTACTACCTCGCGTGGAGCGTGCTGCCTTTCGAGCTCGCGACGGCGATCGTGGGCAGCCACACGACGCTCGTCGCCTCCGCCGGCAACGACAACACCAACGTCGACGACACCAGCTGTTTCATCGCCTGCTGGGAGAACACGTGGTGGACGCCGTGCGAGAACGCCGGGGTCATCTGCGTGGGCGCGCTCGCCAAGGACGGCACCGGCAAGGCGGACTACTCCAACTACGGCAACAAGCAGGTCGACATCTTCGCGCCCGGGACAACGCTGTCCGGCCACACGCCGCCGGTCCCGCCCGCCACCATCACCAAACCGGTCAGCGCCGTCAGCGGGACGAGCTTCGCCTCCCCGTACTTCGCGGGGGCGGCCGCGCTGGTCCGTGCCGCCAACCCGGGCCTCGGCACCGGCGGGGTCGAGGACGCGCTGATGAGCACGGCCACGAGCTCATCGGACCCGAAGGTCAAGAAGTACGTCAACACCCTGGCCGCGGTCAGAAAGGTCCTGCCGCGGCTGGTGCACATCCGGGCGCCGCAGGACGGCGACGTCTACCAGAAGGGCCAGCTGCTCACCTTCACCGCCTTCGCCTTCGACCCGGGCGGCGCGGCGGCGACCCTCGTCTGGAAGAGCGACGGCGGCGTGATCGGCACGGGGCCGGCGATCACGGTGGACCTCCCCTACGGGTCGCACGCCATCAGCGTCACCGCCGACTTCCCCGGCAACAACGACCCGGTCGAGGGCCGGCGCATCACGATCGCCAACACGCCGCCGCAGCTGGAGATCACCCAGCCCAGCGATGGCGCGACCTTCTTCCAGGGCGAGACGGTGCAGCTCAAGTCGACCAGCGGCGACCTCAACCAGCCCGATCTCAAGCTGCGGCCCGAGCAGATCAGCTGGGCGCGCGACGGCGTGCCGTTCGCCACCGGGGAGGACCCGTCGCTCGACCTGACGGGCGTTCCGGTGGGGCCGCACACGATCACGGCGCGCGCGACCGACGACGCGGGAGCGGTCACCACCGACGCCGTGACCATCAACGTCGCCACCCCGCCGCCCAACCTGCCGCCGTCGGTGAAGATCACCAATCCGGCCGACGGTTCCGTCGGGAGCGCGTGCTGCATGGAGCCGGCGCCCGACGGGCGTCCGT
>CAVUFN010000021.1:0-99736 GCA_963740765.1 uncultured Solirubrobacteraceae bacterium | reverse complement strand
AGACGGCCAGCCGGGTCAGCAAGTTGCATGCCCTCAGCGTGACGATCCCACGGCGCGGCACGGTGACGCGGTACCAGGCCGAGGCGCGCGCCGCCTCGCCGAGGTGGGCCGGCTCGCCCGCCTGCGCCGTGAACCGCGCGAGGTCCTCGCTGGCGGTCTGCCCGGCCTCAAGCGGCATGGCGCCAGCGAAGTCGTCATTTGCCGGTGGGAGCCTGAGCAGGAATCCTCGTAGAAACCGGCATCGCCCCTCGCGTCGACGGCGATCAGGTACTGGGTGCCCTTGGCCGCATCGAAGGTGACGCGCGACCCGTCGGTGGTCGACCCGCAGCCGCCCGATCCGGCGCCGGCGACAGCCCACCTCACCCTCCCGCTCCGTGTACACCGCGAGGATGGGATGCAAGTAGTAGTTGCACATGTCGAACACCGCCCTCTGATCGGCCGGCGCGACCCACCGGTACCAGACCGAACCTGCCTCGATGCCGGCGTGCTTCGGCTCCCCCGGCTCTCGGGTGGCGGCCGCCGTGGTGCCCACGACGGCGCTCTCAGACGGCAGGATCAGCCGCGCATTCGCACGATCGTCGTTAGCAGGCTGGAGGCTGAACTTGATGGACGTATAGCCACCCGCGCCCGGGCCGCGGGTCAGGGCGACGCTGTAGACCGCGCCTGCCTGCGCCGTGAAGGTCACCGGGCTGCCGGTTGCGGCGTCGCAGCAGCGGCATGACGCCCGCGGCGACCGCGTCGGCGCCCTGATAGACCGCAATCCCGACCTCGCCTGGGGTTGCGCCGCGAGTCGATCCGCAGACGTCGAGTCGGCCCGGCCGGCACGGACCGCCCTCCACTGAAACCACAGCGAGCCCGTATGGCCCGCGGCACCGTGGTCGCGCTCCCCTGGTTCGAGCGTTGCCACGCCGAGATCACCCGACGCGTACCCGTTGCCGTCGGTGGACGTGTAGACCGCTGTCGGCGCAGCCAACGCATCATTGGCCGCGGCGGAGGTTGGATAGATGCTGAATGGCCCCTGCGCGTCGACGGCGTCGACCGCGATCCAGTAGGTCACCGGGCCAGCGCCCGCCGGATGCCACCAGGACGCGACGGAGCCGTTGTCGCATTCCATGTCTGGCCGGGCCGACGCGACGTGGACCAGCGTCGTCAGCGACGTCCCGCGGTACACCGCCATGCGCGTCTTGACACCCGGGCTCCCGTAGCAGGTGCTGTACGCGAAGGCCCTCGCGCTCGTTTCGGAGGGGACGTCGACGCGGTACCAGACGGACTTGGTGGCGGCGGTGCCGGCATGAGGGGCTCGCCGGACTGCGCCGTCGCTCCTAGCGTCGTCCCCGCCAATCCCGGGGCCCACCGGTCCGTGCTTAGGACCGCCGCATCCTCGAAGGCGTTGTTGACGGGCGGGAGGTCCGCGACAGCTTGAAGGCGGCGGCCGTCGCGTCGGGGCTATCGACGGCGATCTGAAAATGCGCACCCCGGGTCGCGTCGAACGTGGCTCGGCTGCGTCGCCGCAGCCCGACGCGTCGTCGTTGGTGACAATCTCAGCTCCCCCGTCCGCGTAGACGCCGAGCACCGAGTCAAAGGGCGCGTCGCAGAGGTCAAAGGTCACCGGCCCGCTCGCGTCGGCAGTCCAGGAGAACCACACCGATCGGGCGGCGGGACGGCCGTCCCCCCTTCGCCGGCCTGGGCGGTGGCGCGCTCGAGCGTGGCCGTGGTGTCCACGGCCGTCACCCGGCGTGCTCGCGGTCGTCGTTGGCCGGACGCCGCGTCCAACGGATGCGGAACGCACCGGTGGCCCCTGCCTTGCCGTCCACGGCCACGTATGCCCGGGAGGTCGTCGCCGTGAACGAGGCGCGGGATCCGCGGCTGCCCGGCCCGCATCCAGCGACGTCATCGCTCGCGGTCACCACGCTCAGCGACGGCGTGAACACGCCGAGCACGGTGTCGAGGCCGCCAGGCCCGGTCCCGCACGTGTCCACGGAGACCGACTCGCCGATCGGCAGGTCGTCGAGCGTGAACCACGCCGTACGCTGCGCCGCCTGCGTACCGATCGCCGGCTCTCCGGGCTCGGCGCTGGCGAGCGTGTTGCGCCGGTCGAGGCTTCCGACATCTGGGATCGCCTCCGCCCCTGCGATGTCGTCGTTGAGCATCAACTCCAGCCGGTACGTCCCGCGGGCGTCACCCTTGCCGTCCAGCGCGACTGTCCGCTCGGACCCGCTCGGCAGCCGCATGAGGCTGCCGGTCCCATCCGGGCCGCAGCCCGGCGTGTCGTCATCCGACGTGATCGGGTCCGACGATGTTCCGTTGTAGGCGGCGAGCAGGTGTCGAACCCGCTGCCGCACGAACCGACCGCGAGCCGCCCGGAGGACGCCGGGACCGAGAACCAGACGGAGTGCCCGCCGCCAACGCCGGCGTGCACCGGCTCGTCCGCATCGGCGGTCGCCGCGAGCGTCGACCCGAGGGTGCGCAGCCGGGCGGCCGAAAGCGGGCGTGCGGAGCTGCGCCAGTCGTTCTCCGGCGCCTGCAGGCGCAGGGTCGTCTCCCCCGTGGACCCGTAGACGCCGATCGTGTAGACGTGGCCGGCGCGGGCCTCGAACTGGGCCGGGTTCGACCCGCACCCCCATTCGACGCCGTCGATCGGAGGACTGTTGAGGTCGGTGCCGTCGAGCACGACTGTCGAGGTGCAGGCGGCGAGAGTCACGAGGCGGTCCTCATCAGCGGCATAGCGGAACCAGACGGACCGCGTCTGCTCGGGATTCTCGCCGGGCTCAGTCGTCGCCAGCCGCACGTCCGTCGTCCGAACGGGGTCCTCGTCGCTCACTGTGAGAGCGTCGGCGATGTTGTCGTTGACCGGGCGTCGCACGATTCGAGCCACGAAGTCCCCTGCCTCACCGTCGCGTCCGTCGACTGCGATGAGGACCGGCGCACCGGCCGTCGCGTCGAACCGGACCCGGCTGCCGAGACGGCGGCCGCAGCCAGTCTCGGGCAGGCGCAACCCGCCGTAGTCGCCCGGCGCGTTGAGGCGGTCCTCATCCGGCTTCGAGGCGTCGAACGTCACCTCCTCGAGCGCTCCGGCGCGACCTGCCCGATAGATCCCAAGGAGGGTCGCGAAGTCGGTGCCGCACAGGTCGATCTCCACCGCGCCGGTCACGTCCGGCGACCAGCGGTACCAGACGGAGCGTGCGCCGGTGACGCCGGCGTGGGCCGGCTCGCCGCCCTCCCGCGTGGCTCCGGCGGTGTTGCCGGGAAAGGCCACCGCCGCTGGATCGATCACCATGGCATCGGCCCGGTTGTCGTTCGGGGGCGAGGACGCCGACCGCAGCGCGAACTCCCCGGCCGCACCCTTCCCGTCGACGGCGATGAGCACAGGCACCGCGGGGGCGGTGAACGTAACGCGGCTCCCGTGCCCGGCCGGCCCGCAGCCGACCGTGTCGTCGGAGGCGGCCAGGGGGACCAGGGAACCGCCCTGCTTCGCGTACGCGGCGAGCACGGTGTCGAGGCCGCCGAGTGGCCCCGTGCACGTATCGAGCGTCACCGTGCGGCCGGCGGCCTCGCTATTGAGCGCGAACCAGACCGATTGGCCAGCTCCGCCGTGGCTCGGCTCGGCGGGTTCGCCGCTCGCGCCCACCGTCGAGCCGGCGAGGACGGCGTTGGCGCGGATAGGCGTCCCGGCGTCTTGATCGTCGTTGAACAGCGCACGGATGCGGTAGTCCCCGGCGGGGCCGTCGAGGGCGATGTCGTAGCGATTACCAGCGGTGGCCGCGAACGTGACCGCGCTCGCCGACGAGCCCGCGCCGCACACTGCGGCGTTGTCGTTGTTGGCCGCCACGGGTGCGGCGCCGTCATAGGCCGCGAGGACTGTGTCGAAGCGCGAGCCGCACGCGGATACGACGATGCGGCCCGTGCGCTCCGGGGTCACCCGAAACCAGACCGAGCGGGAGGCAGCCCGGCCGGCGTGCGCGGGTTCGGCGTCCTCTGCGGTGGCGCGCTGGGTCGACCCGGTCCGCACGACGCCGTCGGTCAGTGCGAGCGCCGAGCGCCGCCGGTCGCCGGGAGGCGGGACGTCGAGGTGGATGGAGAAGCTGCCGGCGGCGGTGCCGTAGCCGTCGAGCGCGATGCGGTACTTCGTGCCTGCCTTCGCGTCGAAGGTGACGATGCTGCCCAGGCCGCACTCGCCGTCGTCGTCGGTCTGCACCCGGCTGAGCGCGCCAACCGCCGTGCCGTTGTAGACCGCGAGCACCGTGTCGAAGGTGCTGCCGCAGCTCGTGATGGCCACCTCTCGTGTCGTCGGTGCCGTGTAGCTGAACCAGACGGACCGGCGCGCGACGCCCAGGTGCTTCGGCTCGCCCGCCTCCGCGGTGGCGTCCACGTTGGTGCCGTCGACGTCCGGGTTGGCGGCGGTGAGCGCGACGGCGTTCGCGAACGCGTCGTTGGTGGGCGCGGCTCGCAGCGCTTGCGTCCTGCTCCCGTCAGGCAACGGCGCGGCGACTGCCGACGCGGCGGTCCAGCCGGCCAGGATCGCGATCAGACCGCAGAGTGCCGCGGCGGCCAGAACGGCGCGCGCAGCAAACGATGAAGCCTCCCCCTGCCCCGGCATGCAGATGAAACGGAACCCAACGCCCAGTTCTTTTGTCAGAAGGGCGCAGTCCCGCCAATTCCCGCGCGTTAGTCAGAAACCTGACACGGTCACGATGCCACCTCCGATCGCCATGAGCGCAGCGCACGCGTGTCCCACCACCCGCAGGCGATCTACTTCTCCATGAAGCAGGGCCGGCTGGTCTCTCCGGAGAAGTCCGAGGACGAGATCATCCGCGGCACGGACCGCGACCCCACGCTGTTCGCTGTGCCTGACGCCGCCTGAGCGCACCCCGGGCTGACAGGATCGCGGGGTGTTCGCCGACATCGGTCTGCCCCTCGCGCTCTGCCTGATCATGGGGTCGCTCGGCCTGACCCTGGTCACCGACGACTTCCGGCGCGTGCTGACGTCGCCCAAGGGCGTCGGCATCGGGCTGGCCAACCTGCTGGTGGTCTCCCCCCTGCTGGCGTTCTTCGTCGGCGAGCTCTACGGGCTGACGGCGGTGCTCGCCGTCGGCGTGGTCCTGCTGGGCGCCTCGCCCGGCGGCACGATGGCCAACCTGCTCACGCACCTCGCCCGCGGCGACGTCGCGCTGTCGGTGTCGATGACGGCGGTCTCGAGCGTCGCGTCCGTCGTCACCGTGCCGCTCTACCTCTCGCTGGCGTCCGACTGGTTCGACGCGCGGGACATCACCGACGAGATCTCGATGCCGATCATCGCCCTGCGGGTCTTCCTGATCACGATCGTGCCGCTGTCGATCGGGATGGCCATCCGCGCGCGCCGGAGCGAGTGGGCACTTGCCCACATGGGCCGCGCGCGCACGATCGCGCTGGTCGCCTTCGTGCTCGTCGTCGCCGGCGCGATCGCCACCGAGTACGACCGCATCGCCGACGCCTTCGGGGACATCGCCGCCGCCGTCATCACGCTGAACGTCCTCGCGATGTCCGTGTCCTTCCTGGTTGCCCGCGCCGCGCGGCTGGACGGCCGCCAGTCGACCGCGATCGCCATGGAGCTCGGGGTCCACAACACCACCGTCGCGCTCGCGATCGCCACGTCGGTGAGCGACGAGCTGGCCGGTCCCGCCGCCGTCTACGGCCTCTTCATGTTCTTCACGGCCGGGCTGTTCGCGAGCCTCATGGCGCGCCTGAACGCGCCCGCGGTTCCGGCGTAGACTCAGAGCCAATGGCCCGCGAGCGTCACTTCGTCAAGTACACGTTCCTGAAGGTCGACCCCGCGTGGCGGCGGCTCGACGAGGAGGAGCGGGCCGAGCACAAGCGGGAGTTCGTCGCCGCATGCGAGAACTTCGCCGAGGAGCGGCTGCTGCGGGCGTTCTCGACGGTCGGGACGCGCGGTGACGCGGACCTCATGCTGCTCACGCAGGCGACCAACCTGGATCGCATCCACGAGTTCCACGTCGTGCTGCAGCAGTCGGGGCTGATGAGCTGGGCGAGCATCCCGTACTCGTTCCTGGCGCTGACCAAGGAGTCCGAGTACTCCGACGAGTCGCGGCTCGAGGTCCGGCCGGCGAAGGGCAAGTACATGTTCGTGTACCCGTTCGTCAAGACGCGCGAGTGGTACCTGCTCGACCCGCAGGAGCGCTGGCGGATCATGCAGGAGCACATCCAGGTCGGCCGCGAGTACCCGACCGTCGACCTCAACACGTCCTACTCGTTCGGGCTCGACGACCAGGAGTTCGTGGTCGCCTTCGAGACCGACGAGCCGCGCGACTTCATGGACCTCGTCCAGCGGTTGCGGACGACGGAGTCCTCGCGCTACACCAAGCGCGACACGCCGACCTTCACCTGCGTCGCCGCCTCGGTCGAGCGAGCGCTGTCCGCGGTCGACGGCACGCCGCTCTCCGAAGCCGCGTCGCTCGCCTGATCGTCGGCGATGTCGGCGCGCCAGCCGGGGTCGGTCGGCCGCGTGCGACCGATCACGGTGACGAGCGCGTCCGCGACCGTGGGGTCGAAGTGACGGCCGCGCTGGGACTCGATCTCGGCGATCACCTCGTTGGTCGTCCACGCGCGCTTGTACGGGCGGGCGGACGACAGGGCGTCGAAGACGTCGCAGACCGCGGCGATCCGTCCGCACAGCGGGATCTGCTCGCCGGACAGCCCCTCCGGGTAGCCGCTGCCGTCCCATTTCTCGTGGTGGGTGTGGGCGATCTCCTGAGCGAGCATCAGCAGCGGCGAGCTCGAGCCGGACAGCAGATCCGCGCCCAGAGCCGCGTGCACGCGCATGGTCTGGATCTCGTCGTCGGTCAGGCGTCCCGGCTTGCGCAGGATCGCGTCGGGGAGGCCGATCTTGCCGACGTCGTGCAGCGTGGCCGCGTGGCGCAGCAGTTGCGCGTCGGTGGGTGACCAGCCGAGCTCGAGCGCGACGCGCTCGCACAGCTGGCTCATGCGCTCGATGTGCTCGCCCGTCTCGTTGTCGCGCAGCTCGGAGGCCCGCGCGAGCCGCTGGACCGCGTCGAGCTGGGTGCGCGCGAGGTCGCGGGTGAGGACGCGGCGGGCCCGCGCCTCGGCACCGACCCGGGCGAGGACGACCGCGCCGGCGGCGGTGAGCGCGCCGAGCAGCGGGACGACGACCGGCAGCACCGCGCCGGCGTCGAAGGCCAGCATGGCCGCGCCCGCGTACGCCGCGCCGAGCACGACGGCGGCGAGCGGCCGCCAGATCGCGGCCAGCACGAAGACGACCATCAGCGCGTAGCCGACGGCCAGCGGGACAGGCCGCAGTGGGTCGCCGCGCAGCGCGGTGGAGATCGCGTTGGCCTGGATCTCCGGGCCCGGCATCAGGCGCTTGCCGCCGGCCGAGGTCGGGTGGATGTCCTGCAGGGTCGGGGCGGAGGCGCCGACGACGACGACCCGGCCGCGCAGCGCGGACGCGGGGACGCGCCCGTCGAGCAGGTCCACGAACGCGTACGTCGGGATGGTGCCGGCCGGGCCGGCGAAGTCGATCAGCCCGCCGCGGGCCTCCGGCACGACGCGCGAGGTCATCGTCGGCAGCCCCTCGACCTCTTGGTCGTAGCGGCGGATGACGCCACCGGGACCGGCGGGGAGGTTGGCCGCGCCCGCGAAGGCACCGATCCGGCGCAGGTTGCCCTCGCCGCCGAGCACCTTCGTCCTGCCGTCACCGTCGCTCTCCCCCGTCGCCAGGACGGTGCCGTGCGCACGCCGCACCGCGCGCACCAGCGCGAGGTCGTCCGCCGGGCGGTCCGAGGGCTCCGTGAACTGGACGTCGTACACGATGCGGGCGACGCCGGCCTCGCGCAGGCGGTCGATGGCCTGCGCGTGCTTGTTGCGGCGCAGCGGCCAGCGGTTGAGGATGTTGATGCTGCGGTCGTCGATCGCGATCACCGCGACCTCGTCCGTCGGCTGCTCGCCGCGCAACTGCATGCGCGCGTCGTAGCTCGTGCGCTCGAGACCCGCGGTGAGCCCGAGGATGCCGACCGCGGCGACGAGCGCACCGGCCACGACGGCCGCGAGGATCCGCCGCCTCATGGCACGTGCCGGGCCAGGTGGCTGTGGCCGGCGGTGACGACGTGGCGGTCACCGGTGGCGCGATCGCGCACCACGACGCTGCCTCTCCGGACGCGCGTGATCGTCCCGTGGCACGTGTCGAGCGTCAGCCACTTCGTCCCGCGCACGGTCGTGACGCTGTCGCGCCCGTGCGTGGAGAAGTCGCCCCCGCTGTCCTTGCCCCAGATCCTGCGCCGCTTGTGGCGCCTGCGCGCCGTCTGAGCGGTGGCGTTCCCGCAGTCGAGGCGTCCGCGCAGGTCGAGGGCCGTGTGCCCCGTCCGCGCCTGGCGCACCCGGAACAGACCGCCGCGGAAGGTGCCCCTCTGTTCCCCGGACCGGGTCTGGCTGCGGAGCGCGACGGCGCCTCGGCGGGTGTCGACGATCGAGCCGACCGGGATGCCGAGCTCGGTATCGAGGCGCTTGAAGCGCCGTCCGGGTATCCGCACACGCACCGCGCCCTTGGCCGGCGCCACGACGATCGTCCTCGCTCGCTCGGGGGTCGGCGACCCTTGGGGCGACGGAGAGACGGACGGGGTCGGGGACGCCGAGGGCTGGTCTGCGGCGATCGCGAGCGCTGCCGCGCTGATGTCGATGCGCTGGAGCGTTGCGGCGTTCGCGTCCGTGAAGTACATGCCGTCGTCGGGACCGGCCGCGATCGACACCGGCTCACTGTTTGGAACGGACCAGGTGTAGATCGACCCAGCCGTGGTGACGCGGGCGAAGCCCGCGTCGAGCGTGTACCAGAGCGCGCCGTCCGGTCCCGCGGCGATGTCGCCCGGGTTGGTGCCGGCCTCGGCGTAGTGCGTCACGGCGCCGTCGGTCGCCACCCGCGTGATCGATCCGGTGGCGTCCGTGGCCCACAGGGCGCCGTCGGGCCCGGCGGCGATCGACGTCGGGGTCCCGCCGGTGACGAACTCGCTCACGACGCCGTCGGTGGTGATGCGCCCGACGCGCCCGCCGTCGGGCTCGGTGAACCACAGGGCGCCGTCGGGGCCGGCGGCGATGTCGCGCGGCCGCGCCTTGAAGCCGTCGCTGAAGATGGTCAACTCGCCCGCAGGGGTCATGCGTCCGACGGCGGGCTTGGGCTCCCCCCGACGGACGTCCTTGGCGGCGTACCAGAGGTTGCCGTCCGGGCCTGCGGTCAGGCCGTTGGGCTCGGCCTCGAGGTCGTCGAACACCGTCACGTCCCCCCCGGGGGCGATGCGGCCGATCGCGTGCTTGTGATGGACGAACCACAACGCGCCGTCCGGCCCGGTGGTGATGGCCCGGGCGTTGGCGTCGATGGCCAGGTCGGTCTCTTTGGTGACGCCGTCCGTCGTCGTGGACCCCACGGCGCGCGTGGACGTGTGCCAGAGCGCCCCGTCCGGGCCCAGGGTGATGCCGATCGCGCTCGCCTTCAGCGAGCCGACCGGTGTGACCGGGGCGTCGCCGCTTGCCGTGGCGGCGAGCGCCGCCACGACCAGACCCATCGCTGCGAAGGCGTGCATAGGTTCAGTGTCGGTCTGGATGCCGGTTGACTGGAGCCGGGGTGCCCGCTCACGGACGGTGCCGGGCGAAGTGGCGGTGGCCGGCGGTGACCACGTGGCGCTTGCCCGTGGCGCGGTCGCGCACCACGACCTTCCCCGCGGTGACCCGGGTCAGCGTCCCGCGGCACGTGTCCTTGGTCAGCCACCGCGTCCCGCGCACGGTCGTGACGCTGTCGCGCCCGTGCGTGGAGAAGTTCCCGCCGCTGTCGCTGCCCCACACCTTGCGGCGCTTCTTGCCCTTCTTGGCCGTGAGGGCGAGCCGGCGGCCGGCGGCCGTGCAGCTCAGGCGCCCGCGGAGGTGGATCTCGACATGCCCGCTGCGGCGCTGGCGGACCGTGAACTGCCCAGCGGAGAAGGTGCCGGCCTGCTCGCCGTCGGTGGTGGCGGTGCGCAGCCTGACGGCGCCGCGGCGCGCATCGATCAGCGAGCCCACCGGGACGGTCGATGCAGCCTCGATCCAGACGAAGTGACCGCCGGGCGGGCGTACGCGGACCTTGCCGCGGTCGGCGGCGACGACCACGGTCTCCTTCACGACGGGCGCCGGCGGCACGACGACGAGGGGCGGACCGGGCGTCGGCGACGCCGACGGATCGGGCGGGGGCGTGGGCTGGACGGTCGCCGCCGGCTCAGGGGTCGGCGACGCGGGCTCGGCGGGGTCGGGTGAGTCCGACGGCTCGGGTGACGCGGACGGCTCGGGCGACGCCGACGGCTCGGGCGACGGCGACGGCGACGGCGACGCGGTCGGCGACGGCGACGCGGTCGGCGATGGGGACGCGGTCGGCGACGGGGTCGGGGTCGGGGTCGGCGACGCCGACAGGTCGATCCGCCCCAGCGACGAGACGGACGAGTCGGCGTAGTAGATCGCCGCGTCCGGGCCGTCGGTCACGGCGACGGGCCGCGCCGGGTCGAGGTCGAGCGTGGTGATCGTCCCGTCCGTGGCCACCCGTCCGAGGCCCTTGTCGATCGTGTACCAGAGGGCGCCGTCCGGGCCGGAGGTGATGTCGCTGGGATTCAACCCGGCAGCGCCGAAGCGCGTCACCACGCCGGCCGTGGTGATCCGGCCGACGGCGTCGTCGGCCTCGGTGAACCAGAGGTTCCCGTCCGGACCGGCAGCGATCGACTGTGCCCGGTCGGGCGTCGCGAACTCCGTGATGGTGCCGCTGACGGTGATGCTGCCGATGCGCTTGGCGCCCGGCTCGGTGAACCACAGCTTTCCGTCCGGGCCTGCCGCGATGTCGGTCGGAGCGTTGGCAAAGCCGTCCCACGCCGCGGTGATCTGACCCGCCGGGTTCATCTTCGCGATCACGTCCGAGTTGAAGATCCCGCCGAGGATCCCGCCGAGGCCTTGGTCGACCCCGGTGATCCAGAGGTTCCCGTCGGGCCCGTTCGCGAGCCCGACCGGCCTGACGGCGAGGTTGTCGAAGAGCGTGACCGTCCCGCCCGTGGTGACGCGGGCGATCGCGTCGCTGTGGTGGATGAACCACAACGCGCCACCGGGCCCGGAGACGATCTCACTGGGGTCGGGGGTGGTGGTGAGCGTGGTCTCGGTCGTCACCCCGGCGGGGGTCGTCGACCCGACCTTGTTCGACGTGGTGTGCCAGAGATTGCCGTCCGGGCCGAGCGTGACGTCGCGCGCGGGGCCCGAAAGCGTGCCGACCGACGTCGGCGCCGGCGTGCTGGCCAGCGCGACGGTGCCGGTGAGGACGAGGAGGAGAACGGCCATGGCCAGCGCGCGCATGAGACGAATGTCGGACCCGTCGGTGGCCCGCTTAAACGAGATCAGGCGTACTCGACCAACGTTGCAACACACACGGCGCTTAGACGCGCCCCCTAGCCTGCGCCGACGTGCTGGTGAGGATGTCTGTCGCGTTCGTCGCATTGCTCGTGGTGGCCGGGTGCGGGTCGTCGAACGAGACGTCCGCTCGGGACCCGATCGAGAACGTCTCCTCCAAGGCCCGCGACGAGGTGAAGGCCGCCCAGGACGTCGACGCGTCGGCGTTCCCGAAGCCCCAGGCCGGCCAGTCCATCGAGCAGTTCTCCGCCCAGTTCTCCGCCGACGGGCCGCAGGCACTGGCCGGGACGTCGGTCTACCGGACGCCCGGCGGGCGCATCGCCTTCGGTCTGCTCGACGCTCAGCAGAAGTTCAACTACGGAGCGACCGTCGTCTACGTCGCGCCGTACAAGGGCGGCGCGGTCAAGGGCCCGTTCCCCGCCCCGGCCGACGTCCTGCTGACCGACCCGAAGTACCGCTCCCAGCAGGCGGCCAGCGAGTCGAGCTCCTTCGCCGCCATCTACGAGGCCGACGTCCCCTTCAAGAAGCCGGGGATCTACAAGATCCTCACCGTCTCCGACCTCGACGGCACCCGCTACGCCGCCGGTATGGCCGCTCAGGTCACGACGCCCGAGAAGGACCCGATCCCCGACGTGGGCGAGAAGGCGCCGGCCGTCGAGACCGACACGAAGGGAACGGTCAAGGGCAACCTCGACCTGCTCGACACCCGCACCCCGAAGGCGCCCGAGCTGGGCGCGACCTCGTTCGCCGACGTGGTCGGCAAGAAGCCGGTGGCGCTCCTGTTCTCCACGCCGCAGCTGTGCCAGTCGCGCGTGTGCGGGCCGGTCACCGACGAGATGCTCCAGGTCAAGAACGAGACGGGTGACCGGGTGCAGTTCATCCACCAGGAGACCTACGTCGACAACAACGTCAACAAGGGCTTCCGCCCGCCCCTGCAGCGCTTCGGCCTCAAGAGCGAGCCGTGGCTGTTCACGGTCGACAAGCAGGGCAGGATCGCCGCGCGCCTGGAGGGCTCGTTCGGCATCCGCGCATTCCGGAACGCGGTGAAGGCCGCCGAGTGATCGGCGTCATCGCGCATGGCCTGGTCCAGCGCGCCGACATCCCCATACCCCCCGTCGTCTTCGCCTGGTGCTCGGCGGCGGTGCTGGTCGCGTCGTTCGTGGGCCTGGCGGCGCTGTGGCCGCAGCCCCGGCTCGAGCGGGTGACCTGGAGGCCGCTCTTCCGGGTCCCTCGCGCGCTCGACGTCGCCGCCGGCGCGCTGGGCGTCGCCCTGCTCGGCGTGACGATCTGGTCGGGCCTCGCGGGCGAGCAGTCGCCCCAGGCGAACCTCTCCCCGACCTTCGTCTACGTCGTCTTCTGGGTCGGGCTGGTGTTCGCGTCCTTGCTGTTCGGGGACGTCTTCCGCGCGGTCAACCCGTGGCGGGCGCTGGGCCGGGCGCTGCGCTTCACCGGCCGCCGCCCCTACCCCGAGCGCCTCGGCCGCTGGCCCGCCGCGCTCGGGCTGCTCTTCTTCACCTGGACCGAGCTGGTCGGCCGCTGGGCGGACACGCCGG
The DNA here is from genome assembly GCA_963740765.1 of uncultured Solirubrobacteraceae bacterium. Taxonomy (GTDB): domain Bacteria; phylum Actinomycetota; class Thermoleophilia; order Solirubrobacterales; family Solirubrobacteraceae; genus DATLGB01. Next base: position 86,771 of record CAVUFN010000021.1, on the reverse strand, counting down.
ACACGATCGCGATCGGCGCGCTGCTCTACACCGCGCTGACGCTCGGCGCGATGTTCGTCTACGGGACGGAGGCGTGGGCGACCCGGGGCGAGGCGTTCGGCGTCTACTTCGGGCTGTTCTCACGGCTGTCGGTCTTCGAGGTGCGCGACGGGCGCGTCGGCCGTCGGCCGCTGCTCTCGGGGCTGCCGCGGCTCGAGCCGCTCCCGGGCACCGTCGCGCTCGTGGCGGTGATGATCGGGACGGTCACCTTCGACGGGCTCTCGCAGGGGTCGACGTGGAAGACGGGCATCGGCGAGGCGCTCTTCAACCTCTTCGAGGGGCCCTTCAGCCCCGACACGGCGACGGACTTGGCCGGGACCGTCGGGCTGCTCGGCGGGCCGCTGCTGATCGGCGGCTTCTACCGGCTCGGGATCGCAGGCGCCGAGTCCGTCGGCGGCGGCCTCTCCGCCGAGCGCCTGCGCGGCGCGTTCGTCCACTCGCTGGTGCCGATCGCGCTCGTCTACGCGATGGCGCACTACCTGACGTCACTGGTCTTCCAGGGCCAGGCGCTCAACTACCTCGCGTCGGACCCGCTCGGTGACGGCTGGGACCTGTTCGGCACCGCGAGCGCGTCCATCGACTACGGCGTGCTCTCCCAGACCGCCACCTGGTACTTCCAGGTCGGCTTCGTCGTCCTCGGCCACATCGCAGGGCTCGTGCTCGCCCACGATCGCGCGCTGGTCATCTACGACGACGCCCGCGACGCCGTCCGCTCGCAGTACTGGATGCTCTCGATCATGGTCGGCTTCACGTCACTGGCACTGTGGCTGCTGTCGCAGGCCAACGCCTGAGCCGCCCCAGGCCTGCCACAGCTTCAGCGCCGGGAAGGCGTACGTGAGGTCCGTGCTGACCAGGCCGGTCGGGTAGACGTCGTCCTCGCGCAGCGTGTAGTGGAACGCGGCGTCGACGCGCGGGTCGCGCTCCCACTTGCGCAGCTGGCGCTCGTCCATGCGGCAGACCTGCTCGGGCGTGTAGCGGTCCTGGCGCCCACCGGCCTCCGTGATCCAGATCTTCGGGGGCTGCTCGCAGTGGAAGCGGTCGAGCTCGCGCTTGAGGACGGGCAGCGGGTCGGGGCCGCCGTCGTAGTCGTGCTGGGTGAAGACGGGCGTCCCGCAGACGAGGTCGCGCGGCAGGCCGCGGATGAACTCCGGCTCGCCCGTGGAGAAGTTGGTCACGCGGGAGACGCCGGCCAGCTCGGCGCCGATGACGCGATCGCGGCCGACGACCTCCTGAGCCGCGCGGGCCAGCTCGACGTAGCGCTTGACGGAGGCGCTGGGCGCACGGGGCGAGCAGGCGGAGCGCTGGGGCGAGATGAAGTACGCGTGGTTGGGCTCGTTCCACGGCATCCAGTACTCGATCCGCACGCCGGCCCGCTTGGCCTCCGCCTCGACGGTGCGCAGCAGCTCGCGGTAGTCGTCGAGGTCGCGCGGCACCCGCGAGCGCGGCTCGACGTCGTCCGTCTCGCAGCCCGACGGCCCGCGGGCGAGAGCGGCGGGCGTGTTGAAGACGGTGGCGATGACGCGGAAGCGACCGGGTGCTGCCTTCTGCGCGGCCGCCATCCCCTCCAGCTGCCCGCGGATGCCCGGCCACCCCGCGCACGGCGGGACCGTGCGCAGGCAGCCGCCCTGAGGCCTGTCGACCGAGAGGTTGCCCTCCGCGTCGGTGTGGTCGGCCCAGTCGACGACCCAGCGGTAGTAGGTCGGCTCCAGCTTGGCCAGCGCCTGGTGCCAGCGGTCGAAGACGGGGTCCTCGGAGCCGGCCAGGAAGGCCGGGTTCTCCTCCGTGATGCCGATCGCCAGCCCGGGATCGGGCGACGGGGTCGGCGCGGGCGTCGGCGCCGGCGTGTGCTTCTGCCCTCCTCCGCAGCCCGCGAGGGCCGCCAGGAGCGCTAGACCGCCGAGACTTCTTCTTCGTCCGCGACGCGGAACGACGATCCGCATCCGCACGCGGCGACGATGTTCGGGTTCTCGACCTTGAAGCCCGCGCCCTGCAGGCCCTCCACGTAGTCGACGACGGCGCCGCGCACGTAGGCCAGCGAGGGACGGTCGACGAGGATCTTCAGATCGTGGTCGTCGAAGACCTCGTCGTCGTCGCGCTGGTTGTCGAAGGCGAGGGCGTACTGGAAGCCGCTACAGCCCCCACCGCGCACGCCGACGCGGAGTCCCGCGGTCTCGAGATCGGCTCCCTGGGTGGCGAGGAACTCGCGGACCTTCTCTGCGCCCTTGTCGGTGAACGTGATCACTTCAAAAAGGATAGCGCTCGCTATCGTCGTTGTGGATGGTTTCCACGGATGAGATCCGCGAACGCATCGAGGCGGGCCTCGAGAACGCCCGCGCCGAGGTGACCGGCGACGGGCAGCACTTCCGTGCGGAGATCGTCTCCACCGCGTTCGCCGGCCTCAGCCGCATCCAGCAGCACCAGCTCGTCAACCAGATCTTCGCCGGCGAGCTCGGCGACCGCATCCACGCCCTTTCCCTGAAGACCGAGGTGCCCCAGTGAGCGACAGCCCGATCCGCGACGCCATCGAGACGGCGATCGCCGACAACGAGACGATCCTCTTCATGAAGGGGACGCCGGACGCCCCGCGCTGCGGCTTCTCCGCGCGCACCGTGCAGGTCCTCGACACGCTCGGCACCCCGTACGCCGCCGTCGACATCCTGCCCGACCCGCGCATCCGCCAGGAGCTGAGCGGGATCTCCAACTGGCCGACGATCCCGCAGCTCTTCCACAAGGGCGAGCTGATCGGCGGCTGCGACATCATCACCGAGATGTTCGAGACGGGCGAGCTGGCCGAGGAGCTCGGCGTGGCCCAGCCCGCCGCCGCCGAGGCGGGCGAGCCGCAGGCGCCGCTCTCCATCGAGAACCGGCTCTAGACGACGATCCGGGGGACGTGGCAGAGTCCGGGGCATGACTGCCCCGGCCCGGTTGCTCGTCCCCACCCTCGTCTGCCTGCTCGCCCTCGCGCCCGCCGCGAGCGCGGCGACCACGGCCGCATGGGACTCGGCGGACAAGGTGGTCACGCTGACCAACGACGCCGACGGCGAGTCGTTCGCGGTCTTCTACGACGACGACACCTACCCCTACACCGTCAAGGTGACGGCGACGAACGCCGGCATCCCGGTGCCGGCGCCGGCAGGAAGCAACTGCGTGCAGTCCGACGCCGGGAAGTCGCTGACCTGCACGGCGGCGGACGTCAATCGCATCGCGATCCTGGGCGCCGCCGGGAACGACTCGTTCACGATCAGCGGGTCCACCAACTACACGTACTACTCCCCGACCGTGGAGATGGCCGGTGACGCGGGCAACGACACCTTCACAGCGGGCCCGGGCAGCTCGCTGGGCATGCCCAACGTCGACGGCGGCGCGGACGACGACACCTTCAACGGCAGCGACGGGGTCTCGGAGACGTTCTTCCCCGAGCCGGGGAACGACACATACGACGGCGGCACGGCGCCCGTCGCCCCCGGCCACGACCCGGCCACCTACCAGCTCCTCCGGAGCGAGGACAACTTCAGTGCCGGCAGCTCGGTCCTGGCGCTGCGCAGGAAGCGGCTGGCCGACCCGCCGGTCAACCTCTCCCTCGACGACGTGGCCAACGACGCCGACGGCATGGGCGGCACGGACAACCTGCTGAACATCGAGGCCCTGACCGGCACCAGCGGCAACGACGTCCTGACTGCCGGCGCCTACGGCGCGGCGCTGTCGGGCAACGAGGGTGACGACACGCTGACCGGCGGCCCGGCGGATGACTACCTCTACGGGGACCCCGGCAGCGACACCCTCCGTGGTGGGGGCGGCAGCGATCATCTCTACGACGGCGACTACGACCGGGTGGCACGCCTCGCCTCGCAGGACCCCCTGCCGGTCGGCAACGACACCCTCGAGGGTGGCGACGGGGACGACACCCTGGTGTACGGCGCGGGCGCTGACGGCGTCTCGGGGGGCGGGGGCACCGACACCGCGTTCTTCTCCCGGATCGAGACGCAGGTGTTCGCGGCGGAGCCGACGGAGGAGCCCACGACCAAGTGGCTGCCGGTGTCGCTGTCCCTCGACGACCAGCCCAACGACGGCGCGGCCGGCGAGGGCGACAACCTGCACTCGGACGTCGAGAACATCGACACCACCGCGACGTCCTACGGCAGCGTGGTCCGGCGCACGGCGCGGGTGCGCGGCACACGCCTGGACTACTCGGGCGAGTACTCGAGCCAGGCCGCGGACACGATCGTGGGCTCCGACGCCGCGAACGTGATCGAAACCGGGAGAGGCAACGACTCCATCGACGGCAAGGGCGGGGCCGACGTGGTCGACGCCGGCGCCGGCGACGACCAGGTCAACGCCATCGACAAGGTCACCGACATCATCCGCTGCGGCCTGGGCGCGGACAACGTCGGCGCGGACCTCCCGGGCACCAACGCCGCGCGCGCCGACGTCCTGACCGACTGCGAGAACGTCACGGGCACACCGCTCGGCCTGGAGGGCGGCGTCCTGCCGACCCTGCCGGACGTGCCGAAGCTCACGCTCGGCGGCGCGTCGACGATCAAGTCCAAGACGTTCCTGAAGAAGTACACCGTCCGCGTCGCCGTCACCACCGACCAGCCGGCGACGGTCGCCGGCGAGCTGACCACCACCCAGGCCAGGATCAGCAAGGTCGGCGCCCTCTCCGTCGGATCGGGCAAGCTCGCCTCCGGCACCGGCAAGCGCACGCTCAAGCTCAAGGTCGCCAAGAAGTTCCGCAAGAAGCTCAAGCGCAAGCTGCGCACCAGGAAGCAACGCCGTAAGGGCATCAAGCTCTCGGCCGTCATCACGGTGAAGAACGCCTCGGGCCAGACCGCCGCGAGGCGCCGCACGATCAAGATCAAGGGGTAGTCAAGATGAACACTCGCATCGCCGTCGTCACGGTCGGCTTCCTGCTCGCCCTCGCCCCTGCCGCGAGCGCCGCCACGACGACGTCCTACAACGGGGGCGATCACGTGGTGACGCTCGACAACGGGGCCGAAGGCGAGGCGTTCACGATCACCGCCGCGTACAACAGCGACGGCGGCGACTGGGAGTACACGGCGACGGCCGGGGTCGGGACGATCCCCGTCGGCACCTCCCCCTGCGCGAGCCAGGACGGCGGCAAGACGCTGTTCTGCGATGCCGCCGACGACGTCAACGGGATCATCGTCAACGCGGGCGACGGCGCCGACTCGGTGACGATCAACGGCGCCACCTACTACTACGACGGCGCGAACCCGTCGATCAGGATCGACGGCGGCGAGGGCGACGACACGCTCGCCGCAGGGCCCGGTGGGGCGCTGATCGGGGAACAGATCACGGGCGGACCGGGCAACGACACCTTCATCGGCTCCGTCCCGTTCCGGGACACCTTCGTGGCCGAGCCGGGCGACGACACCTACCGCGGCGGCACCAAGCCGGTGCCCGCGGGCCAGGACCCCGACGGCTTCCAGCGCTTCAGCTCCGACGACGCCTGGTATTCGAGCGGCGACACCCCGATCTCGATCTCGCTCGACGGCGTGGCCAACGACGCGGACGGGCAGGGCGGGACCGACAACGTGTCGGAGGTCGAGACCCTCGAGGGCACGGCCGGCAACGACACCCTGGTCGCCGGCCCCGGGGCCGTCGGCTTCATCGGCCGGGGCGGCGACGACACGCTCATCGGCTCGCCGGAGTCCGACTACCTCTCCGGCGATCTGGGCAACGACACGATCCGCGGCCTGGCCGGCGACGACAGCCTCAACGACGGCGACCAGAGCGAGGCCTTCCAGTCCGGCGGCGAGACCCCGGACCCGGTGGGCAACGACACCTTGGACGGGGGCGACGGGGACGACGACCTCGTCGCGGGCGGTGGCAAGGACGACGTGGTCGGCGGAGCCGGAACGGACACGTTCTCGAGCGCTCGCTACGAGACGCAGGTGTTCCCGGGTGACATCCCGCCGGACACCGCGCCCCGGCTGGCGCCCGTGACGATCTCCCTCGACGACCAGGCCAACGACGGCGTCACCGGCGCCAACGAGGGCGACAACGTCCATTCCGACGTCGAGAACGTGATCACGAGTCGGACGGGCCGGATGTCGGCCATCGCGCGCGGCTTCTCGATCGCGCCCGTCGAGGCGGCGGACACCGTGACCGGCTCCGCGGCCGCGAACACCATCATCACCGGCGGTGGCAACGACAAGATCGATCCCGGCGCCGGCCCGGACCGCGTCGAGGCCGGCACTGGCGACGACACCATCAACGCGGTCGACCAGGGCACCGACACGATCCTCTGCGGGCGCGGGAACGACTCGGTCGGCGCCGACCTGCCGGGGTCCAACCCCGGGCGGGCGGACGTGCTGACCGACTGCGAGAACGTGACGGGTACGGCGCTCGGCCTCGAGGGCGGCGCGCTGCCGACGCCCCCCACGGTCACCGTGGGCGGGGCGAGGTCGATGAAGGTCAAGAAGTTCCTGCGCTCCTACACCCTCACCACCGAGGTCACGACGGATCAGCCGTCGACCGTCGCCGCCGAGTTGAGCATCGCCGGGGCCAAGATCGCCAAGACGGGCGACCTGACCCTCGGGACAGGGAAGCTCAAGTCCGGCTCCGGCAAGCGGAAGGTCAAGACCAAGGTCGCGGTCCGCTACCGCAAGGCGCTCAAGCGCAAGCTGCGGACCAAGAAGCAGCGACGCAGGGGCATCAAGCTCAAGCTCGCCGTGACGGTCACCAACGCCACCGGGCAGGTGACGAAGCAGACGCGCAAGGTGCGCGTCAAGGGTTAGAGGTCGGCTCGGCGGAAGGCGGCGAGCGCGAGCGCCGTCACTCCGCCGAGGTAGGCCAGCGTCCACAGCCAGAGGCCGATCCCGGCGTCCTGCTCGCCGCCGAGCGGGCCGAGCTGGAGCACGAAGCGGTTGAAGCCCGTTGTCCCGCCCACCAGCTCGCCGAGGGCGGCCTGGTAGAGCGCTTCGAACGGGAGCAGGTAGCTGGCGACGTCGGCGACGTCGGAGAGCGTGTTGCTGTTGAACGCGTGGCCGATCTGCCCGAGCAGGCCGGCGACCAGGCCGGCGCCGAAGGCCATGAAGACCGCGATGCCGTTGGCGGTCGCCGCCAGCTTCACCGATCCGAGCAGGCTGAGCGCGGTGATGACGATGACGCCGAGCATGAGCTCGAGCGCGGGCAGGACGGGGTTGCTGGGCCAGAAGCCGCCGATGGCGCCCGTGATCACCATCGCGATCACGTAGACGGCGGCGACGTAGGCGGCGCTGACCCCGCCGGCGGCGAGCAGGCGGCTCAGCAGGACGGTCCGCCGCTGGACCCACCCCCGCCCGCCCCGCACGAGCAGCGGTTGCAGCAGGCCGCGCTCGGCGTCCCCGCGGATCGCGCCGAGGGTGAGGAAGATGGCCAGGACGACGCCGAGGAAGAGCGTCCCGAAGATCCCCAGGCCGAACATCGTCGCGCCGACCACCGTGTCCGAGTCGACGCCGTTGAAGCCGCCGCCGAGGTCGTCGGAGATCTTGAACGCCTGCCAGACGCCGAGCGCATAGAGGACCAGGAACGCGCCGGTGAGCCAAGCGACGACGGTGAAGACGCGCTTGCGCAGTGCTTCGCGGATCGCGAAACGGGCGAGGACGATCATTCCCGGACCGCCTCGAGGTACGCGTCCTCGAGCGTGCTGCGCAGCACGCGGACGCCGAAGACCTGCTCGCCCGCCCCGACCAGTTGGGCGACGATGCGCGGGGCGTCCTCCTTCGCCGCGTCGGGCCAGTGCCGGGTCCCGCTCGCGGTGTCGACCTCCACCCCGCCCGCCGTCGACAGCTCTGCCGGGGTGCCCGCGGCGACGAGCTCGCCGCGGGCGATGATCGCGACCCGGTCGCAGATCAGCTCGACCTCGGAGAGCAGGTGGCTGTTGAGCAGGACGGCGGTGCCCTGCGCGCGCAGCTGCTCGAGAAGGTCGCGGACGAGGATGCGCCCGGCGGGGTCGAGCGCGCTGGTCGGCTCGTCGAGCAACAGGATGTCCGGCCGCCCGATCATCGCCTGCGCGAGCCCGAGCCGCTGCTGCATGCCCTTGGACATCGTGCCGACGCGGCGGTCCGCCTCGCCCGGCAGGCCGACCCGGTCGAGCAGCTCCACGCGCTCCGCCGCCCCGCCGCCGGAGCGCTGGAGCTCCTGGTGGAGCCTGAGCACCTCATCTGCCGACGACCAGTCCGGGAAGCGGAACAGCTCCGCGAGGTAGCCGAGCGCACCGGTGATCGTGGCCCGGCCCGCGGTCGGGGCGACGAGCCCGCAGGCGATCTTGACCAGCGTCGACTTGCCGGCGCCGTTGGGGCCGAGCAGGCCGACCAGCTCGCCCTCGCCGACCTGGAGGTCGACGCCCTTCAGCGCCTCGGTCGTCCCGTAGCGCTTGCGCAAGCCCTCGACCGTCAGCACCGCCCCAACCTAAAGGGCTCGGTGCGCGCTGAGCCAGTGCAGGTGCTCGACGATGCGCTTGGAGTCGGCGATCGCCTCGTCGTGGATGTCGAGCACGGGCAGCTTGCGCTGACCGGTGAGGTCCTCGACGGCGGTGCGGTCGTGACGGTCGAGGCGCACCTCCTCGAAGGCGACCTCGTGGCGGCGCAGGTGGCGCGCCACGCGGCCGCACGGGCACAGCCGGTCCGTCCTGGTCCGGCAGCGATAGAGGGTTGCCTGGCCGGCGGCCACGCCACGAGGCTACGGCGCCGCCGGGGCGGATAGCCTCCGGCCCGTCATGGCGCGCGTCCGGGTGGTGACCGACACCACGCATTACCTGCCGGCCGAGATCACGGCCGGCGCGGGCATCGAGCTGGTGTCGTTGTACGTCAACTGGAACGGCGGCACGGACAAGGAGTCCAGCCTGGCGGACTTCGGCACCTTCTACGCGCACCTGGGCGAGACGAAGGACCTGCCGACCACGTCGCAGCCCTCCGTGGGCGACTTCCTCGCCGTCTACGAGCCGATCCTCGCGGCGGGGGACGACATCGTGTCGATCCACCTGTCGGGCGCGATCTCCGGCACGGTCGGCGCAGCCCAGCAGGCGCGCGCGACGCTGGTCGAGCAGGGGACCGACGCCGACCGCATCGCGGTCTACGACTCCGAGACCGCCTGCGGCGGGATGGGGATGGTCGCCCTCGCAGCATCGTCGAAGGCGGCGAGCGGCGGCTCGGCGGCTGAGGTTGTCGACGCGGCGCGGGCCCTGCGCGCGGACCTCAAGATCTGGTTCGCCGTCGACACCCTCGAGTTCCTGCGCCGCGGCGGGCGGATCGGTTCGGCACAGGCCTATCTGGGCAGCGCCCTGCGCATCAAGCCGATCCTCACCCTGGGCAAGGAGATCGAGCCGGTCGAGCGGGTGCGCACCGCCGGCCGTGCCGTCGCGCGCATGAAGGAGTACCTCGAGCAGCGTCGCGAGGAGGGCGCCGACCGCTTCGCCGTCCAGCACATCCGCGACGCGGAGCGGGCTGCCGAGCTCGTGGAACACGGGCGCACCCTGTACGGCACGGAGCCGATGTTCGTGTCCGAGGTCGGGCCTGTCATCGGCACGCATGTCGGGCCGGGGCTGCTCGGCGTCACCGGCGTGCGGTCTTCCCTGCTGGAGCCTTGAAGGCCACGCTCCCCACGAAGACGGTCCTGCGCGTCGTCGCGATCGTCGTCCTCAGCGCGATCGCGCTGTATTTGATCTACCGGCTGCGCAAGCCCATCACCTGGATCGTCACCGCCGCCTTCATCGCGGTGGCGCTGTCGGGGCCTGTGGGGATGCTGCAGCGCCGGGTCAGGCGCCGCGGCGCGGCCATCGCGATCGTCTTCGTCGGCCTCATCTCGGTGCCGGTCCTGTTCGGCGCGATCCTCGTGCCGCCGCTGGTCAAGGAGACCAACAAGCTCATCGACAAGGTCCCCTCCTACGTCAACGACGTCCAGGACTACGTGCAGAAGAGCAAGCGCCTCCGCAGCCTCGAGGAGGACTACAACATCACCGACAAGCTGCAGAAGCAGGCGGAGAAGCTGCCGTCCAAGCTCGGGGGCGCGGCCGGCGTGTTGTCCGACATCGGCCTCGGCATCGTCAACTCGCTGTTCGCGCTGATCACGATCCTGATCCTCGCCGCGTTCATGATCGGCAGCGGCGGTCAGTGGGTCAACGCGGCCATCCGCAGCCGGCCGCCACCCGAGCAGGAGATCCTCTGGCGGGCCGCCCGCGACATCTCCGCCGCCGTCATCGGCTACGTGGCTGGCGCGCTCGGCCAGGCCCTGGTCGCGGGCATCACCGCGTTCGTCGTCCTGTCCCTGATCGGCGTCCCCTACGCGGCCGCGCTCGCGCTGATCATCGCCCTGCTCGACCTGATCCCGCTCGTGGGCGCGACCGTCGGCGCCGCGCTCGTCGGCCTCGTGACGATCTTCAACGACTTCCCCACCGCCACGATCATCTGGCTGGTCTGGTCCGTCGTGTACCAGCAGATCGAGAACACGGTCATCCAGCCGCGCATCCAGTCCCACACCGTCAAGGTGCAGCCGATCGTCGTGCTCATCGCCGTGCTGTTCGGCTCCTCGCTGTTCGGCGTCCTCGGCGCGCTGCTGGCGATCCCCGCCGCGGCCACGATCCAGATCGGGGCCCGCGAGTACCGCGCCTACCGGGCCGCGACGAGCGAGCTACGCACGTCGCCCGGCGGCGTCGTCATCGCAGACACGTAGAGGCTGGTCAGCGGCGGCGGCGGAACAGGCCGAGGACGCCGGCGACGCCTCCGCCGATCACGAAGCCGGCGACGGCGGCGCCGATCACGACCTCGCGCTGGTGGCTGCGCAGCTGCTTGCGCCAGTCGGTGAGCTCGGCGACCTCGACGCGCAGCTTCTCGACGGCGGTGCCGAGCTGCTGGCGGTCGGCTTCGATCGCGGCGCGGATCTCCTCAGAGGTGCGGGCGGGCATCAGCTCTTCCCCGATTCGGTCAGCGTGGCCTTGACCTTCTTGCCCTCGTCGATCGCCATCTGGGGAGTCGGCGGGGCGCCGCCCTTGATGAACTTGAAGGCGAGGAAGCCGGCCAGGGCGGCGAGCACGAGCAGCAGCACGGCGACGAAGAGGAAGCCGAGCCAGAAGTTGTTGTCCCCGCCGAAGGCCTGCCAGAAGCCCCAGGCCGCGGCGTGGCCGAGGTAGACGAGGGCGAAGACGACGAAGACGCCGGCGGCGGCGCCGACGGCGGCCCCCTTGGCGAGCTTGGTGACCTTCTCGGAGACCTCGGCCTTGGCCAGCTCGATCTCCTGCTGGACGATCCGCTGGGTGATCTCCGTGACCTCGGCGATCGCGGCGCCGAACTCCGACGTGGGCGTCTGGGGCTCGGGCATCAGCCGCGTCCGATCCGCTGCAGCAGCTTGGCGAACACGAACGCGCCCGCGAAGGCGCCACCGATGAGGGCCTCCGGGTGCTGATCGACGAAGCCCCCGCCGGCGGCCGGCTCGAACGGGACCGACGCGGTCGGCGCCTCGGGCTCCGGGGACACGATGTCGACGCGCTCGTCGGCGGCCGGGGCGTCCACGGGGATCTGCTTGGGGTCGTCGTCGCTCACTCGGGGGGGTCCTCGTCGTAGATGCGGCGCCAGATGGCGGCGGCCAGGCGTGTGGTGGCCACGGAGGCGAGCGCGCCGAGGCCGGCCAGCAGGCCGGACCAGACCAGGCGCTTGGTGAGGTCGTTCTGACTCAAGACCGGGCTGAGTCAAGCAGACGGGTCGGCGGGGCAGCGTCGAGACCGCCGCAGATCGTGTCCACGATCAGGCGCTTGGCGGCCTCGAAGTCGGCGTCGTCGGCGCTGAGGAAGCCGAAGATCCAGCCGGTGAGGACCTGCTCGATCGCCCCGTAGAAGGTCATGGCCGCGAAATCCGCGTCGACGTCATCGCGGAAGGCGCCTACCCGCTGCGCGTCCCGGACTATGCCTGCGATGCCGTCGTAGGCCTCGCGGATCTTGTCGAGGTGGCGGGCGCCGAACGAGTTGGCCGCGCGCGTGACCTCGACGATGATGACCTTCATCAGGTCCGGGTCGGCGCGGTAGGAGTCGATGATGAAGCCGGCGACGGCGTGCAGCTTGTCGCGGGGTGCGCCGCGGCGGTTGTCGACGGTCTCGATCGCCTCGAGCAGGATGTCCCAGCGCTCGAGGAACAGGGTGTCGAGCACCTGCTCCTTGGAGGAGAAGTAGTGGTACACGAGCCCGTAGGCGACGCCCGCCTCGTCGGCGATGTCCGAGACGCGGCACGTGTGGAAGCCCTGGCGGGCGAAGACGCGCACGGCGGCGTCGAGGATCTGACGCCGGCGGTCACCGGGTCGGGCACGCGTGCCGGGCACGGCTCGAATGTAGTCTCACCCGGTGCTCGCCCCCTGGCGCACCGGGATGCCCGAGCGGCCCGCCGTGGCCTTCGATCGGTTCGCCGCGCAGCGCCAGATGCGCAAGCGGTGGCGCTGGGTGGGCGCGTTCGCCGAGGACGTCATGCTGTGCGCCGCCGTCGCCCGCATCGGCCCCGCGCCCGTCCTGTGGTGGGCGCTGTGGGACCGCGAGACCCGGACCCTCGCCGAAGCGACGATCAGGGGGCCCGCCTTCGGTCACCTACTACGGCACCCCTCGCGCAAGCGCGGCCGCGCCGTCCACGTCGGCGACGAGACGATCGTGGTCGACGACGGCCCGGTGCGGATGGATCTGCGCGTGGCGCGCGGCGCCGCCGTGGAGACGATCTCCCCCCACGGCGCCGCCCACATCTGGACGCGCAAGACGCCGGTGAGCGTCAGCGGGACCGCGGCGGTCGGCGACCGGCACTTCACGCTCGACGCCGCGCCCGGCCTCGCCGACGACTCGGACGGCTATCACGCCCGGCGCACCGACTGGCGCTGGTCGGCCGGGGTCGGGACGACGCATGACGGCACGCCGGTCACCTGGAACTTCGTCACGGGCCTGCACGACGCCGCGGCGGCCTCCGAGCGCACCGTGTGGATCGGCGGGACGCCGCACCACGTACCCGACCAGGCGTTCGCGCACGACCTGTCCCGCGTCGGCGAGCTCGCCTTCACCGCCGAGGCGACCCGCGCGCACAAGGAGAACCTGCTGCTCGTCGCGTCGGACTACGAGCAGCCGTTCGGCCGCTTCGCGGGCACGCTCCCCGTGGCCGGCCCGATCACCGGCCTGGGCGTCATGGAGCGGCACTCCGCGCGCTGGTGAGCGAGCGCAGGCGCACGCGCCCGCCCGTCTGCAGCACCGCCGTCCCGTAGACCCGCGCGGCGAACGCGATCACCGCGTAGGTGAAGGCGGCGACGATCGCCGCCGACAGCAGCACCTCCAGCGCCCCCACCTCCCCCGCGATCATCCGCACGGGTGTGACCAGGGGCGCCGAGACCGGGACGTAGGTGAGCGCCTGCGCGAGCCCGCCGCTCGGGTCGTCCACCGCCTGGAAGCCGAGGAAGAACGACGCCAGCAGCGCGAGGATCAGCGGCGTCGTCACGCTCTGGATGTCCTCCTGGCGCGACACGAGCGACCCGGCGAGCGCGAACGCGCCCGCGTAGAGCGCGTAGCCGAGCAGGAACCAGGCGATGACGATCGGCAGCGTCGCGAGCTCGTCGCCGCCGATGTCGACCTGGCCGGAGGCGGCCCCCAGGCCGAGCCCCACCCCGCCGATCACCAGCAACTGGGCCAGCCCGACCACGCCGATGCCCAGCACCTTGCCGAACAGCAGCTCGCGGGGCCGCATCACCGCCAGCAGGATCTCGACGATCCGCGACGCCTTCTCCTCGACGACGCCGGTGGCGACCAGGAAGCCGTAGCCGATCAGCTGCGTGTAGAGGATGATCAGCGCGACGGCCGCGAAGGCCTGCCTGTCCTTCGTGTCCGCGCTGGTGCGCTGGACCTGCAGCGGCGGCGGGTCGGGCGCGCGGGCCCGGGTCTGGCGGGAGGCCTCCTGGACGAGCGGGACCGCCTCGTCGGGCGCGTCGCCGGCGACGATCAGCAGATCGCCGCGCACCGTCACGTCGGCCTTGCCGTCACCCGCTTCCCGGGCCTCGACCCCGAACGCCCCGTCGATCCGCCCGGCCGCCTGGACCAGCGTGGGGTCGCCCGCGATGGTCACGGTCGTCGTCCCGCCGAACAGCGACGGCAGCAGGATGATCGCAGCCAGGATCAAGAGCGTCACGCCCGTGCCGATGAAGGTCGCGCGGTCGCGGGCGCGCACGTGGATCTCCCGGCGGGCGACGCGGCGGATCACGGCCGCACCGCGTCGCGGAACAGCTCGGCCAGGGGCGGCTCGTAGGGGCCGAAACGCTCCACCGGCGCGGGCGCGGCGCGCAGCGCCGCCTGCGCCTCCGCCGCCGGCATGAGGCGGCGCTCCCCGCCGGCGACGAGCTCGTAGCGCTCGCCGGCGCCGCGCAGCGCGTCCACCGTCCCGGCGGCGACGAGCCGGCCGCCCTCGACGATCGCGATCGCGTCGCACAGCCGCTCGACCAGCTCGAGCTGATGTGACGAGAACAGGACGGTGGCGCCGGCCGCGACGCGCTCGCGCAGCACGTCGGCGAGCACGTCGACCCCGAGCGGGTCCAGGCCGCTGAACGGCTCGTCGAGGACGAGCAGCTCCGGCTCGTGGACGAGGGCGACCGCGAGCTGGACGCGCTGCTGGTTGCCCAGCGAGAGGTCCTCGACCTTGTCGTTCGCGCGGTCGGCGACGCCGAGGCGCTCGAGCAGCGCGGCGGTCGGCGGGTCGGCGACGTCGTGCAGCGAGGCGAAGTAGTCGACCTGCTCGGCCACGCGCATCTTCGGGTACAGGCCGCGCTCCTCGGGCATGTAGCCGAACCGCGCGCGGGCGGCCCGGTCGATCTCGCGGCCCTGCCAGGAGGCGGTGCCGGCGTCCGGTGCGAGGACGCCCAGGACGATCCGCATCGCCGTCGTCTTGCCCGCGCCGTTGCGGCCCACGAAGCCGTACATCGTCCCGGCCGGCACCTCGAAGCTCAGCCCGTCGAGGGCGACCGTGGCGCCGAAGCGGCGGGTCAGGCCGTCGAGGGCAAGCACAGCATCCTTCGCGCCTCCTCGACCGTGGCGGGCCGGCGGCCGACGTCCTCCGTCATCCGGCGAGCCTGCCCGATGAGGTCGCCGTTGGAACGCGCCATCGAGCCGTCGGGGAGGTAGAAGTTGTCCTCGAGGCCGGCACGCACCGAGCCGCCCAGCGTCAGCGCCGCCGCGATCATCATCCATTGGATGCGGCCGATGCCGATCACGCCCCAGTGATGGCCCGGGCCGTCGGGCATGTTGTCGGCCATGGCGGCGAGGTTGCGCGCCGTGGCGGGAACACCGCCGACCACGCCCATGACGAAGTCGGCGTGCACCGGGGTCTCCAGCAGCCCCATGTCGATCAGCGGCCAGATCGAGGCGACGTGGCCGACGTCGAAGCACTCGTGCTCAGGCTTGATGCCGAGCTCGCGCAGCGCGGCCAGCAGCTCGATGATCTCCTCGAACGGGTTCTGGAAGACCATCTTGAAGACGAAGTCCTTGCGCCGCTCGGAGTACTTCGCGTAGTTCAGCGAGCCCATGTTGAGCGCCGCCACCTCGGGTGTGGCCTCGCGCAGGTAGTGCACCCGCTTCTCGACGCTGACGCCCACGGTGCCCGTCGAGAAGTTGATGATCGCCCCGTCGCCGACCTCGCCGACGATCGCCTCCTTGATGGCCAGGAAGTCCTCCGCCTCGTACGACGGCGCGCCCTCGGGCGTGCGCGCGTGGACGTGGATGTGCACCCCGCCCTCGTCCACGATCCGGCGCGCCTCCGCGGCGTACTCCGCCGGCGTGTACGGCACGAACGGGCACTGGTCGCGGTTCGCGAGCGCGCCGGAGATCGCGCAGGTGAGGATGACGGGATCGTCGACGGCCATGCCCCGGAAGCTAACTCAGCAACGGCTCGACCGCCCGCGCGGCGATCCCGGCGTGCCCGGGCGCGCAGCTGGTGATCTCGATGCCGACGATGCGCTCGGCGGCCTGGCCGACCTCGTCGAGCATCCGGCGCAGGCCCTTCGCGCTGAAGCCCCCGGGCGCGGGGAACTGCGCGGGCCAGTCGGCGAGGACGTCGAGGTCGAGGTGGACGAAGACCGCGTGACCGTCGACGGCGTCGGCGACCTCGGCGCAGCGGTCGGCGCGGACGACGCCGGCGCGCTCGATCAGCGCGGCCTCCTCGGAGTCGAGGTCGCGGGCCCCCGCGAGGATGACGCGGGTCGGGTCCAGGCCGGCGCCGAAGCCGGTGTCCCACAGCCCGCAGGCGCCCGCCAGGCACATGCCGCCGAGGAAGCCGCTCGCGGTCGTGTCGGGCGTGTTGAAGTCGCCGTGCGCGTCCAGCCACAGCACGCGCACCTCCGGGACGAGGCGGACGACGGTCGGCAGCGTGCTCACGCAGATGGAGCAGTCGCTCGCGGTCAGCACCGGGACCTTGCCGGCGCCGAGCGCGTCCTCGATCTGGCCGCCCGCCTCCAGCAGGCATCCGTGCGCGGCGGCGAGGTCGTCGGCCCAGGCGCCGTCCACCGGGTCGCCCGGCGAGCCGATGTGGCGCGCGTCGCCCAGGACGTCGGCCAGCTCGGCGGCACCGCGCGCGCCGTCCGCCGAGCGGTCGGAGGTCCGGCAGAGCAGTGCGACGAGCGCTAGCGGCCCGTCCATTTCGGGTCCCGCTTCTCCATGAAGGCGCGCACGCCCTCCTGGATGTCGTCGGTGGCGAACGCGAGGGCGAGCTGGCTGCGCAGGTAGTCGAGCGCATCGGCGAGCGGCATGTCCTGCTGGCGGAACATGGCGTCCTTGCCGAGCTTCATCAGCAGCGGGGACTTCGCCGCGAGCCGGGTGGCCCAGTCGCGGACGGCGGCGTCGAACGCGTCCGCCGGCACCACCCGGTTGACGATCCCGATGCGCTCGGCCTCCTCCGCGGAGATCTGCTCGCCGAGCAGCAGCAGCTCGTTGGTCTTCTTGCGGCCGACGTTGCGGTAGATGAGCGCCATGATCATGAAGGGGAAGACGCCGACGTTGATCTCAGGCGTCCCGAAGCGCACCCCCTCCTTGGCGACGATCAGGTCGCAGGCCAGCGCGAGGCCGAGCGCGCCCGCGAGGACGTGGCCGTTGGCGGCGCAGATGGTCGGCTTGCCCAGCTCGCCGATCGCGCGGAACAGGTCCGGGAAGCGGCGGATGCCCTCGAACTTGTGCGCGAGGGGGACGTCGGCCGCAAAACCCTTGAGGTTGCCGCCGCTCGAGAAGACCTTGTCGTGCGTCGAGGTGAGCACGACGCAGCGCACGGCGTCGTCGTCGCGGGCGCGGGTCAGCGCGGCGTGGAGCTCGTCGAGCAGCTCGTCGCTGAGCGCGTTGCGGGTGTCCGGGTCATCGAGCGAGATCGTGGCGATCCCGGCATCGCTCTCGTAGCGCACGGTGGCCATGGGCCTCGGTACCTTTGCACCATGAGCGCCACCACGGCCGAGCGGTCCGCCCCCAAGCCTGACTTCGGCGCCAAGCGCCGTCACTTCATCTTCACCGACGAGCACGAGGCACTGCGCGAGTCGATCGCCTCGTTCGTGGCCAAGGAACTGCGCCCGCACGCCGAGGAGTGGGAGGCCAACGAGTTCCCCGACAGCGTGTTCGGGCGCATGGGCGAGCTCGGCTTCCTGGGGCTCGACAAGCCCGAGGAGTACGGCGGGCAGGGCGGTGACTACTTCTCCGCGATCGTGCTCGGCGAGGAGATGTCGGGCGCGGCCTGCGGCGGGCTGGCGATGGGCGTCGCGGTGCAGACCGACATGGCGCTGCCGCCGATCCTCGCCTTCGGGACCGAGGCGCAGAAGCGGGAGTGGGCCGAGCCGGCGATCAAGGGCGAGAAGATCCTCTGCCTCGGCATCACCGAGCCCGACGCGGGCTCCGACGTCGCCGGGATCAAGACGCGCGCGGTCCGCGACGGCGACGAGTGGGTCATCAACGGCTCGAAGACCTACATCACCAACGGCCACCGCTCCGACGTGATCGTGCTCGTCACGAAGACGGACCCGGACGCGGGCTACGACGGCTTCACGCTCTTCCTGGTCCCGATGGACTCCCCCGGGGTCATCCGCGAGGAGCGCCTGAAGAAGCTCGGCATGCGCTCGTCGGACACCGCGCTGCTGGCGTTCCAGGACGTGCGGGTCCCGGACTCCGCGCGCCTCGGCGAGGTCGGCAAGGGCTTCTACAACATCATGTGGGAGCTGCAGGGCGAGCGGCTGATCGGCGCCGCCGGCTGCAACGCGGGCGCCCAGCGCTGCTTCGACCAGACGCTGCAGTACGCGATGGAGCGCGAGGCGTTCGGTCGCCAGATCGGCAAGTTCCAGGCGATCCGCCACAAGTTCGCCGACATGGCGACCAAGATCGAGGCGTCGCGCCAGCTCACCTACACGACGGCGTGGCGGTTCGCCAACGGCGAGTACCCCGTGCGCGAGATCTCGATGGCGAAGCTGTACGCGTCGCGGATGGCCTGCGAGGTCACCGACGAGTGCCTGCAGATCCACGGCGGCGCCGGCTACATGGTCGAGTACGGGATCGAGCGCGCGTGGCGCGACATGCGCCTGAACCGGATCGGCGCGGGCTCGGACGAGATCATGCTCGACGTCATTGGCCGCAGCTACGGGCTCTAGTGGCCCTTGAGCTGGGGCGCGGCGTCGCTGGCGGCGCCGCCGTCTCCGTCCCGTTCAACCGGCTGACCCGCCACGGCCTGATCGCCGGCGCGACGGGGACCGGCAAGACGGTCACGATGCAGGTGATGGCCGAGGGGTTGAGCGCGGCCGGCGTGCCCGTGCTGGTGGCGGACCTCAAGGGCGACGTGTCCGGGCTGGCCACCGCGTTCCCGGTCGAGTTCCTCTCGCTGGGCGGCATCGGCCCCGGGACGCCGGTGCGGGCCGCGGTGTCGGACTTCGGCCCGCAACTGCTCGCCAAGGTGCTCGGCGCCAACGAGACGCAGGAGCAGTCCCTGCAGCTCGTGTTCCACTACGCCGACCAGCGCGGGCTCGGGCTGGTCGACCTCGCCGACCTGCGCGCGCTGCTCACGTACCTGGGCTCCAAGGAGGGCAAGGCCGACCTCGAGGGGATCGGCGGCCTGGCCAGGGCGACGGTCGGGGTGCTGCTGCGTTCGCTCGTCGGGCTCGAGACGGGCGGTGGCACCGAGTTCTTCGGCGAGCCGCAGTTCGACGTCGCCGACTTGATGCGGCCGGCGCCGGACGGGCGGGGGACGATCTCCTGCGTGGAGCTCCCCGCGGTCCAGGAGCACCCCGAGCTGTGGTCGACCGCGCTGATGTGGCTGGTGGCCGAGCTGTTCGAATCGCTGCCCGAGGCCGGCGACCTCCCCATGCCCAAGCTCGTCGTCTTCCTCGACGAGGCGCACCTGCTCTTCAGCGACGCGACGAAGGCGTTCGTGACCGCCATCGAGCGCACCGTGCGGCTGATCCGCTCCAAGGGCGTCGGCATCTGGTTCGTCACGCAGGCACCGGGCGACGTGGCGCCGTCCGTGCTCGCCCAGCTCGGCTCGCGCGTCCAGCACGCCCTGCGCGCCTACACCCCGCAGGACGCGAAGGCGCTGAAGGCCGCGGTCTCGACCTTCCCGACGACGCCCGGCCTCGACCTGGAGGCGCTCCTGCCCGCGCTCGGCATCGGCGAGGCGGCGGTCACCGTGCTCGACGAGCGCGGGGTCCCGACCCCGGTCGTCCACACGAAGGTCAACGCCCCGCACTCGCGCATGGGCCCAGCCGACGCGATCGCCGCGGGCACGCTCGCGGCCAAGTACGGGACGCGGCTGGAACGCGAGTCCGCCGCCGAGGTGCTCGCGCGCCGCCTGAACGAGCAGGAACGGATCGACGTCGAGCCGCAGCCGCGCGCGCCCCGGGTCCCCCGCAGGCGCCGCTCGCCGGACCCCCTGGAGACGGTCGAACGGGAGATCATCCGCGGCGTTTTTGGAATGTTGCGCAAACGGCTGTAAGGTGCCGCGCAATCTGCGGTTCTAAAGGCCGCATAACCGCATAAGGGGAGACGAATGTCCGTGAGGAGGACTGTGTGCGCTGTTGTCGCAGCGCTCGCGACGACGTTGGCGATGGCCGGGACGGCCGATGCCGTTTCGCTGCACGCCTACAAGGTCAAGGTGCGTGGCGGCACCCTGGAGAAGCTGGCGTCCGCCGGCTTCGACGTCACCGAGGGGCGGCGCGGCACCACGATCACCGTCGTCGGCACCCGCGCCCAGGCGCAGCGGCTCGCCGGCAAGGGCGTCCAGGCCCGTGACACCGGCGCCCGCGTCATCGACGACTACGGCCCGGGCGAGGGCTACCGCATCTACCGCCCGTACGACCGTCCTGCTTACAACAACCTCGGCAACAACGCGCCCAACCTCGTCGAGCAGATGCAGACGCTCGCCGCGGACCACCCCGGCATCGTGAAGCTCGAGCGGATCGGGACGACCAACGGCGGTCCCGAGGACCCCGATCACCCGGATCCCGACGGCGACCTCTACACCGACCCGAAGCCGATCTACGCGGTCAAGGTCTCCCGCGACGCGCGCTCGGAGCCCGACGGCTCCAAGCCCGCCGTCCTCTATTCCTCCACGCAGCACGCGCGCGAGTGGCTCTCGACCGAGACCAATCGCCGCACGATGCGCCTGTTCATCGACAACTACGGCGGGACCGGCACCGCGGTCGGGGTCAACGGCGACCCCGTCACGGGCGTGACCGCCGAAGAGATCACGCAGCTGGTCAACACCCGCGAGCTGTGGTTCATCCTCGTCGCCAACCCCGACGGCTACGACTACACGTTCCAGGACGAGGAGACGCGGCTCTGGCGCAAGAACCTGCGCGACAACAACGGCGACGAGCAGCTCACCGTCGGCGACGGCGTCGACCCCAACCGCAACTTCCCGACGCACTGGGGCTACGACAACGAGGGGTCCAGCGAGATCACGGCCTCGGAGACGTACCGCGGTAGCGGTCCCGCTTCCGAGCCGGAGACGAAGGCGCTCGACGGTCTGTCGCGGCGCGTGAACTTCGAGTTCAACAACAACTTCCACACCTGCGGGCCGCTGCTGCTGTACCCGCTCGGCTGGCAGGTGGACACGTTCACCGCCGACGACCCGCTGTTCCGGGCCATCGCCGGCTCGGACGAGAACCCGGCGGTGGAGAGCTACAACCCGGATGTCGGAGGCAACTACAACCCGGGCGTCGGCGCCGAGCTCTACACGACCAACGGCGACACCAATGACCACCTGTACTCGGATTACGGGACGCTGTCCTTCACGCCCGAGCTCGACCCGGGTGACCCGGATGTGGACCCGGACACGGACGGCTGCTTCATCTTCCAGGACGACGCGGACGACGTCGAGTCCGTGTTCCAGAGCCAGATCCAGTTCTCGCTGGACATGGCCCGCTCCGCGGAGGACCCCGCTGACGTGCAGTCGCACCTGGGCAACAAGGCGCCGAACTTCGAGGCCGACTCCTTCGACGTCTCCTACGGCGACCCCCAGACCGCGCAGGTCTCCGCCAAGCGCAAGCTCGGCGCGATCACCCTGCACTGGCAGGTCGACGGCGGCGACGAGCAGACCGCCCCGACCGCCGAGTGGAAGGGCGGCGAGCGCTACGGCGACGAGGGCGACGTCTACTACCGCCGGATGCGTGGCGATGTGACCGGCACGTCGCCGGGCGACCACGTCAAGGTCTGGTTCACGGCCGCCGGCGGCGAGACGTCGAAGGCCTTCACCTACAGGGTCGCCTCCGACACGGGCAACCCGGTCCTGGTCATCGCGCAGGAGAACTACTCCGGCAACGCCCCGGTCTACCCGGACACGACGCAGCCGGCGTACCTCGGCACCCACGGAGCCGTGCTCGACGCCCTCGGCGTCAAGTACGACGTCTGGGACGTCGACGCGCACGGCATGCAGGCCCCGGATCCGCTGGGCGTGCTCAGCCACTACAAGGGCGTGGTCTGGTACACGGGCGACGATTCCGTCACCCGCCTCCCCGGTCAGCCGGGTGGGTCCGGTGCGGCGCGGGTGGCCAACGACGTCGTGGTCAACGTCCGCGACTACCTCAACGAGGGCGGCAAGCTGCTGCTGGACGGCAACATGGCCGGCTCGCAGTTCTTCGTGCCGTTCGTCAACAGCCAGTTCGGCGAGCCCGTGCCGGGATCGGAGTCGGGCTACTGCCCGGGCAACGTCCTGGATGCCGATACGGACGCGGCCGGGTGCATCCCGCTGTCGAACGACTTCTTCCAGTACTGGCTGGGCGGCTACACGCTGGTCGACGGCGCGGGCTTCCCGCTCGATGGGGACAAGCCGTTCGACGTGTCGGGTGTCGGTGACCTGAGCGGGTTCAAGGCCGGGCTGAACGCGGCCGACCGCTCGGCGCCGGGAACGACGCTCGTCACGAGCTCGATCCTGCCCGCGGACCGGTTCCCCCAGTTCCGGTCCGAGTCGCTGCTCGAGTACGACCGGCCGGGGGCCTCGCCCTACGACCCGTTCACGGGCGACTGGTACCTGTTCTCCAGCGCGGTCGACAACCAGTACCACCGCATCACGAAGACGGTGGACCTGACCGGCAAGACGGGCGGCAAGCTGGACTTCCAGGTGTCGCTGGACACGGAGCCGGGCTACGACTGGGCGTTCGTCGAGGCCCACACTCCCGGCGAGGACGACTGGACGACGCTGGCGCTGACCAACGACGCCGGTGACGTGGTCACGTCCCAGGGCCCGCCCTACTCGTGTGGCGGCGACGGGTACACGTGGCTGGACGACCACCCGTTCCTGCTGCACTACATGACGCCGGGGGCGACGACCAACGACCCGTGCACGAGCACCGGGACGTCGGGTGAGTTCAACGGCCTCACGTCCGGGCAGCCCGAGGACGTCGTCACGAGCGGCTGGCGGCACCTGAACGCCGACCTGTCGGCGTACGACGGCCAGCCGGTCGAGCTGTCGATCACCTACGTGCAGGATCCGGCGGTCTCCGGTCTCGGCGTGTTCGTCGACGACCTGCGGACCTCGGCGGACGACGGCGAGCTGTCGCTGACGTCGTTCGAGTCCGACCTCGGCGGCTGGGAAGTGGCCCCGCCCCCGGAGGGCAGCCCGCTGCCCGTGTCGGACTGGACGCGCAAGCAGTCCGCGTTCGACGAGACGCCGGCGACGGCGACCGAGGACACGGTGTGGCTGACGTTCGGCCTCGAGACCGTGGACACGGACGAGAACCGGGTCGCGCTGACGCGGGCCGCGTTCGAGCACCTCGGGCTGCTGACGCCGCCCGAGCCCTCGCCGGAGCCGACGGCCGAGCCGACCGCGGAGCCGACGACGGAGCCGACGGCCGAGCCGACCGGATCGCCGACGGCGACGCCGACGCCAGCGCCCGCGAGGAAGGGTCGCGTGGCGATCGGCAGGCGGACGGTCCGGGCGGTCGGACGGAAGCTCTCGCTGCGGGTCAAGTGCATCAACACCGGCGGCAAGCGCTGCCGGGTCGGCGCGGCGGTCGGCAAGCGCAAGCGGGTGTACGCCGCCGGCGCGTTCCGGATCCCGGTGGACGCGTGGTCGACGATCAAGCTGCGCCTGAAGCGCAGCGCCTACCGCAAGCTCAAGCACCGCGGGAAGCTGCGTGTCGTCTACGCGGTCACCGCCCGCGCGAACGGCAGGACGTACAAGAAGGCGGTGCGCATCACCCTGCTGGCACCGAAGTAGGGACGTCTGAGAAGTAGGGTGGCGGCGTGCTCGCGCCGCCACCCTTCACGCCGGAGACCGAGGCGTTCCGGGCGGAGTACCGGGCCTTCGTCGACGAGCGGCTGCGGCCGCGCGTCGACGCCTGGGAAGCGGCGGAGTGGATGGACGGCGAGGCGTTCGGGTGGATGGCCGAACAGGGCCTGCTCGGCGTGACGATGCCGAAGGAATACGGCGGGCTCGGGCTGGGGCCGGAGTTCGGCGCGGTGGCCTCGGAGGAGCTGGCTCGGTGCGGGTCGGGCGGGGTCGTCGCTTCGCTCGGCGCCCACATGGGGATCGCGTCGCCTCCGATCGCCGCCTTCGGGACACCTGACCAGAAGGCGCGGTGGCTGGCTCCGGCGATGAAGGCGGAGAAGATCGGGGCGCTCGCGATCACCGAGCCGGGCGGTGGCTCCGACGTCGCCGGCGTCCGCACGCGGGCCGTTGCGGTCGATGGCGGCTGGGTCGTCAACGGCGAGAAGACGTACATCACCAACGGCGTCCGGGCCGACTTCTACGTGACGGCGGTGCGGACGACGGAGGAGGGCGGCCACGGCGGCATGTCGTTCCTCGTCATCGACAAGCAGGACGGCATCACCACGTCCAAGCTCTCCAAGCTCGGCTGGCACGCGTCCGACACCGCCACCGTCGCCTTCGAGGACGTCTTCGTCCCCTCCGAGCACCTGCTCGGCGAGCTCGACAAGGGCTTCTACCTCGTCATGGCCAACTTCCAGGGCGAGCGGTTGGGCATGGCGCTGCAGGCGCTCGGCGAGATGCGCCAGTCCTTCGAGCTGCTCGTCGACGCGCTCGGCTCCGGTCCGTCGTGGCGGCGCCATGCCGTCGCCGAACTGGCGCTGAAGGTCGAGGCCTCGGCGGCGCTGTCCTACGCCGTCGCCCGCTGGGTCTGCGCGGGCGAGTCGGTGGTCCGCGAGGTCTCGGAGGCCAAGCTGCTCACGCAGCGCGCCAACGTCGACGTCCAGGAGGGCGTCCTGCGCCTGATGGGCCTCGACGCCCCACCCGCGGTCGAGCGCGCCCTGCGCGACGCCCGCCTCGGCCCGATCGGGGGCGGCACCGACGAGATCATGCGCGAGATCGTCGGCCGCTCCTTCGGCCTCTGAGACAAACCGCGCGCCCGGCGCCTACTACGTCTGGATGCCGGAGCTTTGGTCCGCACGGCGCGGTGAGCCGGCGCCAACTGGTCGACCTCTTCGGCGCGTCGTGGATCAACCGGGTGGTCGCGAAGGGGCGGCTTACGCCGGTGCACCGGGGCGTGTTCGTCGCGGGCGTGCCGGCCGCGACGATCCAGCCGCGCGCCGCTGCCGCGCGGCTCGCCGGAGGGAGGCGATCGGTCGTCAGCCTCAGTCGGCGGCGGTTCTGCTCGGCATCGCGAGCGACCGCCACGGCCCCACCCACCTCACCCTCCCTCAGGCCCGGAAGAACCGCGAAGGCCTGCACTTCCACGAGAGCCGGCTGGTCGTCGAGGACACGGACGTGCGCGACGGCATCCGCGTCACCAGCGCGCTGCGCACCATCAGCGATCTGCGCCGAGCCGTGCGCCCGAGGGCACTGGAGCGCCTGATGAGCGAAGCCCACCGCCACTCACGAACGTCGAGCTGCTCGGCTACGAGGCCGACTTCTACTGGCCCGACCACGGCGTCGTCGTCGAGATCCACCACTAAGCGACCCACGGCGACCGGCTCAGCTTCGAGCGCGACCGGCGCAAGCGCAACGCGTACACGCTGGCCGGGCTGATCGTCCTCCAGGTCACGGAGGAGACGCTGCCCCGCGCGCTCGACGCCGTGCGAGCAGCGTTGTCGGCAGGCGGCCGTCGGTGGACAGCCAGGAACCGGCGAGGATGAGGACGAGGCCGGCGACGGTGCCCGGCCCGACCGTCTCGCCGAGGAAGGCCACGCCGCCCGCGAGGGCGACGACGGGCGCGACGTAGGTGATGATCGCCGTGCGCGCCGCGCCGATCGTGGTGATGAGCAGCGCGAAGAGCGCGAACGCGGCGGCGGTGCAGAAGAGGCCGAGGACGACGATCGCGATGGCGGCGTCGCTCGTCACCCGGCCGGGCGGGTCGATGAAGGCGAACGGGGTGAGCACGAGCGCGGCGGCGGCGAGGGCGGCGCCCATCGCGGCGCGCACGTCGAGCCCGCCGAAGCGGCGCTGGTAGATCATCGGGCCGCACGCGTAGCCGAAGGCAGCCAGGAGGATCGCGCCGGCGCCCGGGAGGTCGTCGGTGTGCACCTCGATCCCGACGAGGGCGACGACGCCGGCGAAACCGATCGCCAGTCCGGCGCCGCGGGTGCGCGTCAGCCGCTCCTCCGGGTTGAAGCGCAGCGAGAGCAGCGCGATGAAGGCCGGGACGGCGGCGATCAGGATGGCGGCCAGCGACGACGAGACGTGCTGCTCACCGAAGCCGATCAAGGGGAACGGGATGCAGATCTCGACGACCGCGTAGGCGAACACCCAGCGGCCGAGGCCGCGCATCGATCCGATCGACCCGGCCCGCGCCGCCAGCGCGAGCAGGACCACCGCCGCGAGGACGACGCGCACCCACGCCAGGAAGATGGGCGGGACGCCGTCGTCGACGGCCACCTTGATGAACAGGTACGGGACGCCCCACAGCAGCGACAGCCCGAAGAAGCCGGCCCAAGCTCTCCCGTTCACGCGGGCGAGGCTACGCGGCGCCGGGTCATGGCGACGAGCGTGACCGCGGCCGCCGCCGCGGGCACGAGCAGGAACGCAGCCGAGAAGACCGCGATGACCGCGGTGAGCGCGAGTGCGGCGAGGGCGACGGAGCGCAGCCGGCCCGGCAGGATCCGCACCCCCGCGGCGAGCGAGAGCAGGTAGACGGAGATGAAGCAGGCCGACGTCGCGCGGACGATGTCGTCCGCGGTCAGCGCGCCGGCGGCGAGGATCGCCAGGACCACGAAGCCCGGCGCCCCGATGGCGGCGAGGGACCGCGGTGAGGGAAGGCCGGTGAGGCGGGCCGCGCCGCCGACGTAGACGTTCATGGTGCCGGTCGTCAGCGCCACCGCCAGCACCGCCGTCGCCTGGCGCCCCGCCTCCCCCAGGCCCGTCTGCAGCAGGTCGGCCAGCGGCACCTTCGAGGTCGAGCCGACGCCGATCGTGGCCACCGCCAGCCCCACATAGAGCACCGCGACCGTCGTGTAGGCGAACGCGATCGCGCGTGGGATGTCCCGCTCGGGGTCGCGGAAGTCGCCCGCCATCTGCGCCATCGCCTCCCAGCCGATGAACAGCCAGACGAGGATGTTCGCCGCCGTCCCGACCGCCGCCCACCCGTGCGGCGCGAACGGCGACCAGTGGTCGCCGGCGTGGCCGGGCAGCGCGACGGCCACCGCCACCGCGATGATCACCACCAGCACGGCCGAGAGCCCGAGCTGGACGCCCGAGGAGACCTCGACGCCCAGCGCGTTGACGACGAGCACGGTCCCGAACATCGCGCACGCCGCGGCGACCGCGACCGGCGTCCCGCCGCCGACGAGGTCGGCCACGTAGTAGCCGCCGATCAGCGCCACCGCCGGTGCGCCGATGATCACCGCGGTGAGGAACCACGCCCGCGTGACGGCGGCGGCGCGCGACCCGAACCCCGCCTGCACGTAGGCGCTCACCCCACCGGCGACGGGGTGGCGCACGCCGAGGGCGGCGAAGGTGATCGCCAGCGGCGCGGACAGCACCAGGAGGACGCCCCACGCGATGATCGAGGCCGGCCCCGCCGCGTCGGCCGCGAGCGCCGGGACGAGCAGCACCCCGGGCCCCATCAGGGCACCCACATAGAGAGCGGTTCCGCGGGCCGGCCCGAGCATCGTCGCGAACTAAAGCGCCCGAACAGGTCAGGATGTGACCGCGTGCTCAGAACTCCGGGGATCGTGCCGCTGTGGGTGACGTCGATCTTCGCCCGTCTGCCGACGACGGCGCTGAGCCTCGTGCTGCTGCTGCGCACCCAGGAGATCACCGGCTCCTTCGCCGCGGGCGGCCTCGTCGCCGGGGCCGAAGGGCTCGCGGCCGGGCTGGGCGGGCCGCTGCTCGGCCGCGCGATCGACCGCCGCGGCCAGCGCGCCGTCCTGCTCGCCTCGGGTGCCGTCTCGGCCGTCGCCATCGGCGCCTTCGCCGTCCTGGACGACGGCGCACCGGTCCTCCTCGCCGCGGTGATCGCCGCGGTTGCGGGCGCGACGCAGCCGCCGATCAGCTCGTGCCTGCGCGCGCTGCTCTCGGGCGCGGTCGCACCCGAGCACCGGCACCGCGCCTTCGCGGTCGACTCGACGCTGTTCGAGCTCGTCTACATCACGGGGCCGCTCGTGATCGTCGGCATCGTCGGCGCGTGGTCGCTGCGGGCCGCGATCGTCGCGTGCGCGGTGCTGACCGTCGCCGGCACCGTGTCGTTCGCCGGGACCCGGCTCTCGCGAGCGGCGCGCGGGGCCTTCGACGCCGCGAAGGAGCTCGCCGGCCCGCTGCGCGACCCCGGCGTCCGCGTCCTGCTCGTCGCCGTCTTCCTGTTCGGGCTCAGCATCGCCGGGCTCGAGGTCGGCCTGTCCGCGTTCGCCGCCGGCGAGGGGTCGCCCAACGCCGTCGGCTACCTGCTCGCGCTGTCGGGCGGGGGGAGCATGCTCGGCGGGCTGCTGGCCGCGCGCACCCCTCCGCCGCGGGATCCGCGCCGGCGCCTGGCCGCGCTGCTGGCGCTCCTCGCGCTGCTCGAGGTGCCGATGGCGTTCGCCGGCTCGCTCGCGACGATGGGCATCGCCGTGGCGGTGGCCAGCCTCGCCATCGCGCCGTCCCTCGCGCTGGTCTTCCAGCTCGCCTCCGAGGCCGCCCCGGCGGGCACGGTGACGGAGGCGCTGACGTGGCTGAGCTCGGCGATCGCGGGCGGGCTCGCGGCCGGCTCCGCGATCGCGGGCGTGCTCGCCGAGCACGTGAGCGTGACGCTGGTCCTCGCGACGATCGCGGGCTACACGGCGGTCGAGGCGGCGTGGGTCGCGGCCCGCGCCTCCGCGCTGGAGATCTGAACCGGGACGCCGTTGAGCACGGCGTTGCCCGACACCGGGTCCACGACCTGCTCGTCGCCGAGCAGGTTCGAGTTCACGCCCGCGTGCTCGCGCGCGACGGACAGCCGGGTCCCGTCGACGCCGTGCCCCCATCCGTGCGGGATCGAGACGACCCCGGGCATGATCGCGTCCGTCACCTCGACCGGGACCTCGACCTCGCCGGCCCGCGACGTGACCCGCGCGAGCTCGCCGTCCGCGACGCCGATGCGCGCCGCGTCGTCGGGGTGCAGCCAGGCCGTGCAGCGGTCCTTGCCCTTGACGAGCGGTGTCAGGTTGTGCATCCAGGAGTTGTTGGAGCGCAGCTGGCGGCGGCCGATCAGGACGAAGCCGTCGGTGGCGCGGTCCAGCTCCTCGCGCAGGCGCGGGACGTCGGCGGTCACGGGCCCGGGCGCCAGCTCGACCTTGCCGCTCGGCGTCCGCAGCACGTCGGGCAGCCGCGGTTGCAGCGGGCCGAGGTCGACCCCGTGTGGCGCCGCCTCGAGGTCGTCCAGCGTGAGGTCGTACGGGCCCTTGCGCAACAGGATGTCGAGCAGTCGCTCCGGGCCGGTGCGGTCGCCCTCGTAGGCGCCGAGCTGCGACGCCACGAACGCGTCGATCGCCGCGATGTCGGCGTCCGGTCCCTGGCCCGTGACGATGCCGGTCAGCCGCAGCAGCGTCTCCCACTCCTGCGGGACCGGCGAGTCCAGCAGCGCCGGCGAGTAGTTGGCCACGTTGCGCACGGACAGCTGGTAGAAGGGCAGCGGGTAGTGCGGGCGCTCCACGGCGGTCGGGCCGGGCAGAATGACGTCGGCGTGGCGGGTGGTCTCGTTGACGTAGACGTCGACGCACACGAGCAGCTCGAGGCCCTCGAGGGCGGCCGTCAGGCGCTCGCCGTTGGGGGTCGAGAGCGCCGGGTTGCCGCTGATCGTGAACAGCGCCGCGATCCCGGCCTCGATCTCCTCGGACAGTGCGGCGACGGGCAGCTCCCCCAGCGCCTCGGGCAGCCCGCGCACGGAGCTCGTCCAGCGGCCGGTGCGGAAGCCGCGCGACGGCGCGCCCGGATCGGCGTTGGTCTGACCCGCGGCGGCGAGCGGGAACATCGCCCCGCCGGGGCGGTCGAGGTTGCCCGTCAGCGCGTTGACGACGTCGACGAGCCAGCTCGCCAGCGTCCCGTACTTGGCGAGCGTGGTGCCGATGCGGCCGTAGACCGCGGCGCACTCCGCAGCGGCCAGCTCGCGCGCCATCCGCCGGATCTCCGCGGCCGCGATCCCGGTCGGCCGGGCGACGGCCTCCGGCGAGAACGGCTCGGCCAGCGCGCGCACGTCGTCGACGCCGGTGAGGTGCTCGCCGGGCGTGGCGAGGTCCTCCTCGAACAGCGTGTGGACGATCCCGAACAGCAGCAGCGGGTCGGTCCCCGGCCGGATGAAATGGTGCTCGTCGGCGTGCTCGGCGGTGCGCGAGCGGCGCGGGTCGATGACGACGACCTTGCCGCCGCGGTCCCGGATGCCGCGCAGCCGCCCGCGCGCGTCGGGCGCCGTCATCAGCGAGCCGTTGGAGGCCAGCGGGTTGGCGCCCAGCACGAGCAGGTGCAGCGTCCGGTCGAGGTCCGGGACCGGGATGGTCAGCGCACCGCCGAACATGTAGCCGCTCGACACGTGCTTGGGCATCTGGTCGACCGTCGAGGCGCTGAACACGTTGCGCGTCCCGATCGCCTTGTTGAAGACCCGCCCGTAGAGCAGCGTGGCCAGGTTGTGCGCGGACGGGTTGCCCGCGTAGACGCCGACCGCGTTGCGGTCGCGCTCGAGGATCGGGGCGAGGCGGCGGTCGATCTCCGCGAACGCCTCGTCCCACGTCGCCTCGACCAGCTCGCCGTCGCGGCGCACCAGCGGCGTGCGCAGACGGTCGGGATCGTGGTGCAGCGCACCGAGCGAGCCCCCCTTGGGGCAGATGAAGCCGTGCGAGAACACGTCCTCCTTGTCGCCGGTCACGCGGATCACGTGGCCGTCCTCGATCGTCACCTCGAGGCCACACGTGGCCTCGCACAGCGGGCAGGTCGTGACCATGCGCAGATGGTACGTCGTCCGGAGGGAGGAGCTTGCGACGACCGGAGGGCGAAACCGTAAGGTTTCCGTCCATGGGATTACTAGATGACAAGGTGGCGATCGTCACCGGGGCGGGTCAGGGCATCGGCGCGGCGACGGCCGAGTTGCTCGCCGAGCAGGGGGCGACGGTCGTCGTCAACGACCTCGACGGCGACAAGGCGCAGGAGGTCCAGGACCGGCTGCCCACCGACGGCTCGATCAACGGCGGCGACCTGACCAAGGCAGACGCGCCCGACCAGCTGATCCAGGGCGCGATCGACGCACACGGCAAGATCGACATCATCGTCAACAACGCGGGCTACACGCTCGACGGCCCGATCCACAAGCTCTCCGACGACTGGTTCCAGCGCATGCTGGACATCCACCTGATCGTCCCCTTCCGCGTCATCCGCGCCGCCGCGCCGCACCTGCGCGAGCCGGCCAAGCAGGAGCGCGAGGCGGGCACCGAGACCTTCCGCAAGATCGTCAACGTCTCCTCCACGAGCGGCACCTTCGGCAACGCCGGCCAGGCCAACTACTCGGCCGGCAAGGCGGGCATCGTCGGGCTGACCAAGACGCTGGCCAAGGAGTGGGGCCAGTTCAAGATCAACGTCAACGCGGTCGCCTTCGGCTTCGTGGACACGCGCCTCACCCAGGCCAAGGTCGACGACAACACGATGGAGATCGACGGCGAGAAGGTCCAGCTCGGGATCCCGGAGCAGATGCGCGGGATGGCGTCGATGATGATCCCGCTCGGCCGCCCCGCCTCCCCGCAGGAGGCCGCCGGCCCGGTCATGTTCCTGTGCACGCCGTGGGCCAACTACGTGCACGGCCAGACGCTGCACATCACGGGCGGCCTCTTCGGCGGGATGACCGGCTAGCGCCCGGCGTCGCTGCGCAGCTCGGCGTCGAGACCGGCGTACAGCGCCTTGATCTCGGCGAAGATCTTGTCGGCGACGGCCTGCTGCTGGTCGCGCGTCGGATCCGTGACCGTGTCCCACCGGATCGGGTCCCCGTACTTGACGTACACCTTCGGGAACTGGCCGCGCTTCCAGTTGCGGACGCGCGACGATCCGTGGATGGCGGTCGGGACGACGACGGCGCCGCTCTCCAGCGCCAGGCGGCCGATGCCGCGCTTGGGCTTCTCGGAGAGGTCGGCGCTGCGCGAGCGGCCACCCTCGCAGTACATGACGACCGGGCCGCCGCGCGTGAGGATCGCGTTGGCGGAGACGAACGCCTCCTCGTCGGCGACGCCGCGCCGGACGGGGAAGACGCCGCCGTGCGTGTAGATGAACTGCAGCAGGCCCTTGAACATCTGTGACTTGGCCATGAACTGCACCCGCCGGCGGACGCCGGCGGCGCAGAAGAAGTGGTCCATGAAGGAGAAGTGGTTCGGTGCGATGATCACCGGGCCGTCGACCGGGACCTTGTAGGCGTCGTCCGTCCGCAACCGGAAGAAGATCCACGCGTACGTGCAGGCGACCATGCGCACGGCTTCGTAGACCCAGTTCGGCTCGCCCCGGCGGACGCGCTGGTGGTAGCCGTCGAAATGCTCCTTGGGGCGCGGGTCCTTGTAGACCTGCGGCTTCATCTCCACCAGCTTCTCCTCGGCCACGACCGCAGCCTACCCACGATGATCGCACTTGCCGCCCTCTCCGTCCTCCTCGGCGCCGCCGTCCAATCAGCGGTCGGGTTCGGCTTCGCGCTGATCTGCGCGCCGCTGCTGTTCGCGGCGCTCGGCCCGGCCGAGGCGGTCTGGGCGCTCAACGCACTCGCACTCGTGGTCAACAGTGTCACGCTGCTGCTCGAGGGTCGCCGGCCTGCCCCGCTCCAGCGTCTGGTGATCGTCGTGCTGGTGACGTCGATCCCCGGGATGATCGCCGGCGCTCTGGTGCTGCAGAACGTCGACGCCATCGTCCTCCAGATCGCCCTCACGGTGTCGGTGTTCGCGACGCTCCTGCTGCGCATGCGGCCCGCGGCGACGCGGGCGACGCCGGGGTGGGCGCCGCCCGCGGCCGGGCTCGCCAGCGGGGTACTGACCACGTCGCTGTCCACGGCAGGCCCGCCGCTGGTCCTCCTGCTGCTCGGCCGCGGTCACGCACCCGTTCGCGTGCGGGACACCTTGACGACGGTGTTCATCGCGCAGTCCGTGCTCGGGCTGGCCGCGCTCGCGGTCACGAAGACCGAGGGCAGGCCGGACGCGATCGTGCTCGTCTTCGCAGGTGCAGCGTTCGCGGGCCAGCTCTCCGGCCGCCCGCTGTTCGGCCGGCTGGCCGAGCACGGCTACGAGCGGGCGCTGACCGCGGTGCTCGTCCTCTCCGCCACCATCGGCCTCGTGGCCGCCGTAGCCTGACGCCCGCGTGCCGGCCTTCCTCGTCCAGATCTCCGATCCCCACGTGGTCGCCGGACCGGACGGGGACGCCGCCGCGGCCGCGCTCACGCAGGTCGTCGACGCGATCGGCGCGCTGCCGGTCCCGCCCACGGCGGTCCTGC
Source organism: uncultured Solirubrobacteraceae bacterium (assembly GCA_963740765.1). GTDB lineage: Bacteria > Actinomycetota > Thermoleophilia > Solirubrobacterales > Solirubrobacteraceae > DATLGB01. The sequence continues at coordinate 53,429 of CAVUFN010000021.1, read as the reverse complement.
TCAGCGGTGACCTCGTCCACGACGGCGCGCCCGGGTCCTACGCGCGCGTTCAGGAGCTGCTGGCGCCGCTGACCGCGCCGGTCCACGTCATCCCCGGCAACCACGACTCCCCCGCCCTCCACGACGCCTTCCCGCGCCAGGATGCGGTCGACGTGGGCGACCTGCGGCTCGTGCTGGCCGACACGTCGCAGCCCGGGACGGACGCCGGCCGGCTGGACGTCGACGCGCTGGCCGCGGCCCTCGTCGACGACCGCCCGACGGTCGTCGCCATGCACCACCCGCCCCTGCGCACGGGCATCAGGGCGATCGACGACTTCGGGCTCTCCGACGCCGACCGCGCCGGGCTCGCGGCGCTGCTCGAGCGCTCGCCGCAGGTCCAGCGCGTCCTGTGCGGTCATGTGCACCGGATCACGTTCGAGACGCTCGGCGGCGTCGGGGTGTTCACGTGCCCGGCGACGTTCGAGCAGGCCGAGCCTGCGCCGACCGGCGGACTGGCCTTCGTGGAGCGCGGCCGCGCCCTCGCGATCCACACCTGGATGGGCGGCGCCTTCGTCACCCAGATCCAACCCGTTTAGTCTCCCGGCCATGGCCGTCGTAGAAGCCCACATCACCGGGAAGGTCTGGCGCGTCGAGGTGCGCCCGGGCGACCATGTCGACGAGGGGGACACCGTCGTCATCCTCGAGTCCATGAAGATGGAGGTGCCCGTCGACGCCGAGGAGGCGGGCGACGTGTCCCGCGTGCTCGTCGAAGAGGGCCAGACCGTCTCCGAGGGCGACCCGCTTGTCGAGCTCGACTGAGCCGGTCGAGCTGGCCGACGGCAAGCTGCGGCTGGACCACCCCGCCGCCCACGTCGCCCGGCTCACGATCGTCAACGAGCGCAAGCGCAACGCGCTCGACCACGCGATCCTGGACGCGATCGCAGAGACGGTGCCGACGCTGGACGCGCGGTGCCTGCTCGTCACCGGCGAGGGGCCGGTGTTCAGCGCCGGCTACGACATCGGCTCGCTGGACGGGGACGAGTTCGCGGCGGCCGCCGAGGCGCTCGTCGCCCACCCCTTCCACAACGCCATCGAGGCGCTGGAGGCCTTCCCGTACCCGGCGGTGGCGGCGCTCAACGGGCACGCGATCGGCGGCGGCCTGGAGCTGGCGCTGTCCTGCGACCTGATCGTGGCCAGCGAGGACGCCGTCGTCGGGATGCCGCCGGCCAAGCTCGGCCTCATCTACTCCCACACCGGGCTGCGCAAGTTCGTCGACGCCGTCGGGCTGATGCGCACCCGCCAGCTGTTCCACGTGGGCCGCAACATCTCCGCGCGCCGCGCCGAGGCCTGGGGCCTCGTCAACGAGGTGGTCGGAGCGGACGAGCTCGCGGGGCGCGGCGTCGAGCTGGCAGCGGAGATCGCCGCGCTGGCGCCGCTGGCCCTGGCCGGCAACAAGCGCATCCTGCGCGAGCTGGTGCGGGCCGAGGGCGAGCTGGACGCCGACGTCGAGCGCGAGCTGATCGCGCTGCGCGAGTCGTGCTTCGGCTCGTCCGACTTCCTCGAGGGCGTGCGCTCGTTCGCCGAGAAGCGACCGCCGGAGTGGACCGGCACGTGAGAGCGGCCGGGTTGGCCGTGCTGGTGGCGCTCCTGGTCGCCGTCCCCGCCCGCGCCCGTCCGGTGTCCGTGACCGCCTGGCCCGTCTCGACCGCGGTCGGAGCGCCCAACGCCGGCCGGCTCGTCGACGGCGTGCAGCTGCCCGACGAAGGCTTCGACTTCTTCACCTGGGACCCGATCCGCAACGAGGCGCCCGACCGCCCGTGGCGGCGCTGGGGCACCGACCGGCTGCTCCAGACCCTCTACGGCGTCATCGCCGACTACCGCGCCGCCGGGGTGGGTGGGGTTCCGGTCCCCCGGCTGGGGATCATGGACCTGTCGCGCCCGCACGGCGGGCCGTTCGGGCGCCGCTACGGCGGCCTCGGGCACCTCTCGCACCAGAACGGGCTGGACGCCGACATCCTGTACCCGCGCCTCGACGCGCTCGAGCGGCGGCCGTTCCGCGTCGACCAGGTCGACCGCGTGCGCGCGCAGGCGCTCGTGGACCTGTTCGTGGCCGCGGGCGCGCGCTACGTCTTCGTCGGCCCGCACCTCGGCCTGAAGGGCCCGAAGCGGGTCGTCGTGCCGTTGGCGCACCACGACGACCACTTGCACGTTCGCATTCGCTGACGGCGGGGAAGGGCCCTGGCCATGCGTCGCTTCGTGCCCGTCCTGCTCTTCGGCGCGCTCGCCTCCCCGGCGGGCGCTGCGGTCCCCGTCCCCGACAAGGCGGCAACGGCCACGGGCGGTGGAGGCGCCGCCGCCACTGTCGACCCGTACGCGACCCAGGCGGCGATCGACGTCCTGCGCGACGGCGGCAACGCGATCGACGCCGCCGTCGCAGCGGCCGGCGTGCTCGGCGTGGTCGAGCCGTACTCGAGTGGCATCGGCGGTGGCGGCTTCATGGTCATCCGCACGGCCGACGGCACCCTGGACTCCTTCGACGGCCGCGAGTGGGCGCCGCGCGCGTGGACGAAGCGCACGCTGCTCGAGCCGGGCACGAAGACGCCGCGCGACTTCGACAAGACCGTGACGAGCGGGCTCGGCGTCGGCGTCCCCGGCACGCCGGGGACGTGGTCGGCGGCGGTCGACCGGTACGGCTCCCGCTCGCTGGGCCAGCTGCTGCGGCCGGGCATCCGCCTGGCCCGCAGGGGCTTCGTGGTCGACAAGACCCTGCACGAGCAGACCGTGGCCAACCGCGCGCGCTTCAAGCGCTTCAAGGCCACCCGGCGCCTGTACCTGCCGGGCGGCAAGCCCATCGCCACCGGCAGCACCCTGCGCAACCGGGCGCTGGCGCGCACGATGGTGCGACTGTCCGACCGGGGCGTGCGCCGCGGCTTCTACACCGGGCCGGTCGCGCGCGACATCGTCCGCACGGTCCGCCACCCGCAGGCGAAGGTGCCGCGCGGGCTCATGTCCGCCAACGACCTGCGCGCCTACCACAACCTCCGCCGCGAGCCGCTCACGACGGACTGGCGCGGTTACGCCGTCGTGGGCATGCCGCCGCCGTCCTCGGGGGGCACGACCGTGCTCGAGGCGCTCAACATCCTCGAGGCGTTCGGTGAGCCCGCCACCGACCCGGTCGAGGAGCTGCACCGCTACCTCGAGGCCTCGCGGCTCGCCTACGCCGACCGCGGGCGGTACCTGGGCGATCCGTTCTTCCGGCAGGTCCCGACGAACTGCCTGACCTCGCAGGACTTCGCCGACGCGCGCCAGGCGCTGATCGGCACGCAGGCGCTCAAGTCGCCCGTCAAGCCGGGCGGGTGCGCGAACGTCACCCCGGCCGGGCGCACCTCGACCTCCCATGAGGGGCCGAACACGACGCACCTCACCGTCGCCGACGCCTACGGGAACGTCGTCTCCTACACGTTCACGATCGAGCAGACGGGCGGCAGCGGCATGGTCGTCCCCGGCCGCGGCTTCCTGCTCAACAACGAGCTGACGGACTTCGACTTCGAGCCGGGCACGGCCAACCAGCCCGGCCCGCACAAGCGCCCGCGCTCCTCCATGGCCCCGACGATCGTGCTGCGGGACGGCTCGCCGGTCCTGGCGCTCGGGTCGCCGGGCGGCTCCACGATCATCACCACCGTCCTGCAGACGCTCGTCAACCGCTACGAGCGCGGGCTCTCGCTGCCCGAGGCCATCACCGAACCGCGCGTCACCGAGCAGAACGGGCCGAAATCGGTCGCGGAGCCCGGCTTCCTCAGCGGGCCGTTCGCGGCCGGCCTCGAGGGCCGCGGCCACCGGTTCGAGAAGCTCACGGACGACCACGGCGAGATCGGGGCGGTCACGGCGATCGAGTTCGGGCCCGACGGCGCGCAGCGTGCCGCCGCCGAGCCGACCCGGCGTGGCGGCGGCTCCGCCATGGTGGTCGGCCCCGCCAGCCGTCGCGGAGGCTGACGCGCGGCGCCGGACGGGAGGGTCTTGATCCTGCGACGCCGTCCCGTCCGGCCGCCTCCGTAGCTTCCGGCCATGCGGATGATCTCGGGGCCGCAGGGCCCAAGGGTGGTGGCGGACGGACGACCGGTGCTGCTCTTGTCCTCGGCCAACGCGCTCGGCATCGCCGACCATCCGCGGGTCCGCGAGGCGGCCGCCGACGCGGCGATGCGCTGGGGCGTCGGCGCCGGCTCGCCGCGCAGCGCGGCCGGGACGATGACGGTGCACGTCCGCCTCGAGGAGCGCCTCGCCGCCTTCCACGGGACGGAGGCCGCTCGGCTCGGCCGGCCTGCGCTGCCGGCCGGCGCCCGGCTCGTCGCCGACGCGCTGTCGGACGCCCGCGGCGCGGACGCGGTGCGCTACGAGCACGCCGACCCCGACGACCTGGCCCGGTGCCTGCGCCGCCTGGCCGCCGAGGACGTGATCGTGCTCACCGACGGCGTCTTCGCCACGGACGGCGACGTCGCGCCCCTCCGCGACATCGCCGCGGTCGCCCGCCGCCACGGCGCCCGGCTGGCGGTGGACGAGTCGGTCGCGGTCGGCGCCTTCGGCCCGGGTGGACGCGGCGCCGCCGACGAGGCCGGTGTCACCCCCGACCTGCGCATCGGCTCGCTCGGGCACGCGCTCGGCACCCACGGCGAGTACGTCGCCGGCGACCAGGCGGTGATCGACACTCTGCCGCCGGACCCCGACCTCGCGCCGCCGCCGCCCGTCGTCGCCGCCGCGCTGGCCGCGCTCGGCCTGCTCGAGGAGCAGCCGGGCCGGGTGGACAAGCTCGCCGCGCTCGCCGCCGGGCTGCGCGACGGCCTGGCCCGGGAGGGCTTCGACGTCACCGGCTCGGTCACCCACGTCATCTCGCTCGTCGCCGGGGACGAGGCGGACGCGCGCGCGATGGCGGCCGCCGCGCTCGAGCAGGGCGTCCTCGTCGACGTCGCCGGGACGCGCGTCCGGCTCTGCGCGATGGCCTCCCACACCCGCCAGGAGCTGGCCGAGGCGGCCCGCGTGCTCGGCCGCGCTGCGCTGATGTGCGGCCTACGGCCGGGGATGATGGTGTCCGTCGCCGAGGCGCAGGCGGGCGGCAACGTCGTCCCACTCATCCCGCGCGCCGCGTGACCGCGTAAAGAGGGCGTGGAGCTCGCCTGCGCCTTCAGCGCCCTGTTCATGACGGGCGTGATCTGGTTCGTCCAGGTCGTGCACTACCCGCTCTTCGACGCGGTCGGGCGGGACGCGTGGCCGCAGTACCACGCCGGCCACACGCGGCGCACCGGATGGGTCGTGGCGCCGGTGATGATCGTGGAGCTGGGTAGCGCCGCACTGCTCGTGGTGAACGACGCGACCGGGCTGACCGTCGCGGGCGTCGCGCTCGCCGCGCTCACCTGGGCGCTGACCTTCGGGCTCGCCGTGCCCGACCACGGTCGTCTCGACCGCGGCTACGACGCGGTGGTGGCGGGCCGGCTGGTCACGCTCGGCTGGTGGCGCTGCGCCGCCTGGACCGCCCACGGCGCCGTCGCGCTCGCGCTTCTCGGCTCGGGCTGAGGCCCCAGCGCTCGCGCTCAGTCGCCGGCCGCGTAGCCGACGATCGACTTGTCGACCAGCCACTCCACGGGCGCGCGGTCGTCCGTGTAGACGTCGCCTCCGCGCAGCGGCGGTTCCAGGCGCTCGCGCGTCCCGGCGGCGATCGCCCGCAGGGCCTCGGGGGCGCTGCCGAGGCGGTCCGGGTCCAGCGTGGTGGGGCTGGCGATCAGCAGCGTGTTGACGTCCTTGACCGGGTCGCGCAGCACGGACGCGAACGACGTCCTCAGCGTCGCCGTGAGGACCTTCTCGAGCGCGTCGCTGGAATCGGGATGCCCGACGTTGATGACGACCGACCCGTTCGGCGTGAGGTGGTCGCGGACCTCGCGGAAGAACTCGCGGGTGGACAGGTAGAAGGGGATGTAGGGCTGGCGGTAGGCGTCCACGAAGATCGTGTCGTAGCGGCGGTCGCTGCGGCGCAGGAACGGCCGCGCGTCCTCGGTGAAGAAGCGCAGGCCGGGACGGTCCTTCAACCCGAACCAGCGCTTGCCGAGCTCGGTCAGCTCCCCGTCGATCTCGACCGCGTCGACCGCGGTCTGCGGGTAATAGCGGCCGTAGGCGCGCGTCATCGTCCCGGCGCCGTCGCCGAGCACGGCCAGCGAGCGCGGCGGGCGTCCGAGGGAGAGGAACGGCTCGACGAGGAACGCGTCCCAGTAGTTGTCGGTGAGGACGCCGCCGGGCCGGTAGAGGGAGTGGATCGCCTGGCCCTCGTTGAGCTCGAGCGTGCGCGTGCCGTCCGTGGACTCGAGGACTCGCGCGTACTGGTACTGCGTCTCGCGCTCGTCGATCACGCGCGCGCCGTCGCCCGCCTTGGTCGTTCCCACCGGGACGAGCAGCAGTGCCGCGATGGCGATCGGCGCGAGCACGTAGCGGCGCTCGAGGCCGAGCGCGGCGATCACCGCCAGAACAAGCGCGAAGATCAGGAACGTGCGCTGCGTCCCGGCGAGCGGGATCAGCAGCAGCGCCGAGAGGAACGTGCCCGAGAGCGAGCCGACGGTGGAGATCGCGTACAGGCGCCCGGCGGTGCGGCCGGTGGTGGCGACGTCGAGCACCTCGAGCCGCAGCGCCCACGGCGCGACCGCGCCGAGCAGCAGTACGGGGACGGCGACGAGGGCGAGCACGCCGAACAGCGAGCCGGCGGCCGCGCCGACGTCGATGGAGTCGAAGGCGTCGACGCTCAGGTCGAGGAAGGGGCGCGCGACGAGCGGGACGAGCGCGAGCAGCCCGGCGGCGCCGAGCACCAGCAGGCACAGGCCGCGCAGGTGCGGGTGGCGGTCGGCCAGCCGGCCCCCGAACCAGTAGCCGATCGACAGCGCCAGCAGGACGACGCCGATGGTGTTCGCCCACACGATCGTCGAGGCCCCGAAGAACGGCGCCATGAGTCGTGCTGCCGCGATCTCCGCGCCCAGGGAGGCCATCCCGCAGGCGAAGACCAGCAGCGCCAGGCTGGGGCGGGTCCTACTCGGAGTAGGGAGAGAAGTCTTCCTTGCGGGCGCCGCAGACGGGGCAGAACCAGTCACCGGGGATGTCCTCGAAATTGGTGCCGGCCGGGATGCCGCCATCGGGGTCGCCGTCGGCGGGGTCATAGATGAAGCCGCACGACTCACAGATGTACTTCTGCATAGAGCCGTGACAGTAGTGTCCGGCTTTGTGGATGCGGAGAGGAAGCACCCCTTCGAACCGCTCAACCTCGAGGGGGAGCCGGTCGAGCCCAGGCAGGCCGCCACGGTCATCGTCCTGCGAGGTGGCGCGGACGCGCTCGAGGTGCTGCTCGTGCAGCGCAATCCCGAGCAGCGCTTCATGGGCGGCGCGTGGGTGTTCCCGGGTGGAGCGGTGGACGAGGAGGACGGCGATCATCGCGCCGCCGGCATCCGCGAGGTCCACGAGGAGTCGGGCGTGACCCTCGCGGACGAGCTCGTCCCGTACTCGCGCTGGATCACGCCCCGGCAGGTCGCCGTGCGCTTCGACACCCACTTCTTCCTCGCGCGCGCGCCTGAGGACGCTGCCCCGCAGGTGGACGGGGACGAGTGCGTCGCCTGGGGCTGGTACGCGCCGCAGGACGCCATCGACCGCGAGGACGTCCTCCTCGCGTTCCCGACCATCAAGACGCTCGAAGGGCTGGCGACCTTCGACTCCGCTGACGCCCTGCTCGTATGGGCGCGCGGGCGGACGGTGGAGCCGGTCGAGCCGAAGGTCGTCGTCGAGGGCGAGGTCGCCAAGATCCTGCTCCCCGGCGACGCCGGTTTCTGAGAGAAACTGCGCAACCATCGTCGGGCCCCGTAGTTAGAGTGCAGTGTCGTGGAAGCCTCCGCACTGCGCGCACCCGCTGTCCACCGCCGGTCACTGGCAGCGCCGCTGCTGCGCCTGCGCTCCGACGAGCAGCTGGTCGCCCTCTTCCGTGCCGGGTCTGAGGATGCCTTCGCGGTCATCCACGACCGCTACCGCCAGCGCCTCTTCGGCTACGTCCGGCAGATGCTCTCGTCCGGTCCGCGCGCCGATGCCGAGGACGTCCTGCAGGACGTCTTCGTCCGCGCCTACGGCGCCCTGCGCGCCGACGAGCGCGACGTCAACCTGCGCGCCTGGCTCTACCGCGTCGCCCACAACCGCTCGATCGACCAGCTGCGCCGGCCGACGCCCGCGGCCAGCGAGATCTTCGACATGTCCCGCACGCCGCTGCAGGACCCGCTCGAGACCGCTCAGCGCCGCGACGACCTCCGCCGCCTGGTCGACGACGTCGGCCGCCTCCCCGACCAGCAGCGCTCCGCGATCCTCATGCGCGAGATCAACGGGCTCGCCTACGCCGACATCGCGGAGGCGCTCGAGGTGACGGTGCCTGCCGTGAAGTCCCTGCTCGTCCGCGCCCGCACCGGCCTGGTCGAGGCGATCGAAGCCCGTGACACCGACTGCTCGGTGATCCGCTCCGACCTCATGGACTCCTACGACCGAGGCGTCAAGGCCTCGGGCCGTGCGAAGCGCCACATGCGCGAGTGCTCGGGCTGCCGCGAGTTCCGCGGGTCGCTGAGGTCCATGCGCCGTTCGTTCGCCGCGCTGTCCCCGGCGGCCGGCCTCGGCCCGCTGGCGCTGGCCGCCAAGGCGCTCGGCCTCGGCGGCGCGAGCGGTGGCGGAGCCGCTGCCGCTGGCGGCGCGGGCGTCTCGATCGGCGGCGCGGCCATGAGCGCGACGGCTTGCAAGGTGGCCGTCGTCGTCTGCGGCGCGGCCCTCGCGGGCGGCACCGCGGCCGAGGTGCACCACCTCACGAAGGCGCCGGCCCGGACGGCTCCGGCCTCGGTGACCCCCTCGTCTTCCCCTGCGCGGTCGCACCCGTTTCCCGTCGCGCCCTCGACCGTCAACCACCGCGCCGACGTGACCTCCACCGCGGCGTCGCCGGCGACACGCAAGGCGCGCAACACCGACCGCGCCAAGAACGACGCGCCGACCGAGGTCGCCGCCGCCCCGGTGGTCACGGACCCGACGACCACCGCTCCGGTCCAGACCACGGAGAGCCAGACCGGCAAGGGCGCCGGCGGCTCCGCGGCACCCGACGAGACCACCACCACGAGCCAGCCGACCGTGAAGGCGCCGACCGGCTCGACACCCGCGCCCGTCGCCACCACCGTGCCGGCCGTGGACCCGACCGCGTCCATGGACCCGGGCACCACCGGCGGCACCACCCCGCCGCCCCAGTCCGGCCCGCCCCCGGAGCACTAGGCGCCCGCTGATCACGCCCGGATGCGGGCGGTTAGGGTGCGAGGCATGGAGGTCTGGGACCACGAGGAGGTCGTCGTCCGGCGCGGCGCGCGCTCGGGCCTCTACACGATGGTGGCCATCCACTCCACCGCGCGCGGCCCTTCGCTGGGCGGGGTCCGGATGTGGACCTACGCCGACAACCGGCTGGCGCTGCGCGACGCGCTGCGGCTGTCGGAGGGCATGACCTACAAGGCCGCCGTCGCCGGCCTCCCCCAGGGCGGGGGCAAGGGCGTCATCGTCGTTCCGCCGGGCACGACGATGGAGGGTGAGCTGCGGCGGGCGGCGCTGCTGGACTTCGGCGACACCGTCGAGTCCGTCGGCGGCCGGTACGTGACCGCCGAGGACGTCGGCGTCACCCCCAACGACATCGAGGTCGTCGCCGAGCGCACTGCCTACGTCTCCGCCCTCCCGCGCGAGCGCGGCGGGTCGGGCGACCCGTCGCCGTGGACCGCGCTCGGTGTCCAGGTCTCGATCGAGGTCGCCTGCGAGCGCGCCTTCGGGACCGCCGACCTCGCCGGCCGCCGGGTCGGCGTCATGGGCCTCGGCCACGTCGGGGCCGACCTCGCCCGCCGCCTCGCCGAGGCGGGCGCCGAGCTGCTGGTCACCGACATCGATCCGGGCCGCCACACCGTCGGCGCCTGGGTCGACCCGGACGAGATCCTCGCCGCCGAGGTCGACGTGCTCGCCCCCTGCGCGCTCGGTGGCGTCCTCGACGCCGACACCGTCCCGCAGGTCCGCGCCAAGGTGATCGCCGGCGCCGCCAACAACCAGCTCGCCGAACCGGAGATCGCCGATCTCCTCGCCGAGCGCGACATCCTGTGGGTGCCCGACTTCGTCGTCAACGCCGGCGGCATCATCAACATCGCCGTCGAGCTCATCCCGGGCGGCTACGACGAGGCCCGCGCCGACGTCGACGTCCGCGCCATCGGCACCACCGTCGGCCAGATCCTCGACGAGTCCGAGCGCGACCGCAGCACCCCCCTCGCGGCCGCCATGGCGATCGCGCGGCGGCGGGTCGCCGAGGGGTCAGACGGCGGGTAGGTCGCCCCGCGGCGGCGGGGCGGTGACGCCGGCCGGGAGGCGGCCCTCGGCGGCGAGCTTGCGCAGGTGGGCGTGCATCGTCAGGCGCGCGGGCTCCCGGAGTGCGGCGGGGGCATCCGACCAGGCGCGGTCGAGCAGCGCGTCGTCGCTCCGGGTGCCGCCGGCGAGCGCGTCGAGCAGCCGCTGCTCGCGCTCGAGACGGTGGGCGAGGTAGTGGTCGAGCCGCGCGGCCGGGTCGAGGACGGGCGGGCCGTGGCCCGGGCCGATCAGGCTCAGGTCGCGCGCACGGAGCGCGCGGAGGCCGTCGAGGTAGCCCGCCAGGTCCCCGGCCACGAACACGCTGCCCGCTCCGAGCACGGCGTCACCGGCGCAGCAGACGTCGCCCCAGAGGAAGACGACGTGATCGTCGCTGTGGCCCGGCAGCGGCATGGCTTCGAGCGGGCCGGGCGTCCCGAGCGGCGCGCCGAGCCGGGCGGCCATCGCGTCGGCGCCCTCCGCGTGGTCGAGGTGGGCGTGGGTGAGCACCACGCCGCCGGCGCCGCCGCGCGCGTCCACGACCGCCGCGACCGCCTCGAGGTGGTCGGCCTGAGCAGGGCCTGGGTCGACGACCCAGCACGGGTCGCGACCGAGCACCCAGGTGTTGGTGCCGTCGAGGGTCAGCAGGCTCGGGTTGTCCGCGCGGACGCGGACGACGTCGAACGCGTCGAGGGCCTCAACGAGCGGCAAGGCGGTACACGGGCCCGTTGACCGACACGACGTACACGCGGCCGCGCGCGTCCTCGCCGAACGAGGACAGGCCGTCCACCTCGAGCCCCGTCCGGCGCACGCCCTCCGCCTTCGGCAGCCGGAGCCGGGCCGACATGATCTGGCTCTTGCAGAAGTCCCCGTACAGGTAGCGGCCGTAGGCGCCGGGCACCTTGCGGTCACGGACCACGACCCCGCCGGTGATCGAGCAGTTGCCGTCGGAATGCTTGGTGACCAGCACCGGGCGCACCGCGCCGGGCGCGGACTCGCCCGGGGTGTAGCGGGCGAAGCCCTCGAAGGGCCGCCAGCCGAAGTTCGCGCCGCGACCGTTGCCGCGCCGGACGAAGTCGACCTCCTCGTACTCGTCCTGCCCGACGTCGGCGATGGCGAGGTCGGCCGTCTTGCGGTCGAAGCTGAATCGCCACGGGTTGCGCAGCCCGTAGGCGTAGACCTCGCGCCGCTGGCCGGAGCCCTGGAACGGGTTGTCGCCGGGGACCGTGTAGGGGGCGCTCCCCGATTGCGCAGGGTCGATGCGCAGGATCTTGCCGAGCAGCGAGCCCAGGTTCTGCGCGTTGCCGCGCGCGCCGTGCCGGTCGCCCCCGCCGCCGCCGTCGCCCGTGCCGATGTACAGGTGGTCGTCCGGACCGAACAGGAGCAGGCCGCCGTTGTGGTTGGACTCGGGGTCGGCCATCCGCAGCACGAGACGCGCCGAGCCCGGGTCGGCGCGCGCTGCAGAGGCGGCGCGGTACTCGACCACGCGCTGCTGGGCGTCCCGGTCCGTGTAGTAGACGTAGAAGCGCTTGGACTGCGCGAAGTCGGGCGCGAACGCCATCGACAGCAGGCCCTGCTCGCCCCCCGCCGTGACGAGCTTGCGGATGTCGAGGAACGTGCGGGTCGTGCCGCCGGCGCGCACGCGGATGCGGCCGCCCTGCTCGACGACGTAGAGGTGCGTCGGGTCCTCGGGCGGCGCGGTCACGTAGACGGGCGCATCGAACGACCCGACCTTGACGAGCTTGAGGCCCTCGGACGCGGCGGCCTGGCCGGGCGCGGCCGTCGCGCCGGACGCGAGGCGGTCGGTGTTGTCACCGCCGCCGCACGCGGCCAGCAGAACGGTGAGCGTCACCAGGAGCGCGAGGCGGGGCACCGCGATCACGATACGGCTGGGTCTGGCGTCTCGGTGCCCACCCGGGCGGGCCGGGCGTCGAATGCCTACGAGCCGGCCGAGGCGACGCGCCACGGCCACTCGCCCGTCTCGTCGAGCGCGAGCGTCCAGTGCTGCGTGACCGTCGTCTCCGCGTCCCGGCTGCCGGCGACGAGCGCGACGGTGTCGCGGTCCTCGACGTAACGGCGCGCGCGGAACCGCAGTTCGACCGAGAGCTCCGGAGGGGTCGCTGCGGCGTCGAGCGCGGAGATCGTGACCTGCTCGACGACCGGGCCGCGGACCACGGTGCGGGTGCGGCCGTCACCGTCCCCGAGCAGCTCCCGGACCGCCTCCGGCCGCGCGACGGCCTCGAGCTCGGTGTCCGCGCCGTCGACGGCCTCGGCCCACGCGCTCACCGCGCGGCGCACCGATGTCTCGATCAGGTCGACGTCGAAGCGGCCGTCGGCCAGCGCGAGGTCCATCGCCTGCGCGCGGGCGGGCCCGGCGAAGTCGACGTCGACCAGCTCGGCGGGCGAGACGGAGGCAGGCGCCGCCTCGGCGAGTGCCCGCTCGACGACGGCCTCGTCGTGCACGCGCGAGTCCGCCCACGGGGAGGCGACGATCTCCGAGTCGAGGTGGTGCGTGCCCTCGGCGTCCTGCTCGATCGACAGCAGGCACCAGTGCCCGTCGCGCTTGGACAGCGTCCAGTACTCACGCACCTGCGTGGCCGCGGAGTCCTGGCCGTTGTGCATGATCTTGGTGCCGTCGCGCGTCTCGACGTAGTCCTGCGTCGTGGCGGCGATGCGCACGACGACGCGATCGTCGGCGTCGTCGCTGCGGTTGACCATCCCGACGTACTCGACCGCGGGGCGGGTATCGACCAGGACGCGGTTGTGCCACCCGCGGCGGTCGAAGTCGTCCAGCCGGCGGTCCCACTCCACCATCAGGTCGGTGCCGACCAGCGCGCGCAGGCGGTTGCGGTCGCGCGCGTCCCAGGCGGCCTGGACCTCGAGGAACAGGTCCGCCGCGCGTGCCGTGACCGCGTCCGCCGCGAAGGCCTCGTCGTCGGCGGCCGCCTCGGCCGACGCGAGCTCGACCGCGCGCACCCGCTCGCTGCGCTTGCGCCGCATGCGGGCGGTGGCCACCGCGCTCGAGATCAGCACGAAGGCGAAGAAGGCGAGGATCAGCAGGATGATGATCCCGCCGCCGGCACCGCCGCCGGCACCGCCGCCGCCGGAGAAGCCGCCACCACCACCGCCGGAGAAGCCGCCGCCCCCGCCGCCCCCGCCGCCGAAGCCCGACGACCCGCCGCCGGCGCCGGCCAGCGCGGTCGACGCCGTGATCAGGCAGGCGACGAGGACGGCGAGGGGCGGAGCGGCACGGCGGAGCATCGGTCGATTGTCCCACGACGCCCACTCCCGTCCGATAAGGACGAGCGCGACCGGCACCGTCGCGGGCAGGAGATCGGTGACGAGGAAGAGCTGATCCCACGCCAGGCTGACCGCCACGAGCGCAAGTGCCCACCGCCACTGCCGCGCCCCCTCGCAGGCCAGGACGCCGCCGAGCACCGCCGCGGCGAGGAAGTCCCCGTAGCCGAGGCTCGAGAAGTCCAGCGTCGCGGTCTGCAGCTGCGGCAGCCCGGCCGCGGGCCGGGCGGCGTTGAGCGCCGCCGCGGGCTCGGCGAGCGACCCGCTGAACACGAGCACGGCGTCCACGACCGCCATGGCGACCAGCCCGGCCTTGACCAGCGACAGCGGCGCCGACGCAGCGAGCAGCCGACCCAGCGTGATCGCCGAGCCGAGGATGAGGGTGTCGCGGGCCAGCTCGCTCTCGAAGGCGGCGGCGAGCAGCGGCACGGCGAGCAGGGCCAGCAGCGGCCGGGCGCCGTGGGCGGCCCAGCCCAGCGCCAGCGCGGCGCCGACGGGGACGAGCAGCAGCGCGAGCCACGTGTAGACGTCGGCGCTGACGGGGGCCACCGAGATCCCGACCACGCACACGACGATGCTCAGCGGCAGGACGAGGACCCAGCTCGTGCGCCGCAGCCGGCCCAGCCACAGCGGGAGCCCCGCTGCGGGCAGCGCGACGGCCAGGGCCTGCAGCACGTTGAGCAGGAAGTTGTCCAGGTGGAACCACATCAGGTCAGGACGGGCGGCGGCTCGGATCGCTCGGCCAGCGGGCGGCGGTACCACGCCACGTCCCGCCACGCGCCGGCCTTGTGCCCGATCGCGTCGAGGACGGTCACGAGCGAGAACCCGGCCCGCTCGTGGAGCGCGACGCTGGGCGGGTTGGGGACGGAGATGAGGGCCATGGCCGTCACGAAGCCGCGCTCGGCCAGGTGCGGCAGCAGCGCCTCGTAGAGCTCGCGCCCGACGCCGCGGCCGCGCTGATCGCCGGCCACGTAGACCCCCACGCTGACCGTCCAGCGGTACGCCGCCCGCGGATGGAATGGCCCGGCGGAGGCCCACCCGGCCACCACGCCGTCCCGCTCGGCGACGAGGAAGGCCGTGGCGTTGCCGATGCGCACCGCCATCTCGTGGGGCTCCGGCGGCACCTCCTCGAAGGAGGCGAAGCCGTCCGTCACCGATGGTGCGTAGATGGCCGCGCAGACGGTCGCATCACGAGCGGGGTCGGCCGGCCGGGTCACCACCCCATTGTGACGGCCCCCCGGGCACGCCACCGATGTTGGCCGGCGCCTCGAATGCCGATGAAGGACGCATGACGCATGGGCGGGGGGACATGGACGACGTGAACGTGCTGCTGATCAGCGGCGAAACGGTGTCGGGACGCGGGGTCGAACTGCTGCTCACCGCGCACGAGCTGCGCATCGTCGCGACGGCCCGGGATGCGCTGGATGCCGCGCAGGAGCTGACCTCGATCCATCCACACATCGCGGTGGTCGACCTCAGCCTCGAGGACGAGGCGGTGACCTGCGTCCGGATCCTGCGAGAGATCGCGCCCGACCTCCCGGTGCTGGCGTTCGGTGGCCGCCGCCCGTGGCCCATGCAGGAACTGCTCGACGCCGGGCTGCGCGGCTTCGTGCTGACCTCGGCCACCCCGGACGTCCTCGTGGACGCGATCCGGTCGGTCGCCGCCGGCGAGACCAACCTCGACCCGGGCTTCACCGTCGCCCAGCGCGGGGACCCGAGCCGCCGCGACCGCCCGGCCCTCAGCCCCCGCGAGCGTGAGGTCATGGGCCTGCTGGCCTACGGCTACTCGGGTCAGGACGTCGCCACGCAGCTCTCCCTGTCGCACGCCACCGTTCGCACCCATGTGCAGAACGCCATGCGAAAGCTGGGGGCACGCACGCGCGCCCACGCCATCGCGATCCTCTCCCAGAGCGGCGAGCGCCGGTCCGCGGGCGAACTCGAGCTGACGCGCTGATCGGGTGGTCGCGCGGCGCAGCGGCTGCGCAGACGGACCGATGCTGATCTTCCCCACATGCTCGTGTGCCAGTATTGCGACACGATGTCTCACAACGGCCAGCCCGACTTGACCTCCAACCTGGAGGTCGCCGATGCCTTGGAGCGGTTCGAGACCGCTCTGCGCGAGCTTCTCCATAATGAGGCGCAACGCTCGGTGGACGCCGCCCTGAACCGCCTCCCCGCCGGCCCGTTCGGCGTGCGCGAGGTCGAATTCGACGTGATCATCCGCAATCTCACGCTCGAGACGCGGACGGACGGTCAGGGCGAGGCCGGGCCGGCGCGGCGCCGCGGGCGTCCCCGCGGCGCAGTCCGAGCGGCCATCCTCGCCAGCTTCGACGGCGTGGGCGAGCAGACGACGAGCGCGGTGCGAGCGCGCCTCGTCGCCGCCGGCATCACCACGAGCGACGACAACCTGCACCAGCAGCTGCGACGGCTGACGCACGCCGGCGAGCTGATCCGCGCCGGTCGCGGCCTCTACCGGCGCCCGTAGCCCCCGGTTCAGGGGCTCGGGCGCCGGCGGCGTCGAGCGCGAGCCGATCGCTTACGCGGCGAGCCGCTCGATGAGCATCGCCTGTCCCTGGCCCTGGGCGGCGCACATCGTCTCGAGACCGATCGTCCCGTCGAGGGTCTCGAGGTCGTTGAGCAGCGTCGTCATGATGCGGGCGCCCGTCATCCCGAACGGGTGACCGAGGGCGATCGCCCCGCCGTGCGGGTTGAGCTTGTCCATGTCGAAGCCGACCTTGTCGGCGATCGGCAGGACCTGCGCGGCGAACGCCTCGTTGAGCTCGTAGAAGTCGACGTCCGCGATCGTCATCCCGGCACGGTCGAGGACCTTCTGCACGGCCCAGATGGGCGCGACGCCCATCAACTCGGGCTCGTTGCCGGCGGTCGCGGCCGTGATGATCCGCGCGCGCGGCTTGAGGCCGAGCTCGGCCGCCTTGTCCGCGCTCATGATGAGCGTGGCCGCGGCGCCGTCGTTGAGCGGGCACGCGTTGCCGGCCGTGACCGTCCCGTCCTCCTTGAAGGCGGGCTTGAGCGAGGCCAGCTTCTCCAGCGTCGTACCGGCGCGCGGCCCCTCGTCGCGATCGAGCGTCGAGCCGTCCGGTAGCGGGACCGGCACGATCTCGCGGTCGAAGACGCCCGCCTCCTGCGCGGCCACGGCGCGATCCTGCGAGCGCTTGGCGTACGCGTCCTGGTCCTCGCGGGAGACGCCGTACTTCGTCGCGACGTTCTCCGCCGTCAGGCCCATGGCGATGTAGGCGTCCGGGTCGCCGCCCGAGCCCTGGAGGTGCTCGTTCTGGTCCTCCGGGTGGGCGGCTTCCTGCTGCGCGTTGAAACGGGAGACGAACTCCACGCCCGCGGCGATGTAGACATCGCCCTGGCCCGCGATGACGTTGTTCGCGGCCAGGCGGATGGTCTCCAGGGAGCTCGCGCAGTAGCGCGAGACGGTGACGCCGTTGGTCTCTTGTCCGAGGTGCTTGGACAGCAGCACGGCGATGCGGCCGATGTTGTTGGCCTGCAGGCCCTGCGGCAGCCCGCACCCCATGTAGACGTCCTCGACGAGCTTGGGATCGACTCCCTCGTTGCGCTCGAGCAGCGCGTCGATGATGAACGCGGCGGTCTCATCCGGACGGAGGTCCTTCAGCTTGCCCTTGAAGGCGCGGCCGATGGGGGTCCGGACGCTGTCGACGATGACAGCTTCAGGCATGTGGTGGTCCTTTGTTCGAGAAAGCCCGGCGGTCGCACTCCACGGGCGGGTTTATCCCTCAGCGGTCGCACTCCGTGAGGCCCTATGTACGCCGTCCACTTTACCGAGTCGCTCCCGCTGCTCAGCCAGCCAGTTGCCTACTGAGTTAGTGGGCAATGCGATAGGCTGCCGGTGTGGCAAGTCAGCTTCCCTGGTGGGTGGGCGGTCCCGCCCTGGGCCTGTGCGTCGTCGCGTGCCGCCTGCTCTTCAACGCCCGCCTCGGCGTCACGGGCGGGTTCTCCGAGCTGGTCGGGCAGATCAGCAGGCGGAGCCTCACCTTCGACTGGCGCGGCTGGTTCGCCATCGGCGTCCTCGTCGGCGGCTCCGTCTATGCGCTTGCGCACGGTGGCCCCGGCTTCGAGGGCTACGGATGGCTGACGGACACGTTCGGGCCGATCGCGGTCGCAGCGATCCTCCTCGCCGCCGGCGTCCTGGTCGGCTTCGGGGCCAAGACGGCGGGCGGGTGCACCTCGGGCAACGGCCTCACGGGCAGCGCGATGTTCTCGCCCGCCGCCCTGACCGCGACCGCCACCTTCTTCGGGACGGCGATCGCGATCAGCTTCATCGTGAAGGCGCTCACATGAGCGCGCGGGTCGCCGGCGGGCTGATCGGCGTCGTGTTCGGCATCGTCCTCAGCTGGAGCGCGATGAGCGATCCGGACGTCATCCGCGGCGCGCTTCTGTTCGAGCAGTCCTACATGTTCCTCTTCTTCGCCACGGCGGTGGCGACGGCCGCGATCGGCGTCCGGCTCGTCCGGCGCTTCCGCGAGCGCGCCGTGCTGGCGGATGCGCCGATCGGCTGGACGCGGGCACGGCCGCGGCGCGAGCACGTCGTCGGCAGCCTGCTGTTCGGGACCGGCTGGGGCCTCACCGGCGCCTGCCCGGGCCCCGTGGCCACGCAGGTCGGCCAGGGCATCGGCTGGGGCGCGGTCATGCTCGTCGGCATCGTCGGCGGCGTCTACCTGTTCCTGCGCCGCCGGTCGCCCGAGACCGAGCCCGCCGCAGATCCGGCCTGAGCGGCCGCGGTTCTAGAGCAGGGAGAGGACGGGCGACTCCAGGCCCAGGAGGTGGCGCTTGCGATGCAACCCGCCGCCGTACCCGGTCAGCGAGCCGTCCGCGCCGATGACCCGGTGGCACGGCACGATGATCGGGACCGGCGTGCGGCCGATGGCCGCGCCCACGGCGCGCGCCTCCTCGGGCGGGCGGCCGATCCGGCGGGTGACCTCGCCGTAGGTCAGCGTCTCCCCGTAGCCGATCGTGCGCAGGACGTCCCAGACGGCGCGCTGGAAGTCCGTCCCGCGCAGGATCACGGGGATGTCGAAGGTCTGCAGCTCGCCGGCGAAGTAGGCGTCGAGCTGCGCGCGGATCTCGGGCAGGCGCCCGTCGTCGCGGCCGCGGGCGCCGAAGGTCAGGCCACTGAGGCCGCCGTCCTCGGCGATCAGGCCCAGTGCGCCGACCGGGCTCTCGTAGGTCGTCGTGATCATGCCCCTTCAACGATCCCGCAGGGACCGGACGTGAGCTAGTGCTCGAGCACGGCGTCGAGCAGCCCGGGGAAGCGGGCGTCGAGATCCTCGCGGCGCAGCGAGACGTAGCGCGTGGTCCCGTCGGGCCGCGTGCGGGTCAGGCCGGACTCGCGCAGCGTCTTGAGGTGGTGCGACAGCGTCGACTTCGAGATGCCCAGCTCGGTGAAGGCGCCGCAACGGCACTCGGCGTCGGCATCGAGCTGCTGGACGACGGCGAGGCGGACGGGATCGCTGAGCGCGTGCAGCACCCGGTGCAGCTCCAGTGCCTCGGTCTCCGGCTCCACGATGTCCTCGAGCAGTACGCCCATGTCCTCCATGGTAGTACGAAGTTCGACGAAGCTCGAAAGATGGTACGATGTTCATCGAACTTCGAAGGAACAGGACGCACCGCATGACCGATCGCCCCCTCTCCCCCACCACCCTCCGGACGGACCGCCGCGCCGGCGCCCTCCTCTCCCCGCGCCTGCGCGGCGACCGTCCGGCGCACCGCGTGCGCGCGGTGACGACCGCGTTCCGCTCGGGCGGGCGGCTCGTCGCCGTCACCGCCGCCGAGCGCGCCGTCCGCACCTAGCCGACCACCACGATCTCGAGCCGGCGAGGGCCGTGCACGCCCTCGACGCGCTCGAGCTCGATGTCGGACGTCGCGCTGGGCCCCGAGATGAAGGTGGCCGGGCGGGTCGGGTCGAGGATCGCCAGGGCGTCGGGCACGTCGGCGACGACCTGGCCGGATCGGACGACGCAGACGTGCAGGTCGGGGACGAGGGTGAGGGCGCGCGAGCCCTGCAGGACGACGGTGCCGGTCTCCGCGATCGCGCACGCGCAGCCGGTGACGACCGCGTCGACCCGGTCGAGCTCGGCGACGGAGAGACGGTCGCCCTCGTGCGCGACGTTCGTGGCGCCATGAGCGGCCAGGCGCTCGGCGACGGCGGCCTCGGCGTCCGCGGCGCGGGTGACCGTGGCGCGGTAGTCGGCGGCCCGCTCGCAGAAGCGGTCGACGTCGCCCGCGCCCGTGAGCTTCGGCTCCGGGACAACGGGAGGAGTGGCGTCGCCGATGGCCGCGCGCACGCGCGCGAGTACCTCGTCACGCGCGGTCATCCCACCACTCCCGGAAGCTCTGCGCGGGGATCCGCGGGGTCTCGCGGGCGATCGACCAGCCCGGGACCGGCAGCTTCGCCAGCGGTCCGCGGCCGGCGCGAGCGAGGCGCTGGGCCAGCTCGTAGCGCCGCCGCGACCCGAACGCCGCCGCCACCAGGCGCATGACCGCGGTCTCGGTCTTCGGCTTCGCCGTCTTCCCGCGCAGGTGGACGAGCACCGACGGGATGTCGATCTTGACCGGGCAGACCTCATAACAGGCGCCGCACAGCGAGGACGCCCACGGCAGCGACTCGGCGCCCGAGCGCAGCTGCGGCGTGAGGATCGCGCCGATCGGGCCCGGGTAGACGGAGTCGTAGGCGTGCCCACCGACGCGCTCGTACACCGGGCAGACGTTGAGGCACGCCGAACAGCGGATGCAGCGGAGGGCGGCGCGGCCGACCGTGTCCGCGAGCACGTCCGTGCGGCCGTTGTCGAGCAGGACGAGGTGGAACTCGCGCGGGCCGTCGCCGTCCTGGTCGACGCCGGTCCACAGCGACGTGTAGGGGTTCATCCGCTCGCCGGTCGAGGAGCGCGGCAGCAGCTGGAGCATCGGCCCGAGGTGCGCCCAGTCGGCGATCACCTTCTCGATGCCCATCACCGTGACGAGCACCTCCGGCAGCGTCACGCACATGCGGCCGTTGCCCTCGGACTCGACGACGCACACCGTGCCGGTCTCCGCCACGGCGAAGTTCGCACCCGACACGCCGACCCGGGCTCTGAGGAACGCGGCGCGCAGGTGGCGGCGGGCGGCTTCGGCGAGGTCGGCCGGCTCGGAGGTCAGCGTGTCGTCGGCGATCGTGCGGGCGAACAGCGCCCGGATCTCCTCGCGGTTGCGGTGGATGGCCGGGACGAGGATGTGCGACTGGACGTCGTCGCCGAGCTGGATGATCAGCTCGGCCAGGTCCGTCTCGATCGGGGTCACACCGGCGGCTTCCAGCGCCTCGTTGAGGCCGATCTCGTCCGTCGCGATCGACTTCACCTTGACGACCTCGCGGGCGCCATGGTCCGTCGCGATCCGCGCCACGATCGCGTTGGCCTCGGCGCCGTCGCGGGCCCAGTGGACGATGCCGCCCGCCGCGGTCACCGACGCCTCGAGGCGCTCGAGCTGCGCGGGGAGGTCGAGCAGCGCGCGATCCTTGATCGCGGCGCCCGCGTCCCGCAGATGCTCCCAGTCCGCGACCTCGCCGACCACGCTCGGCCCGCTTGGCCCGGATCGCCGTGGTCGCCTTGCCCAGGTTGCGCCGCAGCTGGGTGTCGGCGAGCGTGACCTTGGCGGCGTCGGCGAACGCGCTCATACGGTGTTCAGCACCTCGGCCAGGTGCAACGTGCGGACGCCGGCCCGTTGTCGCTGCAGGCCGCCGCCGATGTGCATCAGGCACGACGTGTCGGCCGCGACGCAGACCTCCGCGCCCGTCGCCTTCACGCTGGCGAGCTTGTCCGTGAGCATCGCCACCGACGTGTCCGCGTTCTTGACGGCGAACGTCCCGCCGAAGCCACAGCACTCCTCCGCGCGCGGCAGCTCGACCAGGTCGATGTCGCGGACCGCTCGCAGCAGCTTCAGCGGCCGGTCGCCCAGCCCGAGCATGCGCAGCCCGTGGCAGGTCGGGTGGTAGGTGACGCGATGCGGGAACACGGCGCCGACGTCCTCCACTCCGAGGTCGTCGACGAGCAGCTCGGTGAACTCGCGAACGGGCAGGTCGGTGTGCTCGCGCACGTACGCGACGCACGACGCGCTCGGCGACACGATCACGTCGCACCCTTCGAACACCCGCTCCATCCGTTTGGCGAGTCGCTCCCCGTCCTCGGCGTAGCCCGTGTTCCCGTGCATCTGCCCGCAGCACGTCTGCTCGCGCGGGAACGTCACCTCGTGCCCGAGCCGTTCCAGCACCTCGACCACCGCCCGCCCCGTCCCCGGGAACAGCGTGTCGTTGAAGCAGGTGACGAACAGCGCGACGCGCACCGGATGGCATTCTGGCGCACGGTGGACGCTCGGTCGTGTCTACTTCACGCCGTGAGCCTCGCCGACTGGACCGGAGCCGACTGCCCGGCGCCCGTGCCGCTCGCGGGCACTCACGGGAGGCTCGAGCCGCTCGAGCCGCGGCACGCCGAGGAGCTGTATGCGGCCGGGCGTGACGAGGCGATCTGGGCGTACCTGCCCTACGGCCCGTGGCCGGAGCCCGATGCGTGGTCGGCGTGGGTCGCCGACGCCGTCACGTCCCGCGATCCGTGGTTCTACGCCGTCCGCCCGCACGCGCTCGGCACGGCGGCGGGGATCGTCAGCTTCCTCCGCTGCGACGCGCCGAACGGGTCGATCGAGATCGGGCACATCTGGTTCGGCGCCGGCCTCGCCCGCACGACCGCCGCCACCGAGGCGATCTTCCTGCTCGCGCGGCACGCCTTCGACGACCTCGGCCACCGGCGACTCGAGTGGAAGTGCAACGCCGCCAACGAAGCGTCCAGGCGGGCCGCCGAGCGGTTCGGGTTCGCCTACGAGGGCACGTTCCGCCGGCACATGGTCGTCAAGGGCCGCAACCGCGACACCGCCTGGTTCTCGATCGTCGACGACGAGTGGCCCGCGCGTCGCGCCACCTTCGAGCGCTGGCTGGACCCGGCGAACTTCGACGCGGCGGGGCGCCAGCGCACGGCACTCGCTGCCATGCTCTGAGCATGCCCGGCGAGCGCAACGTCCTCGGCGAGGACCTCGAGCCCTGTGGAAGCGACCCGATCACCGGTTTCCACCGCGACGGCTGCTGCCGTCCCGACGCGGCCGGCCGCAGCACCCACCTGATCTGCGCCGTGGTGACGGCGGAGTTCCTGGAGCACCAGGACTCGATCGGGAACGACCTCGTGACGCCGATGCCGATCTACGGCTTCCCCGGCCTGCTCCCCGGCGACCGCTGGTGCGTCACCGCCCCGAACTGGAAGCGCGCCTACGAGGACGGCGCCGCGTCGTTCGTCGTCCTGGCCTCGACGCACGAGCGCGCGCTGGAGCACGTCTCGCTGGACGCCCTCCGCGAGCACGCGGTGGACGTCCCCGCCAACCCGGGTTCGTTGACGTGAAGCATCGGGGCGCCCGGATTTGAACCGGGGACCTCGCCGACCCGAACGGCGCGCGCTACCAGGCTGCGCCACGCCCCGAATGCGCACGCGAGTGTAGCTCGAAGGGCGCTAGGCGCCGACGGCGCGGTAGTAGCGCAGCGCGAGGCCGGTGAGGAGCGTCTGGAAGGCGGATTCGAGCCCGACGGACTCGGCGGCGGCCCAGTGCTCGAGGCCCTCCGCCTCGATGGCGTCGGCCTGGGCGATGACCTCGTCGACCAGGTCCGGGTGGCCGTCCTGGAACGCGGCGCCGAGCGAGTACAGGCTCGAGTCCATGAGGGACTCGAGGAAGTCGGCGTCGGTGCTCACCCGCGCGACCCTATCGAGCCGGGCCGCTCAGAGCCCGAGGCGACTCGTCGCGGTGGTGACCGTGCCGCCCGCCGGGCCGTTGGCCTGGGTGACGACGTTGGTCACCGCGTGGGCCGTCTCCTCGACCACGGGGACCTGCGGGGCCGGCGACGAGGCCGTGCGCGGTGGCAGCGCCACCGCCCCCCGTGGCCGAGCCCGACGGCTTGACCTCGGAGCCCGAGGGCGGGGAGGCGACGTTGGCGGGCTCCGCCGGGACCGCCGGCGTGACCGGAGCGCTGGAGGTGGGGCGCCTCGATCCGGCCGGCGGCCGCGCGGGACCCGACGTGCGAACGGAGTGGGTGGCCTTGTGGCTGCCGTCGGTGTGGGATGCGCCCCCGCTGCGCCGTGGCGCCGCCGGGGCGCCGACGATGCGGTGATGGCGCTGGATGGACTGGGTGTGCGCCGGCGCGGCGGGAGCGGCCGGCGGCGGCGCCGTCGTGCCGCCGCTGTGGGCGGCCATGCCGGCCCCGCCGGCGGCGAGGACGGCGGCAGCGGCAAGCGCCTTGCCCCAGCCCGCGACGGGCTCGGTGACGGGCGACATCGCCTGCGACCAGCGCAGGAACGCGGGGATCGGGAACAGCGCGGCGACCCGGCGGGCGGCGGCTACCGCGACGGCGGTGGCGCGTCAGGGTGGCGGTGTCGACGCCGGCGGCGTAGGCCTCCCGACGGCAGGGCTGGCAGTGGGCGACGTGGCGGGCGAGGCGGCCGCGGTCACGGGCGCCGAGGGAGTCGGGGCCGGCCGCGAGCAGCTCGGTGACCCGCACGCAGCGCTCGCCGGAGACGAGCTCCTCGTACTCCTCGCTCAGGCGCTTGCGAGCGCGGAACAGGGTGGATTCGACGGACGGGCGGGAGAGGCCCAGCCGCTCGCCGATCTCGCGGTAGGAGAGGCCCTCGAGCTCGCGCATGACGAGGATGTCGTGGTGGGAGTCCGACAGACCGCCGAGCGCGCCCATGAGGTCGTCGATCTGCTGCTTGGCGTCCATGGCGGCGTCGGGCGTCGTGCCCGAGACCAGCCCGGCCTCGCGTGCGACGGCGCCGCCGTCCTCGGCGTCGAAGGAGACCTCCTCCGCCCGGCGGGTGCGGCGGAAGGCGTCGATGCAGGCATTGCGGGCGATTTCGTAGACCCACGGCTTGAAGGCGATGGGACGCTCCGTGGCGCGCATGCGCCGCAAGGCGGAGACGAAGATCTCCTGGGTGATGTCCTCGGACCGGCCGTGGTCCTTGACCATCCCGCGGACGTAGGCCGAGATGCGCCGCTGGTAGCGCCCGTAGAGCTCCTCGAAGGCGCGATCGTCGCCACGGCGCGTGGTCGCCACGAGCTGCTCGTCCGTCGCACTTGCCTCCAGTACCGCCCCTGCCATGCCCATTTTCGTCTCCCGAACCCTCGAATCCTGAACGCAGACGGGCGCGCCCCGCCTGGCCGAATGGTTTGAACCGTAACGTTCATCTACCCAGAAGCAAGCGATCCTGACCATTCGATGTCCCCAGTCTGACCAACGTCGATCTTTCGTCTGCGTTTAGCGACTGCCGTAGACGACGTCGGGACGCTGCGATACGTTGCCGGGTGAGTGGCAAATCACACCAACGGGAGGACACTGACCGTATGGCTAACCATCTGACGCCCACGGAGCTCGCACGCGAATCCGGTCTCGAACGACGCGACGTCATCGAGAAGTGCATGGAGCTTGGGGTGCCGATCTTCCAGGGCCGTATCGACAAGACCCTCTTCCTCGCCTCGATGGACGCCGCTCCGAGCGAAGCCCCCTCGGAGAGCGTGCGCGCCGCCTAGCGCGCTGAACAACCCGTGACCACCGCCGCCGAGCGCGGCACCGGATCGGCCACGATCGCCGATCTGCTGCTCCGCGCCGCTGACCGCTATGCCGACCTGCCCGCCGTCCGCGCCAAGCGCGACGGTGCCTGGGAGGACACCTCCTTCGCCGAGGTCGGCACGATCGTCTCCGAGGTCGCCCGCGGCCTGATCGATCTCGGCGTCGAGCCCGGGGACCGCGTCGCGCTGCTGTGCACGACGCGCCCGGAGTGGTCCTACGTCGACTTCGCGATCTCGGCGGCCGGCGGCGTCGTCGTCCCGATCTACCCGACCAACTCCCCGGAGGAGTGCGCCTGGGTGGCGGGCAACAGCGAGGCGAAGGTCGTCGTCTGCGAGGACGCGGGTCAGGCGGACAAGATCGCGCAGGTCCGCGGCGACCTCCCCGACTTGCGGGAGGTCGTCGTGATCGAGTCGGAGCTCGACGCGCTGCGCGAGCGCGGGCGCGCGCGTGACCCGCAGGAGGTGCTCGACCGCGCCCAGGCCGTCGAGCCCGAGGACCCGTACACCTTCATCTACACCAGCGGGACCACCGGCCCGCCCAAGGGCTGCGTGCTCAGCCACGGCAACTACCGGGCGATCCTGAACTCCGTCGAGGAGCAGGGCATCCTCGGCGAGACGGGCGACGACGAGGTCGTCTACCTCTACCTGCCGCTCGCGCACGCCTACGCGCTGCTGATCCAGCTCCTGTGCGCGGACCTCGGCATCCCGCTGGCCTACTTCTCCGGCGACGCCACGCAGATCATCCCCGAGTTCGCGGAGGTCAAGCCGACCTACCTCCCGTCCGTCCCGCGCATCTTCGAGAAGCTCTACACGATGGTCGCCGGGCAGGCCGACCCCGACACGATCGCCAAGGCGACGCAGGTCGGGATGCAGGTGCGCGAGCTCGAGCGCGCCGGCCAGGCGGTCCCCGCCGAGCTGCGGGCCGCGTTCGACCAGTTCGATGCCGCGCTGTTCGGCAAGGTCCGCGCGATCTTCGGCGGCCGGGTCGTCCAGGCGACCTCGGGCGCGGCCCCGATCGCCCACGAGATCCTCGAGTTCTTCTACGCCGCCGGCGTTCCCGTCTTCGAGGGCTACGGGATGACGGAGACGTCCACGGCGGCGACCGGCCAGACCCGCGACGAGTTCCGCTTCGGCTCCGTCGGCAAGGCGCTGCCCGGCACCGACGTCAAGATCGCCGACGACGGCGAGATCCTCCTGTCGGGCCCGAACATCTTCGGCGGCTACTACAAGAACGACAACGCGTCGTGGGGCGCGGTCGTCGACGGCTGGATGCACACGGGTGACCTCGGCCGCCTCGACGAGGACGGCTTCCTGTTCATCACCGGCCGCAAGAAGGACATCATCATCACCGCGGGCGGCAAGAACCTCACGCCGGCCAACCTGGAGAACGACCTCAAGCAGTCACCCGTGATCAGCCAGGCGGTCATGTACGGCGACCGGCGCCCCTACCCCGTCGCGTTGATCACGCTCGACCCCGACGCCGGCCTCGACCCGGCGTCCGAGGAGGCCCGCGCCGCGGTCCAGGAGCACCTCGACCGCGTCAACGGCAAGTACGCGCAGGTCGAGCAGATCAAGCGCTTCGCGATCCTCGACCATGACTTCTCCCAGGAGACCGGCGAGCTGACGCCGACGCTGAAGGTCAAGCGCAACGTGGTCTACGACCAGTACGCCGACCTGTTCGCGCAGTTGTACGAGTAGCTAAGAGGAGCCCGACGACTGCCGCAGCAGCGCGGTGGTCGTCTGCTCCAGGATGCGCCGCCAGGCGCGGGTCTTCTCGCGCTCGACGCCGAAGTGCTGCACGACCTTGTTGACGCGTGTCGCCGAGATCTCGATGCCGTGGCGGCCGGCGACCTCGTGCAACCGCTCGTACTGGTCGGCGAGGTGCATCGTCACCGACTGGAAGCCGTGGCGGGCGATGTCGATGCGCGACGAGTAGTCGAGGATGTCCGTCTCGAACATCAGGCGGTCGTCGGGCTCGGGCTCGATCAGGACGATGTCGACGCCCGGGTAGCGCTCCTCCCACGTCCGGGCCATCTCGTGCAGGCGCTGGTAGGCGATCAGCTTGAAGGTCTGGTAGCCGATCTTGGAGAAGCCGAGGTCGGACACCCGCTGCGGCCGCGCGTTGCCGAGCACCCCACCGACCTCGCTCTCGAAGTCGTTGACGTACGGGACCAGCGGGTTGACGACCACCACGAGCTTGGCGCCGGCCTCGACCGCGATGTCGAGGTTGGTGGTGGACACGATGCCGCCGTCGATGAGCTCGCGGTCCTTGACGACGTGCGGCTTGTAGATCATCGGCAGCGCTGCCGACGCGCGCACGGCCGAGGAGATCGGGACGTCGTCCCAGCCGTCGGTCCCCAGCACGATGCGCTCGCAGGTGTCCAGGTCCGTCGCCGCGAGGTAGAGCTCCTTCTTCAGCGACCGGAAGTCGTCCGTGCGTTCGCCGTCGGTGAGCACCTCGCGGACGTAGTCCTCGATGCCGGCACCCGTGTAGATGCCCGACGGCAGGAAGTCCGTCAGGGCGACGACGAGCTCCATCGGCGACAGCGTCAACAGCGAGTGCGGCAGCTGGCGGACGACGCGCGCCAGGTGCCACGGGAACTGCAGGCCCTTGGACACGAACTCGCGCAGATTGGGCCGCAGGAGCGAGCCGTAGTCGATGTCCGCGAACGGGGTCGGCACCTGGTCGTTGACGACGCGCATCATCTGCTCGGGCGTGATGCCGTTGGCGGCGAACGACGCGATCAGCGCGCCGGCGCTCGTCCCGACGTAGATGTCGAAGTCGTTGACGGTGCGGTTGACCGACAGCAGGTCGAGGGCGCGCAGGGCGCCGATCTCGTAGACGCCGCCCGTGAACCCGCCGCCGCCGAGCACGAGAGCGGTCTTGTCCGAGCGACGAGGCCCACCCGCCCGGCGCCGCCCGCGCGCGGACGACTTCGCCTTGGTACCCGTCCGTAGATCGACGACGTTGTCCATCGCACCCCTGAGTCTACGTGCGCGGCGATTAGCCTCGTCGCAGTCGTGCGCCGAATCGTGCTGATCGTGGCGCTGCTTGCGCTTCTCGTGCCCGCCGCCCCCGCTGCGGCGCTGTCCAAGGCAGCGCTGGCAGGCAAGCTGCGCGCGCTGATGGCCCAGGCCGGGGCGACGAGCGGCGCCTACGTCGAGGACCTCGCCGCCGGAGAACCGCTCTACTCCCGACGCTCCAAGACCGGCCGGATCCCGGCCTCCAACCAGAAGCTCTACACGTCCGTGGCGGCGCTGGCAGAGCTCGGAGCGGGCGCGACGCTGTCCACCACCGCCCTGGCGACCGTCCCGATCGATCTCGACGGGACGCTGGACGGCAACCTGTACCTGCGCGGCGGCGGCGACCCGTCGCTGTCCACCGCGGGCCTCGAGGTGCTCGCCCAGGACCTGGCCGACGCCGGGCTGTCGCGGGTCACGGGGCGGGTGATCGGCGACGAGTCCGCCTTCGACCGCCGCCGGGGCACCGCGGCCACGGGCTACGCGCCGAACGTCGACCTCGCACCGCTGGGCGCGCTGATGGTCAACCGCGGCTACGACACCGGCGGCTACCAGGCCAACCCGCCCCGCTTCGCCGCGACGACGCTGGCCCGCCAGCTGCGCGACGCCGGCGTCAGGATCCCGACCGTCAAGGGGCGGGCCGGGCGGACGCCGCCGGGCGCGCTCGCCCTGGCCACGCACCGCTCGCCGACCGTCACGTCGCTGATCAAGTCGATGAACGTCCCGTCGGACAACTACATCGCCGAGATGCTGCTCAAGGCGGTCGGGAGGTCGGACGAGCTCGCCGGGACGACCGCGCGCGGCGCCGCCGTGGCCGAGGACGTCGCCGACGACGAGCTCGGGGCGAACCCGCAGATCGCCGACGGCTCCGGGCTCTCGCGAGCCGACCGCACGTCCCCGCGCGACGTCGTCGCCCTGCTGCGGGCGGAGTTCGAGGACCCGGCCTTCTTCGGGTCGCTCGCGGTCATGGGCGTCAGCGGCACCCTGCAGGGCCGGCTGCGCTCGTCCGTTGCCCGCCGCCGCTGCCGCGGCAAGACCGGCACGCTCAGCGACGTGTCCGCCCTCAGCGGCTACTGCCGGCTGCGCGACGGGGGCACCGTGGCGTACTCGATGCTCATGAACCGGGTCAGCCCCTACGGCGCACGACGTATTCAGGACCGCATGGTGAGCGTCATCGCCCGCTACAGCGGTTAGGCAGCTCCTCCGGCGGGAACCCTGTCGGTGTGGGAGTGCACGCTGACATCGACATGGACGTCCTCGCGGCCGGTCCGCGATCTGCGCGCCACGGTCGTCTCGCACCGCAGCTCGCCGTGCCGGTCACGGATCAGGTGCGGGCGGCTTGCGCCCGTTGTCAGACGCACCTGCTGGCGGTGCCGCGCGCGGACGGCCGGCTCGCGGGCGTGTGCCCGGTGTGCCTGTGCCAGTCCGTCACTGCGGTGGCGGACCATCACGCAGCAGCGTGAGCAGCCCCGCTTCGTCGAGCACGGCGACCCCGAGCCGCTCCGCCTTCTCCAGCTTGGAGCCGGCCGACTCGCCCGCAACGACGTAGTCCGTCTTCTTGGAGACCGACGTCGTCACCTTCGCGCCCTCGGCCGTGAGGCGCTGGGTGGCCTCCTCACGGGTCAGCTCGGGCAGCGTGCCCGTCAGCACGAAGGTCAAGCCGGACAGCTTGCCCTCGCCGGGCGGCGGGCCCTCCTCCTCGAACTTGACGTAGGCGCGCAGGTCCTCGATCAGCGCGAGCATGGTCTCCTCGTGCAGCTGCGCGTCGATCAGCTCGGCGACGATCGGGCCGATGCCGGGCGTCTCGGCGATGCCCTCGGGGCCGGCCGCCAGCAGCGCGTCCATGGTGCGGAAGCGCTGGGCGAGGTTGCGACCGGTGATGCCGCCGACGCCCTCGATGCCGATCGCGAACAGGACGCGCTCGAACGGCCGCTCGCGTGACGCCTGGATCGCGTTGACGAGGTTCGTGGCGCTTGTCTCGCCGATGCGCTCGAGCGACATCAGCGTCTCCGCGTCGAGCCGGTAGAAGTCGGCCGGGGTGGTCACCAGTCCGGCGTCCTGGAGCTGGGCGATCTGCTTCTCCCCCAGCCCGTCGATGTCCATCGCGCCGCGGCTCGCCCACTGCGCGAGCAGCTGCCACTGGCGCTCGGGGCACAGCCGGTTGGGGCAGCGGGTGAAGACGGCGCCCTCGACCTTGACCGTCTCCGTGTTGCACGACGGGCAGTGCTTCGGGGGCAGCGGCGGGTCGGCGCGGTCGGGGTTGTCGACCGCGTGCGGCGCCGGGGAGATGACCTGGGGGATGACGTCGCCCGCGCGCAGCACGATCACCTCGTCGCCGATGCGGATGTCCTTGCGGGCGAGGTCCTCCTCGTTGTGCAGCGTCGCCTTGCGGACGGTGACGCCGCCGACGTGCACCGGCTCGAGCACCGCGAACGGGTGCAGGTCGCCGAACTTGCCGACGTTCCAGACGACGTCGAGGAGCGTGGAGTTCGCGGTCGTGGGCGGGAACTTCCAGGCGATCGCCCAGCGCGGGTCGCGCCCGACGACGCCGAGGCGGCGCTGTTGCTCGGTGTCGTCGACCTTGACGACGACGCCGTCGATCTCGAACGGCAGGTCCGCGCGGCGCGCCTCCCAGTACTGGCAGCGCTCCACCACCGCGGCGTCGGAGTCGAGCACGCTGACGTCGGGGTTGACGGGGAAGCCGTGGTCGCGCAGCCACTGCAGCGCGTCCGAGTGGCGGTCGAAGCGCAGGCCCTCGGTGACCCCGACCTGGTAGGCCCAGAACGACAGCGGCCGGTCCTTGGCGAGCTTGGGGTCGAGCTGGCGGATGGTGCCCGCGGCGCTGTTGCGCGGGTTCATGAAGGTCGACAGGCCGGCCTCCGCGCGGCGCTCGTTGAGAGCGGCGAAGTCCGGCAGGCTCATGTAGACCTCGCCGCGGACCTCGACGAGCGGCGGCGCGTCGGCGATCGTGTGCGGGATCGTCTCGATCTGGCGGAGGTTGTGCTGGACGTCCTCCCCCACCTCGCCGTTGCCGCGCGTCGCCCCGGTGACGAGCTTGCCGTCGCGATAGACCAGCGAGATGGCGAGGCCGTCGATCTTCGGCTCGGCGACGTAGCGGAACTGCGCGTCCTCGATGCCCTCGCGGGCGAGGTGGTTGCGCATGCGGTCGATCCAGCCGCGCAGCTCCTCCTCGCTGCGGGCGTTGGCCAGCGAGAGCATCGGCCGCAGGTGCTCGACCTTCTCGAGGCGGTCGACCGGCTCGGCGCCGACCTTCTGCGTCGGCGAGTCGGGGGTGACGAGCTCGGGGTGCTCGGCCTCCAGGGCACGCAGCTCGTCCAGGCGCGCGTCGTAGACGTCGTCGCCGACCAGCGGCTCGTCGTCCTGGTAGTAGGCCGCGTTGTAGCGCTCGAGCTCCTCGCGCAGCTCGGCCGCGCGCTCCGCGGCGCCGTCCGCCGTCACTCCGCGACCTCCTCGGCGGCGGGCGCGAGCAGGTTCGCGAGGTCGTAGCGCGAGAGCGTCTCGATGCCGGGCTGGTCGGTGAGGTCGAAGTGCAGCGGCGTGACCGCGATCCGCCCAGCGGCGACCGCGCTGAGGTCGGTGCCGTCCTCGTCGTGATGGTCGGGCGCGTCGCCGTAGATGCGGTACTGGCGGCGCGGGCGGCTGGGATCGTCTGCGACCAGGTTGAGCTCGTCGCGGTAGATGCGCCGGCCCAGTCGCGCCACCTCGACCCCGTCGGGCTCGCCGGCCGGGACGTTGATGTTCAACAGCGTGCCCCGCGGCAGCGGCACGTCGTCGATCTGGTCGACGATCGCCGCCACGAAGCGGGCGGCGATCGCGAAGTCGAAGTCCCGGCCGAGCCGGAAGTCCATCTCCCGCGCGGTGCTCTGCTGGGACACCGCGATGGCCGGCAGCCCGAGCACGACACCCTCGAGCGCCGCCGCCACGGTCCCGCTGTAGGTGATGTCGTCACCGAGGTTGGAGCCGTGGTTGATGCCGGACACGATCAGGTCGGCCTCGAAGCCCTCGATCAGCCCGAGCGTCGCGAAGCGCACGCAGTCCACGGGCGTCCCGTCGGTCGCGTAGCCGACCGTGCCGTCGCCGAAGTCGACCTCCTCGACCCACAGGGGCCGGCGGATCGTGATCGAGCGCGCGGTCGCGCTGCGGTTGGAGTCCGGCGCGATCACGGCCAGCTCGAGGTCGTCCACCTTCAGCAGCTCGCGGCGCAGTGCCTGCAGGCCTTCGGCCTCGATGCCGTCGTCGTTGGTGAGCAGGACCCGCATGGCGGGCCTCAGGCTACTTCCGGCCGGGGCGGAGAGCCGTGAGCGCGGCGTAGCGATGGTCAGTAGCGGGCGGTCACGAAGTAGAGCCCGTGGGGCGCTGCCGTCGGACCGGCCGCGGTGCGGGGCGCCCCGTCGAGCAGCGCAACGAAGGACTCCACCGTGCGGCGGCCCGCGGCGACCTCGAGCATGGTCCCGACCAGGATGCGGTTCATGTTGCGCATGAAGGCGTCGGCCTCGATGCGGAACTCGAGCAGGTCGTGGTCGACGCGGGTCCAGGACGCGGAGTGCACGTCGCGCTCGAAGCGCACGTGCTCGGTGTCCGTCGGCGTGAAGGCGGTGAAGTCGTGGGTGCCGGGCAGCGCCGCGGCGCAGGCGTGCAGGGCGACGAGGTCGACGGTGTGCGGCCACCACAGGCAGCGGCCGAGCGCGAAGGGCGACGGCCCGGCGCGGCGGGTGTGGACCTTGTAGGCGTAGACGCGGGCGCGGGCGTCGCGGCGGGCGTCGAAGGTCGGCGCCGCCGCCTCGATCGCCATCACCCCGACGTCGTCGGGCAGCAGCGCGTTGACCGAGCGCAGCCGCGGGAGCTCCTCGGCGTCGAACGAGCACACCTGGCCGAGGGCGTGGACCCCGGCGTCCGTGCGCCCGGCCACGGTCAGCTGCACGGGCGCGCGCAGCAGCGTCTCCAGCGCGCGGGTCAGCTCACCTTGGACGGTGCGCAGGCCCGGCTGCGCGGCCCATCCGCTGAACCGCGCGCCGTCGTACTCGAGGGTCGCCTTGAGACGCAGTCGCGTCTAGACGAGCTCGAGGAAGACCATCTCGGTCGAGTCGCTGCGACGCGGCCCGAGCTTCAGGATCCGCGTGTAGCCACCCGGGCGCTCCGCATAGCGCGGCGCGATCTCCTCGAAGAGCTTGTAGATGATGCCCTTGTCGGGGTGCTGCAACGTGGCGATCGCCTGGCGGCGCGCATGCAGGTCGCCCTTGCGCGCGAGCGTGATCAGCTTCTCGATCTCCGGCTTGACCGCCTTGGCCTTGGCCTCGGTGGTCTTGATGCGCTCGTGGTCGATGACCTCGACGCAGAGGTTGGCCAGGAGCGCCTTGCGATGCGCCGAATCGCGAGAGAGCTTCCCGCGCTGCTTCTGATGGCGCATGGCTGAGACCTAGCCGTCGCGCAGCGTGAGGCCGCGCTGGTTGAGGGTCTCGACCACCTCGTCGATGGACTTCTTGCCGAAGTTCGGGATCGCGTTGAGCTCGCCCTCGGACTTCGAGATGAGGTCGCCGACGGTCTGGATGCCCGCCCGCTTGAGGCAGTTGTAGGACCGCACGCCGAGCTCGAGCTCCTCGATGAGGATGTCGTCCATCGGCGAGCCGCCGCGGCCACCGCCGCCGCCCCCACCGAGGACGGCACCGGCACCGGCGCCGTAGCTCTGGTCGACGCCGCCGAGGGCGGCGGGGCCCTGGCGGAGCTCCTCGATGCGATCCTCGTCGGTGAAGATCGACAGCGACGAGATCAGGATCTCGGAGGCCTCGCGAAGCGCGGTCTGCGGGTCGATGGAGCCGTCCGTCTCGATGTCGAGCGTCAGCTTGTCGAAGTCGGTGCGCTGGCCGACGCGGGCCGGCTCGACCGAGTAGGCGACGCGGCGGACCGGCGAGAAGATCGAGTCGATCGGGATGACGCCGATCGGCTGGTCGGCGGTCTTGTTCTCCTCCGCGGGGCGGTACCCGCGGCCGCGGCCGATGGTCAGGTACATCTCGAGCTTGGTCTTCTTCTCGAGCGTGGCGATCGGCGCGTCCGGGGTGAGGATCTCGACGCCCGAGGGCAGGTCGATGTCCTTGGCCGTGATCTCGCCCGGGCCGGTGACGACCAGCGGGGCCTCGATCTCCGTGGCGTCCGAGTGCATCTTGCAGACGATGCCCTTGAGGTTGAGGATGATGTCGGTGACATCCTCCTTGACGCCGTTGATCGTCGAGAACTCGTGGGCGACGCCCTCGATGCGGACGGAGGTCACGGCGGCGCCGCCGAGGGAGGCGAGCAGCACGCGGCGCAGCGAGTTGCCGAACGTGTAGCCGAAGCCGCGATCGAGCGGCTCGACGACGAAGTTTCCGCGGTTTTCTTCGATGTTCTCGGCGGTGATGCGCGGAATCTGGAAGTCAAGCATGGGCGAGTTCCTGTCTTCGGGGAGTGGCGGCGGGGAGGGCGCCGGTGACTACTTGGAGTACAGCTCGACGATGAGCTGCTCCTGAACGGGGGCCGCGATCTCCGAGCGCTCCGGACGGCGGAGCACCTTCGCGGTCAGCGCGTCGTGATCGGCCTGAAGCCAGGCCGGCACCTGCGCCGTGAGCTCGGTGGCGTCGCGGATGACACCGGCAGCGCCGGCTTCCGCGGACGGGTCCTTGTAGGTGATGACGTCACCTTCGCGGACCTGATAGCTGGGAATGTCGACCCGCTTGCCGTTGACGATCCAGTGACCGTGGCGGACGAGCTGCCGGGCCTGGCGCCGCGAGGCGGCGAAGCCGAGGCGCACGAGCACGTTGTCGAACCGGCACTCCAGCAGGCGCAGCAGGTTCTCACCGGTGATGCCCGGCTGGCGCGACGCCTTGTCGTAGTAGGTGCGGAACTGCTTCTCGAGCACGCCGTAGTAGCGACGGGCCTTCTGCTTCTCGCGCAGCTGCACCCGGTACTCGGACTGCTTCTGACGGCCGCGGCCGTGATCGCCCGGCGGGTAGGAGCGGCGCTCGACGCCGCACTTGTCCGTGAGGCAGCGCTCGCCCTTGAGGAAGAGCTTCTGCCCTTCGCGGCGGCACTGCTTGCACTGCGGGGACGTATCGCGCGCCATCAGACTCTCCTGCGCTTCCGGGGACGGCAGCCGTTGTGGGCCTGCGGGGTGACGTCCTTGACGCCGGTGATCTCCAGGCCGGCGGCCTGCAGCGAGCGGATCGCGGTCTCGCGGCCCGAACCGGGGCCCTTGACGAAGACCTCGACCTTCTGCAGCCCCTGCTCGATGCCCTTGCGGGCAGCGGCGTCGGCGGTCACCTGCGCGGCGAACGGCGTCGACTTGCGGGAGCCCTTGAAACCGGCGCCGCCGGCGGACTCCCAGGCGATGACGTTGCCCTCGCGGTCGGTGAGGGAGACGATCGTGTTGTTGAAGGACGTCTTGATGTGCGCCTGGCCGATCGGGATGTTCTTCTTGACCTTGCGGCGGCCGGAGCGGGGACGGCGGGGGGCGGGCACTACTTCTTGCCTGCCTTCTTCTTACCCGCGACCTGCATGCGCTTCGGGCCCTTGCGGGTGCGCGCGTTGGTCTTGGTCTTCTGCCCGCGGACGGGGAGGCCGCGCCGGTGGCGGACGCCCCGGTAGCAGCCGATCTCCATCAGGCGCTTGATGTTCTGCGACTGCTCGCGGCGCAGGTCGCCCTCGACCGTGAGGTCCTCGACCGCGTCACGCAGCTTGGAGACCTCGTCCTCGGTGAGGTCGCGGACGTACGTGTTCGGGTCCACCCCGGTCGTGACGAGCAGCTCGTTCGACGTCGAACGGCCGACGCCGTAGATGTAGGTCAGACCGATCTCGACCCGCTTGTTGAGGGGGATGTTGACCCCGGAGATACGAGCCATGCGCCTAGCCCTGCCGCTGCTTGTGGCGCTTGTTGGAGCAGATGACGAGGACCCGACCGTTGCGGCGGATGATCTTGCACTTCTCGCACATCGGCTTCACCGACGGTCTGACCTTCATGTGTCCTTTCGGGCTGATCTGTGCGACACGGCTCTGGCTGCCGTTGCGGCTGCCGCTACTCGTGCGCTCATAAAGTCTTTCGCTCCCGCACTGGGCGCGACGATCCATCGTAGCAGCGGTGTGACGTCGTCCAGAGGCCGAAGGCCGGACGGACGAAATTCCGTTCTAGGCGACCGCGGCCATGACGGTTTCATGCCATGGCGTGAGGATGCGGGGGCCGTCGGCGGTGATCGCGACGGTGAACTCGAAGTGGGCCGTCAGGGAGCCGTCCTGGGCGTAGATCGCCCAGCCGTCGTCGCCCATCCGGACCTGGTGGCGGCCGGCGGTGGTCATCGGCTCGATGGCCAGGACCATGCCCTCCTCCAGGCGCGGGCCGCGGCCGGGGGTCCCGTAGTTGGGGATCTGCGGCTCCTCGTGCATCGAGCGGCCGATGCCGTGGCCGACGAGGGACCGGATCACCGAGAAGCCGGCGCCCTCGACGTGGGCCTGGACGGCGTGGCCGATGTCGCCCAGGTGGTTGCCCGGGACGCACTGCTCGACAGCGAGAAACAGCGACTCGCGCGTGGTGTCGAGCAGCTTGGCGCCGACGGGGCTGATGTCCCCGACCGGGAAGGTGATCGCGCCGTCGGCGACCCAGCCGTCCTTGGTCACCCCCACGTCGACGCTCAGCACGTCCCCGCGCTTGAGCTTGTACGGGCCCGGGATGCCGTGCACGACCATGTGGTTGGGCGACGCGCAGATGGAGCCGGTGAAGCCCCGGTAGCCCTTGAAGGACGGCGTCGCCCCGTGCGAGCGGATCAGCTTCTCCGCAGCCTGGTCGAGCTCCCCGGTCGTGACGCCCGGGCGGATCTTGCGGGCCAGCAGGTCCAGCACCTTCGTGTGGATGACGCCGGCCGCGGCCATGGCGTCGATCTCCGCGGGTGACTTCCGGATGATCACCGCACCCAGCTTAGAGCCGGTGCAATCAGGCGTCTTCTTCGCGCTGCAGCGTCCGGATGGTCCGGCGCAGGTGCGCGTGGACCTCGTCGGGCGACTGGTTGCCGTCGAAGCGGCGCAGCAGCCCCTCCTCGTCGTAGCGCTCGACCAGCGGCTCCGTCTGCTCGTGATAGGTCGCCAGGCGCTTCTTGACGGTCTCCGGCTTGTCGTCGTCGCGCTGCTCGAGCGGCTCGCCGTCGACGTCGCAGACCCCGTCCTCCTTGGGAGGGTTGAACTCGAGGTGGTAGACGTGGCCTTCCGGGCACTGCCGGCGCCCGCTCATGCGGTTGACGATGGTCTCGTCGGGCGCCTCGATGAGCAGCACGGCCGTGATGGTGGTCTCGCGCTTGGCGAGGGCGCCGTCGAGGATGTCGGCCTGGTTCTGCGTGCGCGGGAAGCCGTCGAGCAGGAAGCCGTCCTTGCCCTCCTTCTCGATGCGCTCGATCAGCACCTTGCAGACGATGTCGTCGTCGACCAGGCCGCCCTCGCTGATGATCCGGTCGATCTTGCGCCCGAGGTCGGTGTCCTCCTTGCGAGCGGCGCGCATCATGTCGCCCGTGGCCAGGTACGGGAGGTCGAAGTCCTCCTTGATGTGCTCGGCCTGGGTGCCCTTGCCCGCGCCGGGCGGGCCGATGAGGATGAGGTTGAGCGCGCTCACGAGGCGGGAGAGCCTACCGCCCGATCGAAGAACGCGGCCTCGGCCTCCAGCACGGCCGCTCGCGTCTCCGCGCGACGGAACCCGTGGCCCTCGCCCGCGTAGAGGTGGAGCTCGTGGTCGAGGCCCTTGGCCTCCAGGGCAGCGGCCATCGCGCGGGCCTGGCCGGGCGGGACGACCGCGTCGTCGAGGCCCTGGAAGATGATCACGGGCGCCGACAGGCCGTCGAAGGCGACGTCCGCATCCGTCGCGGCGAGCCAGTCCGTGTAGTGGGACTCGAAGCGGTGCGTATCCGCGGCGAGGGCGGCGAGATCGGCGACGCCGTACCGGGTCGACCCCGCCGCGAACGTCTCGCTCGTCGTCAGTGCCCGGAGGACCGTGTACCCGCCGGCACTCGAGCCGCGGATGATCGCGCGATCGATGCCCAGGTGCT
The DNA here is from genome assembly GCA_963740765.1 of uncultured Solirubrobacteraceae bacterium. GTDB lineage: Bacteria > Actinomycetota > Thermoleophilia > Solirubrobacterales > Solirubrobacteraceae > DATLGB01. The sequence goes on along the minus strand of CAVUFN010000021.1, from coordinate 14,988 downwards.
CGGCGCAGGCGACGCAGTCCTCGACGTCGGCGATGCCCCACCGGCCCTTCAGTGCCTCGCGGAAGGCCCGGCCGTAGCCGGTCGAGCCGCGGTAGTCGACGTCGGCGACGGCGTATCCACGGCTCGTCCAGAACTGCACCTCGAGGTCGAGGGCGGACGACGCCTGCGCGGTGGGACCTCCGTGGACGCGGACGATCAGGGCCTTCGGCTCGGCCGGGGCGTACACGAGCGCGTGGGCGTTGGCGAACGAGATGTGCTCGGGCTCCGTGATCTCGCCGAGCTCCGCGGTGAGCCCGGGACGGAGGACCTCGTGACCGCCCCCGGGTGCGACGGCGATGAGGGAGGGTGGGTCGGAAGGGCCGCCCGCGATGCAGGCGAGTCCGTCCCTGAAGGGCACGAGCCATTGGAATTCGGTGAAGGGGAGGCCCAGGGCGCGCCCGTCGATCAGCAACTGGTCGAATCCGTTGCTGCGGGCGGTGAAGGCGAGGCGGCCGTCGTGGAGTTCGCAGAAGTTCTGGAAGCCGAGCTGCCAGGCGGGGTAGCCGACCTCGGCACTCATGGGCTGGACCGGCTCGCCGTCGCGGTACAGGTTCCACCAGCCGGTGCGGTCGTCGATCCAGGCCAGGGAGCCGTCGCTGAGCCAGCTCGGCTGGAGGCAGCTGACGCCGTTCCCGCCGGCGACGTGGCGGTCGCCGACCCACAGCTCCGCCGCGTCCCACGGCATGTGCGGGTGGTCCCAGGCCAGATACGCGAGCCGCCCGTCGTCGCTCAGGCGCGGCGCCGCGTAGAAGTCCCGCCCCGAGGCCACCACCGCGCCGAGCCCGTCCAGACTCCGGATCGTCCGGAGTCCGGACGGGTTCGAGGCGCGGACGATCTCGGCGACGCCGCCGCGCTCCCGCACGCAGGCAACGGATCCGTCGGCCGCGATGAAGTGGTCGCCGGTGGGACCGTCCTCCTCTGTGACGAGGAGTCCAGCCCGCGCCGCGAAGGCCCTGCCCCCGTATTCATAGACCCGGCTGCGAACCGAGGTCGCCACCTCCGAGGCCTCGCCCGCGCGCCACCTCAGCAGCGCCGTCCGCCCGTCCGGCCGCCGCTCGCACCAGTACAGGTCCTCCCCGTCGCTCTGCAGGAACTCCATCCGGCGCGCACCGCCCGCCGCCAGAGCGGCGCTTACTTCAGGAATCCCTCGTAGTTGCGCATCATCAGCTGAGCCTCCAGCTGCTTCATCGTGTCGAGCGCAACGCCGACGACGATGAGGACGGACGTGCCGCCGAAGTAGAAGTTGGCCGACGTCTGGTTGATGAGGATCGTCGGAAGCGCGGCGACCGCGGCGAGGTACAGGGCGCCGGGGAAGGTGAGCCGGGCGAGGATGCGGTCCAGGAACTCAGCCGTCGGCCGGCCCGGGCGCACGCCGGGGATGAAGCCGCCGTACTTCTTGAGGTTCTCCGCCTGGTCGACCGGGTTGAAGGTGACCGCGGTGTAGAAGTACGTGAACAGCACGATGAAGATCGTCTCCCCGGCGACGTACTGCCACCCGCTCGGGTTGAAGAAGTTCGCCAGGCCGCCCAGCGACGGGACGAGCTGCCCGATCGTCGGCGGGAAGGCCATGATCGAGGCCGCGAAGATGACCGGGATGACCCCCGCCATGTTGACGCGCAGCGGCAGGTAGGTCTGCCCGCCGCCGGACATGCGGCGGCCGATGACACGCTTGGCGTACTGAACCGGGATCCGCCGCTGGCCCTCCTGCATGAACACGATCGCCGCGATGACGCCGAGGGCCAGGAAGGGCATGATCACGACGAAGACCTTGTCGGAGTTCGTGTACCAGGCGTGGATGCCGTTGGGCAGGCCGGACGCGATGGAGGCGAAGATCATCAGCGAGATGCCGTTGCCGATGCCGCGCTGGGTGATCAGCTCGCCCATCCACATCAGCAGCACGCAGCCCGTGGTGAGGCAGATGACGATCAGCAGGACGTTGCCGATCGTGAAGTTCGGGATCAGCGGGTTCGCGGAGCCACCCTGGCTCTTGAACAGGAACACGTAGCCGACCGACTGCGCGGCCGCGAGGCCGACGGTGAGGTAGCGCGTGTACTGCGTGATGCGCGCCTGGCCGACCTCGCCCTCCTTCTGCAGCTTCTCCAGCGACGGCGAGACGACCGTCAGCAGCTGCAGGATGATCGAGGCCGTGATGTAGGGCATGATGCCCAGCGCGAACAGCGCCACCCGCGACAGCCCGCCGCCGGTGAACGTGTTCAGCAGGTTGAGGATGCTGCCGTCGTTGAACTGGTTCTGCTGCGCCTTGACGGCCGCCGTGTCCACGCCCGGGACCGGGATGAACGCTCCGAGCCGGTAGAGGGCCAGCAGCGCCGCCGTGAAGAGCAGCTTGCGCCGGATCTCCGGCACCTTGAAGGCGTTGAGGATCGTCGAGAGCATCAGAGTTTTTCGGCCTTCGGTCCTCGCGAGCTCGGACCTCCGGACGACGTTACATAGGCTAGAGCGTCGTCGCGGTGCCGCCGGCGGACTCGATCGCCGCACGGGCGGACTTCGAGAACGCGTGGGCGGAGACGGTGAGCTTCTTGGACAGCTCGCCGCGGCCGAGGATCTTGACCGGGATGTCGCGCCGCGTGGCCAGGCCGGCGGCCTTCAGCGACTCGGGCGTGACCTCGGCGCCGGCGTCGAACCGCGCCTCGAGGTCCTCGAGGTTGACGGGCTGCGTGTGCGTCCGGAACGGCTCGAACGGCATCGACATCTTCTTGTTCGGCCCGCGCAGCTTGCGCATCCGCATGTGCAGCGGGTTCTGGCCGCCCTCGAAGCGCGCACGGTCCTTGGCGCCCGAGCGGGAGCCGTAGCCCTTGTGCCCGCGGCCCGAGGTCTTGCCCGTGCCCGAGCCGTGCCCGCGCCCGACCCGCTTGCGGGCCTTGCGCGCGCCCTCGGCGGGACGCAGGTTGTGGAGGGAGACGTCCTCCGGCTTGATGTCGTCGGCCATCTCTACTTCTCCTCAACGGTGATCAGGTGGCGGACGCGGTGGATCATGCCGCGCAGCTGCGGGGAATCCTCGCGCTCGACGGACCTGCCGATCCCGCGCAGACCCAGCGAGCGCAGCGTCTCACGCTGCGGCTTGTTGGTGCCGTTGGCGGATTTCACCTGCGTGATCTTCACGATAACCAGCCCTTCGGGCTACATACGCGATTCTTCGAGATCATGCCTCAACCGGCTCCTCGGCCTTCGGCTCCTCGGCCTTCGGCTCCTCGGTCGGGGTCTCCTCGGCGGGAGCCTCGGCGTCGGCGGTGATGGTCTCGGTCGCCTCGGGCTTCGGGGCCAGGCCGAGCACCTGGTCGATCGACAGGCCGCGCAGCGCCGCGATCTCCTCCGGCTTGCGCAGGTCGCGCAGCCCGGCCTCCGTGGCCTTGACGAGGTTGATCGGGTTCTGGGTCCCGAGCGACTTGGACAGGATGTCGTGGATGCCGGCGAGCTCGAGCACCGCGCGCACCCCGCCGCCGGCGATGACGCCGGTACCGGGAGACGCGGGCTTGAGCAGGACGCGGCCGGAGCCGAAGATGCCCGTCACCTGGTGGGTGATGGTCGACCCGTGGCGGGGCACGCGGAAGAGGTTCTTCTTCGCGCGCTCGACGCCCTTCTGGATCGCCAGCGGGACCTCGTTGGCCTTGCCGTAGCCGATGCCGACGATGCCGGCCTCGTCCCCGACCACGACGAGCGCGGTGAAGGAGAAGCGACGGCCACCCTTGACGACCTTGGCGACGCGGTTGATTTCAACCACGCGCTCCTGGAGGTCCAGGCCTGTGCTCGGTACGGAACGATCTGGTGCAGCCATGAGCTAACGGAGCCTAGAAGGCCAGCCCGCCCTCACGGGCACCGTCGGCGAGCGCCTTGACGCGCCCGTGGTACTGGTAGCCGCCGCGATCGAAGATCACGGCCTCCACCCCTGCAGCCTTCGCGCGCTCGGCGAGGACCTCGCCGGCCTTCTTGGCCTGCTCCATCTTCCCGAGCGAGCGCAGGTCGGCCTCCGTCCAGGAGACGGCGGCCAGCGTGCGGCCGGCGCTGTCGTCGATGAGCTGGGCGGCGACGCCGCGGTTCGAGCGGAACACGGCGATGCGCGGCCGCTCGGCCGTGCCCGTGACCTTCGCCCGCACACGGCGGCGACGCTTGAGGCGCTTGGCGCCCTTGGTGGTGACGGTCATGCTCTCTTACCAACCTTGCGGGCGACGTGCTCGCCCTCGTAGCGGATGCCCTTGCCCTTGTAGGGCTCCGGCGGGCGTTGCTTGCGGATGATGGCGGCGGTCTCGCCGACCTGCTGCTTGGAGTTGCCCTTGATGATCACGCGCGTGGGCAGCGGCACCTCGAACTCGATCCCCTTGGGTGCGGGGATCTTGACCGGATGCGAGTAGCCGAGCGCGAGCTCGAGGTCGGACCCCTTCAGCTGGGCGCGGTAACCGACGCCCTGGATCTCCAGCGTCTTGGTGAAGCCGGCGGTGACGCCCTCGACCATGTTGGCGACCAGCGACCGCGTGAGCCCGTGCAGGGCGCGGTGCTCGGCGCGGTCCGTCGGACGCGTGACGAGGATCTCCTCGCCCTCCACCGCGACCCCGATGTCGCGCGACTTGCGCTCCTCGAGGTCACCGCGGGGTCCGGCGACGCGGACGACCTCGGGGTCGACCGTGATCGTCACCCCGGTCGGGACCGGGATGGGCTTCTTGCCGATGCGGGACATCCGGCTACCAGACCTGCGCGAGGATCTCGCCGCCGACGCCCGCCTTGCGGGCGTCGTGACCGGTCATCACGCCATTGGAGGTGGTCAGGATCGTGGTGCCCATGCCGCCGAGGACCTTCGGGATGTGCTTGGAGTCCACGTAGGTGCGGCGACCGGGGCGCGAGACCCGCTTGAGCCCGCTGATCACGGAGACGCGCGCCTCCGTGTACTTCAGCGTGACGACGAGCGTCTCGCCGGGGCCCTCGGGCTTGGTCTCGTACCCGCGGATGTAGCCCTGCTCCGTGAGGATCCGCGCCAGCTCGACCTTGAGCTTGGACGACGGGATCAGGACCTCCTCGTGGGCGGCGGTGATCCCGTTGCGGATGCGGGTCAGGAAGTCGGCGATGGGGTCGGTCATCGACATGCGGCTACCAGCTCGACTTCGTCATGCCGGGGACCATGCCGTCATGCGCCAGCTCTCGCAGGCAGATACGGCAGAGCCCGAACTTCCGGTACACGGAGCGCGGCCGACCACAACGCCGGCAGCGGGTGTACTCGCGGGTCTTGTACTTGGCGGGGCGCTGCTGACGCACCCACTGGGATGTCTTCGCCATGGTGGCTAGTCAGCTCCTAAGCAGGGATGGGTTCGCGGAGGGATTCGAAACCGGCAGGCCGGCCATCGCGGGCGAACGGCATGCCGAACAGGTCGAGCAGGGCGAACGCCTCGGCGTCCGTCTGCGCGGTCGTGGTGAAGGTGACGTCGAGGCCGCGGACCTGGTCGATGGCGTCGTAGTCGATCTCCGGGAAGATGATCTGCTCCTTGACGCCCATCGAGTAGTTGCCGCGGCCGTCGAACGACCGCGGGTTGAGCCCGCGGAAGTCGCGGATCCGCGGGATCGCCACGGAGGTCAGCCGGTCCAGGAACTCGTACGCGCGGTTGTCGCGCAGGGTCACGGACAGGCCGACGGGCATGCCTTCGCGCACCTTGAACTGCGCGACGGACTTCTTCGCGCGGCGCGTGTTGGGCTTCTGCCCGGCGATCGTCGCGAGCTGCTCCTGCGCTTTCTCGAACATGCCACGGTCCTGCTTGGCCTCGCCCACGCCCATGTTGAGCGTGATCTTGACCAGCTTGGGGACCTGCATGACCGAGCTGTAGCCGTAGTGCTCCTTCAGCTTGCTGCGCAGCTCGTCGTTGTATCGGGTCTTCAGTCGTGCCTCGGGCATCAGTCGAGCTCCGTCCCGGACTTCTTGGTGACGCGCATGCGGCGGCCGTCGTCGCGACGCTCGACCTTCACGCGCGAGGGCGTGCCGTCCTTCTCGGCGATGGCCACGTTGGAGACGTGGACCGGCCCTTCCTTCTCGATGACGCCGGCCTGGGCGTTCGGGCGGGCCTGCGTCGGCGCCTGGTGGCGCTTGACGATGTTGACGCCCTCGACGAACACGCGCTGGCGCTTGTTGTCGACGCGCAGGACCTTGCCGGTCTTGCCCTTGTCCTTGCCGGAGATCACGACGACTGTGTCATCGGTTCTGATGCGAGATCGGTGAGCCATGGTCACAGGACCTCCGGCGCGAGGGAGACGATGCGCATGTAGCCGCCGTCGCGCAACTCGCGGGCGACCGGGCCGAAGATGCGCGTGCCGCGCGGCTGGCCCGCGGCGTCGATGATCACGGCGGCGTTCTCGTCGAAGGCGATGTAGGTCCCGTCGTCGCGCCCGAACTCCTTGCGGGTGCGGACGACGACGGCCTTGACGACCTCGCCCTTCTTGACCGTGCCCTGCGGGGTCGCGGTCTTGACGGTGGCGACGATGACGTCGCCGACGCCGGCGTAGCGACGGCGGGAGCCGCCCATGACGCGGATGCAGAGGAGCTCGCGCGCGCCGGTGTTGTCGGCCACGCGGAGACGTGTCTCGTTCTGGATCACTTTGCGCGCTCCAGGATCTCGACGAGGCGCCAGCGCTTCAGGCGCGACAGCGGGCGGGCCTCGATGACGCGCACGGTGTCGCCCTCGTTGGCGTCGTTGCTCTCGTCGTGGACGTGCAGGGTGCTCGAGGACCGGACGGTCTTCTTGTAGCGACGGTGACGGCGGGCGACGTCGATGCGGACGACGATCGTCTTGTCGGCCTTGTCGCTGACGACGATGCCGGTGCGGACCTTCTGCTGCCCGGTCGCCTTGGGGGCGGGCTCCGGCGGGTCCTGCTTGGGCTTGTCGGCGGCCTTGGCCTTGGTGCGGGCGCGGTACCGGCGGCGCTGGTCGGCCTTGCGCTTGCGCTCGGCGTCCCGCTCCTCCTGGGTGCGCGCACGGCGCGGACCGCGCTTGGCGACCGCCGCGCTGCGGCGGGCCTGCTTGCGCTCCTTGGGGCTCAGGACCTGCTCGGGCTCGGGGGCCGGGGCGTCGGGCGCCGCCGTCTCCTCTACGTCGGCCTGAGGGGTTTCCTGGGCGTCAGTGGTCTCGTCGGTCGTTTCGGGATCGTCGCTCATTGGGGTCCTAGGAAGTGGTGTGCGCGTGGAGGTCGAGGCCGCGCTGGCGGGCGACCGTCAGGGCACGCGCGAGGTCACGCTTGACCGCGGTCAGCCGAGCGGTGTTCTCGAGTTCGCCCGTCGCGTGCTGCATGCGCAGGCCGAAGAGGTCGCGACGCGCGGTCGCGACGTGGTCCTCCAGCTTGGTGTCGTCGAGATCTCGGAGTTCCTTGGCGGTCATGTCGGTTACTGCCCGTCCTCTCGGAGGACGAACTTGGTCTTGATGGGAAGCTTGCGCCCGGCGAGGCGAATCGCTTCGCGCGCCAGGGTCTCGTCCACGCCGGCCAGCTCGAACATCACGCGGCCGGGCTTGACGACGGCGACCCACCCTTCCGGGTTGCCCTTGCCGGAACCCATGCGGGTCTCGGCGGGCTTCTTGGTCACCGGCTTGTCAGGGTAGACGTTGATCCACACCTTGCCGCCACGCTTGATCTTGCGGGTCATCGCGATACGAGCAGCCTCGATCTGGCGGTTGGTGAGCCAACCGGCCTCGAGGGCCTTGAGGCCGTAGTCGCCGAACTGCACCGTCGGCTGGGCACGGGTGAGCCCACCACGGCGGCCGCGGTGCTGCTTGCGGTGCTTCACGCGCTTGGGAGAGAGCATCAGCGACTGATCCCCCCGGACAGGTCGGGACGCTCACGGCCGCCGCGACCGCCCTGGCCGCCACCGCGACCGCCCTGGCCGCCACCGCGGCCACCCTGGCCGCCGCCACGTCCGCCGCCGCCGCCGAAGCCGCCGCCAGCCGCCACCGCCGCCGCGGCCACCCTGGCCACCGCGGTTGTCGCGTCCGCCGCCACGGCCACGGTTGTCCCGGCCGCCGCGCTGGCGGTCGTCCGGGCCGGCCTGGGCGGGCTCCTCGAGCGAGGTGAGATCGGCGCCGGTGTAGCCGGCGGGCATGATCTCGCCCTTGTTGATCCAGACCTTCACGCCGATGCGGCCGAAGGTGGTGCGGGCCTCGTAGAAGCCGTAGTCGATGTCCGCGCGGATGGTGTGCAGCGGGACGCGGCCGTCCGAGTAGGACTCGGTGCGCGCCATCTCGGCGCCGCCGAGGCGGCCGCCGACCTGGATCTTGCAGCCCTTGGCGCCCGAGCGCATCGCGCTGGTGAGCGCGCGCTTCATGGCACGGCGGAAGGCGACGCGGTTCTGGAGCTGCTCGGCGATCGACTGCGCGACGAGCTTGGAGTCCAGCTCGGGGCGCTTGATCTCGAGGATGTTGACCTTGATGGCCTTGCCGGTCAGCCGGTTGAGGTCACGCCGGAGGGCGTCGACCTCCGAGCCGGACTTGCCGATCACGATGCCCGGGCGCGCCGTGTGGATGTTGACCTCCACCTCGTTGGCGTCCTTGCGGATCGTGATGTCGCTGAGGCCGGCGTGGGCGAGCTTGCCCTGGATGTGATCGCGGATCTGGATGTCCTCGAGCAGGTAGTCGGAGAAGTGGCGCTCGTTGAACCAGTTCGACTTCCAGTCGTGGATCGTGCCGACCCGCATCGACTCGGGATGGACTTTTTGTCCCATGCGTTAAGCCTTCGGAGTCAGGTGGATGGTCAGATGCGAGGTGCGCTTGCGGATCCGCGTCGCGCGGCCCATGGCCCGCGGGCGGAAGCGCTTGAGCGTCGGCCCCTCGTCGGCGAACACCGCAGTGATGCGCAGGTCGGCCGGGTCGAGATCGTGGTTGTTCTCCGCGTTGGCGACGGCGGACTCGAGCAGCTTGCTCCAGGCCTCCGCGACGTGGCGGGGTGAGAAGGCGAGGATCGAACGCGCCTCGTCGACCGACTTGCCGCGGATGTGGTCGCACACCAGGCGGGCCTTGCGGGCGGACGAGCGCACGTAGCGCGCATGCGCGCGCACGACGAGATCGGCGTCGACCTCGGCGGAGCGGCGCCGGCGCGGAGCGGCCTTCGGCTTGGCCTTCGCCTTCGCGGCCGCGGGCTTCTTCTTCGCGGCCGGCTTCTTGGCCTCCGCCTTCGGCGTCGCCTCGGCGGCGGGCTTCGCCGCAGCCTTCGTCGCGGCGGGCTTCTTCTTCGCCGCCGGCTTCTTCTTGGCTGCCGCCTTGGCCTTGGCCTTCGGCTTCGGCTTCGGGGTCTCCTCGACGGGCTCGTCGCTCATCGCTTCCGGGCCTTCTTGGCGTCGTCGCCGTGACCGCGGTAGGTGCGGGTCGGGGCGAACTCGCCGAGCTTGTGACCGACCATCGACTCGCTCACGAACACGGGGATGTGCTTGCGACCGTCGTGGACGGCGATCGTGTGCCCGACGAACTCGGGGAAGATCGTCGAGGTGCGCGACCAGGTCCGCACCATGTTCTTGGTGTTGGCCTTGTTCATCGCCTCGATGCGGTTGAACAGCCGCTCCTCCACGAACGGCCCCTTCTTGCTGCTTCTACTCATCGGGAGCCCTTCTTCCCGCGGCGGCGGCCGCGGACGATGTACCGGTCGGAAGCCTTCTTGCCCTTGCGGGTGCGGTAGCCGAGCGTCGGCTTGCCCCACGGGGTCTGCGGGTGGTTGCCCAGGGAGCCGCCGCCCTCGCCGCCGCCGTGCGGGTGGTCCACCGGGTTCATGGCCTTGCCGCGCGTCTGCGGGCGGACGCCCATGTGACGCTTGCGGCCGGCCTTGCCCACGTCGATGTTCTGGTGCTCGGCGTTGCCGATCGTGCCGACGGTGGCACGGCACTCGATGCGCACCTGGCGCATCTCCGAGGACGGCATGCGCAGGGTGGCGAGGCCGCCCTCCTTGGCCATCAGCTGGATGCCCGTTCCCGCCGAGCGGCCCAGCTGGGCGCCGCGGCCCGGCTGCAGCTCGACGTTGTGGACGATCGTGCCCAGCGGGATGTTGGCGAGCGGGAGCGCGTTGCCGACCGTGATGTCGGCACCGACGCCGGACTCCACCGTCATGCCCACGCGCAGGCGCTGCGGCGCGATGATGTAGCGCTTCTCGCCGTCGAGGTAGTGCAGCAGCGCGATGTAGGCGGTGCGGTTGGGGTCGTACTCGATCGAGTGGACCTTGGCCGGCACGCCGTCCTTGGTGCGCTTGAAGTCGATCTGCCGGTAGGCGCGCTTGGCGCCGCCGCCGCGATGGCGGGCGGTCTTGCGTCCGGTGGCGTTGCGGCCGCCGGACTTGCGCAGGCCCTCGGTGAGGGACTTCTCGGGCGTCGACTTGGTGATCTCGGCGAAGTCGGCGTAAGTCGCGAAACGGCGACCCGGCGACGTCGGCTTGACCTTCTTGATCGGCATTAGAGATCGGCCTCCAGGCCCTGGAAGATCGGGATGCTGTCGCCCTCGCGGACCTGCACGACGGCCTTCTTCCACGACCGGCGGCGACCGGACGTGTAGCCGCGGCGCTTGGGCTTGCCCTTGACGGAGATCGTGGCGACGTCGAGGACCTTCACGTCGAAGAGCTCCTCCACGGCCTGCTTGATCTGCGTCTTGTGCGCGTCGTCGTGGACGCGGAACGTGTACTTGCCGGCCGTCGCGAGGACGTAGGACTTCTCGGAGACGATCGGCGAGATGATGATCTGGGTCGCGTCCATCAGACCTTGGCCTCCCTGGCGCTGCCCTTGGCGCGCGCGGTGATCGCCTCGAGGGCGGCCTCCGTGATGATGAACTGCGCGGCGCGGACGAGGTCGGCGACACCGACGGCCTCCGTGGGCAGCACGGTCACGCGCTCGAGGTTGCGGAACGACTTGGTCGCCACGTCCTGGTCGGGACCGACCACGACGAGCACGTTTCCACCCGTGCGGCCCTCGAGCAGCCCGAAGGCCGTCTTGGTCGACGGGGAACCGTCGAAGGAGGCCCCGGGGTCGAGAACGGAGATCGTGGAGCGCTCGGCGTGCACCGACAGCGCGGAACGCAGCGCCGCCTTGCGGGCCTTGCGGTTGACCTTGACCGTGTAGTGGCGCGGCGAGGGCCCGAAGACCGTGCCGCCGCCCGTCCACAGCGGGGAACGCGAGGTACCGGCACGGGCGCGGCCCGTGCCCTTCTGGCGCCACGGCTTGGCGCCGCCGCCGCGCACCATGCCGCGCGTGCGCGTGGCGTGGGTGCCCTGCCGGCGCGCGGCCAGCTCGGCGAGGACGACCTCGTGGACCAGCGGGCCGTTCCAGGCCGCGCCGAAGACGTCCGCGTCGAGCGTGACCGTCTTGGTCCCGCCGAGGATCGGGGCGTCAGCCATCGGTACGCACCTCCACGGTGGTGCCCTTGGACCCGGGGACGGCGCCCCGGACGAGGAGCAGGTTCTGGGCGGCGATGACCTCGACGACGGTCAGGCCCTTCTGGGTGACGCGCTTGTTGCCCATCTGGCCCGGGCCCTTCATGCCCTTGAAGACGCGCGACGGGGTCGCGGAGGCGCCGATGGAGCCCGGGGCGCGGACGTTGTGCGAGCCGTGGGACTTCGGGCCGGACGCGAAGCGGTGGCGCTTGATCGTGCCCTGGAAGCCCTTGCCCTTGGAGACGCCGGCGATCTTGACCTTGTCGCCCGGTGTGAACACGTCGGCCGTGACGACGTCGCCGATCGTGACCTCGCCGGCCTCGTCGCGGAACTCCACGAGGTGGCGCAGCGGCGGCGCGTCGGCCTTCTTGAGATGGCCGAGCTCAGCGCGGCTGAGGGCCTTCTCGCGGACGGAGCCGAAGCCGAGCTGCACGGCGTTGTAGCCGTCGCGCTCGGTCGTGCGGATGCCCGTGACCGGACAGGGGCCGGCCTCGAGCACGGTCACGCGCTCGACCTTCCCGTCCTCTGCGAAGCGCTGGGTCATGCCCAGCTTCTTGGCGAGAATGGCCGGCATCAGGCGAAGGCCAGCTTGATCTCGATGTCGACGCCGGCAGGCAGGTGATCGAGGCGCTGGAGCGAGTCGACCGTCTTCGGCGTCGGCTGGTGGATGTCGATCAGCCGCTTGTGCGTGCGGATCTCGAAGTGCTCGCGTGAATCCTTGTCCTTGAAGGGGGACCGGATGACGCAGTAGACGTTCTTCTCCGTCGGCAGCGGGACGGGGCCGGACACGGTCGCGCCGGTGCGCTGAGCCGTGTCGACGATCTCCTTGGCGGCCGTCTCGATGGCGGAGGAGTCGTACGCCTTGAGGCGGATGCGGATCTTGTTCTGAGGAGTGGCCATGGTGGGGTGAGGCGGAGAACGGGGCGAGCGGTGTGCTCGCCCCGTCAACAGCGAAGTGCTACTTGATGACCTCCGTCACGACGCCGGAGCCGACCGTGCGGCCACCCTCGCGGATGGCGAAGCGCAGACCCGCGTCCATGGCGATCGGCTGGATGAGCTCGATCTCCATCGCGATGTTGTCGCCCGGCATGACCATCTCCGTGCCCTCGGGGAGACGGGCGACGCCCGTCACGTCCGTGGTGCGGAAGTAGAACTGCGGGCGGTAGCCGGTGAAGAACGGCGTGTGACGGCCACCCTCCTCCTTCTTGAGCACGTAGACCTCGGCCTTGAAGTGCGTGTGCGGGGTGATCGACCCCGGCTTGCACAGGACCTGGCCGCGCTCGATGTCCTCACGCTTGACGCCACGCAGGAGCAGACCGACGTTGTCGCCGGCCTCGCCGCGGTCGAGGATCTTGCGGAACATCTCGACGCCGGTGACGACCGTGTTGGACGTCTCCGTCTTGATGCCGACGATCTCGACCGTGTCGCCCGTGTTGACGATGCCCTGCTCGATGCGGCCCGTCGCGACGGTGCCGCGGCCGGTGATCGAGAAGACGTCCTCGACCGGCATCAGGAAGGGCTTGTCGAGGTCGCGCTCGGGCTGCGGGATGTAGGAGTCCAGCTGCTCACCGAGGTCGATGATCTTCTGCTTGTACTCCTCGTCACCCTCGAGCGCCTTGAGCGCCGAGCCGATGACGAACGGGATGTCGTCGCCCGGGAAGTCGTACTCGGAGAGCAGCTCGCGGACCTCGACCTCGACGAGCTCGAGGAGCTCGTCGTCGTCGACCATGTCGGCCTTGTTGAGGAACACGACGATGTACGGGACGCCGACCTGGCGGGCGAGCAGGATGTGCTCACGCGTCTGGGGCATCGGGCCGTCGGCGGCGGAGACCACGAGGATCGCGCCGTCCATCTGGGCGGCACCCGTGATCATGTTCTTCACGTAGTCGGCGTGACCGGGGCAGTCGACGTGCGCGTAGTGACGGTTCTCCGTCTCGTACTCGACGTGCGACGTCGCGATCGTGATGCCGCGCTCCTTCTCCTCGGGCGCGTTGTCGATCTCCGCGAACGAGCTGGCCTGCCCGCCGTACTTCTCGGCGAGCACCGTCGTGATGGCAGCGGTCAGCGTCGTCTTGCCATGGTCGATGTGACCGATGGTCCCGACGTTGACATGCGGCTTCCCGCGCTCGAACTTCTCCTTCGCCATTCTGGTTGCTCCTTCGCGTCTCTACTGAACGTTTCTCGAAATTTGTCGGCCGGACACTCTAGGCGGCGACCGGGCCGCCGCGCCGTTCCTCGATGACCTTGGTGGCCACGTTGGACGGAACCTCGTCGTACTTCTCGAACTGCATCGTGTACGTCGCCCGGCCCTGGGTCATCGACCGCATCTCCGTCGCGTACCCGAACATCTCCGACAGCGGCACCATCGCGGTGACCGCCAGCGCGTTCGAGCGCCGGTCCTGCCCCTCGATCCGGCCGCGCCGGCGCGAGAGGTCGCCGATGACGTCGCCCAGGAAGTCCTCCGGGGTGACGACCTCGACCTTGAAGATCGGCTCGAGCAGCGTCGGCTTGGCCCGGCGCAGCGCTTCCTTCATGCCGAGCGAGCCGGCGATCTTGAAGGCGATCTCCGAGGAGTCGGTGTCGTGGTACTTGCCGTCGGTGAGCGTCAGGCGGACATCCACGACCGGGTAGCCCGCGAGGATGCCGTCGCCCAGCGCCTCGGCGGCGCCCTTCTCGACCGCGGGGATGAACTCCGTGGGGATGGAGCCGCCCTTGACCTTGTTGACGAAGTCGAAGCCCTCGCCCGGCGCCGGCTCGATGTCGAAGTAGACGATGCCGTACTGGCCCGAGCCGCCGGTCTGGCGCACGTGGCGGCCCTCGACCTTCTGCGCGGTGCCCGTGACCGTCTCCCGGTAGGAGACCTGCGGGCGGCCGATGTTGGCCTCGACCCTGAACTCGCGCAGCATGCGGTCCACCAGGATCTCCAGGTGCAGCTCGCCCATGCCGGCGATCTCGGTCTGGCCGGTCTCCTCGTTGGTGGAGACCTGGAACGTCGGGTCCTCCTCGGCGAGGCGGCCCAGCGCGACGGACATCTTCTCCTGGTCGCTCTTGGTCTTGGGCTCGATCGCGACGGAGATGACCGGCTCGGGGAAGACCATCGTCTCGAGCAGGATCGGCCGGTCCGGCGCGGCGAGCGTGTCGCCGGTGAAGACCTGCTTGATGCCGACGGCGGCGGCGATGTCGCCGGCGTAGACCTCCTGGACGTCCTGGCGGTCGTTGGCGTGCATCATCAGGATGCGGCCGATGCGCTCGGTACGGCCCGTGTTGACGTTGAGCACGCGCGCGCCGGCCTCGAGCTTGCCCGAGTAGACGCGGAAGAAGGTGAGCTTGCCGACGTGCGGGTCGGACATGACCTTGAAGGCGAGCGCGGCGAACGGCTGGCTGTCGTCGGAGGGACGGTCGGACTCGATGCCCTCGCCGCCCTTGACCGGCTCGACACCCTTGATCGCGGGCACGTCGAGCGGGCTCGGCAGGTAGGCGAGCACGGCGTCGAGCAGCGGCTGGACGCCCTTGTTCTTGAAGGAGGACCCGCACAGCACGGGCGTGATCGACATGTCGAGCGTCGCC
>CAVUFN010000020.1:0-27089 GCA_963740765.1 uncultured Solirubrobacteraceae bacterium | reverse complement strand
ACAAGCACATCGAGGTCATCGTCCGCCAGATGCTCAAGAAGGTCCGCGTGGACCAGAAGGGCGACACGGACTACCTGCCGGGTCAGTTCATCGACCGGCACGAGTTCCGCAAGGCGAACGAGGCGGTCGAGAAGGCCGGTGGCGAGACGGCGCAGTTCGAGCCGATCATCCTCGGCATCACCAAGGCCTCGCTGGCGACGGACTCGTTCCTGTCGGCGGCCTCCTTCCAGGAGACGACGAAGGTCCTGACCGACGCCGCGCTGGAGGGCAAGATCGACCGCCTGGCCGGCCTCAAGGAGAACGTCATCATCGGGAAGCTGATCCCGGCGGCGACGGGCCTCAAGCGCTACCGCACGATCGAGATCGAGCCGTCCGAGCCGCTGCCCCGCGGCATGGACGACGTCGGGCTGCTCGAGGGCGACGACCTCGCCGCCGAGCTCGGCCTGACCGACGGCGACGGCCTCGGCGGCTTCGGCCCGGCGTTCGACACCGCCGAGCTGGACGAGATCAACTCGTCCTTCGGCTCCGCCGGCGGGTCGTTCGACGACCTCGGCGACATCGAGGTCGACAAGAAGTAGGCGCGGAGTCGACTGTGGACCGTCGAACCTTCCTGTCCACAGCCGGCGCCGGAGTTCTCGCTGTCAGCCCCGCGCGGGCAGCGAGCGCTCCGCCGCTGCTGCGCGGCGGCCGCTTCTCCGAGGGCGTGCTCTCGGGCGACCCGACCCCCACCGGGATCACGCTCGCGACGCGGCTCGCCGGGGTGGAGGGCAGGGGAAGCGTGCTCGTGGAGATCGCCCGAGACGCGGGATTCAATCGGGTTGTGAGTCGGGGCCGCCTGCTCACTGGCCCAGGCCTCGGCCATGCGGTCAAGGCGCGCGTCGCCGGCCTCAGGCCCCACACCCGCTACTGGTATCGGTTCTCCGGGCGCACCGCGGACTCCTCGGTCGGACAGTTCCGTACCGCTCCGCCGGCCGGGTCGCACCAGCCTGTGCAGTTCGGCATCGTCTACGGGATCGACTTCGCGGCGGGTTATTTCAACGCCCTCACGCTGCTGGCCAAGGAAGACGTCGATTTCGTGCTCAACCTCGGTACGTACATCAACTCCGACCCTCAGGCGGGAACGGCCCGCCCACCGTACGACGTCCCGGCGGCGCGTTCCTTGCCCGGCTATCGCCTACGGTACCGTTCCGCAAGAGCCGATCCGGGGCTGCGTGCGCTGCACGCCGCTCACGCGCTTGTATCAACGTGGGACGACGGTGAGGTCGCGTCCGACTACGTCGGTCGCGACAGCGCGCAATCGCTGAAGTCGGCGGCGTACCGCGCGTGGTTCGAGTCGATGCCGCACTATCCCCGCCGCGCCGGCGATGCGCGGGTCTACCATCGCGCTCGGTTCGGTGGACTCGTCGAGCTGTACGTCTGCGACACGCGTCAATATCGTGCGCAAGCACCCGCCTTGGGTGTCGCCGACCTGCTGGGAGCGCCTCAGAGTCGCTTCGTCCGCGGAGGACTCAAGCGGTCCACGGCCACGTGGAAGCTGCTTGCGACCCCGGCTCCGGTGGTCGGGCTCGTCGATTCTGACAACGCTGCGGGGTGGTCCGGGTACTCCACAGCGCGCGAGGAGCTCCTCGCCACCTTCGACCGCAGCTTGGACGGTGACGTCGCCGTGCTCTCGGGAGGCCTACGGCGGTTCGCTGCCGCCGACGTCGCCGACAGCCACGGAAAGCTGATCGTCCCGGAGTTTTCGCCCGGGACCGTCACGGTCCGTGACGACACGGAGCAGTCGGCGATCGCCAACGCCGTCGAGGACGACGGAACCCGCCACGGGTATGCGGTGTGCTCCGTGGCCGCCGATCTGATGACAATGCGATTCGAGAAGGTCTTGACCGTGGCGTCCGTGTCGTCCGAATCGCTGCGCTCGGTGCATGAGTTGCCGCGGGGCCAGCGGACGCTGGAGGGTGCTTGACGTCGAGATCGCCTGTCGGCCAACCAGTCCTCGCCCTTTGTCGAAGGCGGCCTCCTTCCCGGAGATGACCAAGGTCCTGGCCGACATCATCATCGGGATCTGATCCCAGCGCCGACGGGTCTCAAGCGCTATCGGGCGATCGAGATCGAGCCGTCCGAGCCGCTCCCCCGCGGCATGGACGACGTCGGCCCGGCCTTCGCAACCGCCGAGCTGGATCAACTCGTCCTTCGGCTCCGCCGCCGGGTCGCTCGACGATCTCGGCGAGCGCCCTGCTCTCTCAGGCGCTCGCGATCGCGGCAAGGATGCGCTGGGCGTCGTCGTCGCGGTGCTGCGAGCGACGGAAGCGGATGGCCGGCCGCGCGGCGAACGCGAGCAGATCCTCGCCGCCGATGGGCAGGCCGATCTGATCCGCCAGCGCCGGCAGCAGCCGCTGCACCCCGAGCGGTTCGATGAGCGTCGGTCCCGGCCCTGATTCGAGCACGATCCACCCGCCCAGCTGCGCCTCGAGGCGGTCGGTCGGGGCCAGGAGGCGCCAGCGCTCGCGCCGCCCGACCTCCCCGAGCAGCGTCGCGGGGAAGCGTGCCGCGACATCGCCGCGAAGGTCGATGAACGGCGGGCCGGCGAACGCGGAATCAGGAGTGAGGATTAGGAGATCGTCAGCGAACAGGGTCCCGCCCGCGAGCAGCAGCTCGGCAGCGAGCGTGCTCTTGCCCGCCCCGCGGTCGCCGAGGAGCCCCCAGACGCGGCCGTCCACGAGCACCGCGGCGGCGTGGACGGACGCGCGCCCCTGCCAGTAGGCCACCGTCGCCGCAGCCGGCACAAGCAGCGGGTGCTCGACGGTGGCGGCCGGCACCGGGGTCGGGACGTGGAGGGAGATGGTGCGGTCGGCCCGCGACAATCGCAGTTCGCCCACCCCCGGCAACCCGACGCGGGCGCGGCCGTCCTGAATCGACATGCCGGCCTCGTCGCGCGCGGGCGCGACGATCTGCGCGAAGCGCCACTGCTCCCAGTCGACCGGGGGGCGGGCTCGGCGGCCGCGCGAGGCCGGAGTCCCGCCAGGGCGACGCCGTAGAGCCCGAGGGCGTCCTCCATCAGTACTCGGTCAGGGTCCCGCGGCGCCGGCACAGGCGCACCGCGCCTTGCAGGATCCAGATCGGAGACGGGCATCATGATCACGGCGAAGAGGACCAGGCGCATCGCGTCCACCGCCGGGTTGCCTTGCGCCGGGGCGTCGATGAGCAGGTGGCGCAGCAGCTCGAGCGCGGGCGTGTAGGGCTGGACCTCGGACAGCCAGCGGGTCCAGGACGGCATGAGCTCGGGCGGGTAGTAGACGCCGCCGGCCAAGGAGAGCCCGATCACCACCAGGTTGCCGATGTTGCCAGCCTGCTTGGAGATGAGGACGAGGGCGGCGACCAGCAAGGCGAAGGGGAGAAAGAGACGCGGCGGCGAGCATGGCGACAGGGACCGCGAGGAGGGCCTCGGGACCGGCGAGCGGGAAGCCGTAGAAGACGACGGCGAAGACGAGCGTCACCGCCCCGGTCGCGAAGGCCGTGAGCGTGGGGAAGATGGTGATGCCGAGCAGCCCGGCCGCCGCGCCGAGCGGCGAGAAGACGAAGCGCTCGAAGGTGCCTGCCACCATCTCCGTGCGCAGGTTGTTCGGCGCGAGGGCGAGCGTCGCGGTGAGGAAGTGCAAGATGACCAGCCCGACGACGACGTAGGCGAAGTAGTCATCCGCGGTCGGGAAGAGCGTCACGTTCACGAGTCGTGACACGTAGTAAAAGAGCGTGACGCTGAACAAGCGACATCGTGATCTGGGCGAGGCCGCGCAACCGGTAGCTGAATAGATCGCAGCATCGCGGCGCACCACGGCCCCGATGCCGACAGCAGCGGACGAAGGTTGTTCACGCCTCCGCCGACAGGTTCGAGAGCGACAAGCACAGGGACGGGGCGACCGGCAGTGGCGTGCCGGTGGGTCCGAACCAGACCGCGCTGCGGCCTTCGGCGAGATGGGCGGTGACCGCCTCTGCGAGCAGGGCGATCCCCCGCCCGTCCAGGCTCGTGGCCGGTTCGTCGAGGAGCAGCAGGGGTGGATCGTGCAGGAAGGCGGCCGCGAGCCGCACGCGCTGGCGCTGGCCCATAGACAGCCGGTCGACCCGCTGGCTCCCAAGCTCGTGGAGGGCGAATCGCGTCATGGCTGTTTCGACCCGATTGGCACGCTGGATCAGCGGTGCGACGAAGGCGATGCGGGCGAAAAAGTCCAGGTGAGCCCGGACGCCGAGCCGCGCGTAGAGGCCGACGTTCCCCGCCGAGGCGACGCCGAGCCGGCGCCGGTACGCCGTTCCGTCGGTGGCCTGGTAGAGGCCGCCGCGCGTACCGCGCCGCCGTCCGCGTCGAGCATGCCCGCGGCGATCCGCATGAGGGTCGTCTTGCCGCAGCCGTTGGGACCCTCGACGTACGCCAGGCTGCGAGCCGGCACGCGGAGATCGACGCTACGCAACACCGGCGCGCGCGCCCCCGGCCACGTCTTCGTGAGCCCGGATACCTGGAGGACGACGGTGTCGCCGCGTGTCAGCGGCGTTGCGTGAGTCGGCGCAGCGTGGCGCCGACGGCTGTGAGCGCGCCGCCGATCGCGGCGACGGGGCCGACCGGCATGCCCGTGAACGGCAGCGTCCTCGCCGTCCGCCCGCAGCTGGATACGGAGCCGGCGCTGGTCCGGAGCCCGACTCGACGGTGGTGGTGCCCGAGCCGGTCCGGTCGAGCCCGAAGCGCCGTTGGAGCCATCGCCGCCGGCGCCGTTCGAAGCCCTTTCGGCGGGGGTGTTCCCGCCCGAGCCGAGTTGTCCTCCGGGAGCACGCCGCTCTGCGGAGCGGGTGACGGCGACGGCGTGACGTTTGCGATGCCGGCGGTCGGCGCCGGGCTGGGGCTTGCGGTCGGCTCAGGGCTCGGGCTCGCCGACGGCTCCGGGCTTGCCGACGGCTCCGGGCTCGGGCTTGCCGACGGCTCCGGGCTCGGGCTCGGATTACCCACCGACCCGACGGGGGCGGCAGCGAAGTGCAGGCCTCCGCTGACGTCCTGTCGCGTGAGGGCCGTCGCGGATTCCCCGAACTCGATCAGGCTGGGGGGATGTATCCACAAACGATTTCGTACCACTCATCAAACGGTTTCGCTGATGGTCGGCCTGGTGCCTTCATCAGCGACCTTCTTGTACCACACAGCAACCGCTTCCTTGATGTGACTAAACGTTCGTCCGTTTCCGGGTTCAGGGATCGATCCGATTCAGGCCTCGCCATTCGGCGAAAAAAAAAAAAAAAAAAAAAAAAAAAAAAAAAAAAAAAAAAAAGCGCCCGTTCCTCGCCAGGACCGAAAAAAAAAAAAAGGCCGACCGCCGGGTCGGTCTGGACGAGGAGGGTGGGGCGGGGCGGGCGCTCGGCCCATGCGAAGCACGCAGGGTCGAGGTGGTCGTCGACCCAGGCGAGGGGTCGATCGGCGCCGGCGAAGGCGTCGATCGCGGCCAGCTTCCAGTGCCCGGCGACGCCGTGGCCGGGCCCACGAGCGGCTTTGAGGGGGATGTGCGGCCAGCCCTTGGGCAGGCCGAGAAGCCACGGCAGGTGCTCGTCGGCGCGCTCCTCCCAGCCCGTGCACCAGACCGCTTCGAACAGTGGTCCCAGGCGAATCAGAGCATCCGCTGCTTGGCTGGAGAGCCAATGGGGAACACCGTCTATCAGCGCCGGCTTCCCAGGGGGCGGGAAGGCCGCGTCGAATCCGAAGAGGC
Organism: uncultured Solirubrobacteraceae bacterium; assembly: GCA_963740765.1. Classification (GTDB taxonomy): domain Bacteria; phylum Actinomycetota; class Thermoleophilia; order Solirubrobacterales; family Solirubrobacteraceae; genus DATLGB01. Next base: position 21,354 of record CAVUFN010000020.1, on the reverse strand, counting down.
TCACGACGCCGTCGACGTCGACGAGCAGCAGGGGCATGTCCGATGGCACTGGCTAAAGATCCCGTAAACCAGGCGTCCAGATACCCCCGGCCCGGGTCAAGACCCTATCTTCAGGGGCCGATGGGGAAGGTGCCCGGGCGACGTCCGGGCCGGCCCCGGGATGTCACTTGGTGGGGGAGCCATGACGGCCGCCGGTTGTTCTCACGCGACCACCCAGCTCACTGACATGACGTTCTACCTCGGAACCTCTTGCCCTCGGCTGCGCCTTCGTGACGCAGCTCGGCTTCCTGTACAAGCACCGCGGCGCCTGCGAGGCGCCGCGGTCGACGTCGCGCACCCGCTGCGCACCGCCAAGTCCCTGTTCAAGAGCAGGTGGTTCGCGCTGGGCTGGGGCGTCGCCGTCGGCGCCTGGCTGCTGCACGTCGGCGCCATGGCGCTCGCGCCGCTGTCCGTCGTCCAGGCCGTCCTCTCGACGGGCGTCGTCATGCTCGCCGTGCTGGCCGACCGCGGCTTCGGCTTCACGGTCGGCCGCCGCCAGTGGGTCGGCGTCGGCCTCACCGCGCTCGGCCTGGTCCTGCTCGTCGTGACGCTGCCGTCCGCGCCCGGCAGCCACTCCAGCTTCTCCGTGCCCGCGATGATCGCCTTCGAGGCGGGCATGCTCGCCGTCGGCTTCCTGCTCATCTCGGGCAAGAAGCTCGGCGCGCCCGACCACCACCACGGCGTCCTGCTCGGCGCCGCCGCCGGCATCCTCTTCGGCGTCTCCGACGTCGCCATCAAGGCGCTGACCGGCCTCGACGGCCTCATCGCCGTGCTGGTCTCGCCCTGGCTCGCGGTGACCATCATCGCCTCGGTCGTCGCCTTCTACGCGTCGGCCCGCGGCCTCCAGGACGGCGAGGCGGTTCCGGTCATCGCCGCGACCTCCACGGCCGCCAACGTCTCCTGCATCGCCGGCGGCATCCTCGTGTTCGGCGACCCGATGCCCGGCGACGCGCTCGGCATCGTCGTCCAGTTCGCCGCCTTCGCGCTGGTCATCGTCGCCGCCGTGCTCGTGCCGCCGCCGGTGCGCGCGGCCTCCGCGAACGCGTAGTCGCCGAGGGCCTCTACGGGCCCGAGGTGCCCTCGCGCCCGAGGAGTCCGACAAGCGCACGACGTCGTCGAGGTCCGGGTTGAGACCTCGAGGACATCCGCGTCTTCGAGCGCCTCGATGGTATGAATCTCCCCGGGTGATTGCGCCAGGCTGCGCCGGGTTCTAGAACGGATTCGGTCAGGTCCTCTTGGTTCGGACCCTTGACGAGGAGTAGTCGTCCTTTGAGCAAGTAGCTGGTCTCGTCCTTCCGCTCGTGAAACTGAAGCGAGAGCCGGTGGCCCTTGTCGACGTGGAGGATCTTGCCGGCGTAGAGCTCTGTGTCGGCGTACCAGAGTTCATAGCCCCACGGCTTGTCGACTCGCTTGGCTTCATGCGTCATGCTGACCCCTCTGCGCCGATCGGGCCGAGGTTCGGTTCGAGCCCGTAGGTGTCGAAGTTCCCGAAGCGGCTGAACTTGTCGTGCTCGGGACCATGGAAGTCGGAGGACCCGGTGATCAACAGGCCCAGGCGGGTGCAGGTCTCGTGCAGCAGCCGGGTCTGCTCGGCGTCGTGCGTGGCGTAGAAGACCTCAACCCCATCGAGCCCCCGGCGGCGAACGCCTCGATCGTGTCGACGACCTCGTGCGGGTCGTCGAGGTCCCAGAACGGGTGCGCCCAGATGGCGACGCCGCCCGCGGCATGAATGGCGTCGATCGCCTCATAGACGCTCGGCCGTGTGCGCTGCACGAAGGCCTTGGCGCCGGGCACGATGTACTCCGGGAAGAATGTGTTCTTGGTGGTCGTGCCCTCGGCCTGTAGGCGCTCGTGGTTCTCGGGATGCTGGAGAACGGCGTCGGCGATGTGGGGGCGGCCGATCGGCAGTCCGGCGGCCTTGCGTTCGGCCAGGACCGTCCTGTCCACCGCGAAGCCCAACTCCTCGAGGCGGTCCGCGATTCCCTCAACCCGCGCCTGGCGGTCGGCGCGATAGTCGTCGAGCGCGGTGACGAGGCCCGGCTCGGAGACATCGAGCTCGTATCCGCACACGTGCAGGTCCTGGTGGCGGCCCTCCACCGCGGAGATCTCCGCCGCCGCCGAGAACCGCATGCCGAGCTCCGCCGCTCTGGCACGGGCTTCCTCCACCCCGTCGATCGTGTCGTGATCGGTCAGCGCGACGAGTTCCATCCCGTCCCGCTTGGCCTGCTCCATTACCTCGGCGGGCGCGAGGACACCGTCCGAGAAGCTCGAATGACACTGAAGGTCGAAGGCGGTCATAGGCGCGGGACGCTAGCGACGGTCCGGGAAGCTCCCGACACCGAGCCTCTCGCGCAGCGTGCTCGCTGCCCGCGGACGGCCCAGGGCGGCGATGGATGGTGTGCACGCCGCCGAGGCCGCGCCGGTCCCGTCCGGCGATCTCGTCGCCGCCTGACGCCTCAGGGCTGGGCAGGCCCGGCCAGCGCCAGCCGCCGCGACCGGTGCAGCCAGACGGCGAACGCGCCGATGGCGAGCGGGACAGCCGATGATGGCGATCGCCGGCACGTCGGCGCCGGCCTTGCTGGAGACGCCGAGCGACGCCGCGGCGAGCACGCAGCCCAGCGTCGTGCGCAGCGCGGCCACCGGGACGACGGGCACCAGGTGCGTGCCGATCCACACGCCGGGCAGGGAGCCGATCAGGATCGTCCCCATCAGCCCGAAGTCGATGTTGCCGCTGAACAGGTGGGCGATGGCGGCGGCCCACATGACGATGGCCGCGTGGAGGACGTCGGTGCCGACGACGCGCCGGGGCCGCAGCTTGTAGAGCAGGATCAGCGCCAGGCCGATCAGCGCGCCCGAGCCGACGGAGGTCAGGCCGAGGATGAACCCGAGCACCAGGCCGATGCCCACTGTCGCCACCCGGCTGACCCGGCGCTGCAGGACCGCGCTGTCGCGCTCCTTCGCGGCGAGCCCCGGCCGGAACAGCGAGCGGTACAAGGTCGCCCCCGCGGCCAGCGCGAGCGCGCCGGCCACGGCGTAGAGCAGCGTGGACTGGAAGCTGTCCCCGTACCGCCGCTCGAGCTCGTTGAGCGCGATGACGCCCAGGATCGAGCCCGGCACCGAGCCGTAGGCCAGCCACCGCGACAGGCGCAGGTCGACGTTCCCGGCGCGCAGGTGACGGAAGCCGCCGAGCGTCTTGGTGATCGCGCCGTAGGCGAGGTCCGTGCCGATCGCGACGGAGGGGCTGTAGCCGCCGACGAGCAGCAGCAGCGGCGTCATCAGCGACCCGCCGCCCACGCCGGTGAGCCCGATGAGGATGCCGACGCCCAGGCCGAAGACGATGATGATCGGGTCCACGCTCAGCTCCTCGCCGTGTGGTGGGCGAGGGCCTCGAGCACCGCCGCGACGGCGGACTCGGACGGCATCGCGCTCGCGTCGATCTCGAGGTCGGGCCTCCGGCGCCTCGTAGGGCGCGCTGACGCCGGTGAACTCGCCGATCTCGCCGCGCCGCGCCTTCGCGTACAAGCCCTTCGGGTCGCGCCCCTCGCAGACGGCGAGCGGGGTCGAGACGTAGATCTCCACGAAGGGGATGCCGTCGGCGGAGACGATCTCGCGCGCCATCTGGCGGTCGGACCGGTATGGGCTGACCAGGCTGACCAGCGCCACCGACCCGACCTCGGCGAGCAGGCGCGCGGCGTGGGCGACGCGGCGGACGTTCTCCGCGCGGTCCTCCGGGCTGAAGCCGAGATCCCCCGTGAGCCCGTGGCGGAGGTTGTCGCCGTCGAGCAGGTAGGCGGAGCGCCCGGTGGTCACGAGCGCGGCCTCGACCCCGGCGGCCACGGTCGACTTGCCCGAGCCCGACAGGCCCGTGAGCCACAACACGGCCCCCACCGTCCCGAGCGCGTCCCAGCGCTGGCGGCGGGTGATGCGCCCGGCATGCCAGGTGACGTCGCTGGAGATGACGGCCCGCGGGCCGTGGGACTCGCATCATGATCAGATCTCGGTGTTGAGGACCATGCCGGCGCGCACGGTGAAGTTCGTGGACTCGTCGATGAGGATGAACGAGCCCGTCGAGCGGTTGTCGCGGTACTGGTCGACGAGCAGCGGCTGGCTGGTGCGCAGATGCACGCGGCCGATCTCGTTGAGCCCGAGCGTCGTCGCCTCCTCGTCGCGGTGCAGCTCGTTGACGTCGACCCGGTAGCGCAGCTCGTCGACGACGGCACGGCACGAGCGGCTCGTGTGCTTGATGACGTAGCGCCCGCCCTCGCGCATCGGCTCGTCGGCCATCCAGCACACCATCGCGTCGACGTCGCGCGCGGCGTGCGGCTGGTTGTTGACGCGGCAGATCATGTCCCCGCGCGAGATGTCGACGTCGTCCTCGAGCAGCAACGTGACCGATAGCGGCGGGTAGGCCGACGTCGCGACTCGCCGTCGAACGAGTCGATCCGCGCGATGCGCGATTGCCGGCCGGACGGCAGCACCACGACCTCGTCCCCGCGCTTGAACACCCCGGAGGCGACCTGTCCGGCGTAGCCGCGGTAGTCGTGGAACTCGTCCGACATCGGACGGATCACCGTCTGCACCGGGAAGCGGCAGTCGATGAGGTTGCGGTCCGACGCGATGTGGACGTGCTCGAGGTGGTACAGGAGCGTCGTCCCCTCGAACCAGGGCATGTTCTCCGACCGGTCCACCACGTTGTCGCCGTGGAGCGCCGAGATGGGGAAGAACGCGACGTCGTGGACTCGAGCTTGGACGCCCAGCCACCGAACTCGTCGACGATCGACCGGTACACCGTCTCGTCGTAGTCGACGAGGTCCATCTTGTTGACGGCGACCGCCAGATGCGGGATCTGCAGCAGCGACGCGAGGAACGCGTGGCGGCGCGACTGCTCCAGGACGCCCTTGCGCGCGTCCACCAGCACGATGGCGAGATCGGCCGTCGACGCCCCCGTGACCATGTTGCGCGTGTACTGCACGTGGCCGGGCGTGTCGGCCATGATGAACTTGCGCCGCGGCGACGAGAAGTAGCGGTACGCGACGTCGATCGTGATGCCCTGCTCGCGCTCGGCGCGCAGCCCGTCGGTGAGCAGGGCGAGGTTGACGTAGCCGTCGCCGCGTCGGGCGCTCGTCTGCTCGACGTGCTCGAGTTGGTCGGCGAAGATCTGCTTGGTGTCGTACAGCAGCCGGCCGATCAGCGTGCTCTTGCCGTCGTCGACCGAGCCGGCCGTGGCGAGCCGGAGCAGGTCGGCGTTCTCGCTGCGGCCGACCGGCGGCGCTCCATTCGATCCGACGCCGGGCACTAGAAGTAGCCCTCGCGCTTGCGGTCTTCCATCGCTGCCTCCGACGTGCGGTCGTCGGCGCGCGTCTCGCCACGTTCGGTGATGTTCGTCGCCCCGATCTCCGTGACGACGTCGTCGAGCGTCGCCGCGTTCGAGCGCACGGCGCCGGTGCAGGTGACGTCACCGACGGTCCGGTAGCGCACTGTCTCCCGGAACGGCTCCTCGCCCGGCAGCCGCTCCATGAACGGCGCCGTCGCGTAGAGCATCCCGTCGCGCTCGAAGACCTCGCGCTCGTGCGCGTAGTAGATCGACGGCAGCGCGAGCTCTTCGCGCCGGATGTACTCCCAGACGTCGAGCTCCGTCCAGTTCGACAGCGGGAACACCCGGATGTGCTCGCCGCGCCGGATGCGCCCGTTGTAGATGTTCCACAGCTCCGGCCGTTGATTCTTCGGGTCCCACTGGCCGAAGTCGTCACGGAAGGAGAACACGCGCTCCTTCGCCCGCGCCCGCTCTTCGTCGCGGCGCGCACCGCCGAAGGCAGCGTCGAACCGATTGGACTCGATGGCGTCAAGCAGCGCAACGGTCTGCAGGCGGTTGCGCGATGCGCGCGGGCCGGTCTCGTCGACCGCGAGCCCACGTGCGATGGCGTCCTCGACCGAGGCCACGATCAGCCGGGCGCCGACCTCTGCGACGTAGCGGTCACGGAACTCGACGACCTCGTCGAAATTGTGCCCGGTGTCCACGTGCATAACCGGGAAGGGAACGCGGGCCGGCCAGAACGCCTTGCGAGCGAGGTGCAAGAGGACGATCGAGTCCTTGCCGCCCGAGAACAGAAGGACGGGTCGCTCCAGCTCGGCGTCGACCTCGCGGAAGATGTGGATCGCCTCGGACTCGAGCACCTGGAGATGTGTAGGTTCGTAGGCCACGGCTGATCAAACCCTAGGGACAGACAGCTAGCCTCGCGACAGATGCGCGTCGCAATAGTCGGCCTGGGATATGTCGGTCTGCCGCTCGCCGTCGCGTTTGCTGAAGCGGGCCACGAGATCGTTGCCATGGACGTAGACAGCCGCAAGATCGAAGCGATCAAGCGGCGCGAATCGTACATCGAGGACATTCCGAGCGAACGCCTTGACGGATGCACTGATCGCATCGAGGCGACCACCCGGAGCGCGCCGCTCGCCCACGCGGACGCCATCGTCATCTGCGTCCCGACGCCGCTGACCGCGAACCGCGAGCCCGACCTCGGCCCGCTTCTGGATTCCGGCCGAGCGCTCGCAGGCATCCTGCAGGCCGGGCAGCTTGTGGTGCTGGAGTCGACTACATACCCCGGCACCACGCGCGAGCGGCTGCTGCCCGTGCTGGAGGAGTCCGGGCTCGCCGCCGGCCGCGACTTCAACCTCGCCTTCAGCCCCGAGCGCGTCGACCCCGGCCGCACGGACTACACGCTGCGCACGACGCCGAAGATCGTCGGCGGGCTGACCGAGGCCTGCGGGGATCGCGCCGAGGAGATGTACGGCCACGTCTGCGACCACCTCGTCCGCGTCGGGACGCTCGAGGTCGCCGAGATGTCGAAGCTGCTGGAGAACATCTTCCGCAGCGTCAACATCGCCCTCGTCAACGAGCTGGCGATCCTCGCGGACCGCATGGGCGTCGACATCTGGGAGGTCATCGACGCCGCCGCGACCAAGCCCTATGGCTTCATGCGCTTCGAGCCCGGCCCGGGCATGGGCGGCCACTGCCTGCCAGTCGACCCGTTCTACCTCGCCTGGCGCGCGCGCGAGTTCGACATGAGCACGGAGTTCATCGAGCTCGCAGGCAAGATCAACCAGAACATGCCGTACCACTGCGTGCAGCGAGTCGAACGTGCGCTCAATCAGGCGGGTAAGCCCGTCAATGGCTCCAAGGTGGCGTTGATCGGCGTGTCCTACAAGGCGGGCGTCGGTGACATGCGTGAGGCGCCGGCGCTGAAGATGCTGCGACTGCTGGCGGGACTGGGCGCTGACCTGCGCTACCACGACCCGTTCGTGCCGAGCCTCGACGAGTCCGGCCTCGTCTCGCAGGATCTCGACGCCTTGATCGATGACTGCGACGTGGCGGTGATCGTCACCGCTCACCCAGACGTGGACCACCAAGCGGTTGTCGACCGCGCCGCGCTGGTGGTCGACCTGCGCGGCGTCACGCGGGGCATGCATGTCCCCTCCTCGGTCCAGCGTCTCTAGACGAGAAGAGGGACTAAAGCTCCGCCGGCGAACTGCCGAGAGGAGGGTCACCATGGTCGTAGTACTCATCCTCATCGCCGTCTGGGCCGCGGCCGCGCTCATCGCGGTAGCGCTGTGTGTTGAGGCAGGCCGCGCCGATGCGTGGTCCGGCTCTCAGTCGAGCCTCACCCCTGCGCCGGGCTCCGGCCGCTTCACCACCGTCGCCTGACGAACCGGCCCGACTGGTCGCTCCTCTCCATCCGTGAGAGGGTTGGTGGCGCATGCGCTTCCTCCGACGACACGCGATCGCCCTCCTCGCCCTGCTCCTCGCCACGAGTGGCGGGGCCTACGCCGCCGCCCGGATCGGCGGCAAGGACATCAAGCGCCGGGCGATCCACGCCCGCCACATCGCCAAGGGCGCGGTGCATCCGCGTCACGTGTCCTCCGACCTGCTTGCGCGCATCGACGGCGGGGCAAGTCGGGCGCGCGCGGGCCGCGGGGACCGCGCGGGAGCCGGGGCCCGACCGGGCCCCGCGGCCGCCGCGGCGCGACCGGCGCCAAGGGCGCGGCCGGCGCCGCCGGCGCCAAGGGCGACCCCGGCCCGCCCGGCCCCGTCGCCACCGTGCTGCCGGCGGGCCAGACGCTCAAGGGCGTGTGGGCGGTGCCCGCCACCGGCCAGACCGGCGTGAGCTTCGCCCCCGTGCTCGGCCTGGCGCCCAACGGCCAGGTCGTCACGTCCGCCACGGCCGAGTGCCCCGGATCGGCGGGCGACCCGAAGGCCGCGCCAGGTCAGCTGTGCGTCTACGTCGCGACGGGCACCGTCGCGCTCTTCGAGCCGGCGGGCGGGACGGGGGCGCTCGGCTTCGGCGTGCGCGAGACGGCCGCCGCGCCGGCGTCGGGCAGCTGGGCGGTCACCGCGCCCTAGGTCACGGCTTCGCGGATGACGCGGGCACACAGCACGGGGTCGTCCAGCATCGGGACGTGCCCGATGTCCTCGAGCGTCACGTGCCGGGCCGACGGCATCCGCTCGCGGGCGCGCGCGGACTGCGGCCCGTGGAGCAGCAGGCGGTCCTTGTCGCCCCAGGCGATCGTGACCGGTACCGGCAGCGACGACACCGAGGGCGCGCGCCAGTTCAGCGCGTGGCCCGCAGTGGGTCGCAGGCCGGGGCGCTCGGCGTCCTGCGCGGCGCTCCGGAACTGGTCGCCCGTGATGCGGTCGCCGTGGGCGAGCACGATCGAGGTCGCGACCTTGCGGACGGGGGCGGAATCCGCGAACGGGACGACGGGCTTGAACGCCACGGGGAACGAGCGGACGATGGCGTGCAGCCACACCCGCTCCCAGCCCTCGACGAACCCGACGGGGCACAGCGCGCAGGCCGCGCGCGCCCGGCCGTCCAGCGCGAGGTGCAGCGCGATGCCGCCGCCCAGCGAATTGCCGGCGACCGCGAACGGGCCGGCGTCCGCGACGACCTCGGCGCAGGCGTCGGCCAGCGCGCGCAGGGTCGGCTTCCCCGGCAGCAGCTCCGAGGCGCCGAAGCCGGGCAGGTCCACCGCGTAGACCGTGAAGTCCGCGGCCAGGTCGTCGATCACGGGCTCGAAGGAGCCGTGCGAGGACCCGATGCCGTGGACCAGCAGCAGGGCCGGCCCGGAGCCGGTGCGGACGTGATGCAGCATGGCGGGAGCGTACGTGCGATACGTTTCGTCCGCTTCGGCGCATGGTGTGCGACGAAGCGTCGAACTCATGCTCACCGTTCGCGACATGGTCGAGGTCACCGGCGTCCGTGTCGTCGCGGGTGAGAACGGCCTGGACCGGCCCGTGCGCTGGGTCCACATCTCCGAGCTGAGCGACCCGACGCCGTGGCTGAACGGCGGCGAGCTGCTGCTCACCACCGGCATGACCGTCAACGGCGACGGCGGGGAGTACATCGAGCGCATCGCCGCCCACGGGCTGGCCGGGCTCGGCGTCGGCGTCGACGTCGGCGGCCTCGAGGCGATCACCCCGCAGATGGCCGCGACCGCCGACCGGCTCGGCTTCCCGATCCTCGAGGTCCCCTACGAGACGCCGTTCATCGCGCTCACCGAGAAGGCCTTCACCCACATCGCCGGCGAGCAGGCGGACATGCTCCAGCGCGCCGTCGCGGCGCACGAGCGCCTCGAGCAGGTCGCCCTGGAGGAAGGCGGTCTCGACGGGCTCGTCGCCGCGCTCGGGGAGCTCGTCGGCGGGACCGCCGCGGTGGTCGACGCGCGCGGGCACACGCTCGCGGGCGACCCGCCACAGGACGGGCTCGAGCTCGAGGTCCCCGGCGACTCCGCCGCGCGCCTGCTGGCCGCGCGCGGCGACGCGCCGCTCACCGAGCTCGACCGCCTCGTCGTCCACCAGGCCGTCACGATCGTCGCGCTCGAGCTGCTGCGCCGCCGCGTCCAGGCCGACACGGAGCGCCGCCTCGCCGGCGACGTCCTCGCCAGCGTCCTGAGCGGTGAGCTCGAGGGGGAGGAGCTCGTGCGTCGCCTGGCGCCCTTCGGCCTGGGCGAGCGCATCACGGTCCTCGTCACCAAGGGCGAGGGCCAGCGGGCGCTGGAGCTCGCCGTCGACGGCCTCGTCGCCCGGGTCGGGACGCTCGCCTGCGCGCTCATCACCGACGGGGACGGCGACAGCAAGGCGTTCGCGAAGGCCGAGGCCGCTCGCGCGCGCGCCGGCGTCGCCGCCGGGGCCAGCCGCCCCGTCGGGCTCGCCGACGTCCGCCGCGGCTTCCACGAGGCCCGCTGGGCGCTCGAGTGCGCGGCGCTCGACGCCGACGTCGTGCGGCTGTTCACCTACCGCGACCTCGGCTCCTTCCAGCTGCTGCTGGCGATGCAGGACGACGACGCTCTGCGCACGTTCTGCGACTCGATCCTCGGTCCGCTCGAGAACGCCGACAACGCGTACGCATCCGAGCTGCTGCGCTCGCTCGAGGTCTTCATCGAGTGCAACGGGCAGTGGGAGCGGGCCGCCCGGCAGCTGCCCTGCCACCGCCACACCCTCCGTTACCGCATCCAGCGCGTCGAGCAGCTCACCGGCCGCTCGCTGGACGCCGCGCGTGACCGCATCGACTTCTGGCTTGCGCTAAGAGGGCGCGAGCTCCTCAAGTAAGGAAGGTTCCAAAGTGCTCGTAGGCGTTCCCACCGAGATCAAGACGGACGAGTACCGCGTCGCCCTCACGCCGAGCGGCGTCCGCGAGCTCGTCGAGCACGAGCACGAGGTGATCGTCCAGAAGGGCGCCGGCGTCGGGTCGGCGATCGCCGACGACGAGTACACGGCGCAGGGCGCGCGGATCGTCGACGACGCCCAGGCCGTCTTCGACCAGGCCGACATGATCGTCAAGGTCAAGGAGCCCCAGGCGCCCGAGGTGGCGATGCTGCGCAAGGGCCAGACCCTGTTCACCTACCTGCACCTCGCCCCCGACACCGACCTCACGCAGGGCCTGGTGGACAGCGGCGCGACCTGCATCGCCTACGAGACCGTCGAGGACCGCAACGGGCGGCTGCCGCTGCTGGCGCCGATGTCGGAGATCGCCGGCAAGATCGCGACGCAGGCGGGTGCCTTCATGCTCGAGAAGCCGCTGGGCGGCCGTGGGCTGCTGCTGGGCGGCGTGCCCGGCGTGGCGGCGGGGAAGGTGATGGTGATCGGTGGCGGCGTGGTCGGCCAGAACGCGGCCGAGGTCGCGATCGGCATGGGCGCCGAGACCTACGTCTACGACCGCAGCATCGACCGCCTGCGCGATCTGGAGACGATCCTCAACAACCGTTGCTCGACGTGCTACGCGTCGACGCTCGAAGTCGAGGCGCGACTGCCGGAGATGGACCTCGTGATCGGCGCGGTCCTCGTCCACGGTGCCAAGGCCCCGCACGTCATCACGCGCGAGCAGCTCGGCCTGATGAAGAAGAACGCGGTGCTCGTCGACGTCTCCATCGACCAGGGCGGCTGTTTCGAGACCTCCAAGGCGACCACCCACTCCGACCCCACCTACGAGGTCGACGGCATCACCCACTACTGCGTGGCCAACATGCCGGGCGCGGTGCCGATCACGTCGACCTGGGCGCTGACCAACGCGACGATGCCGTTCGTGATCAAGCTCGCCGACAAGGGCCCGCAGGGCGCGCTCGCGAGCGACCCCGGCTTCCTCGCCGGTCTCAACGTCGCCGCCGGCCACGTCACCTACGAGCCGGTCGCCCGCGACCAGGACCGCGACTACACCCCGCCGGCCGAGGCGCTCGACCTGGTCGCCGCGTGAGGTACCTGGCGGTCGCCATCGCGGCGCTGGCGCTGACCGCGCCGGCGGCGACCGCCGGACCCACCCTCCCGCTCTCCAAGCAGGGCCGCTTCTTCAGGGACGCGAAGGGCCGCGCCGTCGTCCTGCACGGCATCAACATGGTCTCCAAGCGGCCGCCGTACGCACCGGACGCAACCGGCTTCGGTGCGGACGACGCGCGCTTCCTCGCCCGCCAGGGCTTCAACAGCGTCCGACTCGGGATCATCTACGCGGCGGTCGAGCCGCAGCCCCGCGCCTACGACGACGCCTACCTGGACCGCATCGAGCAGACGGTGGACCTGCTCGGCCGCCACGGCATCACCAGCCTGCTCGACTTCCACCAGGATCTCTACAACGAGCGCTTCCAGGGCGAGGGCTGGCCCGACTGGGCGGTGATGGACGACGGCCTGCCGGCGGAGCCCAAGCTCGGCTTCCCCGGCAACTACCTCGGGATGCCCGCGCTGAGCCGCGCCTTCGACCACTTCTGGGCCGACGACGGCGGGCTGCAGGACGCCTACGCGGCGGCGTGGGCGCACGTGGCGAGCCGGTTCGCGGCGAACCGCTTCGTCCTCGGCTACGACCTCCTCAACGAGCCGTGGCCGGGCTCGGACTACCCGAGCTGCCTGCAGACGGAGGGCTGCGCGGGCTTCGACGCGAAGCTCGACGCCTTCAACCGCCGCACCATCACCGCCATCCGCGCCGTCGACCGCGACACGCTCGTCTTCTACGAGCCCAACGTCATCTTCAACAACGGCATCCCGACCTACGTCGGCGACCTCGAGGACGACCGGCTCGGCTTCTCCTTCCACGACTACTGCCTCACCCCCGACGACGACGCCGTCTGCCGGCAGCGCGACGACCTCACCTTCGCCAACGCCCGTGCGCAGACCGACACGTACGGCGACACGGCGCTGCTGACGGAGTTCGGCGCGACCAAGGACGCCGGCGTCAACCTGCCGATGGTCGAGCGCGCGGACCGGAACATGATCGGCTGGCAGTTCTGGCACTACTGCGGCTGCGACGACCCGACCACCTCCGGCCCGGGCGACACGCAGGCCGTCGTGCTGGATCCGGCGCAGCCGCCGGCCGGCGACAACGTCGACGCGGGCAAGCTCGACGTCCTGGTCCGCCCGTTCCCGCGCGTGACCGCCGGGCGCCCGATCGGCTGGGACCTCACCGGCGGGACGTTCTCCTACACGTGGAAGGCGCGCAGGGGGAGGACGGAGATCGCCGTCCCGCGCCGCGCGTTCCCGAAGGGCTACCGGGTCGAGAAGTCGCCGCGGATCCGGGTGCGGTCCAAGCGCAACGCGCGCACGCTCGTCCTCAGGGCCCGCCGCGGGGTCCGCAAGATCGAGCTGCGCGGGCGCTAGCCTGTCCTCTTCGCATGCCCACGACTTCACAGCTCGTCCGCAAGGGACGTACCCCGAAGACCAAGAAGCTTGCCACCCCTGGCCTCAAGACCGGCAAGGGCCGCAAGAAGAAGACGGCCGCACCGCAGAAGCGCGGGGTGTGCACTCGCGTCTACACCACGACGCCCAAGAAGCCGAACTCCGCCCTGCGCAAGGTCTGCCGTGTCCGGCTGACCAACCAGATGGAAGTCACGGCCTACATCCCCGGTGAGGGGCACAACCTTCAGGAGCACTCCGTCGTGCTCGTCCGCGGCGGCCGCGTCAAGGACCTCCCGGGCGTGCGCTACAAGGTCGTCCGCGGGACGCTCGACGCCGCCGGCGTCAGCGACCGCAAGAAGGCCCGTTCCCAGTACGGCGTGAAGGCCAAGTAATGCCGCGCCGCTCAGCAGCCACGATCCGGCCGATCGATCCGGACCCCGTCCACCGCTCCAAGCTCGTCCAGCAGATCATCAACAAGGTGATGCTCGACGGCAAGAAGTCGACGGCCGAGCGGATCGTCTACGACGCCCTCTCGATCATCTCCGAGCGCACCGGCCGCGAGCCGCTCGAGTACCTCGAGCAGTCCGTCAAGGCCCTCACCCCGCAGCTCGAGGTCCGCTCCCGCCGCGTCGGCGGTGCGACCTACCAGGTGCCCGTCGAGGTGCCCGGAACCCGCGCCAAGACGCTGGCGATCCGCTGGCTCGTCCAGTTCGCCCGCCAGCGTCGCGAGAAGTCGATGGCGCAGCGCCTCGCCAACGAGCTGATGGACGCCCAGTCCCAGCAGGGCGGCGCGTACAAGCGCAAGGACGACATCTTCCGCATGGCGCAGGCCAACAAGGCCTTCGCCCACTACCGCTGGTAGTCCCGGCTCCCGGCTGGCCCGGGTCCGAACTGCGGCATTGAGGGAGTGGGTCCGGTCGGGTGTGGCGAGTTCGGCATCCCCTGGATGCCTAAAACGCCAGGCGCGCGACGCGGCGGTTGATCCCGCCCTCCCTAAGTGCCATCCGGATCCGCCGCGCGGCGGGAGGACGTCCGCGCTGAGCGAGCGGGCGCGACGCGCGTCATGAACGCAGTCATCACGCCGCTGAACAGCAGCAGGATCGCCCCCGCGGCTTCGAGCTTGAAGCCGGCCGCCGACGTCGCCTTCGCCTGCTCGTAGTCGCGGCCGTAGAGGCCGGTCGCGTCGACGTCGGGGAGGTCGACGAGCAGCACGATCGCCAGGGCGGCGATGCCGAGCACCGCGACGGCGTAGGCGGCCGGGGCCGAGCCGCGCCAGGCGCCGAACCCCATCACGGCCGCGACGGCGGCAATGACGGCCAGCGCGTAGCCGTGGTGGCCGCCCACGCCGACGCCCGCCTTGGTCACCGTGAGGATCTCGATCTGGTTGAGATCGCCGAACTCCGCTATCAGCAGGAGAAGGCAGGCGACCGCGGTCAGCCCGAGGAAGACATGTCGGAGCACGTCGCTACCCTAACCGCGATGCGGACACCTTTCGCCTACCTCGACGCGGGCAGCGCGAGCGCGATCGTCTCGATGATCCTCGGCGGCGTCGCCGCCCTCGGCGTTGCCCTCCGCTACCGCTGGAACCAGGTGCTTGTCGCACTGAAGATCCGCAAGCCGCTGGAGGAGCGGGACCCGGAGCCCGCCGCTCAGCCCGAAGAGGCAGAGATTGAGCCCATCGGCTCCAAGTGACGGCAGTTGACGCCGGCTCGTTCCGCGACCCGGACAGCCGCGTCTACCTCGAGAACGGCAGCGTCTTCCGGGCGCTGAGCGCCCGCGGACTCGCCGACTACGAGGCGTTCGCCGCCTCCAAGCTCTTCCAGCAGACCCAGGCCGACGGCAGTGTCGTCCGCACCACGCGCACGGACAACGGGGCCGGCCCGGCGATCCTCAGTCACGGGGACGCGACCGCCGCGGTGCTCGAGCACGAGCGCATCCCGTTCATCACGTACCCGTACGAGTGGTGCTTCGGCATGCTCAAGGACGCCGCCGCCCTGCAGCTCGAGCTGCTCGACCGGGCGCTGTCGGAGAAGCTGAGCCTCAAGGACGCCACGCCGTACAACGTCCAGTGGACCGGCACCAAGCCCGTCTTCGTCGACGTCGGCTCCTTCGAGCGTCTGCGCGGCAACGAGCCGTGGGTCGGCTACCGCCAGTTCTGCACGCTGTACCTGTACCCGCTGATGCTGACCGCCTACAACGGCGTCTCCTTCCAGCCGTGGCTGCGCGGCTCGCTCGAGGGCATCCAGCCCGCCGACGCCGCGGCGCTGCTGCCGCGCAAGAAGGGCGTGACCATCAACGCCCGGCTGCTCGCCCGCCTCGAGCGCAAGGGCGGCGACAAGAGCGCCCGCGACACCAACGCAAAGCTCGCCAAGGCGGGCTTCAAGCCGGAGATCATCCAGGCCCAGGTCCGCCGCCTGCACAAGCTCGTGAGCGGCCTCGAGTGGAAGACCGCCAAGACCGCCTGGACGGAGTACGACGACAACAACCGCGGCTACGACGAGCCCGACCTGGACGCCAAGAAGGCGTTCGTGGCCGAGACCGCCGAGCGCGTGAAGCCCACCCTCGCGTGGGATCTCGGCGCCAACGACGGCGCCTTCGCCCGCATCGTCTCCCCGCACGCGGGGACGGTGCTCGCGATGGACTTCGACCACGAGACGGTCGAGCACATGTACCGCCGCCTCGACGAGCCCAACATCACCCCGCTGGTGGTCGACCTGTGCGACCCGAGCCCGGCGCGCGGCTGGGCGCTCGCCGAGCGCGGCCCGCTGCCCGACCGCGGCCGCCCCGACCTGACGCTGAGCCTCGCGCTCATCCACCATCTCTCCATCACCCGGAACATCCCGGTCCGCGCGATCCTCGCGTGGTTGAAGTCCATCGGCGGCACGCACGTGATCGAGCTGCCGTTGCGCGACGACGCGATGGTGCAGCGCCTGCTCAGCGCCAAGCGCGACGACGAGGCCCACCCGGACTTCAACCGCGAGCCGTTCGAGCTCGCCCTGCGCGAGCTGTTCGAGGTCCGACGGCAGCAGGAGCTCGGGTCGCGGGTGCTCTATGAAGTCTCGGCCTGAGCCCGGGTGGCCCAGCCTCCTCTTCTGCGGGCTCCACCTGGCCGCGCTCTGGACGCTCGCCTTCGTGCAGCCGCTGTTCGACCTGCTCGGCAAGAACCCGGCCTTCTTCGTCGCCCGTGACAACACCCCGGGGGACGTGCTCATCTTCGCCCTCGCCTGGACCTTCGGCGTCCCGTTGATCGCCACCGCCATCGTCGCGATCGCGCGCGCGGCCAACGACCGCGCCGGGCGGCTCGTCCAGCTCGGCTTCGTGACCGCGTTCGCGGGCGTGCTGCTGCTGCAGATCATCAAGGGCGTCAGCGCCGACGCGAAGGTCGTGCTGCCGATCGCGCTGCTGCTCGGCCTCGCCGCCGCGGCCGCCTACGCGCGCTTCGCCGGCCTGCGCTCGTTCGTCTCGATCCTCGCCATTGCCCCGGTCGTGGTGCTCGTCCTGCTGATCGTCGGCTCGCCGGTCCGCGACATCGTCTTCCCCGGGGAGGAGGCGGCCGCCACCGCGGGCCAGAAGGCGAAGGACCCCGCGCCCGTCGTGCTGATGATCTTCGACGAGCTGCCGACGCCGACGCTGATGAAGCCCGACAAGACGGTCGACGCCGAGCGCTTCCCGAACTTCGCCCGGATGGAGAAGACGTCCACCTGGTACCGGAACGCCACCAGCGTCTCCGACGGCACCTACGTCGCCGTGCCCGCGATCCTCACCGGCCGCCGCCCGCAGGCCGAGCTGCCCACGAGCCGCGAGTACCCGCGCAACCTCTACACGCTGCTGGGCAAGCGCTACGAGCAGCACGACCAGGAGCCGATCACCAGCGTGTGCCCGGAGTCGCTGTGCGGCGCCCGCGCCCGCGCCGGCCAGGGCGAGCGGCTGTCGAGCCTGGCGTCCGACCTGAGCATCGTCGAGCGCCGGCTGCTGCTCCCGAAGGGGATGGCGGACAAGCTGCCGCCGATCGACCGCGACTGGGAGGACTTCCGCGCCGACGCCGGCGACGACGACCTCGCCGAGGTCTCCGGCAAGCGGGCGGCGAAGGTCGACACCGTCAACCCGAAGGAGCCGATCCGGGTGGCCGGCGACGACCTCCCGGCCCAGCGCGTCAACGAGGCGCGCCGCGTGGTCAAGACGATGGACGAGACGGACCCGTCCACCCCCAAGCCCGGCCTCTGGATGGTCCACAACGTCATCCCGCACGTCCCGTGGCGGTTCCTGCCCGACGGCAGCCAGTACGTCGTCGAAGGACCCACGATGCCGGGCCTCAACGATCAGGACTGGGGCCGCAACCGCTACCTGCTCGACCAGGCCTTCCAGCGCCACCTGCTGATGACGCGCTTCGCCGACCGGCTGCTGGGCGAGGCCATCGATCGCATGAAGCGCAGCGGCCTGTGGGACGAGGCACTCGTGATCGTCGTCGCCGACCACGGCGGCGCGGTCGGGCCCGGCGAGTCGCGCCGGCCCGTCACCAAGGAGAACTTCCCCCAGGTCGGCAGCGTGCCGTTCTTCGTGAAGCTGCCCGGGCAGAAGCAGGCGGCCACGAGCGACACCTTCGTGACGACGCTCGACGTCGTCCCCACGGTCGTCAAGGCGCTCGGCATCGACACGGACTGGGAGTTCGACGGCCTGCCGGTCGACGAGCCGCATCCGGCCAAGCTGCTCGAGCAGCGCAACGGCCGCGAGGCGAAGCTCGTCAAGGTCACCCCGGAGGACTTCGCCCGCCGCCGGGACGCCGAGCTCGCCGCCCGCGACCGGCGCTGGCCGCCGGGGCTCGACGCGATCTGGGGCGTCGGCCCGCGCCGCGATCTCGTCGGGAAGCCGCCCGGGGTGGGTGGGGGCGTATCCGAGGGCGAGGGCAGCGCCTTCATCAACAACGCCAAGCTCTACCGGCGCGTGCGCCCGAGCTCCGGCGTGATCCCCGCCTACGTGACCGGCTCGACGAGCGGCGTCGCGCCCGGTACCGATCTGGCCGTCGCGGTCAACGGGACCGTGGAAGCCACGGGGGAGGCCTATGTGGAGCACGGAGACAAGCGTTTCTCCATGGTGATCCCGCCGGAGACGTTGCGCCGCGGCCGCAACCAGGTCGTGGTCTATGCGTTGAACGGATCGACATGGCACGAGCTCGACTCCACCGGCTAGCGCTCATCCTCGCCGCGCTGCTGGCGTTCGCGCCGGTGCCGGCCGCCCGTGCCGTCCCCGTCACGGCGAACCCGCCGATGACCGACGCTGACTACTTCACGTTCGCCGACCACGTCGCCGCGCAGATGGAGCGCTACTGGAGCGAGTCCAAGGGCTACTACAGCACCGGCGCTCGCTCCATCGACACGATCTGCTCGTCGGCGATGCTGACCATCTACGCGACCGCCGCCGCCCACGGCCACGCCGGCCTGGCCCGCAACGACCAGCGGGCGCGCATCCTCGTCAAGTCGCTCACCGCCGCACCGCCGTTCTTCACCGCCGCCGCGCCGCCGCGCTACGACAAGATGTTCCACACGCCGGGGTGGACGTCGAACATGGACGGCCCCTACGTCGACATGGACAAGTCGATCGATCCCAAGGTCGCCGAGGGGCTGCAGATCGCCTACCGCGCCCGCCAGCAGCTCGACCTCTCCGACGAGGACGCGGCCCGCATCAAGACGGAGATCCACCAGGTCGCCTTCACCGAGTTCTTCCGCTACCCGAAGGTGCGCCTGAACCAGATCAACTGGCACGCGGAGCTCTACGCCTACGACTGGCTCGTCAACGACGACCCGACGCTGCTGCGCAAGGACTACCGCAAGCACATGCACGCGTTCACGCGGGGCTTCACGGTCCCGCAGATCGACGGCGGCACCACCAACGTCGGGCCGAGCTACCGCTTCATCTACCAGTCCAACACCTCGCCGCTCTATTCACGGAACCTCGACTCCGCGGAGTACGCGAACATGACGCTGCACTTCATCTACTGGTACGACCTCGCCCGCCGGAACGCCGGGATGGCGCCGCTGTCGCGGGAGGACATGCGGCGGCTGCGCGGCTGGGTCCAGCGCGACCTGTACGGCTACTGGACCCACGCCGGGTTCATGAACTGGGACACGGGCTGGAGCTACGAGCGCTGGATGAAGGGCAAGGCGTGGGCCTACGGCCAGCAGGGGCTGGTGGCCATCGCCACGTCGCCGAAGTTCCTGACGCGCCCGCGCGAGGCGCGGTGGGCGAAGTACCTGTTCGACCGCGGGCTGCGGCTGTACGAGCACCTCAGCTACCAGCAGGGCAGCCGCGGGCCGTTCCGCCCCAGCGCGGAGCTCTTCCACATCGGCGAGCAGGGGACCCCGGCGAGCACGATGTTCTGGGCCCGCATGGGCGCGAACGCCGTGCGCGCGGTCAGTGCCGGGATGGGGCGGATGCCGGCCGAGGAACCGCCGTCGTTCTACAGCTACGACGCCGACATCGGTCGCCTCGCGGTCTCGACCCGTCACTACTCCACGGCGATCCTCGCCGACAACCGCAACAAGGTCCCCTACGGCGGCAACGAGCTCGCGCGCTTCTACGACGCCGACGGCGACCCGGTCGGCGGGACGGGCGGCCACCCACCGGCCGCGTTCGGCGTGCGCGTGGAGAACGCGCGGGGCAAGCGGCTGATGATCAGCCAGCGACCGCTGCACTCCGACCCCAAGCGCCCGCCGCTGACGCTGACCCGGTCGCCGCTGGGCCGCGTCACCCGCCAGCGCGTCCTCGCCACCCGCCCGGACGCCGGCCCCTTCCGCCGCCTCGGCGTCACGGGCCGCAAGGCCGACAACGGCATCGCCGTCACGAGCAGCTACGACTTCCGCGAGCGCTCCATCAACGCGAGCTGGACCATCCGCCGGCCGAAGGCCAAGCGCATCGCCCGCGCCGCGGTCCTGTTCCCGAGTTGGGGCAAGGTGACGCGCTTCGAGGCCGTGCTGCGCAGCGGCGCGACGATCGTCGCCAAGCCGGGCCTCGACCTCGCGCGCGTGCGCTTCTTCCGGATCCGCGGCGAATACGGCTCCTACCGCGTCACGCCGGCCCACCCCCTGGCCGGCCGGGTGCGGATCTTCGCCGCTCGCCGGCAGAAGGCCAACCCCCGCGGCGGGCCCACGCTGGGGCTCCAGATCCCGGCCTTCAAGCGTGGCTCCAGGCGCGTCGCGGTGAGCATCGTCCCGAACGGAAGCGGGGGTCTCGTGCCCGACCCCGAGAACGGCCCCGTACCGGCCTACTCGCTGCCATAACGGGCTGCTAGTCTCCCTTGTCGCTCGCGCAGCTCAGCGAGCACCCTCACGTCCTCATGGAGTCCCTACGGACATAGTCACTGCGTTGGGTGCAACTCCATGCCGTGACGCGCGAGGGTCCCATCCGGGGCCTTTTTCTTTGCCTCAAACCGCTCCTTAGAACTTCCTATGCCACGTAACTTCACCCTCGAGAAGACCCGCAACATCGGGATCATGGCCCACATCGATGCGGGCAAGACCACGACGACCGAGCGGATCCTCTACTACACCGGTCGCTCCCACAAGATGGGCGAGGTCCACGAGGGCGCCGCCACGATGGACTGGATGGAGCAGGAGCAGGAGCGCGGGATCACCATCACGTCCGCTGCCACGACGGCGGAGTGGAAGGACCACCGCATCAACATCATCGACACGCCGGGCCACGTCGACTTCACCGTCGAGGTGGAGCGCTCGCTGCGCGTGCTCGACGGCGCTGTCGCCGTGTTCGACTCCGTGGCCGGCGTCGAGCCCCAGTCCGAGACCGTGTGGCGCCAGGCCGACACCTACCGCGTCCCGCGCATCGCGTACATCAACAAGATGGACCGCATCGGCGCGGACTTCGACCGCGGCGTGCAGACGATGATCGACCGCCTCGGCGCGCACCCCGTGCCGATCCAGCTGCCGATCGGCGCCGAGTCCGAGTTCGAGGGCATCATCGACCTCGTCGGGATGAAGGCGATCACCTACAAGGACGACCTGGGCAAGGACGTCTCGATCGACGACATCCCCGAGAGCCTGGCCGCCGCGGCCGAGGCCGCCCGCGAGCACCTGCTCGAGGAGGTCTCCCACTACGACGACGAGCTCGTCGAGCTGATCCTCGAAGAGGCCGACATCCCCAACGAGAAGCTCGTC
>CAVUFN010000019.1:0-23401 GCA_963740765.1 uncultured Solirubrobacteraceae bacterium | reverse complement strand
CGTCCGTGAGCTCCAGCGCGATCTCGTCCGGCCGCCCGTCGCCGGCGCCGAAGAGGTCGTGCTCGGGCGCGCGCAGGACGACGGACACCACCTGCCGGCCCTCGGCCATCGCCTTGCCCGTGCGCAGGAGGAACGGGACGCCCCGCCAGCGGTCGTTGTCGACGTAGGCGCGGACGGCGGCGAACGTGTCGCGGTCGGACTGCGGGTCGACGTCGTCCTCGTCGCGGTAGCCCTCGAACTGACCGAACACCGACGTCATCCGGATCGAGCGGCTGCGAGTGCCTGGAACGCGGCGAGCTTGGCGTCGCGCAGGGCACCCGGCGTCGAGGCTCTCGGGCTGCTCCATCGCGACCAAGCCGAGGAGCTGGCTCAGGTGGGTGACGGGCATGCCTGGAACGCGCCCGTCTCCTCGTAGAACGCGCCACGCCCCTCGAGGCCGAGGTCCTCGGGGATGTCGACCTGCACCGCCTCGACGTGCTCCGCATCCCAGATCGGCTCGAACAGGCCGTTGGCGAAGCGCAGCGCGAGGATGTCCTGCGCGGCCTCCTTGCCGAGGAAGTGGTCGATGCGGAAGACCTGCTCCTCGTCGAAGTGCTCGTGGATCGCGGCGTTCAGGGCTCGCGCGGAATCGACGTCGTGGCCGAACGGCTTCTCCAGCACCAGCCGCGCGCGCTCGTCGAGGCCCTCGGCCCCGAGCATGCCGACCATGGCCTGCATCGCCGAGGGCGGGACGGACAGGTACAGCAGCACGCGGGCCTCCTCCCCCAGCTCGTCGCGGGCGGCACGCACCGCGGCCGCGAGCTCGGCGCCGTCGTCCGCCGACGAGGTCACGAACGAGGTCGCGACCGCGTCACCCAGATCGCCGGCCCAGTCGCCGTCGGGCTCGTGCCGGCCGGAGCCGATGACGCGGAGCTCGGGCAGGAGGCCGGCGGCGTGCAGGCGAGCGAGCCCTGGAAGCAGCTTGCGCTTGGCCAGATCGCCGCGGGCGCCGAACAGCACCAGGACATGCGGCGCAGGGGAGGTCGAGGTCACCTAAGCTGCCGCGATGCGTCGTGTCGTGCTCGGAGCCGTTGTGCTCATCCTGCTCGCCCTGCCCAGTCTTGCCTCCGGGCACGCCGAGCGGGCCACCTTCTTCCCCGACCACGATGCGGGCAGCGTGCCGGTCCGCGACACCTCGCGGCCGGAGCTCGTGGTCTGCAAGTCGGGGTCGAAGGCGCGCATCAAGAAGCAGTTCCGGGGCAAGAAGCGCAAGGCGCGGCTGAAGCTGCTCAAGCGCTGTCGCTTCCAGGACATCCAGGCGGCGGTCGACCACAGCAAGACCGGTGACCGGATCGCGGTCATGCCCGGCCTCTACAAGGAGCTCCCGTCGCGAGCCGTTCCCGTGCACGACCCCAAGTGCGAGGGCGACCAGTTCTGGGAGTCCTCGGGCGATCAGCACCAGTCCGACGGTCGCGTCCCGACCTACCTGCACCAGTTCACGTGCCCGAACGCGCGCAACCTGATCGCGGTGATCGGCGACTCGCTCGACGACGACCGCGTCTGCGACATGCGCTGCAACCTCACCATCGAGGGCTTCGGCAAGCGGCCCGAGGACACGCTGATCAAGGGCGACCGGCTCAAGCCCGACGTCATCCGGGCCGACCGCGCCGACGGCTTCCAGCTGCGCAACATCGCCGCCGAGCAGGGCGCGTACAACAACATCGACGTCGTCGAGACCAACGGCTTCTACCTCAATCGGCTCACCAGCCGCTGGGCGTCGCACTACGGGATCCTCACGTTCACGACCGACAACGGCGTCTACGACCACATCACCGCCTACGGGTCCGGCGACTCGGGCGTCTACCCCGGTTCCGGTCCGGAGCGCCACTGCAAGGACTACGGCATCGAGGTCCGCAACGTCGAGGCCTACGGCAACACGCTCGGCTCCTCCGGCACCGCCGGCAACGGGACCTGGACGCACGACGTCAACTTCCACGACAACGCCGCCGGCATCGCCAACGACTCCTTCGCCCCCGGCCATCCCGGCATGCCGCAGGACTGCTCGAAGTGGACGGACAACGAGATCCACTCCAACAACGTCAACCTCTTCGAGGACTCCAACGAGCGCTACTGCATCGACACGCCGTTCGAGAAGCGCCGCAAGAAGGTCGTCTGCCCCGTCTTCCAGGTCGTCGTCGGGACCGGCTTCATGTTCTACGGCGTCAACGACAACATCATCCAGAACAACTACATCTACGACCAGCACCGCAACGGCATCCGCCAGTTCGGGGTGCCGGCGCCGGCGCGGGGCGAGATGGACCCCGCGAAGTTCTACGACACGTCCAACGGCAACGCCTACACGGGCAACTTCCTGGGCGTGCGGCCCGACGGCACCCGGGACGCGAACGGAATCGACGTCTACTGGGACGAGCAGGGCCTGCGCAACTGCTGGCAGGACAACCACACCGCGCCGGGCGTCAAGCTGACCTCCGACCCGGCGACCCTGCCCGACTGCAAGAGCGGCGGCTCGATCAACCCGGCGGGCAACTCGGCGAAGCTCGCGCAGGACCTCCCGTGCGTGACCTGGAACCCCACCACCAACACCGACCCGCCCGGCTGCACGTGGTTCACCACGCCCGCCGACCCGGGCGACGGGCGGCGCACCGCTGACGCGTTCGGCGCCACCCAGCGGCTGTTCACGGCCGGCACGGTCTCGGCCCCGGGCGAGTCGGCCCGCGGTGGCCTGAACTGGGCGGGCGACCCGAAGCTCAGCCGGCCCGCCGAGCTGCCGGCGGACCGCATCCTCAGCGGGCAGGTGCGCAACGACTCCGGCGCGCCGCTGCGGCTCGACGGCGCGACGGCGACGCTGCGCGACGACGCGGGCCGATCCGTCCGCGGGGTCGTCACCTACGCTCGCGGCTTCACCCACGGCCTCTACGGGCCGGGCGTGTCGCCCAAGGAGCCGATGCCGGACTTCCTCGCCACCCGCCTGGGCATGACGACCGTCGTCGGCCCCGGCGAGACCGTCCCCGTGACGATCTCCTGGCGCGGCTCCGCGCCGAGCAGCGCGGACCTCGGCAGCGCCACCCTGGCGCTGCCGGCTACCGGGTGAGCACGGGCGCGAGCGTCTCGCCCAGGAGGCGCACCGCGTCGTGGTCGTAGGCGTCGGGCATCACCACGGTGAGGCCCTCGACGCCCGCGTCCACCTGCGCCTGCACGCGCTCGGCGACCTGCTCGGGTGACCCCGCGTTCCAGCCGGCGGGATCGAGGCGCAACGCCTTGAGCTTCGCGTCCGCCTCGCGCTCGTCGGCACCGATCACCACGCGCGCCATCGTCGTCCGGGTGATCTCGGCCGGGTCGCGGCCGACGTCCTCGCAGTGCGCGTCGAGCACGCCCATCAGATGCTTGAACTGCGGGATGTCGCCGAAGACGTTGCACGCGTCCGCGTGCCTGGCGACCAGCTTGAGGGTCTTCTTCTCGCCGCTGCCGCCGACCATGATCGGGATGTCGCCGCGCAGCGGGCGCGGGTTGTTGAGGACGTTCGCGATCGAGTGGTGCTTGCCCGCGTAGCTGGGCTCCTCCTCCGTGAACATGCGGCGGCAGATCTGCAGCGCGTCCTCGAGATGCTCGAAGCGGACGCCGAGGCGCGGGAAGTCGAAGCCGTAGGCGTCGTGCTCCTCCTCGAACCAGGCGGCCCCGAGGCCGAGGATCGCGCGGCCGCCGGAGATGACGTCGAGCGTCGTCGTGATCTTGGCGAGGTGCGCGGGGTTGCGGTAGGTGACGCCGCCGACGAGCAGCCCGAGTGAGATGCGCTCGGTGCGGGCGGCGAGCGCGGCGAGGATCGTGTTGCCCTCGAGCATGTTGAGCTCGCGCGGCCCGACGGGCGGGATCTGGTGAAGGTGATCCATCACCGTCAGGGAGCTGAAACCGGACGCCTCGACCGCTTCCGCGATCCCCACCACCCGTTCGAACACCTGATCCGGCGCGGTGTCCGGATAGTTGAAATTCGGAAGGTGAAGCCCCAGAGTGATCGGTGCGCGCATGGAGGCCACGCTAACTGCAGAGGAGCCCGGAGACTTCAATGTCGCCGCCTGGGCGGGCGGCAATTTCGTCAGCCACTACTCGGCGCGCACCATATCCCCCGCCGAAGCGGTGGTCTTGGCCAGCTACCGGGGCTCGCTCAACGGGCCCGTGCTCGAGCTCGGGCCCGGGGCGGGGCGGCTGACGCGCGTGCTGGTCAGCCTGAGGGCCGACGTCACGGCGCTCGACGTCTCGCGCCGGATGGTCGAGGCGACCAGGCACAACGTGCCAGAGGCGCACGCCGAGGTGGGTGACTTACGCGACCTCAGCCGCTTCCCCGACGCCTCCTTCCGCGCCGTGATCGCCTCCAACAACGTCCTCGACGTGCTCGGGGACACGGGACGCCGCGCGGCCCTGGCGGACATCGCGCGGCTGCTGACCGAGGGCGGCGTGCTGATGTTCTCGTCGCACAACTTCGCGAACATCCCCCACCTCGACACGTCGGTGAGCGCGTACATGCGCGGCGCCTTCCGCTCGCCCCGCGGCTTCGCCCGCGCCGCCTACCACCTGCTGCTGCTCCCACGCCGCCTGCGCAACCGCCGCGTGGCACGATCCTTCGAGCGCCGCGACGTCGAGTACGCGCTGGTCAACGAGCCGGTGCACGACCACAGGCTCGTCCACTACTTCATCGGGCGCGACGCGCAGGAGCGCCAGCTCGCAGCCGTGGCGCTCGAGCTGGTCGACTGCTACGACATCGACGGGCGCGCGGTCGGCCCCGGCGAGACCGCCGAGCGCTCGACCGAGCTGCACTACGCGGCGCGGCTGCGCACGTCGGCCGCGAACTGATCGACGTCCTCGGGCGTCGTGTCCCAGGAGCACATCCAGCGCACCTCGCCCGTGTGCTCGTCCCAGACGTAGAAGCGCCAATCCTCCTGCAGCGACGCGGTCACCGCCGGGTCGAGGAGGGCGAAGACGGCGTTGGCCTGCGGCGTCTGGGTGACGGTGACGCCCGGCGCACCCTGCAGCGCCGCGGCCAGCCGGCGCGCCATCGCGTTGGCGTGCGCGGCGGCGCGCTCGGCGAGCCCGTCCTCGAGCAGCGCGATCGCCTGCGCGGCGAGGAAGCGCTGCTTCGAGGACAGTTGCGTGAGCTGCTTGCGCACCCACTTGGCGTGGGCGACGGGCCGGGCGAAGACGGCGGCCTCCGCGCCCAGGGCGCCGATCTTGGTCAGCCCGAGCGAGACGGCGTCGGCCCCGTCGAGCGTGTCCAGGCCGCCGTTGAAGATCCGCGCGCCGTCGACGTGCAGCAGCAGGTCGTGCGCGTGCGCGAAGTCCGCGAGCGCGCGGACCTCGGCCCGCGAGTAGACCGTCCCGAGCTCGGTGGACTGGGAGATCGACACCACGCGCGGCTGCACCACGTGCTCGTCGCCGCGGCGGTAGAAGCGCGCCGCGCACAGCTCCGGCGTCAGCTTGCCGTCGGGGGTGGGGATCTCGATCAGGTTCACGCGTCCCGTCATCGCGGGAGCGCCGGCCTCGTCGAGGGTGAGATGCGCCGAGTCGGCGCAGAACGCGCCCTCCCACGGGCGGCACAGGGCCGACAGGCACGTCACGTTCGCGCCCGTCCCGTTGAAGACCAGGTAGGCGTCGGCGTCCGGGAGCTGCAGCGTGTCCCGGATCAGCTGGTGAGCGCGCTCCGTCCACGGGTCGGCCCCGTAGGCGGTCGCGTGGTCGGCGTTGGCGGCGGCGATCGCGGCCAGCACCTCGGGATGGGCGCCGGCGTAGTTGTCGGAGGCGAAGCCGCGGGGGTGCACGCTGCGATCGTACGGGCGCGGCACGTGCAGCCGTCGCCAAGCTCACTCCGTCATCGCACCCCGGCGGCGCCGAGGACGTCGTCGCGCTCGTCGCGTAGGAGGTCGGCGACCGGCGGCGAAGGGAGCTCCATGCAGACCGATCTCGCACCCGTCACCGTCCCCGACGGCTGGATGTCCGTCCTGTCCGCGCTCGACCGCCACCACGTCGAGTTCGTCGTCGCCGCGATGGCCGCCGAGACGATCGTCGCCGGCGAGCCGGCCGGAGCCCTGTCCATCGCCCCCGCGCCGTACCGGCGCAACCTCGAGCGGATGGTCACGGCGCTCACCGAGCTGGGCGCCGCCTTCAACGGCGCCGACGGCAAGCCGCACCCGTTCGACGTCACCCGCATGGCCAACCACCCCGCCGTGCACTGGAACCTGCTCGTGGGCGGCACGGAGCTCTACGTCCTCGGCTCCGCCGTGGGCGACGGCGAGTTCTCCATCCGCCTGTGGCGCACCCGCCGCACCGACCTGATCGCGGGCGACCGGCGCGTGCGCGCCGACGTCGAGCTGGTCACGCCCCGCGTGACCGCCCACGCGTAGCCGGCCGAGCGGCGGTCCGCGCCCGGCGCCGGACCGAAGGTCAGCTGACAACGACGGGAATTGGGTTCGTCGGGTCCCGCGCCGATGTCAAGGCAGGGCTCTCTTGAACTCAGCGCACCACAGACAACTGGTCGGGCTCGTCGCGATCGGCATCACGGCCGTGGTCGCGTACTACGCGCTCACGCCCGTCCATACGTACATCTTCGACGCCTTCGGGGTGGCCTGCGGGGCCGCGTTCGCGCTCCGCGCCCGGCACTCGGCGGGCGGGGCGCGCGTGGTCTGGGCCCTGGGCGCGCTCGGGGTCTGGCTGTGGTCGGCCGGCGACGTCCTGTCGGGCTTCCTCGCCTACGGCGACTCAGGGCTCGGCACCTACTTCACCGCCGCCGATGTGGTGCGTCTCCTCGCTTACCCGGTGCTGGCCTTCGCGCTGCTGCTGGCCGGGCGGCTGCGGCAGCCGGAGCGCGATCGCGGCCTGCTCCTCGAAGGGGTGATGCTGCTGGCCGCCGCCACGCTGCTGCTCTTCGAGTTCTGGGTGCATCCCGCGCTGGGCCGGTCGAGCGCAAGCCCGCTCGAGGTTGCGGCGACGCTCGCCTACCCGCTGATGGACCTCATGCTCGTGGCCGCCAGTCTGCGACTGGCGCTGAGCACCGCGACGTGGACGCCCGCCGGGAGCCTGCTCGCGCTCGGCCTCGTCGTGACGGTGGTCGTCGACGCCGTCCACCACGTCCAGGTCCTCAACGGCACGTACGCGTCGCCCAGCCCGATCGACGTCGGCTGGATGGTCGCGTATCTGATGTGGGGCGCCGCCGCACTGCATCCGTCCGCCGAGAAGCTGACGGTGCCACCCGACGGGGAGGGCGAGCCGATCCTGCGACGGCGCGCGGTGCTCCTGGGGCTCCTCGTCGGCTCACCACTGCTCGTGATCCTGGTGTCCTACGCGCGCGGCGCGTCCCTCGAGCTGATCCCCGTGCTGGGGTCGATGGCGTTGACGGCGGCGGCGCTCGGCCTCCGGTTCCGCGAGATCGCCCGCACGGGATCCGCGCACTGGCGCGCGCACGCGTTCCTGTACGGGTCGGGCGTCGTCGTGATCTTCCTCGCGCTGGCCGTCGCCACGGCCCGGACGGCGGATGAGCGCCGCGCCGACGGCGCGTTCGACCTCACCGAGGCGCGGGTGGCGATGGAGCGCCTCGGGACCATCGAGACCGACGCGCGGGCCGGGGAGCGCTCGATCGCGGGCGCCCGGACCGCCTTCGACGCCGAGTACCGCCAGATCCTGCGGCGCGTGCCGGCCCGCTCGGCGCTCTTCTCCCGCTCGGCGGCCGAGCGCCTGCGCACGGACCTGAGCCGGTACGCGCGGCTGGTCCGGGAGGAACTCGTCCTGTTCGAGACCGGGAGGCGCGCAGCGGGGGTGCGGCTCGACGACGCGCAGGTGGATCCGCTGTTCGCGGCGATCGCCTCCGACTTCCAGCGCGCCATCACCCGCTACCAGGCCAGCGCGCGGACCCGGACCCGGGCCGAGCGCATCGGCACCGTGCTCGCCTTCCTCTTCGGGGCGCTGATCGTCACGCTGCTGATCCGGCGCTTCGGCGCCGCCCGCCGTGCCGCGGCCCGCGCCGACGAGCGCACGCAGGCCGTGCTCGAGAGCGAGCAGCAGTTCCAGGCCCTGATCTCGGGCGCGGAGGACATCCTCGCGGTGGTCGACCGCAACGGCCACCTCGTGCGCCATTCGGAGACGGTGGAGCGGGTGCTCGGCCGCCCGCCGGGATCGCTGCGTGGAGCGCGGCTCGACGACTTCCTCGATCCCGCCGACGCCGAGCGGACGGCCGCGCTGATGGCCCGGCTCGCGTCCCGGGCGGCGGACTCGATCGACTGGTGCCTGCGCGGCGCGGACGGCAGCGAGATCACGGTCGAGGCGCGCATCGTCAACCACCTCGACGACGAGCGGCTCGAGGGCTTCATCGTCAACGCCCGCGACGTCACCGAGCGCCGTGACCTCGAGCGCGAACTGGGCCACCGCGCGTTCCACGACCACCTCACCGGGCTCGGCAACCGTGCCCTGTTCGAGGAGCGCATCCGTCACGCGCTGGAGCGCGCATCGCGATCGCTGGTGATCCACGCCGTGATCATCATCGACCTCGACGACTTCAAGGCCGTCAACGACTCGCTCGGGCACGTCGCCGGCGACGCGCTGCTCACGGAGGCGGCGCGGCGTCTGCAGCTCGGCGTGCGCCCCGGCGACACGCTGGCCCGGCTCGGCGGCGACGAGTTCGCGGTCCTGCTCGAGGACGTCGCCGACGTCGACGCTGCGATCATCCTGGCGCGACGGCTGCTCGACCGCCTGCGCCAGCCGTACGAGCTGGCCGGCCACACCGTCGTGGTGAGCGGCTCGGCGGGCGTCTCGGTGAGCGACGGCAGCAGCTACCTCGAAGGGGACGAGGAGGTCCTGCAGGAGCTGCGCAACGCCGACCTCGCCATGTACGAGGCCAAGCGTGTGGGTGGCGTCGTCGAGGTGTTCGCGCCCGAGCTGCACGAGGCGGTCGCCACCCGGATCGAGCTGCGCTCCGATATCGGCCGCGGCCTCGAGCGGGGCGAGTTCTTCGTCGTCTACCAGCCCATCGTGGAGTTCGCCTCGCGCCGCGCGGTCGGCTTCGAGGCGCTGATGCGCTGGAACCACCCGGGGCGCGGGCTCGTCAGCCCCGCCGACTTCATCCCGGTCGCCGAGCAGTCCGGCCTGATCCTCGAGCTCGGCAGCTTCGTGCTGCGCGAGGCCGTCCGCCAGATGCAGGCCTGGAACGCGCAGGGCGTCGGCAAGGGCCTCTACGTCTCGGTGAACATGGCGGGGATGCAGATCCAGCGCGACGAGATCGTCGACGAGGTCGGCGCCGTCCTGCGCGAGTCCCTGATCGACCCAGGCCAGCTGCTGCTCGAGCTGACCGAGTCGGGCCTGATCCACGATTCCGAGGGCAACGAGCGCCGCATCAGCGCGCTCCGCGACCTCGGCGTCCGGCTCGCCATCGACGACTTCGGCGTCGGCTACTCGTCACTGAGCTACCTCCAGCGCTTCCAGTTCGATGTGCTCAAGATCGACAAGAGCTTCATCGACCCGATCGCCCTCGGCGGGATCAACCCGCTCGTCAAGGCCATGATCACCATGGGCCACGACCTGCAGCTGACCGTGATCGCCGAGGGCATCGAGACGCCCGGCCAGGTCTACGCGCTCCAGCAGCGCGGCTGCCGGCTCGGCCAGGGCTACCTGTTCTCGCGCCCGGTCGCGCCCGACGAGCTCCCCGCCTCGCTCTTCGGCGCCGAGCCCGCGACCCACCCTTGAGCCGCTCGCGGCCCATGACGGTGTGAGCGGCGTATGCGCCGGACTACGGGCGCCTGGGCAGCGATGTGAGGTAGGCGTCGATGGCCGCGAAGTCCTTGTCCGTCACCACCGACGGCGGAAACAGGCCGCCCGCATGGACCCGGCGGAAGTCCTCGGTGTCCCGGCCCCCCGCGAGCCGCGGGCCGCGGGCTCCCTGCGCCTGGTCGCCGTGGCAGCTCGCGCAGCCCAGCCCGGACCGGCTGAAGGCGGTGCGGCCCGCGGCGACCGCCGGGGCGCCCTGAGCGAGCGCGACGTGGAGCCGGGAGGCGCCGGTCGCAGTCTGGCGGGCCTGCCCGAGCGCCTGCACGCCGACGCCGTCCTCATAGGTCATGCGGCCGCCGAAGTAGCCCTGGGCGAGGACCGCGAGCGCGGCCAGCAGCGCCAGGCCGGCGGCGACCGGCGGCGCGATCCGCCGGCCGCGGAACGCGGCCAGCGCCACGACGACCACGGCGATCGCGATGCCCAGCCAGAAGTGGATGCTGCCGCCGGTGAGCGCCGATCCGCGCAGTTGCGTCTGGCTCTCCCCGCGCACCAGCAGGCCCGTGACGCCGCTGCTGGCCACCCCGACCCCGGCGGCCGCCAGCACCCACGGCTCCCAGGCCGCGGTCGCCGACCCGCCGTGGCCGGTCCTCCGCAGGATCAGGAGGAGCGCGTACAGAGGGACGGCGACGACGGCCAGGTGCGTGCTGGCGCCGTGGAGTTCCGACAGGTGCGGCACCGAGGAGCCCGGGCTACGCCGTGGCCGCGGCGAGCTCCGGCGGCGTCTGATCGCGCTTGGTGATCGTCAGGTAGGCCACGAGCGCGACGATGCACGCGACGAAGATGTAGCTCGTCCCGGTCGCGCCGAGCCCGAGCCCACCGTACTTGTGGCTGTTCTGCGACAGCTCGTCCCCGATCGATGCGCCGAGCGGACGGGTCAGGATGTAGGCCAGCCAGAACGCCAGCACGGCGTTCATGTCGAGCACGTAGTAGGCGAACGCGACGATCCCGATGGCACCGCCGAAGACCAGGATGGAGATGGCGTACCCGAGGTTCGCCTTCTCCGCGACGAGGTCACCGGCCGCCGTGCCGAGCGCGAAGGTGAAGAGGATCGCCAGCCAGTAGAAGGCCTCCCGCTTCGTGGTCACGATGCTGTGGATCGACAGCGTTCGCTCCCGGGCGTACCAGACGGCGAACACGATCGCCAGCAGCGCGGCGAACACCGGCGCGGTGATGGTCAGTGCAACCCCGGCCTTGTCGGTGAGGTTGTCCGTGATGAGCGTGCCGAAGACGCTGACCACCACGACGACCGCCCAGTAGGCGACGGGGACGTAGCGGCGCAGGCGGAACTGCACGAGCAGCAGGATCGCAAGCAGGGCGCCGGCGGCGTAGGAGGTGTTGGTGAGCCCGAAGCCGAGCGTGTCGTTGACGTAGTCGGCCGCGGTCTCACCGACGGTCGTGCACATGATCTTGATCAGCCAGAAGAAGAGGGTGACCTCTGGCACCTTGTTCAGGAGCTCCCGCCCGAGCGACCTCGGCGGCGTGGTTGCGGCATGCGTGGTCATGCCTCAACAGTGCCCCCGCGAACCTTGCGCTCGCCTGACTGCGGCTCAGCGCACGGCCGGCAGCTCCAGGACGAAGCACCCGCCGGGCCCGGGGCCGAGGCGGACGTCGCCGCCGCAGGAGCGCGCGAGGCGGCGCGCGAGCGGCAGGCCCAGGCCGACCCCCTCCCCTTCGGTGTCGTCGCTGCGCACGCCGGGCTCGAAGACCCGCTCGCCGAGCGCCGGATCGATCCCCGGGCCGTCGTCGCGGACGGCGATCCAGACCCGGTCGTCGGACGCACCGAGCTCGACGCGCACGGTGGTGCGCGCATGTCTGCGGGCGTTGTCGATCAGCGGCGCCAGCGCGCGCCGGATGACGTCGGGCTCTCCCTCGGCCGCGGGCAGGCCCGCCGGCACGACGACCACGACGTCCTCGACTTCGCGCGCGATGGGCTCGAGGTCGACGGCGTAGGCGGCCGGGTCGAGCTCGCGACGACCGACCCGCAGCAGCGTGTCGACCGTCCGCGACAGGCGCTCGGCCTCCGTCAGGACGTGGGTCAGGCTCTCGCGGCGCCCGGCGTCGTCCTCGGAGCGCAGGCCGAGCTCGGCCTGCGCCCGCAGCGTCGCCAGCGGGGTCCGAAGCTCGTGCGCGACGTCGTCGGCGAAGCGCTGCTCGTGCCGGCGCGAGGCGGCGATCCGGGTGAGCAGGCCGTCCAGCGTCGCGGCCAGCCCGGTGAGCTCGTCACGCGGCGGCCCGAGGTCGAAGCGACGCTCGAGGTCGTGCGCGCCCCAGTCGTCGGCCGTCTCCGTCATGCGCTTCACCGGTTGCAGCGCCCCCGAGATCGCGCCCCGCAGCGCCAGCGCCCCGGCGACCAGGATGAGCAGGCTGAGGATGACCGAGCCGGCCAGCACCTCCTGGCGCAGGCGCTCCACCGGCTCCTCGGACACCCCCACGACCACCGCCCCCACGACCCGCCCGCCCGGACCCGCCCGGACCGGCCGCGACCGCAGACGGAAGTCATCCCCGGCCCCTACCTCGCGCGTCCGCGCCGCCCGTCCGAGCGCGACGGCGCGCCGGTCGAGCGAGGCGTCGACTCCTCGCGGACGCTCGACGACGCGCCCGCCGTCGAGCACCCAGGCGTCGCGGTCCAGGGCGCCGTCGTCGGCGCTCGCCCGGACCCGCAGGTGCCCGTCGCGGACGACCACCGTCGCCGCGAGGGCGTCCGCCCGGGTCTTCAGCAGACTCGACGTCTCCGCCCGCACCCGAGCCGCGAGCAGGACGTTGCCGATCACCCCGAGCGCGCCGACGCCCACCGCCAGGGTGACCATCGCCGCCAGCAGCAGGCGCCGGCGGAACGTCACGGCAGCCGGTACCCGACGCCGCGGACCGTCTCGATCGTCCCGGCACCGAGCTTGCGGCGGATGCGCGCGAGGTACGCGTCGAGCGTGTTGTCATGGACGATGGCGCCGTCGGGCCACGCGGCCGCGATCAGCTCCCGGCGCCGGAGGACGTCGCCCGGCCGGCCGGCGAGCGCGGCCAGCAGCCGGAACTCGGTCGGCGTCAACGCGACCCGGCGCCCGTCGATGACCACGGCGTGCGCGGCGGGGTCCAGGACGATGCCCTCGCCGACGGCCACGCTCGCGCCGGCCGCCCCGCTGCGCCGCAGCAGGCTGCGGATGCGCACCAGCAACTCGGCGGTGTCGAAGGGCTTCGTGAGGTAGTCGTCGCCACCGGCATGAAAGCCGCTGAGGCGGTCCGGCAGCGCGTCGCGCGCGGTGAGGAACAGCACCGGCGAGCCCACCCCGCGGGCGCGCAGCGCCTGGCAGACGTCGCGCCCATCGGCATCGGGAAGCCCGATGTCGAGGACGAGCACGTCCGGCGGGGACGCGGAGAAGCGACGGACAGCGTCGCTGCCCGTCGCCGTCACCGCGACGTCGAAGCCGTCGGCTTCCAGCGCACGACGAAGGGCTCCGCGAAGCTCGTCGTCGTCCTCGCAGAGCCCGGCCGTGGCCGTCAGGACCAAGCGGACCGCCGCTCAGTCGTCGTTGGTCTCGCCGTCACCGTCGCCCTGGTCGCCGTGCTGGTCGTCGTCGGCCTTGGCGGCCGTGACGGTGAAGGCCTTGTCGACCTGGACCTCCGTGACCTTGCCGGCCTTGTCGACCTTGACCTCGTAGACGGCCGCGCCGCCCTCGTCGCTCTTCTCGACGGCGACGACCTTGCCGCCGCCCAGCTTGTCCGTGGCCGCCTTGGCGGCGTGATCGCCGGCGGACGTCCCGGCCAGCGACGCGTCCGCGCCGTCGTCGTTGGTCTCGTTCTCAGCCGCGTTGCCGGCGGCCTTGCCGTTGTTCGTCGCGTTGGCGATGGTGGCACCGCCGACGGCCAGCGCGGCGAGTGCCGCGAGGGCCATGAGGAACTTCTTGATGGTGGTCATGGAGGCCATGGTGGGGAGCACAGATGAGACGACTATGACAGCGTCCGCTGCTGGCGCGTCGGCGCTCACAGATTCATCTCATGCTGATCGCGGACACTGTGTCCCGTGCGCGTGCTCGTGGCTGAAGACGATCGGAAGCTGGGCAGGCTCGTGGCCCGCGGTCTGCGCGAGACCGGCCTGGTGGTCGATGTCGTGCACCGCGGCGACGACGCGCTGGAGGCAGGCCGCACCGGCGGCTACGACGCCGTCGTGCTCGACGTGATGATGCCCGGCCTGGACGGCTTCGAGGTCTGCCTCGGGCTGCGCGCCGCGGGCGTCGCGTCGCCGGTGCTGCTGTTGACGGCGCGCACGGAGGTCGAAGACCGCATCCGCGGCCTCGACGGCGGCGCCGACGACTACATGGCCAAGCCGTTCTCCATGGACGAGCTCGCCGCCCGTCTGCGTGCGCTGACCCGCCGCGGCGGCCTCGACGGCGGGCTGGAGCTGCAGGCAGGCGACCTGCGGCTGGACCCGGTCGCGCGCCGCGCGTTCCGTGGCCAGGAGGAGCTGTTCCTGAGCCTGCTCGAGATGACGCTCCTGGAGACGTTCCTGCGCCACCCCGGTCAGGTCCTCGACCGCGACCAGCTGCTGCACCAGGCCTGGCCGGACCCGGCCGCGGTCGGCTCCAACGTCGTCGACGTCTACGTGCGCTACCTGCGCGAGAAGGTCGACCGGCCGTTCGGCCTCGCGTCGATCGAGACCGTCCGCGGGCTGGGCTACCGCATGCGCGCCGACGGCGGCCGCGCCGGATGACCCGCCTCCCGCTGCGGTGGCGACTGGCCGGCGCCTTCGCGCTCGCGACCGCCCTCACCCTCGGTGTGCTGGGGCTCTTCCTGCACAACCGCCTGCGATCGGAGCTCGACGCAACGCTGCAGACCGGACTCGAGCAGCGCGCCGGCGACCTCACCACGGTGGCGCGTCGCGGGTCGGGGGCGCTCGGGGGCACCGGCCTGGTCGAGCCCGGCGACGACCTCGCGCAGGTGATCGACCCCAAGACGAACGCCGTCGTCACCGCCGCCCCCGGCTTCACCTCGATCTCGTTGCTCACGCGCGACGAGGCGCAGGCCGCAGGGCGGCGGACCGTGCGCATCCGCGCGCGACGCGTCGGCGAGGAGCGCGAGCCGGCGACGCTCCTCGCCGCCCCCGCGGGTGCGCGCGTGGTCGTCGTCGGAGCGTCTCTCGAAGACCGCGACGATGCCCTGAACAAGCTCGACAGCCTGCTGCTGCTCGGGCTGCCCGCCGCCCTCCTGCTGGCCGCCGCGGCCGGCTTCGTCGTCGCCGGCCGGGCGCTGGCGCCGATCGACGCGATCCGCGCTCGCGCCGAGCGGATCGAGGCGGACGATCTCGCCCTGCGCGTCCCCGAGCCCACGGCCGACGATGAGCTGCGCCGCCTCGCCCGCACGCTCAACGCCCTGCTCGGCCGCCTGGAGGCGGCCTTCCGGCGCGAGCGCGCCTTCGTCGCCGACGCCGGCCACGAGCTGCGGACGCCGCTCAGCGCCCTGAAATCCGAGCTCGAACTGGCGCGCCGCCCGGGCCGCAGCGAGACCGAGCTGCTGGCGGCGGTCGGCTCGGCCGCCGAGGAGACCGACCGGCTCATCCGCCTCTCCGAGGACCTGCTGACCGTGGCGCGCGTCGAGTCGGGCGAATTCCCGGTGCGGCCGGTCCCCGTCGACGTCGGGGCCCTCCTGGCGCGCGTCGCCGGCCGCCAGCCCGCGGAGGTGCGCCTGGAGTGCCCGGCCGGGCTCACGCTCGTCGCCGACGAACTCCGCCTCGAGCAGGCGCTCGGCAACCTGCTCGACAACGCCCGCCGGCACGGGCGCGCGCCGATCGTCGTGTCGGCCGGGTCGCAGCCGGACGGCGCCCTGCGCGTGACGGTCGCCGATCGCGGGCCCGGGATCCCGCCCGGCTTCGAGGCGCAGGCCTTCGAGCGCTTCGCCCGCGGCGATGCCGCACGCGAGCGCCAGGGCGCGGGCCTCGGGCTCGCGATCGTGCGCGCGGTCGCACGGTCGCACGGCGGGACCGTCGGGCTGCGCGCCCGCGACGGCGGGGGACTCGAGGCCTGGATCGAGTTCCCACCCGGGCCCGGCGGGTCCGGCCCGGCGTTCAGGCAGCAGTCAGCGAACCCGATCTAGGTTCGCGCGATGGATTGGCCTGCGGTCCGCGCACTCAACGCCGTTCTCGCGCGGCACGACGGACTCGAGGACGGCCTCACCCTGTTCGAGCACGTCGTGCCGATCGTCTACGCGCTCATCCTCGTCGCGATCTTCTGCATCCCGGTCGGCCGCGACCGGTTGGCGCTGCAGCGCGGCGTCGTCGCAGGCGTGCTGTCCGCCGGCGTGGCCCTTGCAGCCATCGCCGTGATCGGCCGCGTCGTCGCCCGGCCGCGGCCCTTCGTCGCCCACCCGCACCAGGTGCACAACTTCCTCCACCACGTCGCCGACGCCGGTTTCCCCAGCGATCACGCGACGGTCGTGGCGGCGGTGTCGGTCGCGCTGCTCCTGCGCAGCCGCGGGCTCGGGGCGCTGATGGTGGTCCTCGGGCTGCTCGTGATGGTCGGGCGCGTCGCGCTCGGCGTGCACTACCCGACCGACGTCGCCGCCGGGGCGCTCCTCGGCGCGGCGGCGGCCGGCCTCACGACGCTCGGTCCGGCAGCGCGGCTGGTCGACCGCTTCACCGTCGCCGCGGCGACCCGCCTCGACCGTCGCTTCGAGCCGGCGTACCCCCGACGCCGCGGAGCAGTCGGTACCTTCGTGCCATGTCGCTCCCTGGTGCCGTGCAGTCCGGCCTGCCCATCACGACCGCCAATGAGCTCGCCGGCGCGCAGATCGGCGAGAACCTGGGGCTCTGCTTCGGCCTCATCGTGCGCTCCATGGGGCTGGCCAAGGGCTTCACGGCGAGCTTCTCCGCCCTGCGCAAGGGCGAGGTCAGCCAGTACACGGAGGTCCTGGAGGATTCGCGCCGCCACGCGGTCGACCGCATGATCGCCAACGCGAACGTGCTGGGCGCCGACGCCATCATCGCCGTGCGCTTCGACTCGTCCGAGATCGGCCAGGCGCTGACCGAGATCCTGGCCTACGGCACCGCGGTCAAGCTCGTTCGGTGACCGGACCGGACGCGGCCGCGGCTCAGCTGGGGCGCCACTACGTCGCGGGCCATCTCGAGGCCGGCGAGCTCGACGCGCGGCTGGGCCGGCTGTTCGCCGAGCCCGACACGGCCGGTGCGCTCCTGGCCGACCTGCCCGCGCTCGAACCCGCCGCGCCGGCGGCGGTCCGCAGCCGCAAGGGCTGGTGGCGCCTCCGCCACGGCGAGTCCGGCGGGCCGCAGCCGGACTGGCTGCCGACGTCCGAGCGCTTTCTGGACCCCTCCACGGACCGGCTCATGCGCGTGTGGCTGGACCCGGCCACCCGAGCCCGCCACTACGTGCCCGAGCCCGCGCGGTGAGCGCCCTCCACCGGACTCGTCCCGAGGTCCCTCCCTTGCCGAGTCCCCGGTCTGTCCAGGTCCACTGAGGCCTGCTGGAGCCGGATGCGAGCTGCCCAACCTCGGCGGCTACGCGCCGCGGCGTTGCTCGTGCTCAGCTTCCCGCGAGGGCGCCGGCGTAGACCTGCCACGCCAAGACGCTCTTGGCGACCAGACTGAGGATCAGGTAGGCACGCTCGGCGAACACCGGATCCCTCCAGCGCCCCACGCGCCGGTACTGAAGCCACATGTTCACCGCGAAGCTCGAGAAGAGCACGAGTAGGGAGACGAAGATGCCGTAGACAAAGCCCGGCGCGCCCGGGCCCTGGGCCTCCGAGACGGCGAGCTGCACGCCGATCGCGAGCCAGGGCACCGCACCGATGATGGTCCCGTAGGTGAAGGGCCGCCAGTCGACCTCATCGCGATCGAGGTTCGTGCGTTCCATGGCCAGCCCGAAGAGGATCATCGCCGCGTTGGCGCCGAAGACGGCGATCAGCGTGGTGGCCTCGGCGATGCCCGAGAGCATCCCGATGAGGATCACCATCAGCGACGCGCTGATGGAGTACTCCCACCAGCGGGCCGGGTTGACGCCCCGAGCCACGTTGCGCTCGTACCAGCCCCGCGCCGGGCCGCCGGTGACCAGGTGGTCGACCGCGGCCAGGCCGAGGAAGACCGCCACCGCCACGTCGATGCGCAGGTCGAGCAGGTTCGTCGGGCCGCCGAACTCGCCGGCACCCGGTGGTCCGGTGAGATACGTCGCGACCACGGGCAGGGTGACCGCCTTCGCCAGCAGGAGGATCGCCACCGCCTGGATGGCGTGCAGAGCGCCGACGATCAGGTTGAAGCGGCGCAGGGACCTCGACGTCGTCTGCGTCAGCGGCATGCCGGCGACTCTATTCCGCTCCTGCGACGCGGACGGCCGGCCGGTCGCCCCGGCGCGCTCCGCGACGGAGAGCCCTCCATCGGACTCGAACCGATGACCCCTTCCTCCCCATCGAGGCGGAAGGTCCAAGCGGGTTCAACGGATCAGACTGATCAAGGCGCGTCGCGGGCTGCCCGCTCCTGCTTGTGCATCACAGCAGTGGCCACACTCGCTTTTCGCCGACGCCTTTGTCAGGCTAAGTGGACTGCGCGACAAGGCGTCGGCTTGAAGAGAAAGGTTGAAGGATGCTCGCACGACTTGCCCGGCACGTCCGGCAGCAGTACGCGGGATTCTTGGCGCTGTTCATCGCGCTCGGTGGCGTGTCCTACGCGGCGGCGACGCTGCCGAAGAACAGTGTCGGGTCCAAACAGGTCAAGAATGGCCAGATCAAGACGGCTGACCTCGCGAAGAACGTGGTCACGTCGACGAAGGTCAAGGACGGATCGCTGTTGGCCGCAGACTTCGCGGTCGGTCAACTTCCGGCAGGTCCGCAGGGTGCGAAGGGCGATGCCGGGACCGCCGGAAAGAACGGCACGGATGGAGCGCCGGGCGCACCGGGCGCGCCGGGCGCACCGGGCGCACCCGGAATCAGTGGCTACACACGGATCGGACCATGCGGGGAAGGAACCTCCTGCACCTACACGTTCTCTCCGGCCGCTAACACCGACACCCTCGGGGAACTGGCGTGCCCCACCGGCAAGAAGGTGCTCGGCGGCGGCTTCGCCCTGAATACGAATGGACTGACGATCCTGCAGTCCTATCCCATGGCCGACGGCAGCGGTTGGGCAGTAGTGGTCAGGAACAGCACGTCGTACGCTTTCGCGACTGCCGCCATCTACGCCACCTGCGCCACCGTGACCAGCTAACCGCGTCAAGCCGGCGGCCATTAGGCCAGGCCGGAGAACCGCGCCCAGCGCGGTTCGAGTACAAGCCAGCGCGAGACCGACTGGCGGAATTGGCGCCGGCGCGTCTTGTCCCGGCCGCACGACGTGCGGGATTGACAACGTCGAGGCCCTACGACCTGCGTCATTCGCGTCGCTGCTGCTCCACAAAGGACGGTTCTCGGTCATCGAGATCGCCAGCCAACTCGGGCATTCCGCCGAGACCTTGCTCTC
Organism: uncultured Solirubrobacteraceae bacterium; assembly: GCA_963740765.1. Classification (GTDB taxonomy): domain Bacteria; phylum Actinomycetota; class Thermoleophilia; order Solirubrobacterales; family Solirubrobacteraceae; genus DATLGB01. The sequence goes on along the minus strand of CAVUFN010000019.1, from coordinate 4,158 downwards.
CACCTACGCGCACCTCTTCGCGGAGCTCAAGGATCAGCCGCGCGTATCAGCCGCCAAGCAGATCCGGCTCGCACGGCTCACATAGGCAGGACCCCGATCGGGCTCGGACTTTCTGTCCGGGCGCCGGCGGGCTGCTGCTTTCAGGCTTGCTGCTGTTTGGATTCGGGTGGCCCGTGACGTCCGGCGGTGCAGGTGAGAAGGTCTGAGCCGGTGGTGAGCTGACTCGCTTTCTCAGCCGGGCTGAGTTTCGCGCCCGAGCAGACCGCCCGGGTTCGGATCGCGCGCGACGAACTGCGCAGGCTGCGCGAACTGACCGCCGCGGCCGCCGCGCTGAAGGCCGAGATCGCCGACTCGTCGTCCAGGTCGCGCCGCAGTTGCTCTCAGAGCCTGGCTTTGGCGCGTTGATCGCGGGCAAGCTGATCGGCGAGATCGCCGGCGCCGATCGCTTCGCAAGCGACGCCAAGCTCGCCCGGGCCGCGGGCGTCGCGCCGGTCCCGGCCAGCTCGGGCAAGACCAACCGCCATCGCCTCGACCGCGGCGGCAACCGCCAGCTCAACGCCGCGCTTCACCGAGTCGCGCTCACCCGCGCCCGCTGCCACCCAGAGACCCGCGACTACATGGCCAGAAAACGCGCCGGGGGCCAGACCCAACGCGAAGCCATCCGCAGCCTCAAACGCCACCTCGCCCGCCGCGTTTGACACCTGCTGCAACCGCCCGCTCTTGTCTTGGCGACTTTGTCGCAATCACAAAAATTCTTGACGTAGGAGCAGCGAAAGCAGTAACGGCGTAGCGGTTGGGACTGTGGGGACGTCATTGACCGGCCAGGTCATGGATCGCTTACGCGAGGCCAACGAGAAGGGACGCCAAATCGTCAGCACGCGAAAGGAACGGCGAGTGACTCCCCGGCAACTCGATGAACTCAGCGCCGAGTCGCTGATCAGCGACCCGCTTTGACCATTCGGGTCTCACGAGCCTGTCGTCGCTGCATCCGATGTATGTGGAATGCACGTCGGGAAACTTCGTGAGCGGGCAAGGGGCGGCGTAAGGAGATTGTGCCTGTGGCCTGAGACGCTGGATTGCCTCCTCTACGTCAGAGGCATCGCAGTCCGCGTACATGAACTGACGTGCTTTTGCGCCATCGGCCCACCGGGTGAAGCCGTTTGAAACGAGTTCGCTCCGGATCTCCATAAAGCCCCGATCGAGGATGTCCTCGTCGGCGAGTTGTTGAGCGACGCTGAAGCCGGGGCTCGGCACAACCGCGCACAGGTACACCAGCCGGCGGACTGGATGACGCTCGGGGACGAGCGGAATCGCGGGGCCTGCCATCGAGTGACCCACGAGGATCGCGTCTTCTCCTGCGGCGGCATCGAGGCACTCTGCGACCACGTCGGCGTACGTCTCGAAGGTCGCGTCGGGATCGTCGCTCGGCAAATCCATGGCGACGGCGCGGTGGCCACGCGACTCAAGCTTTGGGATCAGACGCTCCCAACACCATGCCCCATGCCAGGCCCCGTGGACAAGCGCAAAGGTCGCCATGGCGCGCACTCTCCCAGGAAACACCGGCGCAAACAACCGACCCGCTTACGAACGCGTAGGCGAGCTTCGCCGAGGATGTGAACATCAGTCCGATCCGTCTGCAACAGGCGGCTTACGACGGTTGCTTGACCGGACTCAAGGCCCGCAAGCCGATGCTGCTTTGAGGCAATAGGAGCAGTGGAGACTCGGCGGATTTGGCATCCATTGGATGCCAAATCCGCCAGGCCCCGTCCACTGCGATACCGCGGTTCACGTGAACCGCAGCGCTTTCGCTTTTGCCTCAGAGCAGCATCTGCGGCGCCGCAGCGGCGCGCCTCCGCGCGGTTGCATCGCGTCGGCGAGAAGGTCTTCGGGTAGGCGCACGTATGGCCAAGCCCGAGCAGCCGTCTGAACAAGCAGCAGTTCTCCTCACTGGGGCCTCGGGTTTCGTCGGCGGCACTCTGCTCCCGGCACTAGGCGACACGGGCTCGGTTCGTTGCCTTGTGCGGAACGCGAGCACGTTCCGGGGAAGTGAGACCGCGCAGGTGGTCCAGGCCGACCTGAGCGATAGCGAGTCGCTCGCGCCCGCGCTTGAAGGGATGGAGGAGGTCTACTACCTGGTTCATTCGATGGAGCCGGGCGGCGGCCAGGACTACGCCGAACGCGACCGGGTCGCGGCGGAGAACTACGTCCGGGCTGCGCAGGAGGTGGGCGTTCGTCGCACCATCTATCTCGGCGGGATCGGGGGAGGAGAGGAAACGAGCGAGCACCTGGCCTCTCGCCGGGAAGTGGAAGAACTGCTCACAGAAGCGGGGCCAGAGTTCGTCGCCGTCCGCGCCTCGATGATCGTGGGTGCGGGGTCTGCGTCGTTCGGAACCCTTGTGCGAATCGTCAGCCGGCTTCCTGTCCTCGCTCTGCCTGCTTGGAGAGACCGCAGCACGCAGCCCATCGCGATCGACGATGTGGTGGCCTGCTTGGTGGCCGCCCGGCGGGTCGACCCGGGGGCGTACGACATCGCCGGCCCGGACATCCTGACCTTTGCCGAGATGACCGAAGTCATATCGAGCCTCTTGGGCGAAACGCATCGGAGCTTTTCCCTTCCATTCAGCAACGCGCGGCTGGAAGCGGCAGTGACATCGCTCCTCACCGGAGAGGACATGGAGCTCCTGGAACCCCTCATGGAGGGACTTCACAGCGACCTCGTCGTCAACGACAGCCGCACGCAGAAGACCTTCGGGGTAATGCCCACCCCGTTCGCGACCGCAGCGCGTATGGCCCTAGAAGGGATGTCCGACGTCTGAGCCCCGCGCCTATTCGGCCGCGCCGCCGAAGGGGATCAGGACGAGGATTCGCCGAGCGCGACGACCCAGCCCGAGACCAGACTGCTGTTCGCATGCGGCGGACGCTGCTTTTGCCTCAGAGCGAAAGGCCTGGGTCGAATGGGCAACTCAACTGGCGTCCGGGTCGACGCCGCCCGATTGGCTATCGGGTTCGCCGCGCACTTGAGCGATTCGCGTCGTGAAGACCAGTCCGACGCCACCGATCAAGTTCCCGGCGATGGCGATCGCGACGTTGCGGGTCAGGTCGTCCCAGCCGACAGCGGCGGTGCCCGACAAGATGCCGAAGGACATCTCGCCGAAGGACACGACGGCGTGATTGAGGCTGGGCGCCGCGAGGATGAAGCCGACGAGCAGCGCGGACACGATGCGGCCGGCGGAGCCCTCAGCTGCAGCTGCCACCCACGTGAAAAGCGTCATGATGGTCCCCGCGGCTATCGCGCTGAGGAACGCCGGGAGGTCCTCTCGCTGCCCGAGGGTGTCGGCGAGCGCCCCGGCCGACTCCAGGGTCGAGTGCTCAAGGACCCCGTCGACGGCGAACAGCGCGGCGAACAGGAGCAGCCCTACGAAGTTCAGCACGAGGGTGATGCCCCACATCCGAAGCAGGTCGGAGAGTCGCGCGCGGCCGGCCGCAACGGCGCCAACGGGGATCAGGAAGTTCTCGGTGAACAGCTCCGCTCGGCCGATCGTGATGAAGGCGAAGCCGATGCCAAAGGTCAGCGAAGCGATGATGTGCGCGGTCGGCTCCGGCAGGCTGCTCTGGAGCGCCCCGGTAGTGACCGCAAGGGCAAGCACCCCGAAGAAGACATCGACGCCCCCGGCGAAACCGGTCGCACCGAGCGCGACGCTCCCGCGCGCAAGCCGGCGCTCGCCCTCGTCCATGCTCTGTTCCCAGATCTCGTCGGGGGCTCGACCGCTCATCGGCCTCCGCTACCCCCCCGAGCCGGTCCGGACACAGTGCGCGCCAATGCTTCGCCAAAAGCCGGCACTGCTGCTTTCGCCTTGGGAGCGACAGCCCCACTCGCAACCGCTGGTAGTCAATGCCCCCGACCGGGGCCGACAGGTACGGAGCGGTTCCTTGCTGCCGCGAGCGGGGGTACATCCGACACTCACCCTCGGAAGGGGGTGCCCAAGAGGAAATGGGTGGGGGTGCTCCTCAGCCAGATCGGAGGCGTCTGGCACCCCCTGAGGCACCCCAGCCTTCTCGGCGGCGTCGGGCCGCCTATCCCTGAACGCAGAAACCGCGCCGTAGTGCGGTTCAAGAACAAGCCCTCCATCGGACTCGAACCGATGACCCCTTCCTTAC
>CAVUFN010000018.1:0-173192 GCA_963740765.1 uncultured Solirubrobacteraceae bacterium | reverse complement strand
GAAGAGTTTGGCATCCAATGGATGCCAAATCCGCCGAGTCTCCACTGTTCCTTTTGCCTCAGAGCAGCATCTGCGGCGCCGCAGCGGCGCGCCTCCGCGCGGTTGCATCGCGTCGGCGAGAAGGTCTTCGGGTAGGCGCACGTATGGCCAAGCCCGAGCAGCCGTCTGAACAAGCAGCAGTTCTCCTCACTGGGGCCTCGGGTTTCGTCGGCGGCACTCTGCTCCCGGCACTAGGCGACACGGGCTCGGTTCGTTGCCTTGTGCGGAACGCGAGCACGTTCCGGGGAAGTGAGACCGCGCAGGTGGTCCAGGCCGACCTGAGCGATAGCGAGTCGCTCGCGCCCGCGCTTGAAGGGATGGAGGAGGTCTACTACCTGGTTCATTCGATGGAGCCGGGCGGCGGCCAGGACTACGCCGAACGCGACCGGGTCGCGGCGGAGAACTACGTCCGGGCTGCGCAGGAGGTGGGCGTTCGTCGCACCATCTATCTCGGCGGGATCGGGGGAGGAGAGGAAACGAGCGAGCACCTGGCCTCTCGCCGGGAAGTGGAAGAACTGCTCACAGAAGCGGGGCCAGAGTTCGTCGCCGTCCGCGCCTCGATGATCGTGGGTGCGGGGTCTGCGTCGTTCGGAACCCTTGTGCGAATCGTCAGCCGGCTTCCTGTCCTCGCTCTGCCTGCTTGGAGAGACCGCAGCACGCAGCCCATCGCGATCGACGATGTGGTGGCCTGCTTGGTGGCCGCCCGGCGGGTCGACCCGGGGGCGTACGACATCGCCGGCCCGGACATCCTGACCTTTGCCGAGATGACCGAAGTCATATCGAGCCTCTTGGGCGAAACGCATCGGAGCTTTTCCCTTCCATTCAGCAACGCGCGGCTGGAAGCGGCAGTGACATCGCTCCTCACCGGAGAGGACATGGAGCTCCTGGAACCCCTCATGGAGGGACTTCACAGCGACCTCGTCGTCAACGACAGCCGCACGCAGAAGACCTTCGGGGTAATGCCCACCCCGTTCGCGACCGCAGCGCGTATGGCCCTAGAAGGGATGTCCGACGTCTGAGCCCCGCGCCTATTCGGCCGCGCCGCCGAAGGGGATCAGGACGAGGATTCGCCGAGCGCGACGACCCAGCCCGAGACCAGACTGCTGTTCGCATGCGGCGGACGCTGCTTTTGCCTCAGAGCGAAAGGCCTGGGTCGAATGGGCAACTCAACTGGCGTCCGGGTCGACGCCGCCCGATTGGCTATCGGGTTCGCCGCGCACTTGAGCGATTCGCGTCGTGAAGACCAGTCCGACGCCACCGATCAAGTTCCCGGCGATGGCGATCGCGACGTTGCGGGTCAGGTCGTCCCAGCCGACAGCGGCGGTGCCCGACAAGATGCCGAAGGACATCTCGCCGAAGGACACGACGGCGTGATTGAGGCTGGGCGCCGCGAGGATGAAGCCGACGAGCAGCGCGGACACGATGCGGCCGGCGGAGCCCTCAGCTGCAGCTGCCACCCACGTGAAAAGCGTCATGATGGTCCCCGCGGCTATCGCGCTGAGGAACGCCGGGAGGTCCTCTCGCTGCCCGAGGGTGTCGGCGAGCGCCCCGGCCGACTCCAGGGTCGAGTGCTCAAGGACCCCGTCGACGGCGAACAGCGCGGCGAACAGGAGCAGCCCTACGAAGTTCAGCACGAGGGTGATGCCCCACATCCGAAGCAGGTCGGAGAGTCGCGCGCGGCCGGCCGCAACGGCGCCAACGGGGATCAGGAAGTTCTCGGTGAACAGCTCCGCTCGGCCGATCGTGATGAAGGCGAAGCCGATGCCAAAGGTCAGCGAAGCGATGATGTGCGCGGTCGGCTCCGGCAGGCTGCTCTGGAGCGCCCCGGTAGTGACCGCAAGGGCAAGCACCCCGAAGAAGACATCGACGCCCCCGGCGAAACCGGTCGCACCGAGCGCGACGCTCCCGCGCGCAAGCCGGCGCTCGCCCTCGTCCATGCTCTGTTCCCAGATCTCGTCGGGGGCTCGACCGCTCATCGGCCTCCGCTACCCCCCCGAGCCGGTCCGGACACAGTGCGCGCCAATGCTTCGCCAAAAGCCGGCACTGCTGCTTTCGCCTTGGGAGCGACAGCCCCACTCGCAACCGCTGGTAGTCAATGCCCCCGACCGGGGCCGACAGGTACGGAGCGGTTCCTTGCTGCCGCGAGCGGGGGTACATCCGACACTCACCCTCGGAAGGGGGTGCCCAAGAGGAAATGGGTGGGGGTGCTCCTCAGCCAGATCGGAGGCGTCTGGCACCCCCTGAGGCACCCCAGCCTTCTCGGCGGCGTCGGGCCGCCTATCCCTGAACGCAGAAACCGCGCCGTAGTGCGGTTCAAGAACAAGCCCTCCATCGGACTCGAACCGATGACCCCTTCCTTACCATGGAAGTGCTCTACCAACTGAGCTAGGAGGGCGCGGGAGCGTCATCGTAGCGATGGACGGGCGTCGGAGCCGGAGGCGGTCCGGGTGGATGTGGAGCGCCAACGCGCCGATGGATGGGGATGCGCGGATGGCGAGTCTTCCTGACGGCGATGGCGGTGTGGGCGGTGGGCGCCGCACCAGCGGCCGCCGCCTGTCCGGACGCGCACGCGCCGCTGCGCAAGGACAACGCCGCGAAGGTGCGCCGCGCGACGCTGTGCCTGATCAACAAGGAGCGAGCCGAGGCCGGGCTGCACAAGGTCAGGGCGGATCGGCGGCTCGTGGAGGCCGCGAGCCGGCACTCGCAGGACATGGTCGCCGCTGGATACTTCGCCCACGACAGCCCGGACGGGAGCACGCTGGTCACGCGAGCCAGGCAGGCTGACTATCTCTCGGGCAAGGAGCGGCGGTGGGGGCTGGCCGAGAACATCGCCGTCGGGCAGGGCAAGCTCGGGACGGCGGCGGCGATCGTGCGGCAGTGGATGCGGTCCCCCGGCCATCGGGCGAACGTGCTGCTGGCGCCGTCGCAGGACGCCGGCGTCGGCATCGCCCGCGGGCTGCCGACCGGAGGTCCCGGCGTCACCGTCACGTTCGACGTCGGGTTCGCGAACTGACGCTGTGTGACATCGATCCGTGTAACACGGGTCGGTGATGTGGTTTTCTTGGGGCATGACCTTCAAGGACGAGCTGGGCGCGCTGGGGCGGGCGGCCGGGGACGGCGTCGACCGGCTCGCGACGACGCCCGCGCAGGGTGTCCACGCTGCGGTCGCCAACAGGATCTTCACGCGGCTCGGGCCGGCGGCGCTCCCGGCGCGCGCGCTGCACGACGGCATCTCGACCGCGGTCTACGCGGGGGTGCGCGTGGGGGTGTCCACGGGCGCGAAGGCCGGTGCGATGGTCGCCAAGGCGCGCGGCGTGGATCCGGAGATCGTCTCGCGCTCGAAGCGCGGGGCGCAGGTCCAGGCCGTCGTCAACGGGCTGATCGGCCACGAGCTGGCGCTGGAGGACGACGCGCTGGCCACCCACATGGGGCTCTGGCGGGACGGGATGCCGGCCGCGGTCGAGGACCTCACCCCGCACTCGCCGTCGCTCGTCGTGCTCGTCCACGGGCTGTTCGAGACGGAGCGCTCGTGGGGCGCGGCCGGGTCCTACGGCGAGCGGCTGGCCGAGGACGGCTGGACGCCCATTCACGTCCGGTACAACAGCGGCCTGCCGATCCTCGAGAACGGCCGCCGCCTCGCGCGCCTGCTGGAGGACGTGGTCGAGCAGTGGCCCGGGCCGATCGGGCGGATCGCCCTCGTCGGGCACTCGATGGGCGGACTCGTGGTCCGCGTCGCGGGCGCCGAGGAGTCGAGCTGGCGCCACCTCCTCACGCATGTCGCCTGCCTGGGCAGCCCCAACCAGGGCGCGCCGCTGGAGCAGGTCGTCCACCGCGCCGCAGGGCTGCTGGCCAAGCTGCCCGAGGTCGCGCCGCTCGGGAGCATCCTCGACCAGCGCAGCGCGGGCATCCGCGACCTTCGCCACGGGATCGAGTGCGGGCCGCTGATCGACGGCGTCCACCACCTGTTCCTCGGTGCGACTTTCACGGCCGATCCGAAGCACCCCATCGGCCTCGTGCTCGGTGACTTCCTCGTCCGCGAGGGGTCAGCCCGGGGCCCGAAGGACGTCGAGGTCTCGGTCGACGACTGCGTCCACCTCGGCGGCCTCAACCACTTCCACCTGCTCAACCACGAGCGCGTCTTCGAACACCTCGAGCGCTTCCTCGGCCGTGCGCGTACCGATCGGCCCGCGCTGGTCGCGAGCACCACCCGCCTCACGGCAGGAAGTACGGGTCGACCACCCGCCTGAAGGCGCGCGCCAGGTACGGACCCAGGCTCGTCGAGAAGACGCGGGTCAGGTGCCGGCCGTCCTTGGTGACGAGCGCGCCGCCGATCACCGGGAAGCACTTGCGGCGCGAGCAGAAGAAGTCGGTCATGTCGATCAGCGCGTAGCGGGCCTCGCCGAGGCCGTCGACCGCGTCGACGTACGCGTCGGGATGCAGTGACTCGCGCCGCGGGCGGGCGCAGAACGCACCCGGGGAGACACCCGCGCGGCGGGCGCGGCGAACGCAACGGACGACGTGGATCGCGCTGTGGTAGGCCGGGTTGTCGCGGAGGGCCAGCACACGCTCGACGGACGCCGGCAGGGCCTCCCAGGCCGTCTGGAAGCCGAGCGTCTCCGCCTGGAACGACGTCAGGCCGGGCGGCGCGATGTACGGCGTGCCGGCGGTCTGGTGCCCGACGACGACGGCGGTCACCTCGGGATGCGCCTCCAGCCAGTCGATCACGCGGATGTTGAAGCGCACGCACCCGATCACCTCTTCGGGCTCGTCGAGGTCACGCACCGAGGCCGAGAACGCGCAGTGGCTGCGGGTCAGGTCCATCCCGCGCCACCCCAGGCGCTTGAACGCGCCCGCCACGCCGGCGCGCCACGCCATCGCGTGGCTGTCGCCGACCAGCGCGACGGTCCGCGTGGCCTCGGCCTCCGGCGTCCCGAACGCGCAGGCGAACAGCGCGCCGTCGATGCGGCTGGCCGCGTCCCCCACCGTCCCGTTGCCGGTGCACGGGTAGCTGGGCGTGATCAGGGCCGCGGCCAGGCCGGGCCGGGCGGCGAGGCGCAGCGCCGGGTTCGAGCACGACGTCTCGGGATCGCGGGCGGCGGCGGCGAAGCAGGTCGGGACGGCGTGCGCGGGCGCGGCCGACAGCACCGCGATCGCGACCGCCAGCCCGAGCCACCGCATCGCGCTACGTGTTCTGCTGGTAGGAGAACTTCACGCGCTTGTGACCCTTCCTGCACGAGACGACGCCGTCGAACTCCGTGGGGATCGAGACGCGCTTCTCGGTGCAGGAGTACCCCTTGACCTTCTGCGTGCAGCGGCCCTTGGGCCCGTTGCCGCGGCGGCAGTTCGTCCACGCGAGCGCGACCGCCTTGCCGGCGGCGCAGCCCGTCTTCTTCACCGACAGCGAGGTGAAGTAGCCCGAGCCGGGGAACGGCGGGTTGGCGCACGTCTTGGCCACGGCGGGCGCGGCCGTGAACGCCAGGGCCGCAAGGACGAGCACGACGACCCTCACCCCGTGACCTCCTCGACGAGCTCGAAGATGCCGTTGACGAGGACCTGGTCCTCGAACGGGGCGATGCGCTCGAGCCGGGCCGCCTCGCCCTCCAGGATCTCCTCCTGGTCGCGCATCGCGTCCAGCTCGTCGGCGGTGACGTCGAGGTAGCCGACGGTCATCACCTGGTCGGGGTCGTCGTCGTTGCGCAGGACCTCGACGCGCTGGAGCTGCGGCGGCCACGGGTCGGGCGTCCACGCGGCGCGGAAATCGTCGTAGCTGCCCGGCTTGAGCTGCCGGACGGTGACCAGACACATCATGGAAAGGACGCTCCTCGGTTAGCGGAAGGCCTGGATCCCCGTCAGCGCGTGCCCGATGACGAGCGCGTGCACCTCGGCGGTCCCCTCGTACGTGACGACGGACTCCAGGTTGTTCATGTGCCGGATGACCGGATACTCCAGCGTGATGCCGTTTCCTCCGAGGATCTGCCGGGCCTCGCGCGCGACCCACAGCGCGGCGTTGACGTTGGCGAGCTTGCCCATCGACACCTGATCGGGCACCGCCCGGCCCGCGTCCTTGAGGCGGCCGAGGTGGTAGGCGAGCAGCGTCCCGCGGTTGACCTCGACGGCCATGTCGGCGAGCTTCTTCTGGGTGAGCTGGAAGCCGCCGATCGGGCGGTCGAACTGCACCCGCGTCTTGGAGTACTCGACGGCGGACTCGAGGCAGGCGCGGGCCGCCCCCATCGCGCCGAACACGATGCCCGAGCGGGCCTCGTTCAGGCACCCCAGCGGAGAGGCGATGCCGGCCGACTCGGGCAGGACCGCGTCGCCGGGCAGGCGGACGTCTTCGAGCACGAGCTCGCTGGTCACGCTCGCGCGCAGCGACAGCTTCTTGTGGATCTCCGGGGCGCTGAAGCCCGGCGTGTCCGTCGGGACGACGAAGCCGCGGACGCGATCGTCGGTGCGCGCCCAGACGACGGCGACGTCGGCGATCGACCCGTTGGTGATCCACATCTTCTGGCCGTTGAGGACCCAGTCGTCCCCGTCGCGCTTGGCGCGCGTGCGCATCCCGCCGGGGTTGGAGCCGAAGTCCGGCTCGGTGAGGCCGAAACAGCCGACCGCGTCCCCGGCCGCCATGCGCGGGAGCCACTCCTGCTTCTGCTCCTCGGACCCGTACTTCCAGATCGCGTACATCGCCAGCGAGCCCTGGACGGAGACGAGGGAGCGGATCCCGCTGTCCCCTGCCTCGAGCTCGAGCACGGCGAGGCCGTAGCTCATGGCGCTCGCGCCGGCGCACCCGTAGCCCTCCAGGTGCATGCCGAGCAGCCCGAGGTCGCCGAACGCCTTGGCCAGCTCGCGCGCCGGCAGCACGCCCTTGTCGAACCAGTCTCCGACGTGCGGGAGCACTTCCTTCTGGACGTAGTTGCGGACGTTCTCGCGGATCAGCTTCTCCTCGCCGGTGAGGAGCCAGTCCGTGTCCAGGAAGTCCTGCGGGTTGAGCGTCGTCGTCGGCGACGCCTCTGCGGCGGTGGACATGGGGCTGATGCTACGCGTCGCCGCGCGCGTCGCGCCACTGGATGAGTTCGCGAACGGCCCCCAGGTCGTAGCCGCTGCCGTCCCCGCCGATGCCCGCGATCAGGTGCTGGACCCCGGCGTCGACCAGTTCGTCGGCCGCGGCGCCGTCCAGGCCGCTGTGGGCGCCCCACGTGCGCTCGATCTCGTCGGGGTCGCGCCCGACCGTCTCGCAGTGCCCGCGCAGGATGCCGTCCTTCTTGCGGAAGGCGTCCGCGTCGCCGAACGAGTGCCACATGTCGCCGTACTGGGCGACGAGCTTGAGCGTGACCTTCGGGCCGCTGCCGCCGATGAGGATCGGGAGCTTGCCGACGGGGGGCGGGTTGAGCTTGCCGAGGCGCTCCTTGATCCGCGGGAGCGATGCGCGCAGCTCGCGCAGGCGATACGGCGCGTCGCCGAACTCGTAGCCGTACTCGTCGTAATCGCGCTGGAACCAGCCGGCGCCGATCCCCAGGATGGCGCGCCCGCCGCTGAGGTGGTCGATCGTCCGGTGCGCGTCCGCGAGGTACTCGGGGTTGCGGTAGCTGTTGCAGATGACCAGCGAGCCGATCATCGCGCGCTCGGTGTTCTCGGCCATGCTGGCGAGAGTCGTCAGCGCCTCGAAGTGCGGGCCGTCCGGCTCCCCGTAGAGCGGATAGAAGTGGTCCCAGTTGAAGATCGTGTCGACGCCGAGCTCGTCGGCCTCGCGCCACGCCCGGCGCATCCCGTCGATGTCCGCGTGCTGCGGCTGGACCTGGACCCCGATCTTGATGCGTGCCATGGCAAGCACCCTACGCAATGGCGGGAGCAGGATTCGAACCTGCGAAGGCTGAGCCAACGGATTTACAGTCCGTCCCCTTTGACCGCTCGGGAATCCCGCCAAAGGCGAGGCGGCATGCTAGCGATCACGCGAATTCACGCCCGCGCTCGACCTCGAACTCTGCGTACTTCGGGCCGCCGAGGACGATCGCGGTACGAGCTTCGACGGCGCTCGACGGCATGAACCATCTACGGCCGTCCCCGACGAGCACGAACAGGTAGTCGCAGCGCGCCGCGTCGAACAGCTTCGCGACCCCGCCCCAGCTCTGGTTGCCTCCCTTCGTGCACAGCATCGGCTGCCAGCGGCCCTTGGGCATGCGCCGCGCCGTCGTCTTGACCTGCACACCGATCAAGCGCCCCTCCCACCAGGCGACGAGATCGATATCGGGGCTGTGGCCGAACGGGATGTAGACGGGCGCGCCGCGGCTCACAAGCCATTCGATCGCCGATGCCTCTCCCTGATCGCCCTGCTGGCGCGTGTTCATGGGGAACGTATGTTCGTACCTCGACCGGACGGCCCGCCCGCCCGCGCTTGAGCGCGGGTCAGGTCAGCCGAGACCGCGGAGCTGCTGCGCTTCGGGCAGCGACTCGAGCTTCTTGAGCGTGTGCGACTCGATCTGGCGGATGCGCTCGCGGGTGACGTTGAAGGCCTTGCCGACCTCCTCCAGCGTGAACGGGCGCGGGCCGGCGAGGCCGTAGCGCATCTCGATCACCTCGCGCTCGCGCGCGGGCAGCGCCCTGAGCGCCGCACGGACGTTCTCGTTGCGCATGCTCAGCGACGCGCTCTCGAACGGGGAGACCGCCGACTCGTCCTCGACGAAGTCGCCCAGCGAAGAGGAGTCGTCGTCCCCGACCGGCTTCTCGAGGGAGACGGGCTGCTGGGCGATGCGCTGGATGTCGCGGACCTCGCGCACGGACCAGTCGAGCTGGGCGGCGACCTCCTCGGGCGTCGGCTCGCGGCCGAGGTCCTGCACGAGGGAGCGCTCGACGTGGGCGACCTTGTTGAGGCGCTCGACCATGTGGACGGGGATGCGGATGGTGCGGCCCTTGTCGGCGACGGCGCGGGTGACGGCCTGGCGGATCCACCAGGTGGCGTAGGTGGAGAACTTGTAGCCGCGGCGGTAGTCGAACTTCTCGACCGCGCGGATGAGCCCGAGCGAGCCCTCCTGGATGAGGTCGAGAAAGGACAGGCCACGGCCGAGGTAGCCCTTGGCGATGGAGACCACGAGGCGCAGGTTGGCCTCGACCATCGCCTGCTTGGCGGCGAGGTCGCCGCGCTCGATGCGCCGCGCGAGCTCGACCTCCCGCTCGGCGGTCAGCAGCCCGACGCGGCCGATCGAGCGCAGGTAGAGGCGCAGGGAGTCCAGCGACGGCTCGACGGTGAGGTCGACCTCGCGGGCGGGCGACAGGATCGCGATGCCCTGCTCGGCGAGGTAGTCGTGCAGCTCGAGGATCTGCTCCTTGGTGATGTCCACGTCGGCCAGCGCCGTGGCGATCCGCTCGGCCGTGAGCGAGCCGCGCTCCTGGCCTTCGGCGATCAGGGGCTGGAGGTCGGGCAGTGCGGCAACCGGGCCTCCGTCATCGAGCAGGGTCTCCATGGTCAGCCAATGAACGGAGCGGATGGCCCATTTCTTATGACGGCCTGAGTTCTTCGGCTGCCGTGTGCTGCAGGCGGTAGAAGTAGCCGGCCCCGGATCCGACCGTCACGGCGACCGTGAGATACACGAGCAGGTCGACGAGGACGGTGTGATCGGCGACGATGATCAGCACCAGGACCATCGCCACCTGCAGGAACGTCTTGACCTTGCCGGCGACGCTCGCGGCGATCACGTGACCCTGCTCGACGGCGACCTGGCGCAGCCCGGTGACCGCGAACTCACGGGCGATCACCACCATCGCCACCCACGCCTCGACCCGGCCCAGATCGACCAGGGAGACGAGCGCGGCGGTGACGAGCAGCTTGTCCGCGAGCGGGTCCCACAGCTTGCCGAAGTTGGTGACCTGGTCGTTGCGGCGCGCGAGGTACCCGTCGGCGACGTCGGTGGCCGAGGCGACGACGAACACGACCGCCGCCGGCCAGGTCGCGTCGAAGACCTCCGACAGCAGCACGACCACCAGCACGGGGACGAGCAGGATGCGAAAGACGGTGAGGAGGTTCGGGAGGGTGGGCTCGAACACCTAATCGACCGCCGGCAGGCCGTCGAGGGAGACCGCGTTCTTGGTGAGCTTGCGTGCCTCGTAGCCGTCGGCGCCCATCACCCGCAGCTTCTTGGCCGACGACAGGGCGTGGTGCTCGCGCGTCCCCTCGAAGGCCATCAGCGGGACCCCGTAGCCGCACGAGTCCGAGACGCGGGTGACGTCCACCGTGACGACCGCGCGCAGCGCCTCCGGGATCGTCAGGTGCTCGAAGCCGGCCGCCGCCGCGTCGAAGCCGGGCTCGTCCCAGCGCAGCACGGTGCCGGTCCCGTGGAAGCGCACGATCCGCGGCGGTCCCTCGAACGCGCACAGCATGATCACGATGCGGCCGTTCTCGCGCAGGTGTGCGATGGTCTCCGCCCCGCTGCCGCTGATGTCCAGGAAGGAGAGCGAGCGGGGACCGGTGATCCGCAGCGACCCGATCGGTCCCTTCGGCGAGACATTCACGTGCCCGTCGGGTTGCAAGGGGGCAGTGGCGACGAAGAACATGGACTGGCGACCGACCCACGCACGGATGTGCTCCGTGATCTCCTCGAAGACCTTCGCCATCGCGGGGATCGTATTCGCGCTGCAGATCGCCGACGCCCGCTCCTTCGAGGTGATCGGACATCGGGGAGCCCGCGGGCTCGCGCCCGAGAACACGATCATCGGGTTCCAGGCCGGGGCGCAGGCGGGCGCCACCTCCGTCGAAGCCGACGTGACGCTGACCCGCGACCTGCAGATCATCGCCCGCCACGACCTGCGCGTCAGCGTCTGTCGCGGCCCCTACCGGAACCGCTTCTTCAAGAACCTGACGCTGCGCCAGGTCCGGCGGCTGGATTGCGGGACGCCGGAGGCGCCCGGCGCTCACGTCCCGACGCTGGACCAGGTCTTCCGGGCGGTCCCCGGTACGCGGGTCCTGGTGGAGGCGAAGATCGACCCCTACCAGCCGCGTGACACCTACGCGCCCGCGGTGATCGCGCGCCACATCGTGGACGCCGTACGCGCGGCGCGCGCCGTGCGACGGACAACCGTGCAGTCCTTCGATTGGCGCGTGCTGCGCGAGATCGCCCGGCGCGAGCCGCGGCTGCGCCTGCAGGCGCTTGCCAACGACGTGACGCTGTTCCCCGGCAGCCGCTGGCTCGGCGGCGTCCGCGTGCGCTCGCGGCCGTTCCGCTCCGGCCTCGCCAGCGCGGTGCAGCGCGCCGGGTTCGACGCCGTCGCCGTCCCGGCGGCCAGGGCGACCCCGACGCTGGTCGGCGCCGCCCATGCACGGCGCCTCGACGTCATCGCCTTCACCGTCGACAACCCCGAGCGCATGGCCGCGCTGATCGCGGCGGGGGTCGACGGGATCATCACGAACTACCCGGACCGCCTGCGCGCGGAGGTCCGCAGCGGCGGCCTGCACTAGCGTCGGAGCCATGCCGCTGGTCCCCATGGTCATCGAGCGCACCGCCCGCGGAGAGCGCGAGTTCGACATCTTCTCGAGGCTGCTCAACGAGCGGATCATCTTCCTGGGCAGCCCGATCGACGACACGATCGCCAACCTCGTCGTCGCCCAGCTGCTCCACCTCGAGTCCAGCGACCCCGAGAAGGACATCTCGATCTACATCAACTCGCCCGGCGGTTCGATCTACGCGGGGCTCGCGGTGTACGACACGATGCAGTTCATCAAGCCCGACGTAGCGACGATCTGCTGCGGCGTCGCGATGAGCATGGGCTCGCTGCTGCTCACCGGCGGCGCGAAGGGCAAGCGCTTCTCGCTGCCCAACTCGCGCATCCTCATCCACCAGCCCAGCGCCGGCTTCGAGGGGCAGTCGACGGACATCGAGATCCACGCGGCCGAGATCCTCAAGACCCGCAAGCGCGTGGACGAGATCTACGCGCACCACACCGGGCAGACGGAGGAGCGCGTCCACACCGACATGGAGCGCGACCGCTTCTTCAAGCCCGACGAGGCCGCCGAGTACGGCCTCATCGACACCGTCATCAGCTCGCACTAGCAGGCGAAGCGCAGCGGCAGGCTGAGCGGGATCGACCGCCGCTGGCTATCCAGCTCGGCGCGCAGGCGAGCGAAGCGCTCGTCGCATCCCTCGGGGACGGTCACCCGCAGCCGCACGGACTGGTAGCCGTGCGGGGCCAGGCGCAGCTCCTCGGGCTCCGTGGCGACGATCGCCACGCCCGAGGGATTGCGGTCGAAGGCGAGCTCGGAGATGTCGATGACCGAGCGGGACTGGTTGGACAGGGTGATGCGCAGCCGCCGCTCCCCCGGCCGGCTGTAGACGGCCTCCGTGGGGGTGAGCCTGGCCCTGGGGTAGCGGGCCGGTCCGCCGACCTGGGCGACCCGCGCGGCGCCGGGCCCGTCGTAGCCGGGGTCGCAGCGCTGGCGTCGCCCGAAGGAGACGCACAGCCGCTGCGACTCCCGGTCGCGGTAGCGGCGCTGGCCCCGGCGGTAGTCGACGATCAGGCCGATCGCGTAGTAGACGCCGGCCCGCT
This sequence comes from uncultured Solirubrobacteraceae bacterium, assembly GCA_963740765.1. Classification (GTDB taxonomy): domain Bacteria; phylum Actinomycetota; class Thermoleophilia; order Solirubrobacterales; family Solirubrobacteraceae; genus DATLGB01. The sequence goes on along the minus strand of CAVUFN010000018.1, from coordinate 160,625 downwards.
GGGCGCGCAGGCCCATGATCGCCTCCGGGTGGTCGGCGCGCAGCGTCGCGTCCTCGAGCGGGACCGTGGCGTCGGACGGCGGCCACGCCGAGCGGCCGCGGCGCGGGCGGGTGGCGACGTTCGGGCCGAGCACCTCGAGCTCGGGGGACACGATCCGCGAGCGGACGTTCTGGACCCGGACCGGGCCGCCCTCCAGCGATCCCCGCAGCCCGAAGACGGGGACCATGCCCTCGTGCGCGCGCACCACCCGGGCCGAGCCACTCGAGCCGCCGATCTGCAGCGGGCCGCCCTTCAACCGCCCGCCGAGGTAGCCCTGGTCGCGCAGCGCGATCAGGCCGCCGACGATCGCCACGAACGCGACGGCAAGCAGCACTCGCCACCGCATCAGCGCACGGTGTGCTCGATCGCCCCCAGGCCGCTGATCTCGATGCGGACGACGTCACCGCGCTCGAGGAACGTCCGCGGGTCCATCGCCACGCCGACGCCGTTGGGCGTCCCGGTGAGGATCAGGTCGCCCGGCTCGAGCGTGATGGTCTCGGAGATGAAGCCGACGAGCTCCTCGGGGCCGAACACGAGGTCGTCGGTCGAGCTGTCCTGGCGCGGCTCGCCGTTGACGTGGGTGGTGAGCCGGAGCGCGCGCGGGTCGGGGACCTCGTCGGCGGTCGTCACCCACGGCCCCCACGGGCAGCTGTTGTCGAAGCCCTTCGCGCGCGTCCACTGCGGCTCGCGGCCCTGGAGGTCGCGGGCGCTCAGGTCGTCGGCGATCGCGTAGCCCGCGATGACCCCGTGCGCGCCCATGACGACGGCCAGCTCGCCCTCGTAGTCGAGGCGGCGCCAGCACGCCTCGGGGACGGTGACGTCCCCGTTCGGTGCGGCGCTGGAGCTGGGCAGCTTCATGAACACCATCGGCTGCTCGGGCAGGTCGCGGCCGGTCTCGCCGGCGTGGGCGGCGTAGTTGAGGCCGATGCCGAAGATGGCCCGCGGCGTCGTCGGAGCGAGCAGGGTGACGGCGTCGAGGGCGTGCTCCCGGCCGGCGGCGGGCACCGGCTCGGCGAGCAGGTCGCGGACGGTGACGCCCGGGTCGTAGGCGACGGCGATGCCCTCGCGGATTTCGCACGCACGGGGCCCGCGCGTCTCCGGATCGAGGAAGCTGGCCAGCCGCACGACCGCGAGGCTACAGCGCACCCTCGTCATGACCGATGATCTTCGAGTGGAGTTCGGAGCCATCCAGGCGGCCGCTGATCTGTCGGCGACCCAGTACCGGTCGTTCGCGGACGCGACGCGTTCCGTGCTGGACCTCCTGGCCGCTCAGGTCCCGGACGCGGCGATCTTCCTCGCCCACCTCGACCGCAGCCACGACATCCACCGGATCGTCGACACCCGCAACGGCGGCGAGTTCGGCCTGCGCTCCAACCTCGCGCTGCCGCTGTCGGACTCCTTCGACGTGCACATGGCCGACGACCGCGCGCCGCGGCTGTGCAACGACGTCGCGTCGCACCCGGTCTACGGGCGGATGGCCGACCAGGGGCGCTTCGGCGCCGGCTCGTATCTCGGGACGCCGCTGGAGCTGACGGACGGCTCGCGCGTCGGCGCGCTGAGCGCGATGGCGCGGGAGGCGAACGCGTTCCGGGTCGAGCACGAGCAGCTGTTCACGATGCTCGCGCGCGTCCTCGCCCACGAGCTGGAGCGGGAGACGCAGGAGCGCGACGTGCGCCGCCTGAACGACTCGCTGCGCTCGCAGGCGCGCGGGATGGCCGCCGTGTCGCGCGCCGCGCGGGCGCTGTCCGGCGACGGCGATCCGCGCGAGGCGATCCTCGAAGCGGCCTGCGAGGCCTCCGGCGCCCCCGTCGCCTTCCTGCTCGAGCCCGCCGGGCGCGAGCTGTCCTCGACCGCCATGTTCGGCGTCGACATGGCGCCCGTGACCATCCAGGCCCGCGACGAGGGCCCGCGCGGCGCCGCCCGCGCCTTCTCGTCGCTGGAGAGCTACTTCGTCGCCGACGCGACCGACCACCCGGCGCTCGCCGCCCCCCTGGTCGCTGCGACGCAGGCCCGCTCGGCGCTGTTCGAGCCGATCGTGCGCGAGGGCTCCGTGTCCGGCGTCATCATCCTGGTCTGGCGCGAGACGGCCTCGGCGCCGTCGGACTCGCTGTCCGCCGTGCTGCGGCTGATCGCCGCGCAGGCCGCTGCCGCGATCGAGCACGCCGGCCTGCGCGACCGCCTCGGCGAGCTCGCCTTGTCCGACCCGCTGACCGGACTCGCGACGGAGCGGATGTTCGACGCCGAGCTGCCCCGCGAGCTGGCCCGGGCCCGCCGCGGCGAGCTGCCCATGTGCGTCGCGCTGCTCGACCTCGACGCGCTCGGCGCCTTCAACATGCTGCGCGGCGAGCGCGAGGGCGACCGCCTGCTCAAGGAGACCGGTGCCGCCTGGGCGGGCGCGCTGCGTGACGTCGACTTCCTCGCCCGCCTCGAAGGCGGCCGCTTCTGCGCCCTGCTGCCGGGCTGCATGCTCGGCGAGGCGATCGAGGTCATCGAGCGCGTCCGCGACCTCACCCCCCGCTCCCAGACCGCCTCCGCCGGTGTCGCGCTGTGGAACGGCGAGGAGCCGGCCGAGCTGATCATGGCCCGCGCCGAGGGGGCGCTGCTCGCGGCCAAGTCGGCCGGCCGCGACATGACCATCGCCGCCGACTGAGCCTGGCGCCTTCGGCATCCTCTGGATGCCTGATCCGCCAGGCCTACTTCCGGAGCCGCTTTTCGAGCCAGGCGTTGCCCTTTTCGAGCTGCTTGACCGTCGCGGCGCTCACCGACGCGGCGCCGGACGCGCGGTTCGCCTCCGCGTGCAGGGCGCGGAACGGGGTGCGCGAGCGCTGCGAGAGCTCCCGCACCAGCGTCGCGCGCTCCGCCCGGAGCCGCTCCCGCGCCTGGTAGCTCGTCTCCTCGGTGTCCGGGGACTCGACAGCGGCAGGCACCGAGGGCGCGTGAGCGGGGGCGGGCGCGTCGAAGAACCCCATCTGATCACCCGGGTTGGATGTCGTGACCAACCCACCGAGACGCCCCGTCGAGGACAAGGCGGTGAAGGCCAGCTCCGAAGGCTCCGAACGCTGCCGTTCGACCGGTTCCTCCTCCGCCACCGTCTCCTCGATCAGCGCATGCCGCCGCTCCTCCTCGACCGCGGCCGCCAGCGCCACCAGCTTCGGATCCGACGGCATGTACACGTACGACATCTGCTCGCCCCGCTCCGGCGTGCGCCGGATGAAGCGCCCGACGACCTGGCGGAAGAACAGCTCGGTCCGCGCGGGCGTGGCGTACACCCCGACGCGCAGGCGCGGGATGTCCACCCCCTCGGAGACCATCAGCACGGACACGAGCCACGGCTCGCGCGACCGGCCGAACGCCGCGATCCGGGCCGACGCCCTCGGGTCGTCCGAGGTGACCACGGGCGGGCGGGCGCCGGTGAGCTGCTCGAGCTTGCCCGCCAGGCGGTCGGCGTGCTCCTTGTCGGCCGCGATCACGAGGCCGCCCGCGTCGGGCGCGTCGCCGGCGCGCACCTGCGCCAGGCGCCGGTCGGCGTCGCGCAGCACCTCGGCCATCCAGTCCCCCTCCGGGTCCAGCGCGGTCCGCAGCCGCCGGGCGGCCTCCGCGGCGGGCAGCACCGTCCCGAAGTCCGCGTGCCGGCGGCGCCCGTCCGACATCCACTCCATGTCTCCGTCGTAGGCGCAGAACGTGACCGGCCGGCAGACGTGGTCCTCGAGCGCCTGCGTGTAGGAGTACGAGTAGTCCGCGCGCGAGACGCCCTCGTCGTCGTAGGCGACCCACGGGATCGCCGTGTTGTCGGAGCGGAACGGCGTCCCCGACAGCAGCAGCCGCTTGGCGCACGGGCCGAACGCGTCGACCGCCGTCCGCCCCCACGCGGCCTGCTCGCCCATGTGGTGCGGCTCGTCGGCGATCAGCAGGGTGGGGACGTCGACCGCGCGGCGGCGGTGCACGGCGGGGCCGGCCGCGACCGTCTGGTACGTGACGGTGACGCCGTGCCGGTCGCGCGGCTCGGGGCCCTCGCTATTGGCGCGGTTGGGCTCGAGGTCGATGCCGTAGCGAGCCGCGTCCGCCGCCCACTGGCGGCAGATGTGCGTCGTCGGCGCCACCACCACGACCCGGCGCACCACGCCGTCGCGGAGCAGGCGGTGGGCGAGGTGCAGCCCGAAGGTGGTCTTCCCCGCGGCGGGCGTCGCCGAGGCCAGGAACGCCTGCCCGTCGGTCGCCTCGAACGCCTCCGTCGCGGCCACCTGCCACTTGCGCAACGAGCGGTTCGCGGGCCAATCGGGGAGGGGACGTCGAAGGGGAGCAGCAACCGTCATGGGGCGGGCAGTCTGTCGACCCGTCCGGACGCCACGCCATCCTTCCCCGCCCTGATGAGCTTGCACCTGAAGACCCTCGCGGACGCGTCGCTCGACGTGGGAGCGGCCGAGGCGGCCGTCGGCGACGGCGCGTGGCAAGGCGCCACGGAGGCGCTGGACCGCGCCGGCATGGCCCTCGACGAGCTGCGCGCTGCGTGGCCGGATCTCAATGCGGCCGAACGCGCGGTGGTCGGGCCGTCGGCCGCGGACCTCAAGCAGCGCGGCGAGGAAGCTCGCCGCCGGATCCCCAAGGTGACCGCGCTCAGCGTCGGCGCCGCCGAGCGTGACCCCGAGGAGGACGAGGAGCCACCGGCACTAGTCTGAGCGCGGATGGACTCGCTGCGAGGCCAGCTGCTCATCGCAGGCCCAAGGCTGGAGGACCCGAACTTCCAGCGCACCGTGGTCCTGGTGGGCGAGCACAACGAGGAGGGTGCGCTCGGAGTGGTGCTCAACCGCCCCAGCGACACCACGGTCGGTGAGGCGGTGCCCGATCTCGAGGAACTCACCGGCGCCGATGATGCCGTCCACGTCGGTGGTCCCGTGCAGCCGTCCGCCGTGCTCGTCCTGGCCGAGTACCTGATCCCCGCGGAGGCGCCGCAGCTCGTCACCGCCGACGTCGGCTTCCTCGCCCTCGAGGACGAGGAGGAGCCCGACCATCTGCCCGACCACTCGCCGCTCGCGCGCGCCCGCGTCTTCGCCGGGTACGCCGGCTGGGGGCCCGGGCAACTCGAGTCCGAGCTCGAGCGCGACGACTGGATCATCGTCGACGCCGAGGCCGACGACGTCTTCGACGAGGACGCACCGTCGCTGTGGCGGCGCGTGCTCGAGCGCCAGGGCGGCCAGCTCGCCATCGTCGCCCGCATGCCGCTCGACCCGAGCACGAACTAGGTGAGCTTCGTCCACGTCGAGCGGGTTCGCTTCGGCGACCTCGACGCCATGCGCCACCTCAACAACGTGGTCTTCCTGCGCTACTTCGAGACCGCGCGCATCACCTACATGCGGCACCTCGTCCCCACCCATACGCCGGCCGCTCCCGAGGGCGACGGCTTCGGCTTCATCTTCGCCGAGTGCCACATCAACTACCGCTCGCCCGTGCACTACGACGAGCAGGTCGAGATCGCGTGCTCGGTCGGCGACGTGCGCCGCTCGTCGTTCAGGATCCCGTTCGAGATGCGCGTCGGCGAGCGGCTCGCGGCCGAGGGCTACGGCGTGCTCGTCGGCTTCGACTACGCCGCGCAGAAGGCCGCGCAGCTCCCCGAGCCACTGCGTACCCGACTCCAGGAGGAAGCCGACGGTGCCTGACTACACGAAGACCAACTTCGAGGACATCGAGACCGCCCGGCCCGGCCCGGTCGACGGCCGCATGGCCCGCGAGCACCTGCACACGGTCAAGGACTTCTGGACCTAGGCCAGCATTCGCTCGGCCGTGCGGTGGGCGAGCGACATGATGGTCACCATCGGGTTCACGCCCGGCGCGGTCGGGAACGCGCTGGCGTCGCCGATCCACACGCCGGCGACGTCGTGCAGCTGGCCGTGGCCGTCCGCGACCGACGTCTCCGGGTCCGCGCCCATCCGGCAGGAGCCCATCTGGTGCGCCGTGAAGCAGGCGATGTCGTTGGGCTCGTAGCTGGCGGTCTCGACCGTCTGCAGGTAGCCGTCGAAGTCGTCCCCCTGGCTCCAGACGACGGGCTCGGCGTGGAGGGTGAAGATGCGCTGGGCGCCGGCCGCGTGGTGCAGGCGCGCGAGCTCGACGTTGGCGCGCCGCGCAAGCCGCGCGTCGACATCGTCCTCGAGGCCCCAGCGCACGACGGCGCGGCCGTGCTCGTCGAGCACGACCTCGCCGGACCCGTGGTCGCGCGCGACGGTGATGAACGGCGCCTGGAAGCGCAGCGTCGCCATCAGCTCCTTGTGCTCGGCCCCGGATGCCCACGGCAGCGACGCGCCGAGCAGCCCCGGCTGGACGCTGGTGGCCTCGATCAGGAAGCCGCACTCGTCCTCGATGTCGGTGAAGTGGTCGCTCAGGGCCGACTGGATCTGCCCGTCCCAGCCGTCGACCGGGTCGTCGTAGATGCCCATCACGAGGTAGGCGGGATGCAGGCGCAGGTGCTTGCCGACCGCGGGGCCGCCGATGCCCGAGCGCAACAGCAGCGCCGGTGACTCGACCGAGCCGCAGGCGACGACGACGGTCGGCGCCTCGACGGTGACGGTGGTCGTCGTGCCGTCCGCGTGCGTGACGGTGGCGGCGACGCCGGTGGCCCGGCCGTCCTGGTGCAGGATGCGGTCGGCGTGGCAACCGGGCAGCGCCTGCGCGCCGGCGTCGGAGGCGTCCTGCAACCACGTCTTCATCGCCGACCGCTTGCAGCCCTGCTGGCAGCCGAAGGAGCAGTACCCGCAGTTGACCGGATCGTCGTCGCTGGACGCGTTGCGCACGATCGGCCGGTGCTCGTAGCCGAGCTCGTCGCACGCGGCCAGCATCCGCTGGTGCGTCCCGTTCTGCTGGGTCATCTCCGTGTTCGCGCCGAGGCGCTCGAGCACGACCTCCATGTGCTCGTCGACGAAGCCGGGCGCGTCGACGCCCTCGACGCCGTGCGCGGCCCACTCGGCCAGCACGCGGTCCGGGGTGCGGACGCAGTTCATGTAGTTGACGACGGTGCCGCCGCCGAGCGTCTGGCCGGCGAGGATGGAGATCGAGCCGGTCTCGGACGCCGCCAGCCCGCCGCCGTAGTAGAGCTCGAGGTATCCGGGCAGCTCGAGCTGCTTGAAGTCCGCCTCGTTGCGGTACGCGCCCATCTCGAGCACGAGGACGCGCTTGCCCGCTGCGGCCGCGCGCGCGGCGATGACGCCGCCCCCCGCGCCCGAGCCGACCACGCACACGTCGGCGGTCAGCGTCGCCGCCTCGCCGTCCACGGACGCGACGGAGATCGTCTTCTCGGCCGCGGGTGGCGCCGAGCGCGGGCCGGGGTAGCCGATCAGCTCCCAGTTGGGGTTGCGGCCCTGCTCGTCGGGCAGCGCGTAGAAGAACAGCAGCGTGAGCGCCTTGAGCTGCTGGAGGCCGAGCTTGGCGGCCGGGTCGGCGGCGCGGAAGCCGTGCACGATCGCGGTGCGCGCCTCGACCGGCGCGGCGCTGAAGCCCTCCGCCTCGAGCGCGTCGAGCAGCCCGCCGACCTGCTCGATCTCCTCGGGCAGCATCGCCTGCGCGAGCAGTCCCTGGATCTGCGCCGCGACGGTGAGGTCCGCCGCGCTGCGCGCCATGAACTCGCGCTCCAGCGGGTCCTCGCTGTCGGAGGACACGGACGGCACGAACGTGTCGCACAGCGCCTCCAACGTCGCTTGACGCGTCGCGTCGAACACCTCGGTCACCACTGCCATGATCTCCCCTCCGTCGGCCTCCCGGACCGCATTCTTACTGAGGAGCGGCGAGAGCGCCAATCACGTTGCGCCACCAGGCCCGTTCGGAGTCGTCGGTCGCCAGCCGCAGCTGCCGCCGGGCACCGTCCAGCGCCGCCGTCCGGTTGCCGACGCCCACGACCGCGCCGGTGAAGGCGTAGCGCCCGTCCTCCAGGGCGACGAGTGCCCCGGGCACACCGTCGCGGCGCGTGAGCATCCGATCCAGGACGGCGACGTCGCGGATCGACTGCGGCGCCGACGGGTCGCCGTCGTGGTCTTCCCAGGGGCGCATGGAGAACGGGGCGGGCGAGGTGCGCAGCGGCGGCCGGACGCGTGGCGGCGCGCCGACCGGACCGTTCTGCCAGCGCTCGAGCAGGGTGCGCAGCTCGACCGACGCCTCCTGGCGGACCAGCAGGTGCAGGCGGTCGCCCGCCTCGATCATCGTGGAGCCCCGCGGCAGGATCGCCTGGTCGCCGCGGATGATCACGTTGAGCAGCGCGTCGCGCGGTAGCCCCGTCTCGCGCACGCGGTGGCCGGTGATCGCGTGCGCGGCCTCCACGGGGAACTCGACCACCTCGGCGCCGAGCCGGCGGACCGCGCCGACGTCCAGCAGCGCTTCGGGCAGCGCCGACTCGTTGGTGGTGACCTTCAGCCGCGCCGCGAGCGCCTCGAACGTCGCCCCCTGCACGACGGTCGAGACGAGCACCGCGAAGAAGACGATGTTGAAGAACTCGAGGCTGCCGGCGATGCCGGCCGTGATCGGGAAGGTGGCCAGGACGACGGGGATCGCGCCGCGCAGCCCGGCCCAGCCGAGCACGACCCGTTCCGCCACCCCGAACCCCATGCCGAGCGTCGACGCGAACACCCCCAGTGGCCGGGCGACGACCACCACGATCACCGCCAGCACCGTCCCCTCCAGCGCGACCTCGCCGAGCTGGGACGGGAACACCAGGAGGCCGAGCGCCAGGAACATGACGACCTGGGCGAGCCAGCCCATCCCCGAGTGGAAGGTGACGATGGTGCGCTTGGCCGGGATCTGCGCGCTGCCGAGCGCGAGCCCGACCAGGTACACGGCGAGGAAGCCGGATCCGTGCAGCACGTCGGCGGCCCCGAAGGCCACGCCGGCGATGGCCAGCGAGGCGACGGGGTACAGGCCCGCCGAGGCCAGCCGGGTCGCCTTCAGCGCCTGGATGCTCAACCAGCCGACTGCGGCGCCCACGGCGAGCCCGATCCCGATCTCCTCGACGAACAGGAGCAGCATGTCCGGAAAGCCGTACTCGGGCTTCTGGATCCAGTCGACGAAGCCGAGCACGAGGAGCACGGCGACCGGGTCGTTGAAGCCCGCCTCCCCCTCCAGCGTGCGCGCGAGGCGCCGGCGCAGTGTCGATCCCCGCAGCACTGCGAAGACGGCGGCCCCGTCCGTGGAGGCGAGGATGGAGCCGAGCAGCATCCCCTCGAGCGTGGTCAGGTCGAAGAGCCACCCCGCGGCGAACCCGGCCACCACCGCCGTGACGACGGTGCCGCCGATCGCGAGCGCCGAGCTCGGCACGAGCACGGGCCGGATCTCGTCGAAGCCGGCCGCCAGCCCGCCCTCGAACAGGATCAGCGCGAGCGCGACGATGCCGATGACGCGGGCCTTCTCGGCGTCGTCGAAGTGGATCAGGCCGAGGCCATCGGTCCCCAGCAGCATCCCCAGACCGAGGAAGAGGACGAGGCCCGGGACGCGGATGCGGCCGGCCAGGAGCGAGGCACCCAGCGCCGCGGCGAGCAGCGCGCCCCCGGCGAGAATGGCCTGGCCTTCGTCCATCCGGGAAGGCTAGGTGCCGGTCGCCGAGACGTGCTGGTAGTCACGTGCGGGCGACCACGTCCCGCCCCAGCCCCAGCCCTGTGCCTTGAAGGCCCGGACGAGCCTGCCCTTCGGGGTCGCCATGCCGCGGCGGTGGTCGGAGCGATCCAGGTAGGGCACGGACGCCGGGTGCGACGTCGTCCCGTTCGCGTAGACGTACGGGTTCTCGATCGGGTTGATGTCGATCGCGCGGCCGTAGGCGTGCTGGGACCAGTGGGAGGCGCCCGCCACGTTGCGGCAGTTGAAGGCGGATGTGTTGTCGGCTTCGATGGAGCGGTAGTCGCTGGCGCCGTAGTCGTCGACGAGGCGCATGCGGCGGATCGGGACGTGCTTGCGGTACAGCCGGGCGAAGGCGCGCCGCACGGCCGGGACCGCGTCGGCGTGGATGATCAGCTCGCCCGCGCGCGTGCCGCCCTTGAAGGTGCGATGGCTGAGGCGCACGTAGCGCAGGTCCTTGAGCCCGACGGGGCAGCCCTTGTGCCAGGAGGAACCGACGACGCGCTCGCGCACGTCCGCGGGCAGCGGCTGCGCGTCGAAGGTGAACGCGGCGGCAGCCACGGCGGCGGCGATCATCCCGGCAGGTTAAGGGTTGCCACGGCGAGGGGCGGCGAGCGCCGGCGCCCGGTCAGAAGAGGCTCATGCCGGGCGCGACGCCGACCTCGACGAGGCGCGGCCCGTCCGCTTCGAGCGCGCCCGTCAGAGCGGTGCGCAGGTCCTCCGCACCGGTCACGCGCTCGGACGGGACGCCGTAGCCCTGGGCGACGGCGGCGGTGTTGAGCGCGGGCAGGTCGAGCCCCGGGGCACCGGTGACGGACTCGAGGTCCGCGAACCACTTGAGGATCGCGTACTCCTCGTTGCGCAGGACCAGGAAGGTGATCGGCAGGTTGTAGGCGGCGGCGGTCCAGAAGCCGGTCACCGCGTACTGCGCCGAGCCCTCCCCCAGCACGCAGACGACGCGCTGGTCGGGCAGCGCGAGCTGGACGCCGAGCGCGCCCGCCAGGCCGAAGCCGAGGCCGCCGCCGGCGCCGAAGTAGTAGGAGCCGGGCCGTGAGATCCGCAGGCGGTTGCGCAGTGCCATCGTCGCCGACGGCGCCTCCAGCACGACCACGCCGTCGTCGGGCAGCAGCTCGTCCAACACGCTGAGGACCTCCGCGCTGGTGCCGGCCTCGGCGGGCGGTGGCGGGCCGAGCGGCTCCGGCAGCGCGCGCTCGGAATCTCCGACGGCGGTGGCGAGCGCGGCGAGCGCGGCGCCGACGTCGCCGACGATGGCGTCTCCGGCCGGGGCGCGAGCGGCCTCGTCGGGGTCGTTGGTGATGGCGACCAGGGCGGTGCCCTCGAGCAGCGCCGGGCCCGCCATGTACGGGTAGTACGGGAAGACGGGCGAGCCGGCCACGATCACCAGGTCGTGCTCGGCGAGCATCTGCCCGGCCGGGCCGATCGCCGGCGCCAGCACGCCGCGGAACTGCGGGTGCGACTCCGGGAAGCCGAGGCGGCCGCCGCCCGGCGCGGGTGTCGCCCACACGCTCAGCCGTGCGCGCTCGGCCAGCGCGATCGCCGCGTCCCAGCCCTCCAGCACCTCCGGCCCGGCGACGAGCGCGGGCGAGCGCGCGGCGTCGATGCGCGCGGCCAGCTCGGTCACGTCGGGCACGCCGCCCGCGGTCACCGTCCGCACCGGGAACGGCTCGCACTCGGCGTTCCAGTCGTCCATCGGGATGGAGACGAAGGCGGGGCCGCGCGGCGGCAGCGAGGCGGTGTGGATGGCGCGCGCGAGGGCGGCGGGGACATCGGCCGCGCGCGGCGGCTCGTAGGACCACTTGACGAACGGCTGCGGGACCACGACGGCGTCGCGGTTGGTGAGGTTCGCCTGCATGGTCATGTAGCGGGCGGACCTGCTGGCCGGCGGTGACGAGCAGCGGCGCCTTGTTCGACCAGGCGTTGAACAGGGCGCCGACCGCGTTGCCGACGCCGGGCGCCGTGTGCAGGTTGACGTGCGCGACCCGGCCGGTGGCCTGCGCGTAGCCGTCCGCCATCCCGACCACGACCGCCTCCTGCAGGCCGAGGATGTAGCGGAAGTCCGACGGCCAGTCGGCGAGCATCGGCAGCTCCGTCGAGCCCGGGTTGCCGAACGTCGTCGTCAGGCCGTGCGCGCGGAACAGCTCGAAGCTCTCGTCCCGGACGCTGGCCATCGCGCGCAGTGTCTCACGCGGCGCTGGCGAGCGCCGCGCCGCCGATGGCGCTGACCGCGGCGGCGGCCTGCAGGGCGGCGAGCCGCTCGTCGTGGACGAGCCGGGCGAGCACGAGCGTGGCGAGCGGGTACAGCGAGCCCAGCACCGCGACGAGCGCCGCGCGGGCCACATCCTCGGCGGCGACCGCGAAGGCCGCGTTGGCGGCGGTGTCGAGCACGCCGACGAGCGGCACCACCAGGAGCGCGGCGGGCCGGGTCAGCGCCTCCCGCACCGGCCGGCCCCGGAGCGCGAGCACCGCCACGCCGATGACGCCGAAGCCGGCCACGCGCGCGGCCAGCACGGCGCCCAGGCCGGACGAGCCGTCGGCACGGGACGCCTCGCCCAGCAGCGCCAGCAGCACGCCGATGCCCACCGCCGCGAGCAGCGCCAGCACCAGCGCCTCGCGGGTGAGCACGATGCGGCCGGGGGCGAGCGCGCAGCCGGCCGCGCCGGCGATCGCGATCGCCATCCCGACGAGGGCGAGCGTGGTCGCCTCGGTGTCGCCGGCCAGCGCGACCGTGACGGGGATGATCGCCCCCGCCGCGCTCACCGGCGCGACCAGCGACATGACCCCGCGCGCCAGCGCCGTGTAGAAGACCGCGAGCGCCGCGCAGCCGACGGCGCCGGCCGCCAGCCCCCACGCCCAGCCCGCGCCGGACAGCGACGCGCCCGTGAGCACGAAGACCAGCGCGGCGGTGACGAGGCCGGCCACCTGCATCACGAGCGTCACCGCGAGCACGGGCAGCCGCCGCGTGCTGTCGCCGCCGAGGAAGTCGGCGGTCCCCCACAGCACGGAGGACAGCGATGCGAGGACGATGGCGGTCACCGCATCTGATATATCAGACGGCGTGCCGAGGCTCCTCAGCGACCGCGCCTACGACGAGCTGCTCGAGGCCATCGTGTCTGGCCGGCTGGCCCCGGACACGCCCCTGCGGCTCGACGAGGTGGCGGCTCGACTCGGCACGAGCCGCACCCCGGTCCGGGAGGCGCTGCGACGGCTCGTGGACGAGGGGCTGGTCGAGGTCCGCCCGCGCAGCGGCACCCGTGTGGCAGCGCTGGAGACCGCCCGCGACGCCGTGCCGGTGCTCGCCTCGCTGCAAGCGCTCGGTGCGCGCCTCGGTGTCCCCCACCTCACGCCGGACGACGACACCGCGATGACCGTCGCCGACGCCGACCGGGCCGCTGCGCTGGAGCGCGGCGACGTGCGGGATGCCATCGCCGCCGACGACCGGCTGCACGCGGTGCTGTTGAAGGCGGCCGGCAATGGCGAGCTCGAGCGTGCGATCGCCCGCGTCCTGCCCGCGGTCCGGCGGCTCGACCTCCTGCACTTCGCCGCCCTCGCCGAGGGCCGCGCGCCCGACGCGCATCGTGGCCTGCTCGCTGCCTGCCGGCGCCGCGACGCCGCCCGCGCGGCCGATCTCGTCGAGGCGTCGTTCCTCGCCCTCGGCGCGCAGTCCTAGAGCGAGCGGACCAGCGCGCGCCCGGCGGTGCGGCCGCTGAACATGCAGCCGCCGACGAAGGTGCCCTCGAGCGAGTTGTAACCGTGCATCCCACCGCCGCCGAAGCCCGCCACCTCGCCGACCGCGTAGAGGCCCTCGATCGGCGTGCCGTCGGCGGTCATGCAGCGGGCGTCGAGGTCGGTCTGCAGCCCGCCGAGCGTCTTGCGGGTGAGGATGTTCAGGCGCACCGCGATGAGCGGGCCGTTGTCGGGGTCGAGCAGCTTGTGCGGCGCGGCGACGCGGGAGATGCGGTCGGCGAGGTAGCGGCGCGCGCCCTGGATGGCGACGATCTGCGAGTCCTTGGAGACCGGGTTGTCGACCTCGCGGTCGCGCGCGACGACCTCGTGCTCGATGGCCTCGAAGCTGAGCGGCACGTCGCCGACGCGGTTCATCCCGTCGACCAGCGCGCGCAGGTCGCGCTCGACGACGAAGTCCTCGCCGTGGTCCATGAACTTCTGGATCGGCCCGGGCACGCCCTTGGCCACGCGCGTCTTGAGCACCGCGCGGACGGACTTGCCGGTGATGTCCGGGTTCTGCTCGGAGCCGCTGAGGGCGAACTCGCGCTCGATGATCCGCTTGGTCAGGATGAACCACGTGTAGTCGTGGCCGGTGGTCCCGATGTGCCGGAGCGTGCCGAGCGTGTCGAAGCCCGGGAACAACGGGACGGGCAGGCGCTTGCCGGTCGCGTCGAGCCACAGCGACGACGGTGCGGGCAGGATGCGGATGCCGTGGCTGGACCAGATCGGGTTCCAGTTGCGGATGCCCTCGACGTAGTGCCACATCCGGTCGCGGCCGATCAGGTTCGCGCCCGCCGCCTCCGTGATCGAGAGCATGCGCCCGTCGACGTGCTTGGGGACGCCGGAGATCAGCCGCTTCGGGGCCGGGCCGAGCCGCTCGGGCCAGTTACGGCGAACCATGTCGAAGTTCGCGCCGATGCCGCCGCTGGCGACGATCACGGCCTGCGCCGTCGCCTCGAACTCGCCCACGGCATCTCGCGTGGTGTCCGCCCCGCGCTCGGCGTCCGTCGGCGCCAGCACCGTCCCGCGCACGCCGCTGACGGTCGTGCCGTCGACGATCAGCGCGTCGACCTGGTGGCGGTAGGCGAAGCGCACGTTGCCCGCCGCCTCGATGCGGCGCACGAACGGGTCGACCAGCCCCGGTCCCGTCCCCCACGTGATGTGGAAGCGGGGAACGCTGTTGCCGTGCCCGGTCGCGTGCCCGCCGCCGCGCTCGGCCCAGCCGACCTGCGGCATGACCTTGACGCCCATCCCGTACAGCCAGTCGCGCTTCTCGCCGGCGGCCCACTCGACGTAGGCGCGCGCCCACTTGCGCGGCCACTCGTCCTCCGGGCGGTCGAAGCCGGCGCTGCCCAGCCAGTCCTGCCAGGCGAGGTCGAAGGAGTCCTTGATGCGGAAGCGCCGCTGCTCGGGCGTGTCGACCAGGAACAGCCCGCCGAGGGACCAGAAGGCCTGGCCGCCCAGGTTCTGCTCGCCCTCCTGATCGATCAGCAGGACCGACTTCCCGGCCTCCGCGAGCTCCGCGGTGGCCGCGAGCCCGGCCAGCCCGCCCCCGACGACGATGACATCCGCTTGCATCGCGGCCACTATGTCAGCCGGGCGGCGGCGTCAGCGACCGCGGTGCAGGCCACCGCGCCTCAGTTGCAGATGCCGCAGCGCCCGGCGGCGCAGGCGCAGGCGGGCACCACGGCGAGCGTCTGGGTGGGTCCCCAGCGGCGCACCCACTCGCGCCCGGCGGCATGGGTGCCGTCCGCGAACTCCACCGTGCCCAGCAGCCGCGGGACGTCGCGGGCGCAGTCGATGGCATCCAGATGGTCACGGATCGATTCGTCCATGACCACCGGATACCCGCGATGGGCCTCGGACGCACCTAGGCGGTGGCGGCCTCCATCGCTTCGACGTACATCGCCATCGCGTCCGCGACGCCCTGGTCGCAGAAGCCCTCGGCGTGATGGAGGTCGTCCACGCACAGCGAGGCCTCGACGGTGTTGCGGCGGAAGTCGTCGCTCTCGCGCAGCGCCATGATCTGCTCAGCGCTGCCCTTGATGATCATGTAGCCGTCCAGGTCGCGGTTGGGCTGCATCAGCCCGACGTCGAAGGACTCGATCTCGCCGGCCTGCTGGCGGGTCCCGAGTATGCCGAGCGCTTCGTTGAAGGCGTCCAGCGCACGCCGCTCCTGCCCGCGGGCGACCGTCCCCCACGTGATCATCAGCATCCGGTCAGCCATGCGCTCCTCCTTGGGAGTCGCGGCCCGGCCCGACACCGGGCCTGTCGTGCCAACCCTCCCACTCCGGCCGCGCCGGCGCAAGGCGCGTTCAGCGTTCGAGGTCGCGGTAGCGGGTGTCGGCGATGCAGTAGAGGGCGAAGGCGATGAAGCCGGCGGCGACGAGGCCGAGCAGGAACGGCCCGGCGGTTGCGTGCGCGAGCTTGCCGAGCGCGCCGTCGAGGGCGATCGCCTCCTTCGGGTCGTACTCGATCGCGGCCTTGATCAGGAACCCGCCGATCAGCCCGAAGACGACGCCGCGGGCGCAGTAGCCGATCGCTCCGACCACGGTGAAGGCCTTCTCCGTCGCCTCGTGCATCTGCTCCGTGCGCGACTTCTCCAGGAACGAGCGCTTGATCCCCCGGACGACCTGGGCGATGCCCTCGCCGATGACGATGACGCCGACCGCGCCGACGAGCTCGCGGCCGTAGGGCCAGTCGAAGACGCCGCCGGTCTGCTGCTTGGCGCCGCTGGAGGACGACGCCCCCGCGCCGATGACGATCCGCACGGCCGTCACGCACAGCGCCGCGTAGGCGATGCCGCTGACCAGCGCGCTGATGCGGTCCTTGGCGCCGTCGCACGCCCGCCCCGACCACGCGCACGAGAGCCGGTACAGCGCGTAGCCGGCCAGTCCCACCGCGACGGCGATCAGCAGCAGCTTGCCGGAGTCCTCGCCGGCCAGCGTCTTGAGCGCGCCCTGCTGGTTGACCGCCTTGCCGCCGTCACCCAGCGCGAGCTTGAGCGCGAGCACCCCGACGATCGCGTAGACGGCGCCCCGTGCGAGCAGACCGAGACGAGCAAGCCAATCAGGTGGAGCCATCGCACAGAGGGTCTAGGGGCCCCGTGTAAGCTACACGCCTGTGACAAACGACCATGTCGACGTGCTGATCGTCGGGGCCGGGCTGTCCGGCGTCGGCGCCGCCTGCCACCTGCAGGCCGAATGCCCGGGCAAGACCTACGCGATCCTCGAGGCGCGCGACGCCATCGGCGGGACCTGGGACCTGTTCCGCTACCCCGGGATCCGCTCGGATTCGGACATGCTCACGCTGGGTTACGCGTTCCGCCCGTGGCCCGAGAACCAGACGCTCGCCGACGGCCCCAGCATCCGCGAGTACGTGCGCGACACCGCGCGCGAGCACGGCGTCACCGACCAGATCCGCTTCGGCCACAAGGTCACCGCGCTCGACTGGTCGACCGACGACGCGACCTGGACCGCGAGCTACGAGCACGGGGGCAAGCCGGGCACGATCAGCGCCAACCTCGTGTTCATGTGCTCGGGGTACTACCGCTACGACGAGGGCTATACGCCGGAGTTCCCCGGTCGCGAGGACTTCGCGGGGCAGATCATCCATCCGCAGCACTGGCCCGAGGACCTCGACTACCGGGGCAAGAAGGTCGTCGTCATCGGCTCGGGCGCGACCGCGGTCACGCTCGTGCCCGCGATGGCCGACGAGACGGAGCACATCACCATGCTCCAGCGCTCGCCGACGTACATCGCCGCGCTGCCCGCGGTGGACCCGCTCGCCGCGCTGCTGAGCAAGTTCCTTCCCGTCAAGGTGCGCTATCCGCTGCTGCGCTGGAAGAACATCCTGATGATGATGGGCTCGTACCAGCTCAGCCGCCACCGGCCCAAGCTGATGAAGGCCGTGCTCCGCCACGGCGCCAAGCGGCTGCTCCCGGAGAACTACGACCTCGACCGGCACTTCAAGCCCACGTACGACCCGTGGGACGAGCGCCTGTGCGTGGTCCCCGACGGCGACCTGTTCAAGTCGATCCGCCGCGGCCAGGCCTCCGTCGTCACCGACCACATCGAGCGCTTCGACGAGACCGGCATCGCGCTGAAGTCCGGCGAGCACCTCGACGCCGACATCATCGTCACCGCGACCGGCCTGAACGCGCTGCCGCTCGGCGGCACCCCGCTGACCGTCGACGGCGACCGCATCAACCTGCCGGACACGATGGGCTACAAGGGCACGATGCTCTCCGGCGTCCCGAACATGGCGTTCGTGGTCGGCTACACGAACGCGAGCTGGACGCTGAAGTGCGACCTCACCTGCCAGTGGACGTGCCGGCTCATCAACCACATGGACGCCGGCGGGTACGACTACGTGGTCGCCGACCGCGACCCGACCGTCGAGGAGGCCCCCTTCATCGACCTCATGTCCGGGTACGTCCGGCGCTCGCTGGACCAGTTCCCCAAGCAGGGCGCCCGCGCCCCGTGGCGCCTCAAGCAGAACTACTTCTTCGACATCGTGAACCTCCGCGTCAAGCCGGTGGCGGACGAGTCGCTGCGGTTCGAGCGCGCCCGGTCGCAGGCGCGCGAGCCCGTCGCGGCGTAGTGTCGTGGGCGCGTGCTGCGCCCCTTCTCCGTCGCCTACTGGGCGTTCATCTGCATCACCTGCCCCATCTTCTTCGTCGGGGCCGTCGTCATCTGGCTCGTCACGCTGCCGTTCGACCGCCGCAAGGTCGTCCTGCACATGTACTCGTGTGCGTGGGCGGTCTTCTACATCCGCATCAACCCGCTGTGGAGGGTGCGCACCACCGGCCGCGAGCACCTGCCGTGGCGCGGGCCGGCGGTGATCGTCGCCAACCACGCGTCGCTGGTCGACATCCTCGTGCTCTTCGACCTGATGCGCCCGTTCAAGTGGGTGTCCAAGCACGAGAACTTCAAGATCCCGATCGTCGGCTGGAACATGCGCATGAACGGCTACGTGTCGCTGGTGCGCGGCGACCGCGAGTCGGTCGAGAAGGTGCTCGACCAGTGCGGCAAGCTGCTCGGCCAGGGCAGCCCGGTGCTGTTCTTCCCGGAGGGGACGCGCTCGCGTGACGGGTCGCTGGGCGCGTTCAAGGACGGCGCCTTCGAGCTGGCCGTGCGGCACGGCGTCCCGCTCATCCCGGTCGCCGTCCACGGCACCGGCCGCGCGCTGCCCAAGCACGGGATGATCCTGCGCGAGCACGTCGATGCGCTGGTGGAGGTCCTACCGCCGATGGAGCCCGGTGACGCCCCGGACGTGCTGCGCGACGAGGCCCGGCGTAGGATCGCCGCGGCTCTGCTGGAATAGGCCTCATGAAGCGTCTGGCTCCCGTCACCGTCGTGCTCGCTCTCGTGCTGGCGGCCCCCGCCGCCGCCCAGGGTCCGTTCGGGCCGCTCAACGACCTCTTCGCCCTCGGGCAGGGTGAGGGGCAGACGCCGGACACCGTGCCGACGATGACGCGCGCCGAACCGCCCTTCCAGGCGACGCCGCGGGCAGACTGCAGGGCAGGCTCGAAGACCGAGCCCGACATCCAGGGCCGCGTCCCCGCCGGGACGGCCGACGGCGAGGGCTTCCACTGCAACGTCACGCTGATCGGCCACCAGGGCAACTCGGGCGGCTTCAAGGTCCTGCGCTACACGGACACCAAGGGCCACGAGTGCGCGTACTACGACACCGCGCTGCTGTTCCCGCTCAACGTCTTCAAGGTCTCCCCGCAGGACTCGACCGGCGTCGTCGTGCTCGACATGGCCGACCCGTCCAAGCCGGTCCAGACCGACACGCTGACCGAGCTGCCGATGCTCTCCCCGCACGAGTCCCTCACGCTCAACGCCAAGCGCGGTCTGATCGCGGCGGTGCTCGGCAACCCGTCCACCTACCCCGGTCTCGTCTCCATCTACGACGCCAGCCAGGACTGCCGCCATCCCGTCCTGCAGTCGAGCGCGGCCGTCGCCCGCAACGGTCACGAGAGCGGCTTCGCGCCGGACGGCAACACCTTCTACGCGACGGCGACCGCCTATGAGTCGATCACCGCGATCGACACGACGGACCCGAAGAACATCCATCCGATCTGGCAGGGCAACATCACCTCGCACGGCATGTCGGTCTCCGACGACGGCAACCGCGCCTACCTCGCCGACCCGGGCGGGGAGATGGTCACGCTCGACGTCTCCGAGATCCAGGCGCGCAAGGAGAACCCGCAGGCCAAGGAGATCAGCCGCCTCACCTGGAAGGCCGCGTCGATCCCGCAGAACGCCCTTCCGTTCGAACGTGACGGCAAGCCCTACATCCTCGAGTTCGACGAGTACACGGCCGGGACAACCGGCGGGGGCAACGCCGACGACGTCGGCGCGGGGCGCATCGTCGACATCAGCGACGAGACCCAGCCGAAGGTGATCGGCAACCTGCGCCTGCAGGTCAACCAGCCCGAGGACCACGCCGCGGCCGCCAACGACCCCGGCGCCTTCAGCCCGGTTCAGGGCTACGCCGCCCACTACTGCGGCATCCCGTCGCGCAAGGACCCGCAGATCGTCGCCTGCTCGTTCATCGCCTCGGGCCTGCGCGTGTTCGACATCTCCGACCTCGACAAGCCGAAGGAGATCGCCTACTTCGTCGCGCCGACGGTCCCGCGCGTCGAGAACGGCGCGACGTCCTCCAACTACGCGATGTCCCAGCCCGTCGTCGTCGCCGAGCGCAACGAGGTCTGGTACGCCGACGGCACGTCGGGCTTCTACGTGCTGCGCCTCGACAAGGATGTCGTGCCGGACGCGAAGCCGGCTCCGGCCGCCGCCGCTCCGGTGGTCGTGCGCCGTTGCGCGAGCCGCCGCGCCTTCCCGGTCAAGGTCCGGCTGCCGAGGGGCGCCCGGGCGGCGAAGATCCGCGCACGCCTGGGCGGGAAGAAGCTGCGCGGCAAGCAGCGCGGGCACTACGCGCGCTTCAAGGTCGACCTCAAGGGCAAGCCGCGCAAGACCTACCGGCTGAAGGTGCGCGTGAAGCTCACCAACGGCAAGGTCGTCCGCGACGTCCGCGTCTACCACCCGTGCCGCAAGAAGGCGAAGCAGAAGAGGAAGTAGCGACGCCCGCGCGGCCCACACCCGACGACGGTCCCGCCCGCTTCGCGGCGATGGCGGGCTCCTCGATCGCCGCCCACGACGCGGCCCCGTGGGTCACGGACTTCCTCAACGCCGCGTACTACCGGCGCCCGGCGGACGCGCGGACGGTCGACGACCTGCGCATCGCCTTCTGCATCCTGACCTCCTACTGGTGGCGCAAGGCGCCCGGGAAGCGCCTGCACGTCACCGACCTGCCCGCGTTCCACCGTGCCTTCGGCGCCGACCGCTTCGCCACCGACGAGTCCGCGCGGGGGACGCTCAGCCGCGCGCAGCTGCTGGCCGGCGGCGAGCGGCTCCTGGGCGACTGGTTCTCCGCGGCGTACGCCGACGACGCCCGCCGCGCCTGGGGCATCGCCTTCCCGACCGCCGAGGAGCGCGACGCCTACGACCCGGGCCGCCGCCTCGCGCTCGCCAAGCTGGGTGAGCTGACGCCGGAGTCCGCGCCGGTCGGCGAGCAGGTCTGGCACACGTACCCGCCCGTCGCGATGCCGTCCGCCGAAGGCGTCGTCGCCGTGCTGACGCGGCCGGAGGCGTGGCCCGACCTCACCACCGAGATCGGACGGTTCACGCCGCTGCGCCCCGGCGGCCTGGCCGACCAGACGTTCGAGATCGAGGTCGCCGCCGGCACCGCGTCCGGCCGCCCCGTCTTCACGCGCGGGTACGTCAGCGTGACCCATGTCGCGGACGCCGACGACGTGGACTGGTGGGACGCGCTCGAGGCCGGGCTCGCGCGCCACGGGGAGCCCGCCGCCGTCGCCGAGGGCGCACGGCCGCTGCTCGGGTTCGACCTGACCACGCACCAGGGCCATTTCATGGGCGCCGGCCACAACCGCCTGCTGCTCTTCGAGGCGGCCGGCCAGGTCTGGGCGCGCGCTGCCGGGACCTGGGACCCGATGTCCTGGCACGTGGAGCGCGCCTACGCGATCAGCGGCGCCGAATCGCAGCGGGCGTTCTGGACCGGCGAGCAGCCTGCCAAGAGCCTGCTGTGCCAGCTGGCGGCGCGTGCCTGACGCCGTCGTCATCGGTGCCGGCCCTAACGGGCTCGCGGCAGCGATCCGCCTCGCCGAGGCGGGCCGGTCCGTCGTGCTCTGCGAGGCGGCCGACGCGCCCGGCGGCGCCGTCAAGTCCGCCGCGCTCACCGAGCCGGGGTTCGTCCACGACGTCTTCTCCTCCGTCTACCCGGCCGGCATCGCGTCGCCGGTCTTCGAGCGCATGCCGCTGGAGCGCTTCGGGCTCGAGTGGGTGCACCCCGAGGCGTGCGCGGCGTCCCCGCTGCCGGGCGGCCGCGCGGCCGTCCTGTTCCGCTCGCTGGAGGACACGGCCGCCTCGCTGAACGCGCTGCACCCCGGTGACGGGGACGCGTGGGTCGACTTCGCGCAGCCGTTCGTGGACGGCTGGCAGGAGGTTCGGGACACGATGCTCGCCGGCTTCCCGCCGGTGGCTGGGCCTCTGAAGCTGCTGGGCCGCCGCGGGCCCGTCCGCCTGCTGCAGTTCGCTCGCCTGCTGCCCGAGAGCTCCGCCTCGCTGGGCCGACGCCTGTTCGGCGGGACGGAGGCGCGCGCGTGGCTGCACGCCGCCGCCATGCACGGCGACGCGCCGCCGACCGCGCCGGGCTCGGCGATCGCGGGCTTCTACCTGAACATGCTCGGGCACGCGGTCGGGTGGCCGAGCCCGAAGGGTGGCGCCGGTCGCCTCACCGACGCGCTCGTCGCCTACTTCGAGGAGCTCGGCGGCGAGCTGCGGCTGTCCGCGCCGGTGACCGCGATCGAGACGATCGGGGACCAGGTCAGCGCCGTCGTCATCGCCGGCGAGGAGCGGATCCCCGCCCGGACCGTGGTCGCCGACGTCATGCCGCACGCCCTGATCGACCTGACCGGCGGCGCCCTGCGCGGCGTCTACCGCTCGATGCTCAAGCGCTACCGCTACGGCGGCTCGACGCTCAAGGTCGACTGGGCCCTCGACGGCCCGATCCCGTGGGAGAACGAGGACGTCCGCCGCGCGGGCACGATCCACGTCGCCGGCGACGAGGCCGAGCTGCTCGACGCCGTCACGACCTCCCACTCGCGGCTGCCCGAGCGCCCGTTCCTGCTGGGCGGCCAGCAGACCGTCGCCGACCCCAGCCGCGCCCCGGAGGGCAAGCACACCGCCTGGGCCTACACGCACGGCCCGCCGCTCGCGCGCGACCTCGACTGGGACGCCCACGTCGAGCGCGTCGAGGCGCAGATCGAGCGCTTCGCCCCCGGCTTCCGCGATCGCATCATCGCCCGCCACGTGCTCGACCCGCGCGCGCTCGAGGCCCTCAACGCCAACCTCGTCGCGGGCGACGTCGGCGGCGGCTCCTACGCGCTGCGCCAGGTCGTCTTCCGCCCCGTCCCGAAGCTCACCCCGTACGCCACGCCGATCAACGGACTCTTCCTCGGCTCTGCCGCCACGTTCCCCGGCGGCGCCGTCCACGGCGTCCCGGGCGACGCCGCCGCCCGCGCCGCGCTGCGCTCCGCGTGACCGTCGTTGGCTTCCTGCACCTGCTGGCGATGGCGCTCCTCGTCGGCGGCCCACGGCTGCTCGTGGCGGTCGCGCGGCCAGCGCGCGGTTAGCCGAGGTCGGCGTCGATCTCCTCGGGTGACCGGGGCGAGACCGAGTTCGGGTCCTGGCCGCCGTCGCGGGCGGCCTGGCGCCGGCGCAGGAGGTCGAACGACTGGGCGAGCTCGCCACGGATCGCCGCGAGGCGCTCGGCGTCCTCGGCGACCTTGTCGTCGCGGCCGTGCTCGGCGGCGTCCTGCTCGTCGCGGCGGAGGTCGCGCTCCTCGGCCTCGAGCTCCTCGATGCGGTCGCGGATCGCGTCGTCGTCCATGACGGCGATGCTACGCCCTCGGCCGCGGGAACTGCGTGCCGACGAAGCGGTCCCACATGCCGGCGGTCATGAGGCGGCGCTGGGTGATCAGCAGGTGGGCGGAGGGGGTGACGCGCACGCGGATGCGCGGACGCTTGATGGCCTTCTCGATCGCCTTGGCGACGGAGTCCGGCTTGCCGCCGAGCTTGGCGAGCGGGCCGGTGGTGTAGGTGTCGTGGGTGACCTTGCCCACGTGCGCGTTGAAGTGCGCGTAGGGGCCGTCGTCGAGCGGCGTGCCGGCGACGGCGGTGATCCCGAAGTCGGTGAGGATCAGTCCCGGCTGGATGATCGTGACGCCGACCCCGAAGCCGGCGACCTCGAAGCGCAGCGCGTCGCTCAGCGCCTCGACCGCGTACTTGGTCGAGTGGTAGACGCCGCCGCCGGGAAAGACGAAGTTCGCGCCCATCGAGCTGACGTTGATGATGCGTCCCCAGCGCTGGTCGCGCATGCCGGGCAGCGCGAGCTGGCACATGCGGACGAGGCCGAACACGTTGGTCTCGAACTGGCGGCGCAGGTCCTCGGGGGTGACGGTCTCGACCGCGCCGGACTGCGAGTAGCCGGCGTTGTTGACGAGCACGCCGACGGCGCCCTCGGCGCTCACGACGTGGTCGACGGCGGCCTGCATCGACGCCTCGTCGGTGACGTCGAGCGCGAGCGTCCTGCAGCCGGCGTCGCGCAGGTCCGCGATCGCGTCCTCCTTGCGCGCCGTGGCGTAGACCGTGTGGCCGGCCTTGGCCAGCCGCAGGGCCGTGGCCCGGCCGATGCCGGTCGAGCAGCCCGTGATGAGTACGGCTTCGGAGCGTTGCGCCATGCGCGGAACCTACGCCACCAGCGCGGGGCCGATGCGCGCGACGAAGGCCTCGGGCGGTTCGAAGGTCTTGCCGACCGGGCCGCAGGCGCCCAGCATCGCGTAGCCGTGCAGGCACGACCACAGGGCGACGGCGGATCCGTGCGGGTCCCTCCCCCCGCAATCGGTGACCGCTTCCACCAGGGCGGCGAAGGCGCCGTCGCGATCGACGGCCTCGGTCTCGCTCGGCGGCCGGCGCGCGGTGAAGATGACCGAGTACAGCTCGGGCTGGCACTGGGCGAAGTCCAGGTACGCGACCCCCATGGCACTCAGGCGCGGCCACGGCTCGGCCTCGCCGTCGCGCGCACCGATGATCGCGTCGTTGAAGGCGGCGAAGCCCGTGTCCACCGCGGCGTCGACGATCGCGTCGCGGTCCGGGAAGTGCAGGTACAGCGCGGTCGGGGACACGCCGGCGCGCTTGGTGATCGTACGCACGGAGACCTTGGTGACGTCGCCGGTGTCGGCGATGACCTCGACGGCGGCGTTGAGAAGCTTCTCGCGGAGGTGCAGGCCTTCGCCGCGAGGGGTGCGCTGCCGGGTCGTGTCGACCGCCATGTGTGCGGACGCTAACAGATGACTTGACAGGTGTACATGAACAGGTGTACACCTTATCGCCATGAACGCACTCAGCCGTGTCACGATCGCCCGCCCGCGCCGCGTCCTGCTCGCCGTCCTCGCCTTCGTCCTCGTCGCCGGCGTGATCGGCGGTCCCGTCGCCGGGTCCCTGCGTGATTCAGGCGGCTTCACGGCCGAGGACTCGAACTCCGCCCGTGCCCTGGACCGGATCGAGGCGGTCACCGGCCAGGAGGCCGCGCCCGGCGTCATCCTCCTCGCCCCGCGCGACCAGGCGGCCGCGCTCGAGCCGCAGCTGGCCGGCGTCCCCGGCATCGCCACGGTCGCGACCGGCCCGCCGAGCAGAGACGGAGACACCACCTTCCTGGCCGCGACCCTGAGCGCCAAGGCCGACACGAACGCGACGCTCGACGCCGTCGACGAGCGCTTCGGCGACACGCCCGGCGTGACCATCGGCGGTGGCGAGGTCGCCAACCGCCAGGTCGGCGACAGCGTCTCCGAGGACCTCGGGCGCGCGGAGATGCTCGCCTTCCCGGTGCTCCTGATCCTGTCGCTGATCTTCTTCCGCCGCCGCGCCGCGCTGCTCCCGCTCGCGGTCGGCCTGACCACCGTGCTCGGCACGTTCCTGGTCCTCGCCGGCGTCAACCAGGTCCACGGCCTGTCGATCTTCGCGCTGAACCTGGTCATCGGCCTCGGGCTCGGTCTGGCCATCGACTACACGCTGTTCCTGGTCACGCGCTTCCGCGAGCAGCTGGGCCGCGGCGACGAGGTCGGCGACGCGATCCGCGCGACGCTGCAGACGGCCGGCCGCACCGTCGCCTACAGCGCGGTCACGGTCTCCGTGTCGCTGCTGACCCTGGTGCTGTTCCCGCTCAACTTCCTGCAGTCGATGGGCGTCGCGGGCGCCGTCGTGGCGCTCGTCGCGGCCGCCGCGTCGCTGATCATCACCCCCGCGCTGTTCGCGGTGTGGGGTCGCAGGCTGGTCGTGCCGGCGCGCCGGCGCGGCGCGGGCGGCTGGTACCGGCTCGCGCACGGGGTCATGGCCCGGCCGGGCCGCATCGCCGCCGCGACCGCGCTGCTGATGCTCGTCGCCGCCGCCCCCGCGCTGCGGGCGGAGTGGACGCCCGTCGACTCGACGGTGATCCCCAAGGGCCAGAGCGCCCGCACGGTCGCCGACCGCCTCGACACCGAGTTCGACAGCAACACCGACCCGGTGACCGTCGTCGTCGGCGACCGCATCAGCCAGGTCGAGCCGCTGGGCGATCCGGCCGGGGAGCGCGCGCAGCAGCAGGTGCGCGACCTCCGCGCCGACCATCCCGACGCCCTCGTGGCCGGAGCCGCGGCCGAGTTCGTCGACCAGCAGGACGCGATCAGCTCGCGGCTGCTGCCGGCCGGGGCGCTGCTCGCCGTGCTCATCTTCGCCGTCCTGTGGCTGATGACCGGCTCGCTGCTGCTGCCGATCAAGGCGATCCTCATGAACGTCCTCACCGTCGGCGCGTCGCTCGGCGTCCTCACCCTCGTCTTCCAGGACGGGCGCTTCAGCGACCTGCTCGGCTACACCCCCAACGGCGGCGTCGAGCCGACCGACTTCCTCGTGGCCGCCGCGCTGATCTTCGCGCTGTCGACCGACTACGGGGTGTTCCTGCTCGGGCGCATCAAGGAGGCGCGCGCGACGGCGAGCTCGGAACGCGAGGCGGTCGCCGTCGGCCTCGAGCGCACCGGCGCGGTGGTGACCGCGGCCGCGATCCTGCTGGCCGTCGCGATCGGCGCCTTCATCACCTCGTCGATCTCGTTCATCCAGCAGATCGGCGTCGCGACCGCGACCGGTGTCCTGCTCGACGCGTTCGTCGTCCGCGCGCTGCTCGTCCCGTCGCTGATGGGGCTGCTCGGGCGCTGGAACTGGTGGTCGCCGCGGCCGCTCGCCCGCCTGCACGAACGAGTCGGCCTCAGCGAGGAGCCCGTTACCGCGTAGCCAGCATCCCGGCGATCGCGCGGCGCTGCGTCGAGGCGCCACCGAGGAAGGCCGCGTCCAGCTGGGCTCGCTTGTAGAGCCAGTGGACGTCGGCCTCCCAGGTGAAGCCGATGCCGCCGTGGGCCTGGATCGCGTCGGCGCCGTTGGTGACGCCGGCGTCGGAGGCGGCCGCCTTGGCCAGGCGCGCCGCCTCACCAAGGCGCTCCGGCGCCGCGTCGGCCGCCCAGGCCGCGAAGTAGACGACCGACCGGGCCGACTCCGCCGCCAGCAGCATCTGCGCGCAACGGTGGCTGACGGCCTGGAAGGAGCCGACGGGGACACCGAACTGCTTGCGGTCCTTGACGTAGGCGACGGTCATGTCGAGCGCGCGCTGGGCGACGCCGAGCAGCTCGGCCGAGACCGCGACGAGCGCGCGGTCGACGCCGGCGGCGACGTCGCCGGGCAGCGGGTCGCCGCCTGCGGTGTCCACCCGGGCGTAGCGACGGGTCGGGTCGACCGTCTCGACGACCTCGCCGGGGCCGGTCAACGACGCGCCGTCGTCACCCAGGACGACCACGACGTCCGCGGCGTCACCGTCGGGGGCGAGCCCGTCGGCACCCGCCACCGCGCCCGTCGCCTCGCCGCCCGCGAGCTTGGGCAGCCACTCGGCCTGCTGCTCGTCCGAGCCGGCCGACGCGATCATCGCGGCCGCCGATGCCGTCGCCAGCAGCGGTGCGCCCGCGAGCGCGTAGCCCGCCTCCTCGCACAGGATGGCCAGCTCGACCATGCCCAGGCCCGCGCCGCCGTGGTCCTCGCTGACCGCGATGCCCGGCCACCCGAGCTCGGTCATCTCCGTCCACAGCGCCGGGTCGTACGTGCCGCTCTCGGCCGCCTCGCGGACCGCCGCGAACGTCGAGCGCTTCTCCAGCAGCTCGCGCGCCGTCCGTTTGATCTCGTGCTGGTCGTCGTCGAAGTCGAAACGCATTGCGCTCAGCGCGCCTTCGGCAGCCCGAGCACGCGCTCGGCGATGATGTTCTTGAGGATCTCGGTCGTCCCGCCCTCGATCGTGTTGCCGCGCGCGCGCAGCAGCTCGTAGGCCCAGGTGTTGGAGCGCTCGAGCGCGGTCGGCCCGAGGATGTCCACGCTCAGCTGGGTGAGCTCCTGGTTGGACTGCGACCACAGCCACTTGACCAGCGAGCCCTCCGGGCCCGGCTGTCCGTACTTCTCCACCGTGGTCAGGCCGCGGTAGGCGGTCAGCCGCAGGATCTCGCAGCGCAGATGGAGGTCCGACAGCTTGTCGGCGATCACCGGGTCGTCGATCTTGCCGTTCGCGACCGCCTCCCCGATCAGGTCGTCGAGCAGCTGGCGCAGGCGCACCTGCAGGAAGAAGCCGAGGCCGGCGCGCTCGTTCATCAGCGTCGTCAGCGCGACCTTCCAGCCGTTGCCGACGCCGCCCAGCACGTTGGCGTCCGGGATCCGCGCGTCCTCCAGGAAGAGCTCGTTGAACTCCGCCTCGCCGGTGATCTGGGTCAGCGGGCGGATCTGCACGCCCGGCTGCTCCATGTCGAGGATGAAGTAGGTCAGCCCCTTGTGCTTGGCCACGTCGCGGTCGGTCCGTGCGACGAGCATGCACCACTTCGAGAACTGCGCGCCCGAGGTCCACACTTTCTGGCCGTTGACGACCCACTCGTCGCCGTCCTGGCGCGCGTAGGACTTCAGCGACGCGAGGTCCGAGCCCGCCTCCGGCTCGCTGAAGCCCTGGCACCAGATCTCCTCGGCGGTGAGGATCGGCTGCAGGTAGCGCTCCTTCTGCTCCGGCGTCCCCCACGCCATGATCGTCGGGCCGGCGAGCAGGAGGCCGAGCACGTTGGCCGGCAGCGGGGAGCGCGAGCGCCCGAGCTCCTCGAAGAAGATCGCGGACTGGGTCAGGGAGGCGTTGCGGCCGCCGTACTCGGCGGGCCAGTGCGGCGCGGCCCAGCCGTCGTCGGCGAGCTGGCGCTGCCAGTCCGCGCGCCACTTGTAGTGCGCGGCCTCATCGTGGCGGTCGGGCTGCGGCCCGGCATCGTGGGACTCGAACCACGCGCGCAGGTCCTGCTGGAAGGCGGTCTCGGAGTCGGTGAACGTGAGATCCATGGGCGGCGCCCACTATGTCACGCGAGCGTGCCGCTGATGTGCGACGTGACACGCCCGCCGACCCACACCTGACCGTCGTCCTCGCTGACCTGCACGCGCCCGGTCCGGCCGATCGCCGTCCCCTGTGCCGCGACGTAGGGCGCGGTCGCGCGGCCGGTGCCGATCAGCCACTGCGCGAGCGCCGCGTTGAAGGAGCCGGTGATGGGGTCCTCCGTTCCGTCGAAGAAGCAGCGGACCTCCCAGTCGGCGGCGCCGCCCCGCCCGGCGACCCCGATGTCGAGCGGGCTCCGCTCGGGCCGCAATGCGAGCACCGCGTCCGCGCTGTCGAGCAGCACGCCGACCCAGCCCGGGCCGTTGTCGCACCACTTCATGTCGACCACCGCCTCGACGCCGAGCACGCGCCGGACCTCCGCGGCGAGCTCCGGCTCGACCGGCCCGTCACGCCGCAGCGGCGGCGCGGCGAAGGCGGCCTCGCCGTCGCCCACCCGCACGTCGATGAGCCCCGCGCCGCACTCCTGCACGTACGTGCCGGGCGCCGGGTGCCACGCGTGGGCCGTCCCCAGCGTCGGGTGGCCGGCGAAGGGCAGTTCCACGTCGGTGGTGAAGATGCGGACCCGGTAGTCGGCGCCCGGCTGCGTCGGCGGCAGGACGAAGGTCGTCTCCGACAGGTTCGTCCAGTTGGCGATCCGCTGCATCTCCTCCGCGGTCAGCCCCTCCGCGTCGAGGACCACCGCGACGGGGTTGCCGCCGAAGGCCGTGGAGCCGAACACGTCGACCTGGCGGAACCGGCGCACGCCCGTCAAGATACGGATGGTGCTGCACTTCACCAACGACGAACGTGCGAACCGGCTCGTGGCCGAGGACCCGATGGCGCTGCTCGTCGGCTTCGCGCTCGACCAGCAGGTGACCGTCGAGAAGGCGTTCATGGGCCCGCTGGTCATCCAGGAGCGGCTCGGCACGCTCGACGCGGCGGCGCTCGCCGGCGCCGACCTCGACACGCTGTTCCGCGAGAAGCCCGCGATCCACCGGTACCCGGGCGCGATGGCCACGCGCGTGCGCGCGCTCGCCGAGCACATCCGGGACGAGTACGGCGGCGACGCCGGCCGGGTGTGGACCGACCCCGACACGCCCGAGGCGCTGCTCGCCGCGCTCCAGGCGCTGCCCGGCTTCGGCACGATGAAGGTCAAGGCGATCGCGGCGGTGCTGGCCAAGCGCCTCGGGGTCGCGCTCGCCGAGCCGCTCGTCCCCTGGCATCCCACGCTCGGCGACGTCGAGTCCCCGCAGGGGCTCGTGGAGTACAAGGCCGCCAAGCGCCTGCACAAGAAGGAGTGGGAAGCGACCGCGCCTGCGGTCAGTGCCTGACGCGGCAGCGCTTGGGGTGGTGC
Source organism: uncultured Solirubrobacteraceae bacterium (assembly GCA_963740765.1). Lineage (GTDB taxonomy): Bacteria > Actinomycetota > Thermoleophilia > Solirubrobacterales > Solirubrobacteraceae > DATLGB01. The sequence continues at coordinate 130,354 of CAVUFN010000018.1, read as the reverse complement.
TTGCGGTACTTGCGCTTGCGGCACTTGCGCGGCCGCTTGTGCTTCCTCTTCGATCCTGAGAAGACGGCGGAGCCCCCGATCTCCTGGCAGGGGACCTCGGCGTCCGAGCGCCGGTAGCGCTTGAAGAACGCCCAGGACGCCTCGGCGGCGCTCGGCCCGCGCGGGTCGGTGAACTCGGCGTAGCGCGGGTCGTCCGTGCCGCCGGACCAGAAGTGGTCCATGCCGTGGATCGTCCAGCGCTGGGCGACCTCGCAGCCGCGCGGGTCGGTGTAGTGCTCGACGTCGTACGGGTAGCCACGCGGCTTCGGCGGGGCGGGCGGGTACGTCTCCACGCGGGCGGGCGTGAGCGACAGCGGCGCCTCCTGGCTGCCGGAGGTGGCGAGGTTGTCCGTGCGCAGCCACTGCTCGGTGGCCTGGCGCCCGCATTCGGGATCGATCGTCTGGTCCTTGTCGCCGTGCAGGACGATGAAGGGCAGCAGCCGCGCGTTCGCCCCCTCGGCCTCGTAGGCACCCTGGGCGTTGGTGGGGACGTCGTTGCCGACGCTCTTGCCCACGCACGCCACGCCGCGGTACGGCCCGCCCGCCATCAGCCCGAAGGCGGTGTAGAGGTCCGGGTAGGTCGCGACCAGATCCGAGGTGATCAGCGCGCCCGACGACATCCCGATCACGTAGACGCGCTCGGGGTCGATCGGGTACTGCGCCATCACGGCCCGGGTCGACGCAGCCAGAGGGGCGACGTCGGAGCCACCGCGGGCCCAGTTCGACGGCTCGTACCAGCGCCAGCAGGAACCGGTGTGCGCGCCGTCGTCGTTGTCGGGATAGAGGACGACGAAGTTCTCGCGGTCGGCGATCGGGTCGTACTGGTTGGCCGCCTGCTGCTCGGCCGCCGTCGTGTTGCAGCCGTGGATGACGACCAGCAGCGCGGCCGGGCCGTTCAGCTTGGGCGGGACGTGGACGATCTCCTTCGCGCTAACTGTCGAAGCCGAGCCCAAGGCGGTCAAGAGCACCCAGCCACAGACCGCGGCGGCCCTCGCGCCGGTCCGCCGCGGCGAGCCGGTTGCGCGTGAGCTGGATGACCGCGGTGCGCAGCGGCTCAGGAGGGAACGGCACCGGGCGGCGGCGGACGAACGCCAGCCGCGTGGCCTCCGTGTCGCGCCCGTCGAGCAGGTCGAGGGCGACGCGGCCTCCGAAACGCGTGGAGCAGACACCGAGGCCGGTGTACCCGGCTGCGTAGACGACACGCCCGCCGAGCTCCCGCCCGAAGAAGACGCTGAACCGGCTGCACGTGTCGATCGCCCCACCCCACCGGTGAGTGAAGCGCACATCCTCGAGCTGGGGAAACGTGACGGCGAAATTGCGGGCCAGGGTCGCGAAGGTCGGCTCGTGATCCTCCTGCGCGGGACCGACCGGGCCGCGGAAGCGGTAGACGGCGTCGAAGCCGCCGAACAGGATGCGGCCATCGGCGGACTGCCGGTAGTAGTGGAAGCGGTTGCCGCCGTCGCTGATGCCCTGGCGGTGCTCCCAGCCGATCGCGGCCCGTTGCCCGGCGCTCAGCGGTTCCGTCATCAGCACGTAGTCGTAGACCGGCGCGATGTAGCGGCCGACCTTGCGGGCGGGTGACGGGTGGGCGCCGGCGGCGACGATCGCGCCGCGCGCGGTCACCGCGCCGCCGTCCGTGCGGACCCGGACGCCCGCGCCGGCGCGCTCGAGCGCGGTCACCGCCGAGCGCTCGTGGATGCGCACACCGGCCGCGATGGCCGCCGCGCGCAGCCCGTCCGCGAGCTTGCCGGGATGCACGAGCGCCGAGCCTTCGCGGTTCCAGATCCCGCCCAGGTACGTCGGCGAGTTCACCTCGGCGCGGATCGCGTCGCGGTCCAGCCAGCCGTCCTCGTCCGGCGTGACCTCGTGCGGCTCGAGCGCCACGTACAGGTCGCCCGTCTCCTCCCACTCCGCGTCCAGGCCGTGCGCCGCGATGTCCGCCCGCATGCCCGCGAAGTTCTCGGCGCCGAGCCGGTCGAGCACAGCCATCTCCTGCGGGAAGCGCGCCATCCCGTTCTCGTGGCCGTGGGTGAGCGACGCGTCGACGAAGCCGCCGTTGCGCCCGCTCGCGCCCCAGCCGCAGGTCTGCGACTCCAGGACGACGACGTCGCGCGCCGGGTCCTCGGCCTTCGCGTGCAGCGCGCTCCAGAGCCCGCCGTAGCCGCCGCCGACGATGACCAGGTCCGCCTCGTGATCGCCCTGGAGCGGCGGGTGCGGTTCGCGAGCGGGCAGGTCGGCGAGCCAGAACGGGACGCGTTCGGCGTCCGCGTACGCCGCGCGGTGCGCGGCAGTCGGCTCGATGCCCTCCCACGGTCGCATGCGACCATGGTGACAGTGCTCCATCACATCGACCGTCCCGCCGCCGGAGAACCCGAGGGGCTGCTCATCCTCCACCACGGCCGGGGGACCTCCGAGCAGGACCTGCTGCCGCTCGCCGACGCGCTCGACCCCGATCGCCGCCTGCACGTCGGCCTGCCGCGCGGGCCGCTCCAGATCCCCGGCTGGCCCGGCTTCCACTGGTACGGCGTCCCCCGCGTCGGCTATCCCGACCCGGACACCTTCTGGGCCGCCCGCGCCGCGCTCGCCGAGTACCACGACATGCTCTTCGAGCGGTTCGCGCCGGAGCGCGCCGTCCTCGGCGGCTTCAGCATGGGCTCGGTGATGAGCTACGCGCTCGGCCTCGACCCCGAGCGGCCCCGGCCTCGCCGGGCTGCTCATCAACGCCGGCTTCATCCCGACCGTCGAGGGGTGGACGCCCGACCTCGAAGGCCGCCGCGGCCTGCCGGTCTCGATCGCCCACGGCGCGGCCGACCCGATCATGGAGGTCCGCTTCGGCCGCGACGCCGCGGCGTTCCTGAGCGAGGCCGGCCTCGACGTCCGCTACTCGGAGCACCCGGGCGCCCACCACCTCGGCCCGGACGACGCCGCCACCGGCGCCGCCTTCCTCGCCGAGGTCCTGGCCTAGACGCGGGGGATCGCGGCCGGCTGGCCGCCGGCACCGCAGCCCCGCGCGGTCACATGACCGCGGCGAGGCGGCGGACGCCCTCGACGAGGTCAGCCTCCGGCGCCGCCGCGAAGGTGAGGCGCAGGTAGGAGCCCGGCGGGTCGGCCGGGAACCACGGGCGGCCGGGGAAGACGACGACGCCGCCGGCCAGCGCGCGGGTGGCGAGCGCGACGTCGTCGACCTCGTCGGGCAGCCGCACCCACAGGTGCTGGCCGCCGGCCGGGACCGAGAGCCGGATGCCCAGCTCGGCCTGGACCGCGGCGGCGAGCGCGTCGCGACGCGAGCGCAGCGCGCGGTGCAGCGCCCGCAGGTGGCGGACCCAGGCCGGCGAGGAGAGCAGGTCGAGCGCCGCCTCCTGCAGCACCCCGGAGACGAAGAAGTCGTCCACCACGCGCGCGGCGCGCAGCCGGGCGCCGGCCTGGCCGCGGGCCGCGACCGCCGCGAGCCGCAGGCCGGGCGCCGCCGACTTCGTGACCGAGCGCAGGTAGATGACGTGCCCGTCGTCGTCGCTCGCGACGAGCGGCGGCGGGGCGATCCCGTCGAGGTCCAGGTCGTGGGCCCAGTCGTCCTCGATCAGGAAGGCGCCCGCGTTCGCGGCGACGGCGTGGACGGCCTCGCGGCGGCCGGCGTCGAGCAGCGCGCCGGTCGGGTTCGCGTAGGTCGGCTGCAGGTAGGCGAGGCGGGCACCGGAGCGCTCCAGCGCGTCGGCGAGCAGCTCCGGGCGGACGCCGTGCGCATCCGTGGGGACCGGGACGAGGCGCAGGCCGGCCGCCCGTGCCGCCGCGGTCACGCCCAGATAGGTCGGGGACTCGACGACGAGCGCGTCGCCGGGCCGGGCCAGCGCGCGCAGGATGGTGCCGATCGCGGACTGGCCGCCCGGGGAGATGACGACGTCGTGCGCGCGCAGCCCGCCACCGGCCGCGCGGGCGAACAGCGCGCGCAGGTCCGGGTTGCCCTCGACGGGGAGGCGGCCCCAGGCGCCGGGCCGGCGCGCCGCGCGGGCGGTGGCGGCGGCGAGCGGCCCGGTCGCCTGCAGCGAGGCGTCGACGTAGCCACCCGATAACGGCACGAGGCCGGGCCCGGGCAGCTCGAGCAGCGCGTCCAGGCCGCCCGCGTGGACCCGGCCCTCGCCGAGCGCGACGGCCTGCCAGTCGAGGTCGGCCGACGGCGGTGCGGCGCGCGCGGCCACGAACGTCCCCCGGCCCGGCCTTGGCTCCACCACGCCCTCCGCCGCCAGCGCGGCGACCGCCCGCTGGACCGTGAGCATCGACGCGGAGTGGCGCCGCGCGAGCTCCCGCACGGACGGCAGCCGCTCCCCCGCCGGCGTCGCGATCGCGGTCCGGCGGAGATCGTCGACCACCCTCGTGTTACTCTGAGGCATGCGAGCACAGAGTAACGCTTCCATCAGGCGTTCGGGCACGCTTCTCGCGGCGCTCGGCGTGCTGATCTTCAGCTTCTCCCTACCGGCGACCAAGCTCGCGGTCGCCGACCTCGACCCGTGGGTGGTCGCCTTCGGCCGCGCGGTCGTCGCGGCCGCCGCCGGCGCGATCGTCCTGCGCGCCACCCGCGCGCCCCTGCCCACCCGCTCCCAGGCGCGCAGGCTGGTGATCGTCGCCGGTGGCGTCGTCGTGGGCTTTCCGCTCATGACCACGCTCGCGCTGCAGACCGCGGCGTCGGCGCACGGCGCCGTCGTGGTCGCGCTCCTCCCCGCCGCCACCGCGGCCTGTGCCGTCCTGCGCGGCGGCGAGCGTCCCAGCCCGCTGTTCTGGGTTGCCGCCCTCGCCGGGCTCGCCGTCGTGCTGTCCTTCAGCCTCGCCCGGACCGGCGGTGCGCTGACGCTGGCCGACGCGGAGCTGCTGCTCGCGATCGCCGCGTGCGCGCTCGGCTACGCGGAGGGCGGCGTCCTCGCCCGCGAGCTCGGCGGCGCGCGCACGATCTGCTGGGCCCTCGTCCTGTTCGCGCCCGTCAGCGTGGCCATCACCGCCGTCGCCCTCGCCCGGCACGGCTTCCACGCCGGCCCGGACGCGCTGCTCGGCTTCGCCTACGTGAGCGCGATGTCGATGTTCCTCGGCTTCTTCGCCTGGTACGCCGGGCTCGCTCGGCTCGGCGTCGCCCGCGCGAGCCAGCTCCAGCTCGCGCAGCCGCTGCTCACGCTCGGCTGGTCGGCGCTCGTGCTCAGCGAGCACGTCGGGCCGGCGACGTTCCTCGCCGCCGTCGCCGTGCTCGCCAGCGTCGTCGTCACCCAGCGCGCGCGGATCGCCGTCGCACCCGGACGGCCCGGGCCGTCGCCCGCCGCCCACGGTCCGACGCCACCACGCGGACCCGCCGCGCGCGGCCCGCATGGCGCAAGCGAATGGTGAAGCGCCCGGGCCGGGCGAGACGGACGCTGCGGTGCCGGCGGGCGGCGCGCACGCGCAGGCGCAGGCGCGCCCGGTCGGGCCGGCAGGCTCCGGGGCGCACCCGCCCGGTGACGCGCAGGACCCGCCCGCGCCGCCGCGCGCGCACCTTGGTCAACCGCGGCGCGGTGAGCGCGCAGCCCGCGACCGGGGCGGCCGGGGCCAGCGGCGTGCCCGCCGGGCACCCGTCGGCGGGGGCCGCGGGGTCGGGCGTGACGCTCCGCGGGCTGCCCTCGACGGCGAAGTCGCGTCCGCATGGCGGCGGCTCGCCGGCGATCAGCGCATCCACGCGGTCCAGGCCCTGGTCGATGACGACGTGGTGCTCGGAGACCTCGGACCCGTGCCCGGCCTGGCCGGTCTCGGCGCCGCCGTAGCCGGCCAGGGTCGTGTCCGGGTCGTCCCCCTCGGCGCGCGAGCCGACGGTGTAGAAGTCCGTCGCGACGTCGCGGCCGCGCAGCAGCCGCGCCAGCTCTTGCGCCTGCGGGTACAGCGCCAGCCCGTCCTCGCGCGCGTGGACGAGCACGACGCCCTTGACGCCCGACGCGGCGATGTCGTCGGCGCGGGCCACCACCGTCCGCTCCTGGTAGGCCGCCGGCTGGGTCTGCGGCGTGCCGCCGGCCTCGATCTCGATGTCCTCCTTGACCTGCGCGACGAACGGGCTGATCGCCTGCCCGGCGTTGGCGGCCTCGTAGAGCTCGAGCAGGTTGTAGACGCCCTCCACGCCGACCCAGTAGTCGAACAGCGGCGCGCCGTCGGGGCGCTTGGCCCCGAGCGCCATCGCCAGGCCGGAGGCGTTGCCGCCCATGGACACGCCGAGCAGGATCACGTGGCGCACGCTCGGGCAGCGGGCGACCGCAGCCTGCGCGGCGGCGACGAGGTCCTCCGCGCCGGCGCGGACCGGATAGCCGCGCGAGCGGGTGTACGGCCAGGTGTCGGCGGGATCGTCGCCGAGATCGACCAGCCCGCGGTAGTCCATGGTGACGGCGAGCGCGCGAGACCGGCTCGCGGCCCGGCGCATGTGCGGCACCCACCCGTCCGACGCGTACGAGTAGCCGTGGCCGAAGACGACCGCGACGGACGGCGGCGCGACCGGCGCGACGTACCGGCCCGTCGCGGACCCGCCGTCGACGGTCAGCGTCAGCGGCTGCGCCGTGCTCGCATCGCCCGTGCACGCGAGCGCCCCTTGCGCGTGCGCCACGCCCGGCGCCACGAGCAGCCACAGCAGGACCAGGGTGGCGGCGCGCATGTGGTCACCGTACCGAGGCGGTCGCGGCGCGGTCGCAGCTCCCGCGGTCGAGCCGCGCCACCATTACTGACTACGTTGCCAGCCGCACAAGGATGCGCTAGGTTGCGCCCGATGAGCACTCTGCCACTCGACGCTGCCGCAGTCGAGCGGACTCGCCGCCCGCTCGCCCAGGCCACTCAGCTCCCAGGACCCGCCTTTCTCGATCCCGCCGTCCTGGCGTGGGAGCAGGAGCACCTCTTCACGCGGGACTGGGTGTGCGCGGGCCACGTCGACCAGATCCGCGAGCGCGGCCAGTTCTTCCGCGTGCAGGTCGGACGGGAGGACGTCGTCGTCGTCGCCGACGACGACGGCCTGCCGCGCGCCTTCGTCAACACCTGCCGGCACCGCGGCGCCCGCGTCGTCAACGAGCCGGCGGGTCAGACCAAGCAGCTGCGCTGCCCCTACCACGCGTGGACCTACGGGCTCGACGGGTCGCTGAAGTTCGCGCAGTTCACCGACGGCATCGAGGGCTTCGACAAGTGCGACTACGGCCTGCACCCCGTCCGGCTCGCGGTCGTCGAGGGCCTCGTCCTGCTCGATCTGTCCGGCGAGGCGCCGCCGCCCGAGCGCCACGTCGGCGACCTGTCCGATCTCGTCGCGCGCTACAGGACCCCCGACCTGCGCCGCCAGGCCCGCCACGTCTACGACGTCGCGGCCAACTGGAAGGTCATCGCCGAGAACTACAACGAGTGCCTGCACTGCCCGGGCGTGCACCCGGAGCTCAACGCGCTCAGCCACTTCCTCAGCGGCGCGCAGATGGACGGCGCCGGCGCGTGGTGCGGCGGCTCGATGACCCTGACCGAGGGCGCCGAGACGATGGGTCACGGCGGCCGGGCGAACATCGTGGACACGCGCGAGGTCCTCTACTTCGCGCTGTTCCCCAACGCGCTGATCTCACTGCATCCCGACTACGTGATGCTGCACACGCTGTGGCCGCGCGCGGTCGACCGCACCGAGGTCGTGTGCGAGTGGTTCTTCGAGGCGGGCGTCACCCACACCGCGGACGCCGTCGACTTCTGGGACACGGTCAACCGGCAGGACTGGCACGTGTGCGAGCTCACGCAGATCGGGATGTCGAGCCGCACCTACACCCCGGGCCGCTACACGACCCAGGAGGACGACGTGCACCACTTCGACGTGATGGTCGCCGACCGCTACGCCGCGGCGCTCGCCGGATCGTTCACCGGCGGGTGAGGGTGCTCGCGAAGTGCAGGACCTCCTCGCGCGCGCGCTCGACCGTCATCGCCGGGTCGCCGAGCAGCGCGCGCACGCCGTAGCCGTCGAGCATCGCGAGGATGTGGTCCGTGGCGCGCCGGACGTCGAGGTCGGCGTCGAACTCGCCGCTCGCCCTGCCGTCCTCGAGGCAGTCGGCGACCCACTGGTGCATGCGCTCGTAGAGGCGCGCGGCGGGCTCGCGCAGCTCGGGCTGGCGGCTCGCGCGCAGCCACAGCTCGACCCAGAGCAGGAAGTTGTCGCGCTCGGCGGGGACGGGGAGGCTCGAGTCGATGATCGCCCGCAACCGCTCGCTGGCGGTCCCGTCCGTGGTCGTCTCGCGCGTGTTGCCGGCCGCGGCGAAGGAGTGCCCGAGCGCCTCCACGAGCAGGGCGTCGCGGGATTCGAAGTGGTAGTGCAGCAGCGCCGCGGAGACGCCGGCGTCCATCGCGATGCGCGCGATGCGCACGCCGTCGACGCCCTCGCGGGCGATGCGCCCCATCGCCGCCTCGAGGATGCGCGCCCGGGTCTCGTCCGCCTTGCCCACGGAAGGAGTGTCCCACGGAGTTGAGCGCCCGAGCCCGGGCCTCACCGACGAGGTCCTGATCCCGCTTGGGGTCGACGCCGAGCCGGGTCGGGTCCCGGCACGCGACATCGAGAGCACCCACCGCCCAGGACGGTTCGAGCCAGGGATGGTCCATTTCATCCCTTGGGTCCCTGTTTTCGGAGAGCCAAGAGGTGAAAGATCGCGTGATGCGCGCGCTCCTCGCTGTCCTGTTCGTCCTCGCCTTCCCCGCCGCCGCCTCCGCGGAGGTCAACTTCTCGAATGCATTCAGCTCGGACCTCCCCGACAACACACAGGCGTGGACCGCGGGCGACGTCAACAAGGACGGGCTTCCCGACGTGGCGTCGGCGAGCAGCTATTACGACTCCGCGAGCGGCGAGTCGTTCGAATCCGTCTCGGTCCAGCTCAACAACGGCGGCGGCACCTTCGGATCGCCCACCACCTACTACCTGTTCGGACAGAGAGGCGAGAGCTTCGACCACGTGGCGATCGGCGACTTCACGAACGATGGCAATCCCGACGTGCTGCTCGGCCGCACGTATCACCTGCTCGTGTTCCCGGGGAACGGCGCCGGGGGCATCGGCTCGCCGATCGAGACGCGCATCTACTCCGACACGTCCTGGATCGGCGTCGACGACTTCGACGGGGACGGCAACCTCGACGTCGGGACGGTGTCGACATGCTGTGCCGAGGCGACGGTGGTGCTTGGGAACGGCAACGGCACGTTCGACGGGGACGGGCAGATCTTCTCCGACTTCGCCGACTCGTACCTCGAAGACGCACTCTTCGCCGACATCAACGGGGACGGCGATAAGGACGTCATCGGCGCTCGCTACAAGTTCTTCGAGCCCAACGATGAGGCCAACGGCGTCTACGTCGCGCTCGGCAACGGCAGCGGCGGGTTCGGAGCGGCGACGCACTACGCGGCGGGGCGGCCTGAATACCTGACGGTCGCCGAGCTCACCGGCGACGGCAATGCGGACGTCGCGGTCACCGACCAGGCGTCCGGCGGCGTCCAGATCCTGGCCGGCAACGGCGCCGGCGCGCTCGGAGCGCCGACGACCTTCCCGACGGCGGAGGATCCCGACACCTTCCTGTCACCCCAGGATGTAGAGGCCGCCGACCTCGACGGAGACGGCGACCGGGACCTCGTCATCGACCAGTTCTTCTCGGAGAACCTGACCGTCCTGCTCAACGACGGCTCGGGCGGCTTCAGCGAGGCGCGGGACTTCCCCACCGGCTCGCGGTCCTGGGAGGTGGCGCTCACCGATGTCGACAACGACAGCGATCGCGACATCCTCGCGTTCGACTTCGACTCGATCCTCACGCTCTTCAACATCCCACCCGTCGAGGGCCCGCCCGGTGACCCGACCTGCTCGGACGGGATCGACAACGACGGCGACGGCAACGCGGACATCGCCGACAGCGACTGCCAGACGCCCGAGGGCCCGCCCGGCGACCCGACCTGCTCGGACAACGTCGACAACGATGGCGACGGCAACACCGACCAGGCCGACAGCGACTGCCAGTCGCCCGAGGGCCCGCCCGGCAGCAATTCCTGCTTCGACGGGATCGACAACGACAACGACGGCCAGACCGATCAGTCCGACACCGACTGCCAGTACCCGCCCGAGGGACCGGCCGGAGACTCGTCCTGCTCAGACGGCGTCGACAACGACAACGACGGCTTCACCGACCAGGCCGACAGCGACTGCCAGTCGCCCGAGGGCCCGCCGGGCGATCGCTCATGCTCCGACGGCGTCGACAACGACTTCGACGGCCAGACGGACGCCGCTGACACCGACTGCCAGTCGCCCCCGCCCGACGTGAAGTGCTCCGGCGTGCAGGCCACCGTCGCCGGTACGACGGGGACCCCCGGCGACGACGTGATCGTCGGCACCGACGGGCCGGACGTCATCGACGGCGGCGGCGGCAACGACCGCATCTGCGGCCGCGGCGGCGACGACCACATCGACGGCGGCGAGGGCAACGACGTCATCTACGGCGAGGCGGGCCTGGATGACCTCGGAGGCGGCGCCGACAACGACAAGCTCTACGGCGGCGCCAGCGGCGACACGCTCCAGGGCGGCTCGGGTGAGGACACCGTCAGCGGCGGCGCCGGTGACGACCAGCTCTCTGGCGGTAGCGGCGACGACGTCATCCAGGGCGGCGCCGGCAGCGACACCGCCTACGGCAACGGCGGCAACGACCGCATCAACGTCGGCGCCGGTGACGACACGGCGGAAGGCGGCGCCGACAACGACAAGATCACCGGCGGAGCGGGCGACAACACGCTGTACGGCAACGAGGGCAACGACGTCCTCAACGGCTTCGGCGGCGACGACGTCCTCTACGGCGGCGACGACGACGACACCATCAACGCCGGCGACGGGGACGACACCGCTTACGGCGGCGCGGGCGCTGACAGCTTCGCCGGCGGCAACGGCAACGACGACCTGTTCGGCGAAGCCGGCACGGACACCGTCCGCGGCGGCAACGACGACGACGACCTCGACGGCGGCGCCGACCGCGACGTCTGCAACGGGCAGACCGGGACGGATACCGCCACCGCCTGCGAGAAGCTCGCCGGCATCCCCTAGCCAGCTCTGACGCGCCGGCCGCACGTCCGCGGCGGCCGGCGCACATCGGCGGTCCGGCTAGCTTCTCCCCGGCCGATGCTGGTCATCTTCCACCCCGACGCGACGCCGGAGCAGATCGAGGCGCTGACGGAGCGCATCCTCGCCACCGGCGCGGGTGCCCAGCGGGTGGTCGGCGAGGAGGTGACGGTGATCGGCGTCATCGACGGGGACCGCGACCACCTCACGTCGCTCGAGCTCGACGCCGATCCGGGCGTCGACCGCGTCGTCCCCGTCTCCTCGCCCTACAAGCTCGCGCACCGGCATCGCCACGACGACCTCCCGCATCCGGTCGACGTCGGCGGCGTCGCCTTCGGCGGCGTGGGCGCGGCGTTCCGGCTGATCCTCGGCCCGTGCGCGGTCGAGTCCGTCGAGCAGACGATGGTCACCGCGCGCGCGTGCCAGGAGGCCGGCGCGGACCTGCTGCGCGGCGGCGCCTTCAAGCCGCGCACGTCTCCCTACGCCTTCCAGGGCCTCGGCGTCGAGGGGCTGAAGATCCTCGCCGGCGCGCGCGAGGAGACCGGCCTGCCCGTCGTCACCGAGCTCACCGACCTGCGCGACATCGACGCCGTGGTCGAGTACGCCGACTGCGTCCAGGTCGGCGCGCGCAACATGCAGCACTTCCCGCTGCTCACCGAGCTCGGCCGCTCCGGGCTGCCGGTGCTGCTCAAGCGCGCGATGGGCGCGTCGATCGACGACCTCCTCCTGGCTGCCGAGTACATCCTGCGCGAGGGCAACCAGCGTGTGGTGCTGTGCGAGCGCGGCATCCACGCCAAGGCGACGCCGGCCCGCTCGTGCCTGGACCTGGCCGCGGTGACCGTGCTCAAGGAGCACACCCACCTGCCGGTCATCGTCGATCCCTCGCACGCGGCGGGGCGCCGCGCGCTGGTCGAGCCGCTCGCGCTGGCGGCCGCCGCCTCGGGAGCGGACGGCCTGATCATCGAGTGTCACCCGAACCCGCAGACCGCCCGATGCGACGGCCCGCAGGCGGTCACGCTCGACCGGCTGCCGGACTTGGTGCGCCGCCTCCGCCTCGTGGCGGGCGCGGCCGTCGCCGTCTAGAGCTCGAGGCGGGGGCTCTCGCAGCGGGCGTCGAAGCAGGGCGCGGGCTGGTGCTCGGGGCCGCTGTGGAAGTGGATCTCGGACTGCGTGTGCGGCTCGCGGACGACTCCGCTGAGCCAGCCAATGAGGCGGGTCATGTCGTCTCTTCTTTCGATTGGGTTCGTCTAGGAAACTAACCCATCAGGGAGACTTTGTGACAAGTTTGTGACGCATGTCCAGATGGCTATGGCCGAACGGCCACCGCGTGGAAGACCGCGGTCCCGCCCGCCGACGGGATGTCGCGGGTCGTCGAGCGGATTCTTCCTGCGCAGAGGCGCTTTTTCGCCAGCGTGCGCGCGATCCGCGGGATCGCCTTCCTCGTGTTGCCCGCGTAGTCGTGCATGAGCATGATCCCGCCCGGTTCGAGCGTGCGCGCGGCGCGCACGATCTCGCCCACCGACGCGCCCAGATAGTCGCGCGAGTCGACCGTGGCCAGGACCTCCGTCAGGTCATGGCGCTCCGCCTCGGCCTGGATGCGCTTGTTCGTGACCATCAGGGGCGGCCGGAACAGCGTCGGCGCGCGCCCCGTGATCCCGCCCAGCACGGCCTGCCCGCCGAAGATCTCGTCGGCGAGCTTCGACCTGCCCAGCTCGGTCAGATCCTCGTGGGAGTACGTGTGGTTGCCCACCCACATACCGGCGTCGAGCTGCGCGCGGACGTCGTCCTGGCGGTGCGCCGCGCGGGTCCCGACGTTGAACATCGTCGCCCGCAGGTCGTGTCGCTGCAGCACGTCCAGCAGCCCGGCGGTCGCGCGGGTCGGGCCGTCGTCGAACGTCAGCCCGACGTAGCCCTGGGCGCACGGCTTCGCGGCGGCCGCCGTCGCCGGCACGCACAGCGCCGCGAACACGAGTGCGAGAAGCCACCGGGCCACGGGCTCATTCTCGCACCACCTCGGCGGCGGCCTTCCCGGTGGTGGCGGGATACGGTCCCGGGATGACCGCCTCCGTGCGCGTCCTCGATGGCGGCGCGCTGTTCGAGTTCGCAGTTCGCCGATCTCATGCGCTACCACGGCCCGGGATCCCCGGGTGGCGTGGCTGTCGCGTTCAAGGTCCTCGAGCGCGCGCTGCCGGCGCTCTCGCCGGAGGGACCGCCCGAACGCCGGGAGATCGTGATCCGCACCGCGTTTGGCGGCCCGGGGGCGCGCGACGGCTTCGAGCTCGTCACGCGCGCCGTGACGGGCGAGCGCTACACGGTCGACCCGTCGCTGGCGAGGCCCGAGCTCGGCTTCGCCCGCGAGCGGTTCGTCTTCGAGCTCCGTTACCGCGAGCGATCGGTGACCGTGGCGCTGCGTGCGGGCTTCGTCACGGACGAGTTCGTCACCCTCGCCCGCACCGATCCCCGCTCCGGTGAGCAGGAGGAGCGGCTGACGCGGCTCAAGGCCGAGCTGGCGGAGCGGGTGATGGCGGCCGACGCCGTCTTCGACCTCGCCCCCTAGGTTGCGGGCGGGTCCGCCTCGGCGCGCGTCGACGCCGACTCCCGGCGCAGGCTCCCCGGCACGATCTGCCCGCCGCCGATCAACTCGGCCATGATGCGCCGGGCGCGGGCCAGGGCGGCGTCGAGCTCCACGTCTCCATCCGCCCGGTCCCCCACCTCGTAGGACTGGCGGGCCAGGACAAGCCGCTGCACGACGTCGTCGTTGATCTCCATCGCCCGCCGGCGCCGCTCCTCGTCCAGTCGGGCCATGTTCTCGCGCAGCGCCCCCGCCAGGGCTCGCACCAGCAGCATGGTCACGAGCAGCGCGGCCATCGTCTGCAGCCACAGGAACACCTCGGAGTTCCCGGGCGCGGCAAACCCGTCCTCGTGATGGAGGATGAGCGTTGTCGCGTATATCGCGCCGATGAGCACCACGTGAGCGAGCGTGTGCGTCGCCGAGAAGAACGCCGCCGCGTACGGCGTGACCCACATGTAGAAGAACGCGTAGAAGCTCGTCGCCTCGTGATTGAAGTAGATCCCGACGCTGATCGCGAGATTCGTGAAGGCGATCGTCGCGCTGATCGCCCAGTCCGGCAGCCGGCTGTAGTACCGGAAGATCAGCGGAGCCATCGCGTACACGCCCAGGATCGCGAACCAGATCGGCGTCGTGTTCGTCTGCGGAGCGTGCGGCAGGAGCAGGCTCACCCCGGCGACGCTCGGACCGACCAGGTACAGCGCCCCGAGCGCCCGGACCATCCACTTCGAGTCCGGGCGGACGCCGAGCACGCTCTCGTCGCTCACCCCCCGGTTCTACCGCAACCCGCGGCGGACTCCGCGCGCCCTGCCTGCGCGCGGAGCCGCGACCGCCTACCGAGCCGTCGGGGTGGTGCCGCCGGTGATCTGGATGGCGTCACCCGCCAGCGCCGGCGCGGCCGCCAGCCTGTCCAGGTTCGGAGCGATGCACTCCATGGCCTTGGCGCGCGACTTCGCCGACAGGGCCGCCGGATCGAACAGGGTGTTGACCAGCTTGTCGCCGGTTGCCCCGTTGTCCTGCACCATCGTGCGGTTCGCCTTGCCCGTCACGGCGTCAACCGCGACGATCGTGGCGCTGCTGCCGACGATGTTCACGCACTGGATCGTGCCTGTGAACGTCGACGCCGCGGACGTGAAGGTCAGCGTCCCGCCCTGACTAACTCCCGAGATCGAGAACTGGTTGGCAGGGCCTGCGCCAATGGGCGTGGTGGTCCCGGCACCCGTCACCGTCGCCGCCTGCGCGTAGATCTCCGTCGTGTTGTCGGGGCCGCCGCTGGCCAGCACCCGGCCACCGGGGAGCACCGCGGCGGCAAGACCGACCCGCCCGCGGCTCATGTTCTGCACCGGCGTCCACGAGTTGCTCGCCGGGTCGTACTCCTCCGCAGTTGCGGTAGGCGACAACGAGCCGGGGGAGGCGCCGGGCGTGTAGCCACCGGCGACCAGCACCTTGCCTGGCAGCGAGGCCGCCGCGAGGACCTGGCGGGCCGTGCCCATGCTCGCCGCCGGTGACCACGAGTTCGCCACCGGGTCGTAGATCTCCGCAGACGTGAGGGTGGGCACGGCGTCGCCGCGACCGCCGCTGACCAGGACGCGCCCGTCAGGCAGTGCCGCCGCCGCGCTGAGGTCGCGAGCCGTCTGCATGCTCGCTGCCGGCGACCACGCGTTGGCCACCGGGTCATAGATCTCAGCGGTCTTGAGGAGGCCGGGACCAGAGCCGCCGGCCACCAGCACACGCCCGTTGGGCAGCGTCGCCGCGGCCCCGCCGTAGCGATCGCTGCTCATGTCCGCTGCCGCCGACCACGCGTTGGCCACCGGGTCGTAGATCTCTGCCGACCGGAGACGGCCCGAGTTGTTGTAGCCGCCGGCGACCAGCACCCGGCCGTCCGCCAGCGTCGCCGCGGCGGGCGAATAGCGCCCGGTGTTCATGCTCGCTGCCCCGGACCACGAGTTGCTCGCGGAGTCGTAGATCTCGGCCGACGTCGTGAACCCCGAGGTGGTCGACCCGGTCGCGACCAGCACCTTCCCGCCCGGCAGCGCGGCCGACGCGTGGCCGAAGCGTGTCACGGACATGCTCGCCGCCCCCGTCCATGTGCCCGCGGCGAGCGCGGACCCCGCAAATCCAAACAGCGCCGAAGACGCCGCAACCGCGACGCACAATCCCTTGCGCAGCATGACCAGCCCCCAAAACTCTTGTGCCAGCACGCGTCCGGAGACCCGAACGACGCCGCCCGCTGACCATTGGAGCCACCTAACGCATCGAGTCAGCGATAACCGTCACGGGCGGTCAGGTCGGCGACACTGCCCTCGCGCGATCTGAGAGGCTGGGCGGCATGAGCGCCATCACGACCTCGGGACGTCTTCTGAACCCGGCCCAGTTCGACGCCTCCGCCTTCGACGAGGCGACCGCGCGCCTGTTCCGCGCCACCATCGAGTTCTTCGAGACCAAGGGCAAGGCCCGCGCAACCGCGGAGATGCACACCGACGAGTGGTATCCGGACTTCATCTCGTTTCTTGCGCGCGAGCGGGCGTTCGCGACCCTGCTGACGCCGGCACGCGACGGCGGTGGGGACGCGGACAAGCGCTGGGACACGCACCGCAACGCGACCTTCAACGAGATCCTCGGCTTCTACGGGCTGCCCTACTGGTACGCGTGGCAGGTCACGATCCTCGGGCTCGGGCCGATCTGGCAGAGCTCGAACGCTGTGGCGCGCGAGCGAGCCGCTGCCCTGCTCGAGGACGGCGCGATCTTCGCCTTCGGCCTGAGCGAGCGCGAGCACGGCGCCGACATCTACTCGACCGACATGGTCCTCACGCCCGACGGTTCCGGCGGATTCTCTGCGAGCGGCGGCAAGTACTACATCGGCAACGGCAACCTCGCCGGCATGGTCTCCGTCTTCGGCCGCCGCTCCGACGTCGACGGTCCCGACGGCTACGTCTTCTTCGCCGTCGACAGCCAGCACCCTCAGTACCGGTTGATCAAGAACGTCGTCCACGGCCAGCTCTACGTCAGCGCCTTCGACCTGGAGGCGTACCCCGTCCGCGCCGAGGACGTCCTCCACGAAGGACCGGCCGCCTTCGAGGCCGCCCTCAACACGATCAACGTCGGCAAGTTCAACCTCGGCTTCTGCGCGATCGGGATGGCCGAGCACTCCTTCTACGAGACGATCACCCAGGCCGAGAACCGCGTCCTGTTCGGCAAGCGCGTGACCGAGTTCGGCCAGGTCCGCCGGATCATGATCGAGTCCTACGCCCGCATCCTGGCGACCAAGCTCTACGGCGCCCGCGCCGTCGACTACGTCCGCAGCGCCTCCCGGGAGGACCGCCGCTATCTCCTCTTCACCCCCATCAACAAGATGCAGGTGACCACCGAGAGCGAGCGCATCGTGAGGTTGCTGGCCGAAGTGATCTCCGCCAAGGGCTTCGAGCGCGGCAGCTACTTCGAGATCGCCAAGACCGGCATCGACGGCCTGCCCAAGCTCGAGGGAACGGTTCACGTGAACCGCGCGCTGACCCTGAAGTTCCTGCCCCAGTACCTGTACGGGAGCGCCGCGTTGGAGGCGCCGCCGGCTCGGACCGACGGCGCGGACGACGCCTTCCTCTTCGACCAGGGCCCGACCCGCGGTCTCGGCAAGATCGAGTTCCCGGACTGGCGCCCGATCTACGACGCCTTCGCCGACGTCCCGAACGTCGCCCTGTTCCGCGAGCAGGCCGAGTTGCTGGTCGCTCTGGCGGAACGAGCGCCGCTGACGCCCGATCAGCTGACCGACCTCGACTTCCAGCAGTCCCTCGCCCAGCTCTTCACGCTCGTCCCCTACGGACAGCTCATCCTCGAGCAGGCCCAGCTCACCGGCGAGTCTGCGGACATCGTCGACCTCGTGTTCGACACCCTCGTCCGCGACTTCACCGCTACCGCGATCGAGCTGCACGGCAAGACCTCATCGACTCCGGAGCAGCAGGCGTGGGCCCTGGAGAGCATCCGCAAGCCGGCGGTCGACGAGGCCCGCGACGACCGCATCTACACCGAGGTCCGTGCGTTGTCCGGCGCCTACGTCATGCGCGACTGAGTTGGGATCGCAGCACAACGGTTTTCGAGACCGCCCCGTTCAACCACTCCGGCACCCCTCCGCGGGTGCCGCGCTCGGAGGCGCGGGAGCGGGAAGGGTAGCCGGAGAGCGGCGGTTGGCGAGGGTGACGCCGAGGAGGATGAGGGCGCCGCCGGCGGGCTCGTGCCAGGAGAGCGGCTCGCCCAGCAGCGACACGCCGAAGATGACGGCGAAGATCGGGACGATGTAGGTGACGGTGGACGCGGTCTGGTGGCCGGCCTCGCGGATGACGTTGAGGTTGAGGATGTAGGCGACGCCGGTGCCGAGCGCTCCGAGGGCGAGGATGGAGCCCCAGGAGTCGATGCCGGGCATCTCGTCGGGCAGGGAGCCGAGGACGAGGAAGGGCGCGAGCAGGACGATGCCGATGCAGATCTGGGCGGTGGAGATCGCGACGGCGGTTTCCGACCGGTCACTCAGGAACCGGCGCATGTAGGGGAAGCCCAGGCCGTAGCACGAGGCGGCGCCGAGGCAGGCGAGCGCTCCCAGCAGGGAGCCGCGGCCCAGGCCCTCCCACGGGCCGAGCACCACGAGCACGCCCGAGAAGCCGACGAGGATGCCGAAGATCCGCATGCGGGTCGGCCGCTCGCCGGGCACGATCACCAGCGAGAACAGGAGCGTGAGCAACGGGGTCGTCGCGTTCAGGAGCCCCGCGAGCAGGGAGGAGACCTCCGTCTCCCCGTAGGCGAAGAACACGAACGGGACCGCGTTCATCAGCGCGGCGACGACCACGAGGTGCTTCAGGAGCTCGCGGTCGCGCGGGAAGCGCTCGCCGCGCGCCTTGAGGATCGCGAACAGCGCGAGGCCGCCGAACGCGCACCGCAGCCAGGCGACGTGCAGGGGCGCGATGCCGTCGTCGAGCTCGACCTTGATGAACATGAAGGACGCGCCCCAGATCAGCGCCACGGTGAGCATCTGGGCCGGCCACTTCACGACGGCGACACTACCTGCGTCCTCAATTGCGTACACTTGTACGTGATGACAGACACGGCGGCCCACATCTTCGGCAGCCAGGCCCCGACGTACGACTCGGCTCGCCGCCGCCTGATCCCTCCCTTCGACGCCTTCTACGGCACCGCCACCGATGCGATCCGGCTCGCCGGATCACGCCCGCGACGCATCCTCGACCTCGGCGCCGGCACCGGCCTTCTCGCCGCCCACGTGCAGGCCGCCTTCCCCGCCGCCGAGCTCACGCTGCTCGACGGCGCGACCGCGATGCTCGAGCAGGCCACGGTCGGCGCGCACACCGTCGTCCAGGACCTCACCGACCCGCTGCCGCCGGGCCCGTGGGACGCGGTCGTCTCCGCGCTGGCGATCCACCACCTCGACGACGCCGGGAAACAGGACCTCTTCGCGCGCGTGCGCGCCCAGCTGAAGCCGGGCGGCGTCTTCGTCAACGCCGAGCAGGTCGCCGGCCCGACCCGGGCCTTCACCGACGTCTACGAGCGCTGGCACGAGCGCGAGGCCCGCGCCGCCGGCTCAGACGACGCCGAGTGGGCGGGCGCACTGCAGAGAATGGCCCACGACCGCTGCGCCTCCGTCGAGGACCAGCTCGACTGGCTGAGGGAGGCCGGCTTCGCCGAGGCCGACTGCCTGTTCAAGCATCATCGCTTTGCGGTGCTGGTGGCGGTCGCCGGCGGGCGTTGATCCGCCCGGCGACGAACAGCCCCAGGAACAGCAGCACGGCGGGAAGGGCGAAGACCAGCGGCGACGTCGTCTTGCGCTTGGACGACGCGTTGGACTTGCCGAGCTTCAACGAGGCCTCGGGCGGGACGGCCACCTCGTGCCCGTTCTCCGTCGCCAGCCGGGCCACCGAGGCGATGGCGGCTTGCGCGAGGCCATCGGATTGGGCCTCCGCGTTGATGTCCACCGAGCCCAGCGCCCGGTCGACGCCGTCGCCGAGGTTCGCGCCCCCGAACCCGCCGGGCATGACCACCAGCAGGTGGACGCCCTGGACCGCGTCGCCGTGCGGGTTCAGCGCCGCGAGCTCGCCCGAGAGCAGGTCGGCGTAGCGCTGGGGCTGGTTGAAGAGGTCCGGGTAGGCGCCGAGGTCGGCCTCGTTGTTGATGAGCGCGACCTTCATCGGGAAGCCGGCGTCGCGGGCCTTCTTGAGCACGTCCTCCAGCGCGGTCTGCAGCCGCTTCTGCACCGTCGGCGCGTACGGGAGGTAGGAGTCCTGCGAGAGCAACACGTCGGACGCCGGGTCGCCGTCGGCGCGCGCCGCCGCCGCCGGCAGCACCGCGGCCAGCAGCACGACGCACAGCAGCCGCCTCACCGCTTGAACCCGAGCTTCTTCAGCGCCGACCGGTTGCCCGTCGCGTCCTGTGCGCGCACGGTGACGACGTAGCGCCCGCGCCGGAGCCCGGCGGTGCGCACCGACGTCGTCGTGGCACCCGCCGAGACGAAGTCGAAGGAGCGCCGGAGCACGCGACTCGATCCCCGGCGGCGCACCCGCGTCGCCACGCTCACGTTCTCGGAGACGTTGAAGCCCACGGTCACCCGCTTGCGCCGCGAGGAGACCAGCTTGACGGCAGACAGCACCGGCGCGTCCTTGTCGTACTGCGTCCCCGGCTGCACGATGACCTTCCCCGTCATGTTCGCGTGCACCGTGCAGTGGTAGGCGTACTCGCCGGCCTTCGCGAAGAAGTAGGTGAAGGACGCGTTCTCCTTGTTGAGCACGCCCGAGTCGAAGGCGCCGGTGTCCGACGTGACGGAGTGGTCGACGTCCGGCCCATCCCACTTCCACTCGACGACGTCGTTCTCGACCACGGTGATCGACGCCGGGGCGTAGGCGTAGAGGGCGATGCTGACCGTCGGCGTGGCGTGGCCCGCGTGCGCGGCGACCGCGATCACGACTTGATGCCGTAGTAGTACCGGTAAGCCGGGTCGTTCTTCGGCTTGGTCGCGCCGTGGCAGTTGACCCGGACGTTGGTCTCCCCCGTCGGCGGCGTGCAGGTCCAGCGCTTCGGGTGCTTCTTGTGCCGCAGGTAGCGCTTGACCCATCGCCGCGCGTAGCGACACGAGACGCCATGGGCGGTGACGACGTAGGACGTGCCCGCCACGGTGACGGACGTGCACTTCTTGGGCGGGATCGCGCCCGCCCCAGGGACCAGGAAGCCCAGGCAGAGGGTCGCGGCCAAGACGCCGATCCAGCGCACCATGACCGCGACCTTACCGGCGCTCCCTTACTTGACGCGGACTCGCTTGGTCCGGGCGCGCAGCGTCTGGCCGTCCACCTTGGCCAGCACGATGGCGCGGTAGCGCCCCTTGCGGTGCACCCGGAACCTGACCCGGAACGCGTTGACCTTGGTCGTGACCTGGCGGCGGCGCACGATCCGCGTCCGCCGCTTGCCGTGCACGCGGCCGACGCGGCGCAGGCGCACCGTCACCCGCACGCCCTCGGGCGCGTTCCCATAGACCGTCAGGCGGCGCTTCTTGCGCGCGATGCGCGCTCGCAGCCGGGCGACCCCGCCCTTGACGGACCCGGCCCCGTTCTGCGTGGTCACGATCGTCGGGTTCGACGACCCCGGCGCCGGCAGCGCACCGGCGGGCGCGTCGGTCAGCGCGGCCGGCTGCGCGAACGTGCCGGACGTCGAGGACGCGATGACGTCCTCGGGCACCTCGAAGGGCGCGTCCTGCAGCCACTCCTCGAGACGCACGGACGGGTCGCCCTGGATCGTGTCGGGACGCTTGTACTGGAGGAACGGCAGCTCGACGGAGCCCGCGGTGAGCGTCAGCGGCGACGGGGCCGACTCGGTCCACCACTCGGCGTTGGTGTCCGTGACGAGCACGCCGATCCGGTGGCCCTTCGGGACCTTCCAGTCGTTGCCGTAGAGGCTCAGCGACAGCTTGCCGTCGGCGGGCACCAGCGACGCCTCGCGCGAGAGCAGGATCGCCATGCGCTTGTCGTCGATGTCGTAGACGTCGACGACCACGCCGGCGCTCGGTAGCCCGCTCGACACCAGCTGCAGCGAGGCCTTCGCGACCCCCGAGTACCAGGCGTCGGACGTCAGCGGCGGCGAGATCGTCCACAGGCCGTTGCCCGCGCCCGATCCGGTGCCGCTGTTCTGGCCGTCGCCGTTGTAGGCGCCCGGCTTCAGGTCGACCTTGGAGAGCTTCGAGTCGGCCGGCGGCCAGGACGTCTCCGCCCGCCACGTCCCGTCGGAGGTCTCCACCGCCTGCGGGGGGTCCTTGTCCGTCGCCGCGTCGGACAGCGGCACGTCGCGGACGTAGTGGTCGAAGAAGCGCATGGTCTCGTCGAACCAGCCCTTGCGACCCATCTTCAGGCGGTCCTTGTCGGGACCGTCGCCGCCGACGGTGTCGTTGCCGCGCACGTGATCCCACATGCCGAACCAGCCGCGCTTGGGGCCCTGGACGGCGTTGTAGAAGTCCCACGTCCCGTCGGGCTTGGTGTTGTTCTCGAGGAAGCCCTGGGTCAGGAACAGCGGGACCTTGGCCTGCGGCGCCTTGGCGATGAGGTCGCGCTCCTTCCAGTAGGCGGACCCGTGGTCGGGGTCCTGCTGGGAGGCGTAGTTGGAGGCCAGGCAGGCGGGGTCCGTCGCGCCGTTGACGTTGTACATCGGGTCGTCGGCGAGCGGGCCGGGCGTCACGGCGATCGCGTCGTACAGCGCCGGGGTGGCCGCCGAGTTCGCGTAGCGGACCCCGTTGGAGAACAGGTAGCGGTAGAGGTCGTAGACCGGCTCCTGGGAGACGACGGCCTTCAGCCCGGCCGGGTTGGAGACCGCGCCGACGAGGCCGGTGACGCCGTCGTAGGACTTGCCGTACATGCCGACGTTGCCGGTCGACCAGGGCCGGGTCGCGGCCCACTTGACGGCGGCGTTGACGTCACCCTGCTCGCCCGGTCCGCCCCAGTCCAGGCAGCCCGCCGAGCCGCCGAAGCCGCGCAGGTCGACCATCACGAAGGTGTAGCCGCGCTCGAAGAGCTTGCCGCCCTCGACGAAGTCGGCGAAGCGCTCGGACGGCCCGCCGGAGGGACCGGTCGGGTCGTAGTTGGTGCCCTCGACGGGACCGGCCGGCCCGGTCTGGCCCGAGTGGTTGAAGTACGGGCCGATGGACAGGATCACGGGGGTCTTGGCCGTCTCGGGCAGCCCCTTGGGGCGCAGGACGTCCGCGTGCAGCATCGTGCCGTCGCCGGATTCGAAGAAGGCCTCGGAGAAGGTGGCGCCCTTGTAGTCGTAGGCGAGGGCGGACGACGGCAGCGCGAGCAGCACCGTCACGGCAAGGAGCAGACGTCTCATGTCCGCCTACAACGCGGGCGGGCGGCGTTTCTGGCGGAAGAAGTCGCGCAACAGGTCCGCGCACGCACCTGCGTGTACGCCGCCCGACACCGCCGGCCGGTGGTTCAGGCGCGGTTCGGCCAGCACGTCGAGCACCGACCCGGCCGCGCCCGCCTTGGGGTCCGTCGTTCCGAACACCACGCGCGGGACGCGCGCGAGCACGATCGCCCCCGCGCACATCGCGCACGGCTCCAGCGTCACGTACAGCGTCGTCTCCAGCAGCCGCCAGGACCCCAGCGCGGCCGAGGCGCGCTGCAGGGCCAGCAGCTCGGCGTGGGCGGTCGGGTCGCCCTGCAGCTCGCGCTCGTTGTGACCGCGAGCGACGATCTCCCCCGCCCGGACGACCACCGCGCCGACCGGGACGTCGTCGTGCGCGAGCGCCGCTCGCGCCTCGTCGATCGCCACCTCCATCCACGCCTCGTCGGACCGCTCCATGGACAACTATCTTGGCGTGGTCTGGTTTCCGGGCAACTCCTGGCCTCCAGGCTTGTTGAAGACCTCGCCCATGCGTCGCCCCCTCATCGCCGCAGCGGTGGCCGTTTCACTGCTGCCCGCAAGCCCCGCCCTGGGGGCCGGTCCTGTGCCCGGACGCGACTACCGCGAGGGGGAGGTCGTCGTGCGCTCGGACGCCGGGACGCGCGTGGTGCGGATCAAGGACGGCTCGAGCGTCCTGGGCAAGATGGCCGAGCTCGCGCAGCGCCCGGGCGTGAAGTCCGCGTCGCCGAACTGGATCGCCCGCGCGGCCTACATCCCCAACGACCCGGGCCGCCACGCGACACCGGGCGGCTGGCAGGACGTGCAGTGGAACTTCGTCAACCCGCTCTCGGGGGTCAACGCCCCGGCGGCGTGGGACAACCTGATCGCCGCGGGGCGGCCGGGCGGCCAGGACGTCGTCGTCGCGGTGGTGGACACCGGCGTCGCCTACCGCAACCACAAGCGCTTCGTCCGCTCCCCCGACCTCACCGGCCGGCTGCGCCGCGGCTACGACTTCGTCGACGGCGATCGCTTCCCGCTCGACGCCAACGGGCACGGAACGCACGTCGCCTCGACCATCGCCGAGGCGGTCGACAACGGGATCTCGCTGACCGGCCTCGCGTACGGCGCGACGATCATGCCGATCCGCGTGCTCGACCGCCGCGGGGAGGGCGACAGCGCCGCGATCGCGTCCGGCATCCGCTACGCGGCCGCCCACGGCGCGAAGGTGATCAACCTCTCCTTCGAGTTCTCCGACGCGGTCCGCCCGCGCGCGATCCCCGACATCCTCAGCGCGCTGCGCTACGCGCGCCGCCGCAGAGCGCTCGTCGTCGGCGCGGCCGGCAACGCCCACAAGGGGCACCTCGCGTACCCGGCGCGGGCCGCGGAGGTCCTGTCGGTCGGCGCGATCACCGAGCACGGCTGCCAGGCCGACTATTCCAACGGCGGGGCCAGCCTCGACATCTCCGCGCCAGGCGGCGGCGCGGACGCCGACGTCCCCGGCGATCCCAACTGCCTGCCCGACGAGCCGCCGGGGCGCGACATCTTCCAGCTGACCTTCAAGGGCGGGGTGCGCTCCTTCGGGCTGCCCGGCGGCTACGAGGGGACGTCGATGGCGGCGCCGCACGTGTCGGCGACCGCCGCGCTGGTGATCGCGAGCGGTGCCCTCGGCGCCGCACCGTCCCCGACCGCCCTGACCAAGCACCTCGAGGCGACCGCCCTGGACCTCGGCAAGCCGGGGCCGGACTCCCGCTACGGGGCCGGCAAGGTGGACGCCGCCGCCGCGACGGCGCCCGTCGCCGCGACGCCCTAGGTCGTCCGGACGATCAGCACGCTGCAGGGCGCGTGGTGGGAGACCTTGTTCGGCACGGAGCCGAGCAGGAAGCGCTTGGCGCCCGACATGCCCTTGTTGCCCACCACGATCAGGTCGGCGCCCTGCTCCTCGGCCACGTCGAGGATCGCGTCGGCCGGGTCGCCCTCGCGCGCGTGCTTGTTGACCGACTTCACGTCGGCCTTCTTGATCTGCTCCTCGGCGTCGTCGAGCATCGCGTCGACGTCCTCGCGCGGCGTGACCTGCCACTGGACGTCGTCCGGGGCCTGACGCGTCTCCTCGCGCAGGCGCTGGTTGGAGACCGGCACATAGGCCGAGACGATGTTGATCTCGGCGCCCACCGCGGCGGCGAGGTCGGCGGCTTCCTGAACGGCCTTCTTAGCGGTGTCTGAGCCGTCGGTGCCCACGACGATGGACTTGATCATGGCGCGACCATATCGATCAGACCAGTCTGATGATGGCGATCACCATGCCGATCGCCACGAAGACGACGATCGCAAGCTGCGTATAGAGCAGGAGCCCCTTCACGCAGTCGAGGCTACCTCCCGCCCGGTGGCCGTCACCGTGGTCACCGGGAGGCCCAGCCCGGCCGCCTTGGAGGGCAGGTCGAGCTTGAGCCAGCGCGAGACGCGGGTCGGCAGCGTGGACAGGATGATCTCGTCGAAGCCGCGCATGTTGACGGCGTCCTGGATCGCGGCGAGCGGCTCCGCGTCGCCCACGATGCCCTCCACCTCGCCGCCCGCCGCCTCGCGCAGCAGCGGCAGGGCGAGCTCGAGCGTCGCCTCCGCCTCGCCGTGATCGGAGTCCTCGGGGTCCATCACCTTGTGCAGGCCGGGCGCGGCGGCCGGGACGAGCAGGGTGAACGTGGCCTCCGAGGCCGCCGCACGATCGCGCACCGCCTCGAGCAGCGCCGGGGTGGCGGCGGTCTTGTGGGCGACGACGAGGACGCGGGCGGACATGGAACGGCTCCCTTCCGTTTAGGCCTTGGACACGCGATGATGGCACCGTGGCCTGCTTGCCCGCAAGCCGCTTCTCAAGGTCAGAGCTCGGACAGCCGACGCTTAAGGTGCGATCATGACGAAGCGCGCCATCGTCCTCGCAGGGGGTTTGGGTATGCGGTTGCGCCCGTATACCGCCGTCCTGCCCAAGCCGCTCATGCCCGTGGGCGACCGTCCGGTGCTCGACATCGTCCTGCGCCAGCTCCGCCATCACGGGTTCGAGCGCGTGACGATCGCGACGGGCTACCTCGCCGAGCTGATCGAGGCGTTCTTCCGCGACGGCGGCGAGCACGGACTCGACATCAACTACCACCGCGAGCACACACCCCTCGGCACGGCGGGTGCGATCGCCACGATCGGGGACCTCGAGGAGCCGTTCCTGGTCATGAACGGCGACGTCCTCACCGACCTCGACTACGCGGCCCTGCTCAAGCAGCACATCGAGACGGGCGCTATCGCCACGATCGCCACGATCACCCGCGACATCCAGGTGTCGCTGGGCGTGCTGCACTTCGGCGAGCCCGACGCGCCGAACCGGCTGACCTCCTACGAGGAGAAGCCGCACTTCGAGTTCGAGGCTTCGATGGGCGTCTACGCGTTCTCCCCGCGGGTGCTCGAGTTCACGGAGCCCCACGAGCGGCTCGAGTTCCCGGACCTGATCCGCCGGCTGCTCGAGGCGGGCGAATCCGTCTGCGCGTACCGCTCGGACTGCTACTGGCTCGACATCGGCCGCCACGACGACTACGAGCAGGCGCTGGAGGAGTTCGAGCGCATGCGCGACCGGCTGATCCCCGACGACGACGACATCGATCGCCGCTCGGGTCAGGATCGCCGGCGCGACCCCGTCCGCCAGGAATCCGGCGACCGTCGTGGCGACGAGACCCCGGCGCGCCGGTTGCCCAAGAAGGGCGACTCCGGTGTCGTGGCCGGGCTACCGCTGATCCGGCGCCGCGCCGAGCCCTAGGTCCTCGTCGAGGTGCTCGAGCTGGGCGAGCCCTAGGTCCTCGTCGAGGTGCTCGAGCTGGGCGAGCCCCAGCGCGGCACGGGGCTCGTCGAGGCGGAAGTTGAAGCCGACGTCGACGACGTCGTAGGAGTCCGAGTGGCCGCGGTGGCGGTCCCAGGTGCCGGACGTCATCGCGTGCTGGCGCAGCAGCCGGGCGCGCGCGGCGAGCTCGTCGTCGTCCGTGGTGATCATCCCGCCCTCCCCCATCGCCAGTGGCCGGCCGTCCGCGAACGACCAGCACGCGGCCGCAGCGTTGGACGCCACGGGCGCGAGGCCCGCCTCCTCGGAGGCGACGAGGGGGTCGTCGGGACGGATGCGCCCGACGAGGATGCGGGCGGCGGTCCCCGAGGAGACGGCGACGCCGTGCTTGGCGCCGACGCGGGCGGCGAAGGCCTCCTCGAAGGCCTTGATGCGCGGGCCCATCGTCAGCCAGCCGGAGCGCAGGGTGTCCAGCACCGCCTGCACGTCGGACTCCCTCATCGCAGGGCCTCCGCGAGAGCGGTGACGACGCGGTCCTGCTGCTCGTGGGTGAGGAAGCCGAACAGCGGCAGGGTGACCTCGGAGCGGGCGATGCGCTCGGCGCGCGGAAGCGAGGCCTGGCGGTGGCGGTAGGCCGTGAACTCGTGGACGGCGGGGTACAGCAGCGAGGTCTGGATCCCGTGCCGGTCGCGCAGCTCGGCCCGCACGGGCGACTGGCGCTCGGGGTCGGCGAGCACGATCGGCATCACGTAGCAGGAGGACGTGTCCACCTCGGCGTCCGTGTACGGGACGATCACCCCGTCGACGCCGGCGAGCAGCTCCCGGTAGCGGTGCGTCAAAGCGCGGCGGGCGGCGATGTCGTCGGCCATCCGCGCCATGCGTGAGCGCAACAGCGCGGCGCGGGGCTCGTCGATGCGCAGGTTGTAGACGCCGGAACGCTCGGCCCGGGCGCGCTCGGCCACCGCGTCGTCGTCCGTGGCCAGCAGCCCGCCCTCGCCGACCGCGAGCACCTTGTTGGAGAAGAAGCTGAAGCAGGACGCGTCGCCCCAGGCGCCGGCCATCCGCCCGCCGCGGGTCGCGCTCGGGCTGTGGGCGGCGTCCTCGATCAGCACGAGACCGCGCTCGTCGC
Source organism: uncultured Solirubrobacteraceae bacterium (assembly GCA_963740765.1). Classification (GTDB taxonomy): domain Bacteria; phylum Actinomycetota; class Thermoleophilia; order Solirubrobacterales; family Solirubrobacteraceae; genus DATLGB01. Next base: position 102,360 of record CAVUFN010000018.1, on the reverse strand, counting down.
ACAGCGCGCGCAGGCGCTCGACGGCGGCCGGGTAGCCGCCGAAGTGGACCGCGCAGATCGCACGGGTGCGCTCCGTGACGCGGCTCGCGACGTCGTCGACGTCCACCCCGATGTCGTGCGGGCCGGTGACGTCCGCGAAGACCGGCACCCCGCCGCAGTAGATCGCGCTGGCGGCGCTGGCGGCGAACGTGATGGAGGGGACGATGACCTCGTCCCCGTCCGTGATGCCCGTGGCCAGGTAGGCGAGGTGCAGCGCGGCGGTCCCGCTGGAGACGGCGACGGCGTGCTTCACCCCCAGATGAGCGGCGAACTCACGCTCGAAGGCCTCCACCTGCTCGCCCGCGCGCAGCCTGCCGGAGCGGAGCACGGCGGCGACGGCCTCCAGGTCCTCGTCGGTCATGACGAGATCGAACAGCGGTATCGACGGGGTGCTCAAACGGTGTAGGTCTCGGGGCGGTACCGGTGCAGGTGCCGCTCGAGCCACTCGATCGTCGCGCGCAGCCCGTCGTCGAGCGTGTGCCGCGGCTCCCAGCCGAGGACCTCGCGAGCGAGCCGGTTGTCGGACAGCAGGCGCTCGACCTCGCTGGCGGCGGGGCGGTCGCGCTGGGCGTCGTGGGCGACCTCGTAGGGCCGGTCCATCAGCTGGTGGATGCGCTCGGCGAGGTCGCCGATGGAGATCTCGCGGCCGACGCCGAGGTTGATCGTGCGGCCGGGGGCGTCGGGCGCCTCGCCTGCGGCGACGAAGCCGTCGGCGGTGTCCTGGGCGAAGGTGAGGTCGCGGGTCGGGGACAGCGCGCCGAGCTGGACGGAGCGGCCCGCCAGCAGCTGCGTGATGATCGTCGGGATGACCGCGCGGGCGGACTGGCGCGGGCCGTAGGTGTTGAACGGGCGCAGGACGACCACCGGCAGCCCGTAGGCGGCTCCGAAGGACTCGGCGATCTTGTCCGCGCCGATCTTGGAGGCGCTGTAGGGCGACTGGCCGACGAGCGGGTGCGACTCGCTGATCGGGACGGTCTGCGCGGTCCCGTAGACCTCGCTCGTCGAAGTGTGGACGACGCGCTGGACGCCGGCCGCGCGGGCGGCCTCGAGCACGTTCGTGGTCCCCTCGACGTTCGTGCGCACGTAGGCCAGCGGGGTGACGTAGGAGTACGGGATCGCGATCAGGGCGGCGAGGTGGAAGACGACCTCGGCGCGGTCCAGCGCGGGGATGAGCGTCTCCGGGTCCCGGATGTCACCGGCGACGACCTCCATCTGGCCGGCCAGGTCGGACTCGTCGAGCCAGCCCCAGCCGCCGCTGCTCGTGTAGCGCACGAAGGCGCGCACGTTCGCGCCGCGGCGCACGAGCTCCTCGGCGACGTGGCTGCCGATGAATCCGGCGGCGCCGGTCACGAGCACGGTTCTCCCGGTCCAGTCCATCGCTTTCGTAGGATATGGCGATGCGGGTCTGGCGGCTGCTCGGCTTGGTGGCGATCGTGGTGGGCGTGGTCGCGCTCGCCTTCGCCGGCCACGCCGAGTTCGCGCCGATGCTGCTGGTCGCGGCCTTCCCGGTCGCCGGCCGCTTCCCGGGCGAGGCGCTGATCGTCGCCCGCCGCGCGCTGCGCCTGGCGCGCCGCCGTCCTCCGCGCATCCGTTGGATGCGCAGGCGAGCCCTCGCGCTCGCCGCTCTCCTCGAGCGTTCCCCGCGCACCCTGCGCGGGCCGCCCGTGGCCGCGTAGCGCCGCACCGCTCGCACCGCGACCCGAGGAGTACCCGATGCCCCGTGCCATGGCCGTCGCCGTGGCCGCCGCGCTCGCATTCGCAGCGCCGGCGTCCGCGCACAAGGCCGATCCCAACTACCTGACCCGCGTCGACGCGATCACCCCTGCCACGAAGGGGATCACCGTCGCGGTCATCAACCGCTCCGACCAGCTCGAGCTGCACAACCTGAGCGACCAGGACGTGCTCATCACGGGCTACAACGACGACTCCTACGCGCGGATCGAGGCCGACGGCACGGTCTCCGTGAACACGCGCTCGCCGGCGTACTACCTCAACCAGGACCGCTACGGCGACGTGCAGGTGCCGGACGGGATCGACGGCAAGGGCGCACCGAAGTGGGAGGTGCTCGACAAGACGGGGCGCTTCGAGTGGCACGACCACCGCATGCACTGGATGGCCAAGTCGCGCCCGCCGCAGGTCAAGGACCCCGGCAAGCGGACGACGATCTTCACCTGGAAGGTGCCACTCACGGTCGGTGACCGGAAGGGGGACATCGCCGGGACGCTGTTCTGGACCCCGGCGCCGGGCGCGCCCGTCGGCCTGATCGTGGCGCTGGGCGTGCTGATGATCGGCCTGTGCGCGTTCGCCGTCGTCGTCCGGCTGCGCCGGCGCGGATCGGAGGACCCCGGAGCGTGGTGAGGCTCGCGCTCATCCTGCTGCTGCTCCTCCCGGCCGCGGCCAGCGCCCACGCGACGCTCGAGGGGACCGTTCCCGAGCGCGGCGCCGAGCTCGACCGGGCGCCCGCGCGCGTCGAGCTGCGCTTCAGCGAGCACGTGACCGCCGCGACGGGCTCCGTGCGGGTCTTCGACGGCAACGGGCGCGAGGTGCAACAGGGGGCGCCCAAGACAGACGGATCGCGGCTCACCGTCGCGCTGGAGGCCGGGCTCGGCGACGGCGGCTACACGACGACCTACCGCGTCGTCTCCGCCGACTCGCACCCGGTGTCTGGTGGCTTCTCGTTCTCGGTCGGGACGGGCGGGCCGGGCCCGCAGAGCGTCGACCGGCTGCTGGCCGGCAGCGGCAGCGGACCGGTGGTGGCGACCGCGCTGGGGGTCGCGCGCGGCGTGCAGTACGCCGCGATCGCGCTGGCGGCGGGCACGCTGCTGTTCCTCCTCTTCGGCCTCGAGCTGGGCGCCGGGCGGTGGCTGATCGCCGCGGGCGCGGGCGGCGTGTCGGCGATCGCGGTGCTGGTGCTGGAGACGGTCCAGGACGACATCGGGATCGGGGACGTGCTCGGCTCGCGCTTCGGGCTCGCGTGGGCGTGGGGGGTGGTCGCCTGGCTCGCGGTCGCCGTCGCCGCGCTGCGCGGCTCGCGGTGGGCGGCCGCGCCCGTCGCGACGCTGCTGCTCCTTCCCGGCCTGGGCGGGCACGCCGCCGCCGAGTCACCCCTGATGTTCGCGGCCAACGTGATCCACGTCGCCGCGATCTCGGGCTGGATCGGCGGGGTCGCGGTGCTGGCGACGCTGCGCCGGAAGCCCGAGCCCGAGTTGCTGCGGACGTTCTCGGGCATCGCGCTGGTCGCGGTGGGCGTGGTGCTGGCGACCGGGACCATCCAGTCGATCATCGAGCTGTCGGCCTGGTCGCAGCTGACGTCCACCGGCTACGGGCGCGCGATCCTGGTCAAGCTCGGTCTGTTCGCCGTCCTGCTGGGCTTCGGCGCGCTGCACCGGCGCAGCGTCCGCCGGGTCACGCTGCGGGCCGAGCTGGCGGTCGGGATCGCGGTGATCGGGGTGACCGGGGCGCTGGCGACGTACGCGCCGGGGAAGGTCGCCGCTGCCGGGCCGGTAAGCGCGAGCGTGGTGGTCGGCCCCGCCCGCGCCGAGGTGACGGTCGACCCGGCCACGCCCGGCCCCAACGAGCTGCACCTGTACCTGTTCGACCGCCGCACCGGCGCGCAGTGGGACGAGCCGAAGGAGCTGACGGCCTCTGTCACGCGCGGCGGGCTGCGGCTGCCCGTCGACCTGCGCAAGGCCGGTCCGGGCCATTACGTGGCTAACCGGGCCACCTTCCCCAAGCGAGGCGAGTGGACCCTGCAGCTGACCGCGCGCGTGTCCGACTTCGACCAGTACGAGGCGAAGGTCGAGGTACCGGTGCGGTGATCGCCGCGCGGCCGCCCCCTCGCGCGACGGAGGCCACCACCGTCCAACGTCACGAGAGGAACCCACCATGAAGCGCACGATCATCCTGGCCGCGGCCGTCGCCGCCGCTCTGCCGGCCACTGCCGGCGCCCACGTCACCGTCCATCCCAACGTCATCCCCGAGGGCGCGTTCGCGGTGCTGAACGTCCGCGTCCCGAACGAGACCGACGACGCGAACACCACGAAGGTCCAGGTCCAGATGCCCGACGGCTTCGAGTTCGTCTCCTCCGAGCCGCCCCCGGGCTGGAAGGCGGAGCTGACCAAGTCGGGCAAGACGGTGTCCGAGGTCACCTTCAGCGGCGGCTCGATCCCGCCCGGTCAGTTCAAGCAGTTCCCGCTGTCGGTCGGCGTGCCCGGCTCGTCCGGCGACACGCTGACCTTCAAGGCGCTCCAGACCTACGACAACGGCGACGTCGTCCGCTGGATCGGGGCCCCGGACGCGGACCTGCCCGCGCCGACGATCAGCATCTCCGAGACGGGCGGCCTGATCGAGGACAGCACGGGCGAGCACGGGGTTGCCGGCCATGACGACGAGCAGGCGGTGGAAGCCGCCCCGGCGGCCACGACCAAGGTCGTGGAGAAGTCGGGCGGCGATGGACTGGCCATCGCCGCGCTCATCGTCGGCGCGCTCGGCCTGCTGGCCGGCGGCGCCGCTCTCAGTGCGAGCCGGAGGGGGTAGCGATCTTCGCCCTGGCGCGCCCGCGACTCACCGTCGCCCGGGCCTTCCTGGCCCTGGCGGCGCGAGCGCGACGCGCCGAGCGGCGTGCCTTGCGGGCCTTGTGCTTCCTGGACGTCTTGACCTGCTTCGGCGTGGCCGCCGGGGCGGGCGTGGTGACGCCACCGAAGGTCGTGGTGTAGGTGGCGCCCGCGCCGTTGGTGGAGCGCGGGTTGCCGACGACGACGCCGAAGCCGATCTCCCGGAAGGTCGGGCGCAGGATGTTCTCGCGGTGGCCGGTGCTCGCCATCCACGCCTGGACGATCTCCTTCGGCGTGGCCAGGGTGCCGGTGCCCCAGGCCAGGTTCTCGCCGACGGTCCAGGTGCCGATGTCGGGGATGTAGCCGGCGGAGCGGATGCGGGCCACCGGGTCCGTGCCGTCCCGGCCGGCGTGATCGAAGTACTGCTTGTCGACCATCTCGCGCGAGTGGGCGATGGCGGCCGAGGCGAGCTTCGGGTTCTCGGTCAGCGGGGCGAGGCCGGCGTCCTCGCGCTCACCGTTGAGCAGGCAGAGCGTGGAGTCGACAACGGTGGCCAGCGCGTCCGCGACCGGCGCGATGTCCGTGTTCTGGCAGCTCGCGCCGGCGCCGACGCCCTGCTGCGTGTTGGAGGGCTTCTCGACGGTGCCGCTGGGAAGCTGCTCGAGGCCCCGCTTGTCGCCGCGGGCCGCGGTGCCGATGCCGCCGTCGGTGACGCCGACGCGCAGTTCGCCGTTCGTCGAGTTCGACGCGGCGTTCTGGGCCGGGGAGGAGTCCGAGGAGCCGGAGGCGCCGCCGCAGCCAGCCAGGAGCGCAGCGGTGAAGATCAGAGCGAGCGGGCGGCGGGAACTTGACATGCAGGGTGGTAATCGGCCGCTTTCGGCCCCTGCTTGACCATCCCGCCCGAATGCTGGACACCCGCTGTGTCGCCTGATCGTCGCTTCGGCGACGACGACGCAACACGGTTGCGCTCAGATCTCTGAGGCGAGGGCCTGCCAGGTCGCGGTGCCCAGCTCCTCGAAGGCGTCCACGACCGCCGGATCGAACTGCGTGCCGGCGTTGCGGCGCAGCTCCGCGGCGGCGTCCGGGACGGGCATCTCGTCCTTGTAGGGCCGCTCGTGGACGAGGATGTCGAACACGTCGGCCACCGCCACCAGCCGCCCGGCCAGCGGGATGTCCTCGCCGATGAGCCCGTCCGGGTACCCCGTCCCGTCCCAGCGCTCGTGGTGGGTGCGGCAGATGCGCTCCGCGGTGCGGAACAGCGGCGCGCGGCTCTCCTCGAGGATGCGCGCGCCCAGCGCGGCGTGGGTCTTGACGACCTCGTACTCCTCGTCGGTCAGGCGATCCGGCTTGAGGAGGATGTGCTCGGGGACCGCGATCTTGCCGATGTCGTGCAGTGGCGCGGCGGCGCGGATCAGGTCGACCTCCACGTCGTCGAGTCCGAAGGAGCGCCCGAGCCGTGCGGCCATCATGCCGACGCGCTGGGTGTGCTCCCACGTGTTGTCGTCGCGGTACTCACCGGCCAGCGCGAGCCGGTTCAGGGCGTCGTGCTGGGCGTCCGACGCCGCGCGATGGCCGGAGACCGCATCGGAGGCGAGCAGCGCCTCGAGGTCACGTACGCGCGCGCGCAGGCGATGGCGCTCCAGGCGCAGCGCGAGCCGGTCGAGCATGACCTCGTCCCCCACCGGGCCGCTGGGCAGCCCCGGCAGCTCGTCGAGGGCGACGATCGGCGGGCCGGCGCCGGTGGACAGGGGGTCGAGCCGCGCGGTCAGCTCGGAGCCGAAGCCGGGCAGCGCCAGGATCGCGTCGGGCTGGGCGGACGCGGTGCGCGCGACCGCCTCGTCGGTGTCGATGGCGAGCTCGACCGCGGCGGCGCCACGCTCGGCCAGTCCGGCGCGCAGCCGCGCCGCCGTCCCCGCGTCCGGACCCGCGACCAGGATCCAGGCGTCGCGCAGCACGGATCGCGGGCCAGGGACTTCAGGGACGTCACGGTCGTCGGCGTCTGCCATGCTGACCATGATGCCGGACCAGCGCTCAGACCCACGTCCCGGGGACGTCGTGGCCGGTTATCGGATCGAATCCCGGATCGGCCGGGGCGGCATGGGCGTCGTCTACCTGGCCGAGCACCAGACCCTCCGCCGGCGTGCCGCGCTGAAGATCATCGCGCCCGATCTGGCCGACGACTCCGACTTCCGCGAGCGTTTCCTGCGCGAGGCCCGCATCGCCGCCACGCTCACGCACCCGAACGTCGTCACGGTCTACGACGCCGGGGAGATCGACGGCCTGCTGTACATCGCCATGCAGTACGTCCCCGGCCCCGACCTCGCCGCCATCCTGCGCGAGGAGCGCCGTCTCGGTCCCTACCGGGTGCTGGACATCGGACGCCAGGTCGCCGCCGCGCTCGACGCGGCCCACACCGCCGGGCTGATCCACCGCGACGTCAAGCCGGCCAACGTCCTGATCGACGGCCGCCACGCCTACCTGACCGACTTCGGCCTGACCAAGGACCGCGGCTCGGGGTCGGGCGCGAGCCTGACCCGGGCGGGCGAGGTCGTCGGCACGACCGCCTACCTGGCCCCCGAGCAGGTGGAGGGCAAGGAGGTCGACGCCCGCGCCGACGTCTACGCGCTCGCCTGTCTGATCTTCCACACGCTGTCGGGCGAGACCCCGTTCCCGCGCGACAACGACATGGCGATTCTCTACGCCCACCTGCACGACGACCCGCCGAAGCTGTCCGAGCGCCGCAAAGGGCTGCCGAGCGGGCTGGACGCGGTCATCGAGAAGGCGATGGACAAGCAGCCCGACCGGCGCTTCGGGAGCTGCGAAGAGCTGATCATGGCCGCTCGCGTGGTGGTCGATCAGTTCGGTCCGCTGAGCGAGTCCAGCGCGTCCTCGCGCCGCCCGTCGCCGAGCCGCCCGGTCCCGCCCAGCGGCGACGACGACTCGATGCCGACCGACTCGCGCGACGCCATGCCGGTCCACGGCGACGGCTCCGCGATGCCCCCGCTGACGGGCATCGTCGCCCCCGACGGCAGCCGCGCGATCGTCCTGCTCGCCGGCCTGGACGCCACCTCCCGCGCCGCGGCCAGCGTCGCCATCGCCAAGCGCTGCGAGATCCTCGAGGGGGACAGCGTCGAGGAGGCCATGGCGATCGCCCGCGAGCGCCGGCCCGACGTCGTCATCGTCCCCTCGTCCTCCGCCCCCGCGCTCACGGGGCAGCTGCGCGCGGACGCCGTCACGAAGGACGTCAAGGTCGTCCTGCTCGGACCGAGCCGGGAGACCGGCCGACGCCAGCTCGCGGCCATCGGCGCGGACGACGCGCTCGCCACGCCGTTCTCCCCGCTGCAGCTGCAGGTCAAGCTGCGGCGGCTGCTGGGCTCCAGCGCCGTCGCCGGCTGACCGATACCAGTAGGACATGTGGTTGCACGTACGGAGTGGGCCGGACTCCGGGACGGCCGTGGAGCTGCCCGACGAGGGGCCGTTCGTCCTGGGCCGCCAGCGCGGCTCGGACCTCGTCGTCCGTGACTCGCGCGCATCGCGCCGCCACGCCGAGCTGACGCCGCTGGGCGACGACGCGTGGCAGCTGCGCGACCTCGGGTCCGCCAACGGGACGTTCGTCGACGGCGTCATGGTCGACGCCGCGGAGCTGCAGGGCGGTGAGGACGTCAAGATCGGCGACGTCATCATCTCCGTGTCGGTGCGCGGGCCGCACAACGGGACGCGGCCGTCCGCCATCGAGCCGCCGCGCATCACCAACCGCACGCCGGTCGGCCAGACCGAGATGGCGCCGCAGCTCGCGACGCAGTCGCTGGTGCGCCGGCTGGTCGAGGCCGGGACGAAGCGCGCGTCGCGGACCGGACTGCTCGCCGGTGCGGGCTTCGCCGGACTTGCCGTGGTCATCGTCGCCGTGCTGCTGGCGACGGGCGTGATCGGCGGCTCCGAGGACGGCGTCCCCCGGGTGGTCGACAAGCTGCGCGCCTCCACCGTCCTGATCGCCACCCAGCAGGGCGAGGTGCTCACCGGCACCGGGTCCGGATGGGTGCTCGACGCCCGCGAGGGCCTGATCGTCACCAACGCTCACGTCGTCAACCAGGGGGACACGTTCACCGTCGCCAACGCGGGCCGGTCGCGGCCGGCGACGGTCGTCGGAGCCGCGCCGTGCGAGGATCTCGCGCTGCTGCGCGTCAAGGACACCCGCGGTCTCGAGACCGCGCGGCTGGCCCCGCCGGGCAGCATCAAGCAGGGCGAGACGGTGGTGGCCATGGGCTACCCGGCCGACTCGACGACGGGCGACGCCGCCGGCTCGACCCGCGGCGTGGTCTCCTCCCGGCGCACCGCCTTCCGCGACCCGGCGCCCGACGTCCCCGCCTACCCGAACGTGCTGCAGACCGACACGCCGCTGAACCCGGGCAACTCGGGCGGGCCGCTGGTGGACCTCGATGCGCGCGTGGTCGGGGTGGACGCCGCCGCGCGCACGACCGGCTCGGACGGCCGCGCGCTGCAGAACGTCAACTACGCGATCACGATCGACCACGCGCGCGAGGTCATCGCCGACCTGCGGGCGGGACGCAACCCCGCGTGGCTGGGCTTCGCCTTCGACTATCCGACCACCGACGAGCTGCGGTCCGCCGGCGTCGCCACGGGTCTGCGGATCAAGTCGGCGCTCCCCGGCACGCCGGCGGCGGGCGTCGACGTCAGGCCCGACGAGATCCTCGCCGGCGTCAACGGCCGCCCGCTGGCGACCCCGACGCTGGCGGGCTACTGCGAGATCGCCGGCGACGTCGAGCGCGGTCGCGACACGACGCTCAACTTCGCCTCTCCGGGCCGCGAGAAGACGCGCGCGGTGCGGATCAAGCTGACCTGAGCAGCGCGACCAGCTCGTCCGGGTCCAGCATCTTGGACGCGAGCACGCAGGTCTTGCCCCCGGCGTGCCAGGCGACGATCGAGACGTCGCCGTCGCGCGCGGGCGCGAGCGTGAGGTTGCCCGCCTCGACCCGCTTGGAGCCGGGGAGGTCGAGCAGATCGCCGTCCACGATCGTGTAGTGGACGCCGGCCTGCCCGCGCTTGTAGATCACGGTGCGCGCGACGTGCCCCTCGACGGTGTCCGTCCGGGCGCCCACCGCCGTGTAGCCGCGCAGGTAGCTGTCGCCGGACGGGGCGGGGCGCTCGGAGGCCTGCAACGCGGCCGCGGCCACCGTCGCCACCGTCGGGCGGCCGGGGGCCACGAACGCGGCCACCGTGGCGATGGTCGCGAGCATCAGGCCGAGGAGGGCGAGCGACAGGCGGCTCGGGCGGGGCGAGCGGTTGGCCCGGCGGTCGCGATCGATGGACTCGCGCAGGGCGAGCGGGGCGGACACGCTCTGGCTGGTCGCGCGGATGCGCGCGCCGATGGGTTCGGTTTCGTCGTTCACGTGGTCACGGGGTCGAGTTGGGCCGCGACGCGCTTGCGCGCCCGGTGCAGGCGGGTGGTCAGGGTGGCCTCCTTGACGCCGAGCAGCTCCGCCGCCTCGCCGTAGGAGAAGCCGACGACGTCCACCGCGACGACGGCGCTGCGAGCGTCCTCCGGCAGGCCCGCGATGGCCGCGAACAGCTCGGTGACCTCGAAGGCGGCGGCCGGTCCCGGCGCGCGGTCCTCGAGGGCGCGCTCGAGCCGGACCTCGGGCGGCCGCCGGCGCCGGCGCCGGAAGCGGCTGCGGTGCTGGTTGGTCAGCGCCCGCAACAGGTAGCCGAGGTCGTCACCGCGCACGAGGCGCGAGCGCGCGAGCACCTTCGCGTAGGTGTCCTGGACGAGGTCCTCGGCCTCGTGCCGGTCACCCGTCAGGGCCCAGGCGGCACGGAAGAGCCGGTCGACGTGGTCGCCCAGCGTCTCGGGATCCAGCTCCCTCGCATCCACACCGCCCAGGCTAGACAGGGTCACTCGACGGTCAGCGTCCCCTCCATGCCCTCTTCGCGGTGGTCGCCGACGGGGCAGTAGAAGGTGTACGTGCCGGGCTCGAGATCGACGCTGACGGTGCTCTCGCTGCCGGGCTGGGCGATGTTGCCGCTGGCGTCCCCCTCGATCGCGACCGCGTGCGGCGCCTTGTCGCCGGCGGGGTTGTCCATGGTGATGGTGACCTTCCCGGCCTTGGCGGAGAGGTCCTTGGGAGAGAAGGCGTATTGCTCGTCGCCGGGCTCCTCGGCGGTCAGCTCGAGCGCGGCCTTCCCGCCGCCGCCGGCGGATGAGGAGGAGTTCGAAGCGGGTTTCTCGTCGTCCCCGCCACAGGCGGCGAGCACGAACGGGACGGCGGCGAGCAGAGCGATCAGGCGTCTCATGCTCGTTAAGACGCCGGCGCCTGCGGATCCTTCCCGAAGTCGAAGTCGAAGGCCGCGTCGACGTCGGGCGGGCGGTCGACGATCCCGATGCGCGCGTCGAAGGCGGCCCAGCGCTTCAGCGCCGCGCGGTCCAGGGCCACGCCGTAGAACGGCTTGACCGCGTCGAGCTGGGCGCGCACCAGGCCGACGTCCCCGGCCTGCGCCGCGTCCGCCACCCGCTGGGCGGCGCGCTGCGGCTGGGCGCGCACCTCCTGGATGCCGCTCGCGATCGCGCGCACCGCACGGCGCAGCGTGTCCGCCCGGGTGCGGACGGCGTCTTCGCGCGCGACGATGACGACCTCGGGATACGGCGGCGCGCCGTAGTCGTCGACGCGGAACTCGCGCGTGGCCAGCCCGCGCTCGCGCAGGACGACGCCCTCCGCGTTCCAGAACACAGGTGCGGCGTCGACGCGGCCCGAGAGGATCCGGGTGACGGCGCTGAAGCCGATCGTGACCTGCTTCACCTTGGACGGGTCGCCGCCGTCGTCGCGCACGATCGCGTCGACGAACGCCGGGTCGGACGGCAGGCCGGACACCCCGACGGTGCGTCCCTCCAGGTCGCGCGGACGGGATACGCCGCGCCCGCTCCGGGCCACCAGCGCGGCGAGCGGCCGCTGCACCAGAGCCGCGATCGCCACGACCCTGGTCCCCTGGGCGCGCGCGATCGCGAGGTCGTGGATGTCGAGCACGCCGAGGTCGGCCTTGCCGGACGCGACGAGCTTGAGCCCGTCCGGGCCGCTGCCGGGCTGGCGGATGCGGAACGCGCCGTGCGACGCCGCCGCGTAGAGCGGCGCGTGGACGGCGTTGGGGGTGAAGTCGAGGGCCAGCGTCAGCTCCGGCGTGGACGTCGAGTCGGTCCCGCCGCAGCCCGCCAGCGCCGCGACCATCGCGAGGACGGCGAGACGGCGCACGCGCGATTACGGTAGGCGCGTGCCGCTCGCCGAGGACGTCCGAGCCCACTGCGCGGCGGTCGCAGCCCGCGCCGAGCTCGTCGCCATCGATCTGTCCGCGGCGACCTACGCCGGCGGCGTCAGCGGGCTCGACCCGGACCTGCACCGCCTCGACGCCCCGCGCGACGAGGTCGTCCGCTACGTGCTGATCCTCGACGCGGTCAACTTCGGGTCGGGCTGGTTCGAGGAGCTGGGCGTGGACACGGACAGCCTGACCCGGCGCCTGACCGAGCGCGGCGCGCCGTGGACGGCGGCCGAGCTGCGGGCGCTCGAGCCGATCGAGGTGGCGGACACGCTCGCGCTGCCGCGCGGCCACGAGCTGGCGCGCCTCTACGCCACCGCGCTGCGCGACCTCGGCGCCTGGCTGCGCGAGCCGCTCGACCTCGGCCGCTCCGCCCAGGCCTTCGCCGCCGCGCTGCCCTTCCCGCCCGATCCCGGCTTCCACAAGCGGCCCCAGATCGCGGCCAACGACCTCCAGCTCGCCGGCGTGGCGGCCTTCGCCGACGTCGACCGGCTCACCGTCTTCGCGGACAACCTGCTCCCGCACGTGCTGCGCGCGGACGGCGTGCTGATCTATGCGCCGGAGCTGGCCGCGCGCATCGACGCCGGCGCGGAGCTCGTCCACGGCGAGCCGGCGGAGGTCGAGCTGCGCGCCTGCGCCGTGCACGCCTGCGAAGGGCTCGCGCAGGCGGCCGGCGTCCCGCCCCGGACGCTCGACAACTGGCTCTGGCACCGGGGGCGCGACCTCGGCGGCCGCCCCCACCGCACCCGCACCACCGCCTACTGATCCGCCCCAGCGTTCCAGGTGATGGACGCGCGGGAGAACGTCGAGCGATCGCGGTACGAGCTGGTGGACGGCGAGACGGTGATCGCGCTCGCCGACTTCCGCGACCGCGACGGCGTTCGCATCCTCCCCCACGTCGAGACCGACCCGGCCCACCGCGACCAGGGGCACGCAGGCCGGCTGGTCGAGTTCGCGCTGACCGACATCCGCGCCAAGGGCCTGCGGGTGATCCCCGCGTGCCCGTTCGCCGCGTCGTACGTCCACGAGCACCCGGAGCATCAGGACCTGGCCTGAAGCGGGATCCAGGCGTGGAAGACGGTCGCGCCCGGTTCGGAGTCGAAGGTCAGCGAGCCCGCGTGGCGGTCGACGACGATGCGGCGCGCCGCGTCGAGCCCGAGGCCGGTGCCGGCCCCGACGCCCTTGGTGGTGAAGAACGGCTCGAAGACGCGGTCCTGGACCTCGGGCGGGATGCCGGGACCGTCGTCGGCGATCTCGACCAGCGCACAGTCGCCTTCGCGCGTGGTGCGGACGGTGATGGTGCCCGTCTCCCCGAGAGCGTCGATGGCGTTGTCGAGCAGGTTGGTCCAGACCTGGTTGAGCTCCGAGCCGCGCACGGTCGCCTTCGGCAGCGTCCGGTCGTAGTCACGCACGACCTCGATCGACGTGTGCCTGAGCTTGTGGCCGAGCACGGCGAGCGTCGTCTCCAGGCCCTCGTGGAGATCGACCTCGACGACGTCACCGCGGTCCATGTACGCGTAGGACTTCACGGCGCCGACCAGCCGGCTCATGCGATCGGTCGACTCCCGCAGCTCCTCGGCGAGCTCGTTGGCGGTCAGCGTGGCGGCGACCCAGCGCAGCATCGGGTCCGTCGCCGTGCCCGCGTGCGCCCGCACCTCCTCCAGCCACGCCGCGTCGACGCCGGCGCCGGCCAGAGCCGGGGCGAGCCGCCATGCGTCGGCGATGCCCGCGTCCTCGAGCACGTCGAGCAGCTCGTCCTCGGCGTCGGAGGCGTCGAGCGCGTCGAGCTTCGTCCGGCCCGCGGCGCGAGCGAGGGCGTCCTGCTGCAGCCGCACCAGCTCCTCGGCGTCCGTGCGCTCGACGCCGGAGGACACGAACGCGTGCAGGGTGCGGGAGATCGTGTCGAGCGCCTCAGCGAGGTCGGACGCCGCGCGCCGCGCCGCCGCGGCGGGGTTGTTGAGCTCGTGCGCGAGCCCGGCGGCCATCGTGCCCAGCGACGCGAGCCGCTCGCGGTTCTGCTCCATCGAGGTGATGCGGCTCATCACCGGCGCGACCTGACCCATGATGCGGCCGTGCACCGACGGTTGGGACAACGTCAGCGCGACGGCCTGCTCGCGCGGGACGACCGCGAAGCGGCACGGTGACTCGGCGACCATCCGGATGCCGTAGTCGCCGCCTGTGAGGACCATGATCGCGTAGATCCAGGTCGGCGCCTCCTGGTGGCCGACCGGCTCGGGCCGGCCCGCCTCGACCAGGTAGGAGCGGGCGCGCCCCTCGAGCAGCAGGAAGATCCCCTCGGCCGGCTGCCCCTGCTCGGCCACGAGGTCATCGGGCGCGAAGACCCGCTCCTCGGCGACCTCCGCCCAGCGCGCGAGCTCGTCGTCGGAGAGGTCGTCGAACAGGTCGACGGGACGGAGGTCGGCGACGTTCACTCGGCCAGGTACTGGTGGATGAGCGACACCGCCATCGACCCTTCGCCGACCGCGCTGGCCACGCGCTTGATGGAGCGCGCGCGCACGTCGCCGGCGACGAACACTCCCGGCACGCTCGTCTCCAGCGGGTAGGGGTCGCGCCGCAGCGGCCAGCCGTTGGACGCCGCATCGAGCCCGGCGAGGATGAAACCGCGCCCGTCACGGGCGACGACCCCCTCGAGCCAGTCGGTCTGTGGCGCGGCGCCGATGAACACGAAGCACGCGTCCGCGTCGAGCGCCGAGCCGTCGGAGAGCGTGAGCCGCTCGAGGCGCCCGTCCCCCTCCGCGCCGGTCGCCTCGACGCCCTCGCGCACGTCGACGTTGGGCAGCGCCCCGATCTGCTCGATCAGGTAGTGCGACATCGACTTGGCCAGCGTCGAGCGGACGAGCATGGTGACGGTGGCGGCGTAGCCCGAGAAGTACACGGCGGCCTGGCCCGCCGAGTTGGCGCCGCCGATCACGACGACGTGCTGGTTCGAGCACGACTTCGCCTCCGTCAGCGCGGCGCCGTAGTAGACGCCCGCGCCGGTGAAGTCGGAGAAGCCCGCCGCCGGGTGCTGGTTGTAGGAGACGCCGGACGCGACCAGGACGCACGACGCGCTGAGGGTCTGGCCGCCGGCGAGCTCGATGACCCGCCCCGAGCCCTCGACGCGGAGCCGCTCCGCGTCCCGCACCGTCAGCAGCTCGGCGCCCAGCCGCCGGGCCTGATCGGTCGCGCGGCGCGCGAGGTCGGAGCCGCTGAGGCCGGTCGGGAAGCCGAGGTAATTCTCGATCCGCGACGACTGCCCCGCCTGCCCGCCGGGCGCCTCGCGCTCCACCAGCACCGTCTTGAGCCCCTCGCTCGCCCCGTAGACCGCCGCCGCCAGCCCGGCCGGCCCCCCGCCGACGATCACGAGGTCGTAGTGGTCATGGGTCGGCTCGGCCGTCACGCCGAGGCGCTGCGCGAGCTCGAGCACCGACGGCTGCTCCAGGATCGTGCCGTCCTCGAGCAGTGCGACCGGCAGCCGTCCCTCGTCCACCCCGGCGACCACGAGCAGCTCGCGCGCCTCGGCGTCGCGCTCGACGTCGAGCCAACGGGCGGGGACGCGGTTGCGGGCCAGGAAGTCACGCAGGTCGTGGGACGCGCGGCTGAAGCGGTGGCCGACGATCCGCACGCCGCCGGCCTCCAGTGCGGCACCGGACTCCCACGTCGTGAGCAGGTCCTCCACCACCGGGTAGAGCTGCTCCTCCGGCGGGTCCCACGGCTTGAGCAGGTAGTAGTCGAGTGCGACGTCGTTGATGGCGCTGATCGCGGCCTCGGTGTCGGCGTAGGCGGTGAGCAGGACGCGCTTGGCCTCCGGCACCACCTGGCGGGCCTGGACCAGGTACTCCGTGCCGCTCATCCCGGGCATGCGCTGGTCGGCGACGAGCAGCGCGACCTGGTCGCCGCGCGCGCGGAGCTGCTTGACCGCGTCGAGCGCCTCGGCTCCGGTCCCGGCGCGGACGATCCGGTAGCGCTCGCCGAACCCGCGGCGCAGGTCCCGCGCGACCGCCGCGAGCACCGCGGGCTCGTCGTCGACCACGATGATGGCGGGCCGGCGCGCGCGCTCCTCAGGCATGCCGGGAGCTTATGGTTCGCCCCATGGACCGAGAGGTGGACGTCGCCGTCGTCGGAGCGGGCATGGCCGGACTGGCCGCCGCCGACCGCCTGCGCGCCGGCGGGGCGAGCGTCGTCGTCCTGGAGGCGCGTGACCGCGTCGGCGGGCGCGTCCTCAACGACACGCTCCCGGACGGCCGCCCGATCGACGTCGGCGGACAGTGGGTCGGGCCGACCCAGCACCGCGCGCTCGCGCTGATCGAGCGCTTCGGCCTGCAGACCTTCCCGACCCACGCGCGGGGCGACAACCTGCTCGAGCGCCGCAACGGCAGGCTCGTCCGCTACCGCGGCAACATCCCGCGCATCAACCCGGCGGTCCTCGCCGACGTCGGCCAGGCGCAGCTGCGCATCGACGCGATGGCCAAGAAGGTCCCGCTCGCCGCGCCGTGGGACGCGCCGAAGGCCGCGCGCTGGGACGAGACGACCTTCGCGAGCTGGCTGCGCCGCAACGTCGCCACGGGCGAGGCGCGCGACCTGCTCACCCTCGCCATCGCCGCAGTGTGGGCGTGCGAGCCGCAGGACCTCTCGCTGCTGCACGTCCTCTTCTACACGCACTCGGGCGGGCGCTTCGACGACCTGATCGGGACCGCCGGCGGCGCGCAGGAGCTGCGCGTGACCGGCGGGACCCAGCAGCTGGCGACCCGGCTCGCCGGTGAGCTCGGGGACGCCGTCGTCCTCGGCGCGCCGGTGCGCCGCATCACCGCAGACGCCGTCGTCGCCGACGGCGTCACCGTCAGAGCGAAGCGCTTCGTCGTCGCCGTCCCGCCCGCCCTCGCGGGGCGCATCGAGTACGACCCGCCCCTCCCCGCCGTCCGCGACCAGCTCACTCAGCGCCTCCCGATGGGCTCCGTGGTCAAGTGCATGGCGATCTACGACGAGCCGTTCTGGCGCGCCGACGGCCTCAGCGGCCAGGCCGCCAGCGTCGCCGGCCCCGCCCGCGTCGTCTTCGACAACACCCCCGCCGACGGCTCGCCCGGCATCCTGCTCGCCTTCCTCGAGGGCCGCCACGCCCGCACGCGACTGAGGGAACAGTCCCCACAGATGCAGGTGTTCAGCACACTGGAGCGGTTGTTCGGGCCTCGGGCGGGCACGCCGGAGGCGTACCTGGAGAAGGACTGGTCTGCGGATCCGTGGAGCCGCGGCTGTTACACGGGGCTGTTCGTGCCGGGGGCGTGGACGGGCTTCGGGCACGCACTGCGGGCGGCGGTCGGCCCGATCCACTGGGCGGGCACGGAGACGGCGGAGCGCTGGAGCGGCTACATCGACGGCGCCATCAGCTCAGGTGAGCGCGCCGCCGATGCCGTCCTGAAAGCGCTCTAGAGCCGGAGCCGGACCCGGTAGGTCTTGACGGCGCTGAGGCCGCCGGTCTTCGTCGTCGCCGCCAGGCTGAGCCGGACCGTGACGCGCTTGCCGATCCTCCGGCGCAGCTTCCTGCGCGCCTTGGCCGGCACCCGTAGGCCGATCACGCGCGTGCCGTCGACCGAGCGCTTGACGCGCACCAGGCGCGACCGCTTGAGCCTGGCCCGCCTGCGCGCCCGCGGGGAGACGGAGGCCGTGGCGATCACCGTGCACCCGGTGTCGCAGCGGGCCTGCACCCGCGCCCGCGCGCGCCGAGAGGCCAGCAGCGCGAAGCGCGGCCGGGACGCCGGCGGGGTCGGGGACGCGGTGGGGGTCGGCGCGGGCGAGGCCGTCGGCTCGGGCGTCGAGGTCGGCTCGGGGGCGGGCTCGCCGCCGCCGAACACGGCCAGCTCGGCGAAGTCCCAGTACGCCGCGTCCGCGTCCTGCGGCGAGAGCAGCGTCAGCCGCACGTAGCGCGCCGAGGTGGCGTCGGCGGGCGGCAGCACCTCGTTGAGCGTGTGTCCGGCGTCCGGCGCGAACGTCCCCTCCTTGACGACGGTGAAGGTCACGCCGTCCTTGGAGGACTCGAGCCGGTAGTCCTTGGTCGCCGAGCCCGGGCCGGAGCCGCAGCCCTCGGCCGGGTCCAGGCCGTAGGCCGTGACCGCCTGGACGCTGCCGAGGTCGATCGTGGCGACCGGCGGCTCCGCGCCGCCCACCGTCCGGTCGATCTCCCACACCGACCCGAGGCTGGCGTCGTTGAGCCCGCCGATGCCGCAGCCGTACTCGCCCCCGGTGTCGTTGTTGGTGTCCACCGGCGCGCCGAACGCGATCGTCCGGCGCATGGTCAGGTCCTTCGTGACCGTGCCGCCCGCGGTGACGGCGACGTCGGGCGCCGAGGCGGTGAAGTAGCCGCCGCCCTTGATGGCCGTCACCTGCTGGTAGGTGTGCTCGGGCGCGTCGAACGAGTAGACGCCGTCGTCACCCGTGGTGGAGGTGAGCGCGCCCGGCAGGCCGGGCGTGCTGAGCCCGCCCACGCCGACGGCGACGCCGGCCAGCGGCAGCCCCGTATCGGCGTCCGTGACCCGGCCGGTCACCGTGCCCTTCGGCGCGTCGGGCGCCGGCGGCAGCGAGAAGTCCTCGATCGGCGCGACGTCCGAGCCGTCGACGGCGACCGCGTAGTAGCCCATGCCGCGGTGCGCGAAGACCGACCAGATCAGGTCCGCGTTGGCGCCGTCGTCGAGGGCGACGTCGGCGAGCAGGATCGCGTTGCGCATGTCCAGGAAGGACGGCTCGGGAACCGACAGGCGCATGCCGCCGGTGACGAGCGCCTCCGCCGACTCGGCGTCGCCGAGCGCCGAGCGCAGGTCCCACAGCGTCTCGGCCCAGATCTCGCCGTCGCCGTGCGGCTCGGGGCCGCCGTAGATCGTCCCGAAGTCGCCGTACGTGTAGCCGCCCGGCCCAGGGCCGCCCTCGACGTAGTCGGCGGTGCCGGGGCACAGGGTCACCAGCTCGTCGTTGGCCGGCTCGTCCGGATCGCCCTCCAGGACCGGGCAGTCGATCGGCTGGGTGCGGACCGCGGTGTAGAGGTAGTCGGAGAACTCGCCGAGGTACAGCTCACCGGGCGCGTCGGTGTCCGCGGCCAGGTCGGACGCGTTGAGGAAGTCGAACGCGTACCAGTCGCTCCACGCCTCGCCCATCGCACCGGCCTGGGCCGAGCCGACTGCACCGGCGCCGTCCGCCGTCGTGACGAGACGGTTGGACAGGCCGTGGCCGTACTCGTGGTAGACGGTGGAGGCGTCCTCGCCGTTGTTGTTGTTGCGGAAGAAGCCCGGGATGCGCTCGTCGTGGATCGAGCCCAGGTACATCTGCATCCGCGGCGACTGGCCGTCGGGCAGCGTGGCCATGTTCGCGTTGTTGAGGAAATCCGCCTGCGGGCCGCCGTCGTAATCCGTGGCGGCGCCGTCGTCGGACTCGGTCAGGACCGGGTCGTCGTCCTCGAACGCCCCCGACGCCGCGTCGAAGCCGATCGGGTCGGCAGCGAGATGGTCGTGGAAGAGGTTGACGTAGACGAACGACTGCATCGTCGCCTCCTCGCGGTTGACCTGCCAGGACTCCGGGTCGAGGTCGTCCCAGCTGCACGGCGTGGTCGGCGGGCACTGGTCCGGGAAGCCGGTCGGGTCCTCGTCGTTGCCGGGGAAGGTCGTCAGCGGGTAGCGGAAGTTGCCGTTGACGGTGCGGCGGACCTCCTCGCGGGTGTTGGGCGCGTTGTCGGCGTTGACGTCGGAGTAGGCGCGCGAGAACGGTCCGTCGAGGATCCCCGCCGCGTCGGAGAGGTAGCCGGCGGTGGCGAGGTTGAGGACGAGCGGGCTGTCGGGCGTGGTGTTGCCGTCCGTCCCGTCGTAGCCCGGGTAGCGCGGGAAGTACTCCGTCGTCGTCGCGTGGTCGACCAGGTCCTGGCGGCGCAGCAGCTTGCCGGACCGCGCGTCGACGACGCCCAGCCAGGTGCCGGTCCGCGACTGCAGCGTCACGTGCCAGGCCAGCCGCGCGCCCTTGGCGCCGACGAAGAGGACGAGGCGGCCCATGTCGCCGTTGTCGAAGCTCGTGTGACGGCGCGCGCCGCCGGCCACGTCGGTGACCGCCGGGAGGTCCTTCACGCCGACGGACTGCGCCAGCGCGCGCTGCGCCGCGGCGGCGCCGAGCGCCGGAGTGGTCGAGGCGACGTTCAGGTCGGGGGCCGGTGCGCCGGTGAGCATCAGCAGCCGGCCGTGCCGGTCCACCGCACCACGCAGCTCGGAGTCGAAGGCGGGGACGCCGTCGACGGCCTGGCGGAAGCGCACCGTGGTCAGCCCGCCGTGGGCACGCACCACGCGGGGCGTCCCGAGCCGGTCGACGTCGGCGGCGCTGAGGCCGAGCGCGGCGGCATGGGACCGCGCGTAGCCGCGCACCACGTCGGCGGGCGCGGCCTTCGACGCGCCGGTGAGCGCGGTCGTCACGCGGCTCATCGATCGCACCGTGCCGGTGACGCGGTCGACGTCCATCGTCGCGCCCGCGCCCAGCGAGCGGTTGAAGCGGCGCTGGGCGGCGCTCTTGTCCCCGCCCGAGCGCGTGGCGCCGGGTGCACCCGCCGTGCGGACGTCGAAGTCCGGCACGGGCCGGGAGGCCGTGCGCCGGTCGCCGTAGGCGGCCACCGGCGCCACGGCGAGGACGAGCAGGGTCAGGGCGATCAGGCGAGCAGGCACGGTCCGCAACCTATGACGACCTAAGCCGCGGCTCAAACCCGCGTCCGGCAGCGGACGCGAATAGGCTTCGGAGACGTTGTTCGCTGCCGCCACGCTGGACCTGACGATGCTCGCCATCCTGGGCAGCGCCGCCGTTCTGCTCGTCCTCGCCTACCGGCTGTCCGTGCCCTACCCGATCCTGCTGGTGATCGGCGGCGTCGGGGTCGGCTTCATCCCCGGGCTGCCGGACGTCGAACTGGCTCCCGAGGCGGTGCTGGTGATCTTCCTGCCGGCCCTGCTCTACAGCGCCGCGTTCTTCTCCTCGCTGCGCGACCTGCGCGACAACGTCCGCCCCATCGGGCTGCTCGCGGTGGGCCTGGTGGTGGCGACGACGCTCGGCGTCGGCACGATCGCGCACGCGGTCGTCGACGACCTCAGCTGGGCCGCCGCCTTCACGCTCGGCGCGATCGTCGCGCCCACCGACCCGGTCGCCGCCACGGCGATCGCGAGCCGCTCCGGCGCCCCCGGGCGCATCATCACGATCCTCGAGGGCGAGTCGCTCGTCAACGACGCCAGCGCGCTCGTCGCCTACAAGGTCACCGTCGCGGCGACGCTGACGGGCGTCTTCTCGGTGATGGACGCGACGACCTCGTTCATCATCGACCCGATCGCGGGCATCGCCATCGGCCTCGTCGTCGGCAAGGTCATCGCCGAGATCCGGCGCGTCATCGACGACGCGCCGACGGAGATCACCATCTCGCTGCTCACCCCCTACTTCGCCTACCTGCCCGCGGAGGCGCTCGGCGTGAGCGCCGTGCTGGCGGCGGTGACCAGCGGCGTCTACCTCGGCTGGCGCGCGCCCAGGCTGATCACGAGCGCCACGCGCATCCAGCTCTACAGCGTGTGGGAGGTCCTGACCTTCGTCCTCAACGCGGCGCTGTTCCTGCTCGTCGGCCTGCAGCTGCCGGGCATCCTCGAGCGCATCACGGACGACTACTCGGCGGGCCAGCTGACCGCCTGGGCCGCCGTCGTCGCCGGCGCCGTGATCGCCGTGCGCTTCGTGTGGGTGTTCCCGTCGGCCGCGATCCCGCGCTGGGCGTCGCGCTCGATGCGCGAGCGCGACCCGATGCCGAGCCTCGGCACGCTGGTCCTGCTCGGCTGGGTGGGCATGCGCGGGGCCGTCTCCCTGGCCGCCGCGCTCGCGCTGCCCGAGGCCTTCCCGGCGCGCGACCTGATCATCTTCCTCGTCTACGGCGTGATCCTCGTCTCGCTGCTCGTGGAGGGCGCGACCATCGCGCCACTCATCCGCCTGTTCAACCTGCACGACGACGGGCGCCTGGAGCGCGTGGAGAACAAGGCGCGCATCAAGGCGGCCAAGGCGGCCATCGTCCGCATCGACGAGCTGGTCGGTGAGGACTGGGTGCGTGACGAGAGCGCCGAACGGCTGCGCAACTACCACGAGTTCCGCATCCGGCGCTTCAGGGCGCGCTTCGACGACGAGGACGACGGCGCCATGGACGAGCGCTCGATCGCCTACCAGCACCTCCAGCGCCAGGTGCTCGAGGCGCAGCGCGAGGAGATCATCCGGCTGCGCAACGAGCGCTTCATCAACGACCAGGTCCTGCGCCGGATCGAGCGCGACCTCGACCTCGAGGACACCCGCCTGGAGATCCCGGTCACCGGCGCACCCCAGCCGACCCCGGCGCCCGACCCGACAACGGCGATCGACGACCTAGTGCGGCGGCTCGTTCTCCTGCTCCTCGCGCTGCCCGCGGCGCTGCCCGCGCCGGCAGGCGCTGCGCGGATCGGCCACGCGACCGTCCACCCATGCAAGCCGCGCGGCTGGGTGTGCGGGTCGATCCCGCGCCGGCTCGACCCGGCGCGGCGGCGCCCCGTCATCCGCATCCACTTCCGCTACCGCCGCGCCAGCGACGGCGCGAAGGGCCCGCCGCTCGTCGCCGTGGAAGGCGGCCCGGGGTACCCGTCGGGCGGGAGCCGGATCGAGTACGAAGGGATGTACGGGCCGCTGCTGCGCCACCGCGACCTGCTGCTCGTCGACAACCGCGGGACGGGCGCCTCGGCGCTGATCCGCTGCCGCGAGCTCCAGCGCGGCGTGGTCGACACGTCGAGCGCGCCGTTCCTCGCGGCCGTCACCCGCTGCGCCGCGCGAGTGGAGCGCCGTCACGGCCCGGGTGCGGCCAACCGCTTCGCGACCGCGTACGCGACGGAGGACTTCGAGGCGGTCCTGCGCCGGCTGCGGCTGCGGAAGGTCGATCTCTACGGCGACTCCTACGGGACGTTCTTCGCGCAGAGCTACCTGTCCCGCCACCACGCCCGGGTGCGGTCGGTCGTCCTCGACTCGGCCTACCCCATCCAAGGCCTCGATCCCTTCTACGCGTCCAGCGCCCGCGAGGGGTTCAACGCGCTCGCGCGCGTGTGCGAGCGCGCGAGCGGATGCACGGGGAGCCCGCGCGAGCGGCTCGGCGAGCTGGTGGCCCGGTTGCGCGCGGCGCCGCTGCCGGGCCTCCTCGGCCCGGGCGAGCTGAGCAGCCTCGTGCAGGACTCCGCGTCGGTGCCGCTGCTGCTGCGCGAGCTCGACGCCGCCGTGACCGCCGCGCTGGGGGGTGACCCGCAACCGCTGCTGCGCCTGCGCGAATACGACAAGCCCGACCCGTTCACGCCGGCGGGCTACTTCTCGACCGGCCTGTACCTGGCCGTCGCGTGCACCGACTATCCGCAGCTGTTCGACATGACGGCGCCGCCGCCGGCCCGCCCGGCCCAGCTCGACGCGAGCTTCGCCACCGCCCCGGCAGGCGAGCTGGCGCCGTTCACCCCGCGCGAGTGGATCTCCGTCAACGCGGTCACCGAGGCATTCACGGCCTGCCTGAACTGGCCGGTCGTCAGGCGCGTCCCGCCCGTGCGCGCGCCGGGAGCGGCGCCGCTGCCCCCCGACGTCCCGGTGCTCGTGATCGGCGGCGATCTCGACTCGCTCACCCCCGTCTCCGACGCGCCGCTGGTCACCGGCCCGCTGGCCACCCGCTCGCGCACCGTCGTCGTCGCCAACACCTTCCACGCGGCGTCGGAGGGGGACAGCGGCCTGGTGGGCAGCACGCGCTGCACGCAGCGGCTGGTGCGCGCCTTCGTGCGCGCGCCGCACCGGCTCGAGACGCTGGACGCCGGCTGCGCGACGAGGGTCCCGCGCCTGCACACTCCGAGCGGCTACCCGGTCACGCTGGCCGCGGCCCGCCCGGCGGACGTGCTCGGGGACGCCACCCCCGCTACCGCGGTCCGCCAGGCGGTCACCGTCGCGGCCGAGGCCGTCGCCGACGCGATCGCCCACGGCCCCGGCCCGGGGCTGCGGGGCGGCACGGTCGCCGCCGGCCGCGGGCGCACCGAGCTGCGCGGGGTGCGCTTCACCGCGGACACCGCCGTGTCGGGCTCCGTCGCCGTCGACGCCGCCGCGAACGGAGTCAGGGCGGACGTCGTGGTACTCGGCCCGGACGGGCTACGCGTGCCGGTCGTGCTGAGCTGGACCGAGGCCGACGCGACCGCGTCCGCCGCGGCGCGCGGGACCTCGTTCAGCCTGCCGGCGCCGTGACCGCAGCCCCCGGGAACTCGGCGCGCCCGTTGTCGAAGGCCGCCTGGATCTCCTCCTGGGTGGCCTCCTTGGGCTGGGTGACCCGGAGGTTGTTGCCGAACGGGTCGCGGATCCCGAAGTCGACGCCGTAGGGACGGTCGACCGGCTCGTCGACGATCTCGACGCCCTTCTCCTTCAGCTCCTGATGCGTGCGGTGCGCGTCGTCGGTGGTGACGATCAGGGCGAGGCCCAGCGCGCCCTTGCTGACGAGCTCGCGGACCTGCTCAGCGGTGGCGTCGTCGTGCGCCGGGACCCCGGGGCGCTCGAGCAGGATGTGGTGGTCGTCGCCGGGCACGGAGACCGTGAGCCAGCGCATGAAGCCGAGGTCGATGTCGGCCGTGATCTCGAGGCCGAGCTTGCCGACGTAGAAGTCGACCGCCTCGTCCTGGTCGAGGACGTAGATGCCGTGGTGAGTGCTGGAGTTGAGCATGGGCGGGACGCTAATCGCGGCTCGGCGGTTTGGCTTCTCCGAAACTGCTCGGTCGCGTCCAGGCCATCGCGAAGCAGTTGGGGACGTTGGCCGGCGGCGTCTCGGAGCGGTACTCCGAGGGCGAGCGGCCGACGATGTCGCGGAAGGTCCGGCTGAAGGTGCCAAGGCTCCCGAAGCCGACGTCGAAGCACACGTCCGTCACGGACGTGTTGGTCTGGCGCAGCAGGAACATCGCGCGCTCGATGCGGCGGCGCTGCAGGTAACGGTGCGGCGGCTCCCCGAACGTCGCCTTGAAGGAGCGGATGAAGTGCGCCTCGCTCATCAGTGCGATGCGCGCGAGGGCGGCGATGTCGAGCGGCTGGGCGTAGGCGCGGTCGATCGCGTCGCGGGCGCGCAGCAACCGGCGGTTGTCCTCGACGCTCACGCAGCGATGCGGTAGTCGTCGAGGTCGAAGCGGCGCGCCCGCCACATCGTCTCGAGCGTCGGCACCGGCCGCAGCGGCACGTCTCCGTGCTCGTCGAAGTAGTAGGAGTTGGCCAGCTGGCAGCTCGGGTTCCAGAACACCTGGCGGCCGCGGCGACGCAGCATCTCGGCGAAGTAGCGGTCGTGCGCATCCTGGGTCACCTCGGCGAGCGTCGCCCGGCGGTCCTTCGCGGCCTTCAGGACGCGAACGATGTGGCGGGCCTGGGTCTCGACGAGGTTGAAGTAGGACGAGCCGTTGTAGCCGTAGGGCCCGAACATCGTGAAGAAGTTCGGGAAGCCGGGGACGGACACGCCCTCGTAGGCCTGGTAGCGGTTGGCCTTCCAATACCCCTCGAGGTCCTTGCCGTCGCGGCCGGTGACCGGGAACGCGGGCATGTTGCCCGGGTCGAAGACCTTGAAGCCGGTGGCGAGGACGAGCACGTCGATCGGGTGGCGCGTGCCGTCGGCGGTGACGATCGCGTCCGCCTCGATGCGCTCGATCGAGTCCGTCTCCAGCGTCACGTCGTCGCGGTTGAAGCTGCCGAGGTACTCGTTGTGGAAGCTCGGGCGCTTGCAGCCGAGCGCGTAGCGCGGCGTCAGCTTGTCGCGCGTCTCGGGATCCTTGACCTGCTGGGCGAGGTACCCCTTGGCCTGCTTCTCGATCAGGCGGGTGAGCGGGTAGCCGTGGTAGTAGTGCGCGGCGAGCGGAAAGGTCACCTCGACCACGGTCTGCGAGAGCGCGCGGGCGGCCGTCTGGAGGCCGGGCACGCGCTCGAGCACCGTCCGCACCGCCCGCGGGATCGGCTGATCGAACTTCGGCAGGCACCAGATCGGCGTGCGCTGGAAGACGGTCAGGTGCTCCACCGTGTCGGCGATCGCCGGGATCAGCTGGACGGCGGACGCGCCCGTGCCGATCACGGCGACGCGCTTGCCCGCGAGGTCCGCGTCGTGGTCCCAGCGGGCGGTGTGCAGGGTGGTCCCGGCGAAGTCCCCGACGCCCGGGATGTCGGGCCGCTTGGGGTGGGTGAGGACGCCGGTCGCGTCGATCACGTGGCGCGCGGTGATCGTGTCCCCGCCCGTCGTGGTCAGCGTCCAGGTGTGCTCGGCCTCGTCGAAGGCGCCGCTCGCGACCCGGGTCCCGAAGCGCGCCCGGGCCGCCAGGCCGTGCCCGCCCGCGATGTCCTCCGCGTAGGCGAGCAGCTCGCGGCCGGGCGCGTACGTGCGTGACCAGTCCGCCCGCTTGGCGAACGAGAACTGGTAGCTGAAGCTCGGGATGTCGACCGCGATGCCGGGGTACGTGTTCCACCGCCACGTCCCACCGAAGCCGTCGCCGTCCTCGATGATGAGGAAGTCGGGGATGCCGGCCTTGTCCAGCGCGATCGCCGCCCCGATGCCGGAGAACCCGGCGCCGACGATGACCACCTCGTGATCGGGACGCCCCGCCATGGCGCGGAGTATCTCAGGCCGAGCGGCAACCGGCCACGCTCCGCGCCCTGTTGTGCTGATAATCCGTAAGTGGGCGAGGAGAGCTCGGGAATGGCTCGTCGGATCGTGGCTGCCGCCGCGCTGCTGGCGGCCGTCGTCATCGGCGTCCTGCTGCTCGGCGGCGGCGACGGCTACTCGGTCCGCGCGCGCTTCCTGAACGCGGGCCAGCTGGTCAAGGGCAACCTCGTGCAGGCCGGCGGGCGCAAGGTCGGCGTCGTCAAGTCGATCGAGCTGGCGCCCGACGGGGCGGCCGAGGTCGAGATCGGGGTCGACGCGCTCACGGGCCCGCTGCGCCGCGGCACGCGGGCGACGATCCGCACCGCCTCGCTGTCGGGCGTGGCCAACCGCTACGTCGACCTCGAGATGCCGCCGGGCGAGGCGCAGGACGTCATCGAGGACGGCGGCGTCATCGGGGTCCAGGACACGACGACGGTCGTCGACCTCGACCACCTCTTCTCGCTGTTCGACGCCAAGACCAAGCGCGGGCTGCGCAACGTCGTCCGCGGCTTCAGCGACTCCTACAAGGGCGAGGCAGACGCCGCGAGCGCCGGCTGGGAGTACCTCAACCCGTCGCTCGTCGGCGCGCAGCGGCTCTTCGAGGAGCTCAGCTACGACCGCGAGGCGCTGCAGGGCTTCGTCGTCTCCAACGCCAAGCTCGCCAACGACGTCGCCGTGCGCAAGGACGACGTCTCCAAGCTGGTCGACCGTCTCGCCGTGACGCTCGACGCGATCGGGCAGGAGGCGACCTCGCTGCGCTCGGCGATCGGGCAGCTGCCGCCGTTCCTGCGGCGCGCCAACACGACCTTCGTGAACCTGCGCGCCACGCTCGACGACCTCGACCCGCTGATCGACGAGTCGCGCCCGGTCACCCCGAAGCTGCGGGCGGTGCTCGCCGAGCTGCGCCCGTTCGCCATCGACGCGCGGCCGACCGTGCGGCGCCTGTCCCGGCTGGTCCGCGACCAGGGCGAGGCCAACGACCTCATCGACCTCTCGAAGGCGGTGCTGCCGTTCCGTGACGTGACGACCCGCCGCCGCGCCTACAACGGCGCGCAGCGCGACGGCTCGTTCACGGCCGGGACGAAGTCGCTGAAGTCACAGACCCCGCAGTTCGCCTTCCAGCGGCCCTACGCCGTCGACCTGACCGGCTGGTTCGACGACTTCAGCCACTCCGGCGTCTACGACGCGTTCGGGTCGGCCAGCCGCGTGACCACCAACGTCTCCGCGTTCGCCTTCGTCAACGGCGCGCTGCAGCTGCTGCCCGAGGCCGCGCGCACCCAGGTCTTCCAAGAGGTCGCCGCGCTCAACCAGCGCAACCGCTGCCCGGGGTCGACCGAGCGCCCGGCCGCCGACGGCTCCAACCCGTTCCGGCCGTCGGAGGAGTTCAACTGCGACCCGACCCAGATCCCGCCCGGCCCATGAAGCGGGCCGTCCTCATCGCGCTGGTCTGCGTCCTCGTCCCCGTCGGCGTGTTCGTCACCGTGGGCGCGGGCGGCGGCAGCGACGACCCGCGGTACACCGTCGTGTTCGACAACGCCTTCGGCCTGGTCGAGGGCGCCGATGTCAAGGTCGCGGGCGTGCGCGCGGGGAAGATCACGTCCCTCGAGGTCGACCGCCGCACCTACCGGGCCCGGGTGGGCATCGAGATCACCGCGAAGGGCTACGGCGACCTGCGCGCGGACGTCTTCTGCGAGAGCCGGCCCCAGTCGCTGATCGGCGAGTACTTCGTCGACTGCCTGCCGGGCCAGGCGCCGAAGAAGCTCGAGCCGGGCGCCACGATCCCGGTCGAGCGCACCGGCTCCACCGTCCCCGCCGACCTCATCAACAACGTCTGGCGCAAGCCCACCCGCGAGCGCTTCTCGATCCTGCTCGGCGAGCTCGGAGCGGCACTGGCCGGCCGCGGGGACGACCTCAACGAGACGATCCGCCGCGCCAACCCGGCGCTGCGCGAGACCGACAAGGTGCTGGCGGCGCTCGCCGCGGAACGGGCGACGATCCGCGACCTCACCGACCACGCCGAGACGGTCGTGACGCGTCTGGCCGACAACCGCAAGGACGTGACGCGCTTCGTCCGCGAGGCGCGCGACACGAGCGCGGTCAGCGCTGGGCGGCAGGCCGAGCTGCGCGCCCAGTTCCAGCGCTTCCCGACCTTCCTGCGCGAGCTGCGTCCGACGATGCAGCTGCTCGGCGAGGCGGCCGACCGCCAGCGCCCGGCGCTGCAGACGCTGTCCGACGAGGCGGGCCGGCTGGAGACCTTCCTCGACACGCTCGGCCCCTTCAGCACGGCGTCGCGCCCCGCCACGCGCACGCTCGCCGGCGCGGCCCGCGCCGGCCTGCCCGCGATGCGCGCGGGCCGCCCGCGCATCGCCGAGGTCCGCGACTTCGCCGAGGAGCTCCCGCAGCTGGCCGCCAACCTGGACGTCACGCTCAACCACCTCCACGACCGCGACTACGCCGTCGAGGAGAACCCGCAATCGCCCGGCGGGAAGGGCTTCACCGGCTGGGAGGCGGTCCTGCAGTACATCTTCAACCAGTCCCAGGCGACCAACGTCTACGACGGGAACTCGTACCTGCTCAAGGTCTCCGCCTTCCTGGACAACACCTGCGCGCAGTACGCGGACGCCAACGCGGCCAGGGACCCGAAGAAGCAGTACTGCCGCGCGATCCTCGGTCCCAACCAGCCCGGCATCGACCAGCCCGACCCGAGCGCGACGGAGACGCGCACGGCCCGCCGTCGCACCCGCCGCCGCGAGGAGCGCCGCCCCGGCACCGCGCCGCGCCGCCCCGCGGCGCCCGCCCCGGCCGCCCCCGTCGCCACGCCCGGGCCGGACGGCGGCATCGACGTGCAGACGCCGCTCGACCAGGCGCTCCCCCAGGTGGACGACGTGACCCCGCTCCTCGACTTCCTGCTCGGCGCGTGATCCGGCGGCGCGGCGGCACCGTCATCGCGAACCCCGTCCTGGTCGGGGCGGTCACGCTGCTCGTGGTCAACGTCGCCACGGTGCTGGCCTGGGTCGCCAACCGCGGGCTGCCGTTCGTGCCGACGCAGGAGGTCAAGATCGAGCTGGCCAACGGCGCCAACCTGCTGCCGGGCAACGAGGTGCGCGAGGGTGGCTTCCGCATCGGCATCGTCAAGGACGTGAAGCCGGTGATGCTCCCCGGTGACCGCGGCGTCGGGGCCGTCGCCACGCTCAAGATCGACGAGAAGCAGAAGGACTTCCCGGTCGACACGCGCGCGGTCATCCGGCCGCGCTCGGTGCTCGGCCTCAAGTACGTCGAGCTGCAGCGCGGCAAGGCCGACCGGCTGCTGCGGGAGGGCGACACGCTGCCCGTCGACCGGACGTCGTTCCCGGTCGAGCTCGACGAGTTCCAGAGCATGTTCGACGAGCGCACGCGAACGGGGATCCAGCGCAACCTGGGCGGCTTCGGCGCCGCCTTCGCCGGGCGCGGCGCGTCGCTGAACCGCACGATCGACGAGGCGCCGCGCTTCCTCGCGCACCTCGAGCCGGTGATGAGCGAGCTGGCCGCGCCCGACACGAACCTGCGCCGCTTCTTCAGCGAGCTCGAGGACTTCACCCGCGTGGTCGCGCCCGTCGCCGACCGCTACGCCCACGGCTTCAGCGCCGCGGCCGACAGCTTCGAGGCGTGGTCGCGCCACCCCGACCGGCTCGGCCAGACGATCGAGCGGTCGGCGCCGACGATGGACGCGGGCATCCGCTCCCTGCGCGTCCAGCGTCCGTTCCTGGTCGCCCTGCGCGACATGAGCGCTGCGCTCGAGGACGCCGCCGCGGAGCTGCCGCGGGCCCTGCCGCGCATCACGCCGGCGCTGCGCCGGGGCATTCCGGTGCTCGAGCGCACGCCCGAGGTCAACGCCGACCTGCGCGACACGCTCGGCTCGCTCGACGACCTGGTCCGCGATCCCGGCACCGGTGTGGCGCTGCGCGGCCTCGGTGACACGACGTCGATCCTCGATCCGGCCGTCCGCTTCCTCGGTCCGTACATCACGGTCTGCAACTACTTCAACTACTCGTTCACGCACCTGGCCGAGCACATCAACGAGCCCGACCCGACGGGGACGGCACAGCGGACCCTGCTCAACCAGGCCGGCCAGCAGGTCGACACGAGCAACGGGACGCGCACCGGCATCACCTCCCTCGGCGCCGCCTTCCCGGCCAACGGCGGCCAGGGGTCGGGCGCCAAGCAGTTCCTGCACTCCAACAACTACTCGGCGGCCGTCGGCGCGGGTGGCGAGGCGGACTGCGAGTCCGGACAGCGCGGCTACATGGAGCGCGTCAACGTGTTCGGCGCGCCGGAGGCCAAGACGGTCGTCGACCCGCACACGCCGGGGCTGTCGGGCACCACCTTCACCGGCCGCCCGCGCGTGCCCGCGGGCCAGACCTACGACCGCGCGCCGCAGATCGGCCCCAAGCTCGCCTCCGAGCTCGATCCCCCGGGGTACGGCGGATGACGCGACGCGGGGACACGAAGGCGCGCCAGTTCCGCTATGGCCTGCTGGCGCTGCTCATCATGGTCGTGGGGATCTACTTCGGCTTCACGAAGAACAACCCGTTCGCGGAGCGCTTCGAGTTCGCCGGCGCCTTCCGCACGTCCAACGACGTCAAGAAGGGCGCGGCGGTGCGCATCGCGGGCGTCAACGTCGGCAAGGTCACGGGCGTGGAGCCGGGCCCCGACGGCTCCACGCTGGTCCGGATGGCCGTGCGCGACGACGGGCTGCCGATCAAGACGGACGCCACGCTCAAGGTCCGCCCGCGCATCTTCCTCGAGGGCAACTGGTTCGTGGACGTCAGGCCCGGCTCGCCGTCGGCGCCCGAGCTGGAGGAGGGCGACGTGCTCCCGGTCCAGCAGACCAGCGCGCCGGTGCAGTTCGGCCAGCTGCTCACCGCCCTGCAGTCCGACACCCGTCAGGACCTGCAGATCGTGCTCGACGAGTACGGCCGCGCGCTCGAGCCCAAGGGCGCAAAGGGCTACGCACGCTCGATCAAGCACTGGGAGGGCGCGTTCCGCGACTCGGCGATCGTCAACGACGCGACGCTCGGCTCCGAGGAGCACGACCTCTCCAACTGGCTGCGCGGAGCCGGGCGCTTCGCCCGCGGCCTGGATCGTGACCCGGCCGCGCTGCAGTCCCTGATCACCGACCTCGCGACGACCGCGGAGGCGTTCGCGTCCGAGGAGTCGAACCTCAGCGCGGCGATCCGCGAGCTGCCGCGCACGCTGGGCGCCGGGCGCTCCGCGCTGGGCGCGCTCAACACCGCCTTCCCGCCGCTGCGCCGGCTGACCGCCGACCTGCGCCCGACGGTGCGCGAGTCCGGGCCGGCGCTCGACGCGCAGCTGCCGTTCCTGCAGCAGGCGCGCCGGCTGGTCTCCCGGCCCGAGGCGCGCGGCCTGGTGCGCGACCTGCGCCGCGTCGTGCCCGACCTGGCCGAGCTCAACACGGAGGGCATCGGCCTGCAGAAGCAGCTGCGCCTGCTCAGTTCGTGCACCAACGAGGTGCTGACGCCGTGGCGCACCAGCACGATCGAGGACACCCAGTTCCCCGCGTCCGGGCCGGTCTACGAGGAGCAGGTCAAGTGGCTGCCCGGCATCGCCGCCGAGTCGCGCAACTTCGACGCCAACGGCCAGTACGTCCGGTCGCTCGCCAACGGGTACAACTACTCCTACGACTTCGGGGGCGGCCGGAAGTTCATCACCGGGCTGCCGCTGCAGGGCGTCAATCCGCCCAAGGACGCCGATGGCCAGCCGCCCGCGCTCCGCCGCGACGTCCCGTGCGAGACGCAGGCGGCGCCCGACCTGCGCTCCAAGGCCGCCGCGCCGCCCGCCGCGCACAAGATCGACCGCTCGACGGCCGCGTTCGACACGCTGTGGGACGCGGGGGTCCCGAAGGCGCTGGACTTCATGCGCGACGATGTCAAGGCGCTCGGCCTGGACACGAAGGTGATCGCACCTTGAAGCGCGCGATCCGCGAGCACGCGCTGGACTTCGCCGCCATCCTCGGGCTGCTGATCATCGCCTCCGGGGTGTCCTTCTACATCCTCCAGCACCAGCGGCTGCGCTTCCCGCTGCTGGAGAAGAAGCCGTTCCAGATCGAGGGCGTCTTCCAGACCGGCCAGGCGATCACGCCCGGCCAGGGGCAGACCGTGCGCGTGTCCGGCGTGCGCGTCGGCGACATCTCCAAGGTCGAGCTCGAGCGCGGCCGGGCCATCGTCACGATGGACCTCGACCGCACCTACGAGGGCTTGGTCGAGGAGAACTGGACGGGGCTGCTGCGGCCCAAGACCGGCCTGAAGGACATGTTCATCGAGCTCACGCCCGGGCGCGAGCCGGCGCAGACCGCGAAGGAGGGCTGGCGCATGCCGATCTCCTCCACGCTGCCCGACGTCAACCCGGACGAGTTCCTGTCCTCGCTCGACAGCGACACCCGCGACTACCTGAAGCTGCTGCTCAACGGCGCGCGCGGCGGTCTGGCCGGCCGCGCCGGCGACCTCAGCCTGGTGCTGCGGCGCTTCGAGCCGACCTACCGCGACATCCGCGCGGTGTCCGGGGAGGTGGCCAAGCGCAAGGCCGACCTGCGCCGGCTCGTGCACGCGCTCGACGACCTCAACACGGAGCTCGGCTCGGCCGACGACGACCTCGCCCAGCTCGTCCAGACCTCGTCGCGCACGTTCGCGGCGTTCGCCGCCGAGCGCACGAACGTGGCGGCGACCGTACGCGAGCTGCCCTCCACGCTGGCGACCACCACGGACGCGCTGGGCCGCGTGGAGCGGATGGCGGACGTGCTCGCGCCCGCCGCCGACGAGATCCGGCCGGCCGTGCGCGCGCTGCGCCGCGCCAATGCGGCCACGCTGCCCTACGCCCGCGAGGCCACCCCGCTGCTGCGCGACGACATCCGCCCCTTCGTCCGCGCCGCGCGCCCGTTCTTCCGCGAGCTCAAGCCCGCCGCGCACGACCTGGTCGAGGCCGACCCGCGGCTGCAGGGGACGGTGAGCGCGCTCAACGGCCTCTTCAACCTGCTCGCCTACAACGTGCGCGGCGCCGAGGGGCCGGGCGTCGCCGAGCGCGACGAGGGCTACCTGTTCTACCTGGCCTGGGTGGCGCACCAGTCGATCCAGATCTTCTCCGGGCAGGACGCCAACGGCGTCTTCCGCCCGCTGATCCTCGGCGGCACCTGCCAGACCATCCAGGGCACCGCCGAGCAGGTCCCCGGCGCCGACGTCCTCCTCGGGCTCGTCGGCGTGCTCTCCGATCCCGCCGTCTGCGGAGCCAACCCGTGAACAAGACGCCTCCCTCGTCCCTGCGCATCCTGGCGATGGTCGCGTTCGCCTTCTCGTGCTTCGGGCTGCTGCTGTTCCTGTGGCTGAGCTTCGGCGGCTCCGTCCCGCTCAAACCGAAGGGGTACCGCGTCGAGGTCGCCTTCCCCGAGGCCACGCAGCTCGCCGCCCAGGCCGACGTCCGCGTGTCCGGGGTCCCGGTCGGCAAGGTCGTCTCCAAGCGCCGCGACCCGCAGACCAACAAGACGCTCGCGACGATCGAGCTCGAGCGCAGGTACGCGCCGCTGCACGACGACGCCCGGGCCACGCTGCGCCAGAAGACGCTGCTCGGGGAGACCTTCGTGGAGCTGACGCTGGGGTCCCGCGACGCCGGCTTCGTGGAGGAGAACGGGCGCCTGGCCAACGAGCGCGTCCAGCCGTCCGTCGAGATCGACGAGGTGCTCAACACCTTCGACCCGTTCACCCGGCGCGCGTTCCGGCTCTGGCAGCAGGAGCTCGGCGACGCCGTCGACGGGCGCGGCCAGGACCTCAACGACGCCTTCGGGACGCTGCCGCAGTTCGTCGAGTCCGGCGGGAACCTGACGGAGGCGCTCGACGAGGAGAAGGCGGCGCTCGGCCAGCTCGTGCGCGACACCGGCGTCGTGTTCGGCGCGCTGACCGAGCGCGAGGACCAGCTGCGCACGCTCGTCACCGCCCAGGACGACGTCTTCTCGGCGATCGCCGCCGAGCGTGAGGCGTGGGCGGACACGTGGAACGTCTTCCCGACCTTCCTCGACGAGTCCAAGGCCACCTTCACCCGCCTCGGCGCGTTCTCACGCAAGGCCGAGCCGGTGATCCGCGACCTCGAGCCGGCCTTCCGCGACCTGCGCCCGACGCTGGACGCGGTCGGCGACCTCGGCCCGGACCTGCGCCAGCTGTTCGTCGACCTCGACCCGCTGCTGACGATCTCCCGCCGGTCGCTGCCCGCCACGCGCGAGGTGCTCGACGGCCTGCGCCCGCTGCTGGGCGAGCTGGGCCCGTTCCTCGGCCAGCTCAACCCGATCCTCAACTACATCGGCGTGCACGTCTACACGCTGTCGGACCTGTTCGCCAACCTCGGCGTCGCCACCGCCGCCAAGGTCAAGAACCCGACGCAGGGGACGGTCGGCCACTACCTGCGGCAGTTCGGTCCGCTCGGGTCCGAGGCGTTCGCCATCCAGCCCAAGCGCGCGTCGACCAACCGCGGCAACGCCTACCTGAACCCGCTCGGCGTGGCCAGCTCACCGGAGGGCCAGCGGACGAAGATCCTGCCGAGCTTCGACTGCGACAACGCGGGCGGCGAGCGCGAGCCGGCCGGTACCACGCCGGGCTGCCGGGTCCAGGAGCCGTTCGAGTACGACGGCGCCGCGACGTCGTACCCGCGCCTGCGGGATCGCCCCTATGCGAAGTGAGGGGCGAATCACCGCTTGAGCTTGATCGTCCGCTTCAGCGTCGCGGTCGTGAACCCGGTCGCGCTGGCGGTGACGGAGAGCGTGACCTTCTTCGCCTTGCCGAGGCGCCGGCGGCCCTTCTTGGAGAGCTTCACGCGCACCGACTTCGCGCCGGCGGTGACCGTCGCGGTCTTGCGGCCCAGGGTCTTCCTGCCCTTCTTCAGCGTCACGACCGCCTGAGTCGACGGCGCGGCGGTGGTGAAGCGCGCGCGCACGCCCTTCTTCTTCAGGGTCCTGCGCGACAGCTTGCCGACCTTCTTCAGGCCTGACGCGGCGGCCGGGTTCGCGGCGACGGTGTAGGTCAGCGCGCTGGTGCTGGTCAGGCCGGCGCCGTTGGCGGCGGTCGCGGTCAGCGTGTGCGTGCCCAGCGTGTCCGCGTAGCCGGTGACCACACACCCGGCGAGCCCGGAGTGCGGGTCGGCGGACGTGCAGCTGATCCCGGCCGGCGGCGGCAGCGTCGCCTGCGTGAAGGCCCCGGCCGCGATGCCCGCGATCGCGGGGGCCGCCGGAGGCGACGCGTCACGCTTGATCGTCTGCGGCGTGGTGGTGGTCCCGCCGACGCTGGTGGCCGAGCAGCTGAGCGTCGTCGTCCCGTCCGTCGTCACCGTCGTCGCGCCGCAACCGTCCTGCTTGTAGACGGGCGACTCCGCGTCGGCGACCGCGAACGAGACCGCGACGTCGCCGGTGTAGAAGCCGTTGGCGCCGGCGGGACCGGTGGCGGCCGGCGTGACGGCCGGCGCCGTGCCGTCCGACGCCTGGGTGACCGCCCCCGGCGCCAGCTCGAAGCCGAAGCCGCAGTCGAAGTCCGGCCGCAGCGCCGAGTCCGCCGTGCATTCGTTGGTGTGGCTGGTGTCGCGCAGGATCGCGCGGACTCCGTCCGGCGTCAGCGTCGGGTTGGCGCTGAGCATCAGCGCGACGATGGCCGCGGCGCTCGGGGTGGCCGCGCTCGTCCCGAAGAACTTCGGCTGGAAGGTCGA
Source organism: uncultured Solirubrobacteraceae bacterium (assembly GCA_963740765.1). Classification (GTDB taxonomy): domain Bacteria; phylum Actinomycetota; class Thermoleophilia; order Solirubrobacterales; family Solirubrobacteraceae; genus DATLGB01. The sequence continues at coordinate 66,042 of CAVUFN010000018.1, read as the reverse complement.
GACCGTCGTCGAGATCCCGTCCGCGGCGGCGATGTCGGGCTTCTGGCGCACCTCGGGCTGGGCGAGCCGGTTGCCGTCCTCGTCGAACAGGCGTGTCTTGGGGCCGCGGGAGCTGAACGTCTCCGGCGTGTCGAGGCCGGGGTCGATCGCGTCGACCGCCGCCACCGAGATGGCCCCGATGGCCGACGTCGCGTCGGGGTTGATCGCGTCGGAGTTCGTGGGGTACTCGGCGACCGTGTAGCCACCCTGGGTGCCGGCCACGATGTACTTGATGAACGGGTTGCGCGTGCCGGCCACGCGCCGGATGGACATCGCGAAGGTGACGGTGTTGCCCGAACCGGTGTTGAGGTTGACGATCTCCCTGGGCAACCCGCTGGCGAGGTTGTCGGAGTCGACCGTCCCGATCAGGGACGGCACCCCGCCGCTGATCGTGTAGAAGTCGAGCGCGAGGTCCGTCTCCGCGGCGCCCCACGGCTCGTCCCACTGCAGGCTGATCGTGATCCCGCGGTTCGTGAAGGTGCCGAGCGTCTGGATCGTGTCGGAGCCCGCGCTCGGGTCGAAGTCGTTGCGTGCGGGATCGCCCGTCGGCGTGAACGTCCCCTCCCAGCTGCGCCGCGCCCGGTTCCCCGCCGAGGCCAGGTAGGTGACGCCGGCCGCGTTCGCACGGTCGACCGCCTGGGCGACGACGCCGTCCTGGAAGAACGGCTCGTCGATGTAGTAGATGTCGTCGGCGATCACCTTCGCGCCCGCGGCGACCAGGCTGTCGATCGAGTCGGCCTTGTCGGCCGCGCCGGCGGCCGTGCCGCTGGCGAAGAACATGTCGCGGACGCCCGTCGCGGTGTCGAAGATGATCTCGGACATCGCCCGGCCCTCGTCGATCGTGCCGGAGCCCAAATCGTCCTTGAGCACCGTCACCGAACCCGCCGGCGAGCTGGCCGGCCCGGGGAGGTCGCCCGTGCCCTGCGACTCCGACACGCCGCCGTCGACCTGGTCGATCGAGTCGGAGATGACACCGACCTTCACGCCCGCGCCGGTCGCGCCCAGGGCGCGCGCCGCGGGGCCCTGGTGGGCGACGTCGCCCTCCGACTGCTTGGCGCCGACGTCCGGCTCGCCGCCCTGTACGGAGACCACGGCGCGGACGCGGTCGAGGCCGGCGACGTCGACGAGCGCGGCGGCGGGCAGCCACCCCTCGACGAGGCGCTGCGGCGCGCGCCGGTTCGTTGCCGCGATGCCCATCCCCTGACCCCGCAACGCGTCGGCGGCCACGCCGACGTCGCCGTCCACGTACACGTCCACCAGGGCGGCGGCCCGCTTCAGCGTCACGCCCTCGCGCTCCGCCGTCCCCTTGACCGCGTCGCCACGGGCGTGCGCGGAGGCAACCTCCTGCAGGTGGCTGTCGAGCTTGCGCAGGTACGCGTAGCGCGCCGCCGCCGCGCTGCTCGCCGGCCCACCCGTGGCCCGCACGAGGTCGCGCAGCGACCCGGACGCCGTGCCCTTCGCGTACCGCGCCGGCGGCTCGTTCTTCGCCTGCGCACTCGCGCAGAGCACGAGCCCGCACACCATCACCACCGAGACGATCCGTGTCATGGGGCGAACCCTACGCAGCGTGCGCGCCTGTGTCACCCTCCCCGCGTGCCGAGCCAGACCACCCACGCCGCCGACAGCCACGACCTGATCCGTGTCCAGGGCGCGCGGGTCAACAACCTCAAGGACATCAGCGTCGAGATCCCGAAGCGACGGCTGACGGTGTTCACCGGCGTGTCGGGGTCGGGCAAGAGCTCGCTGGTGTTCGGGACCATCGCCGCCGAGTCCCAGCGGCTGATCAACGAGACCTACAGCGCCTTCGTCCAGGGCTTCATGCCGACGCTGGCACGCCCGGAGGTCGACGTGCTCGACGGGATCACCACGGCGATCATGGTCGACCAGCAGCGGATCGGGTCCGACCCGCGCTCGACGGTCGGCACCGCGACCGACGCCAACGCAATGCTGCGCATCCTCTTCAGCCGCCTCGGCAAGCCGCACATCGGCTCGCCCAGCGCGTTCGCCTTCAACGTCGCCACGGTCAAGGCGAGCGGTGCGATCACCGTCCAGAAGGGCGCGAAGACCCGGACCAAGAAGGCGACCTTCAACCGCCTCGGCGGCATGTGCCAGCGCTGCGAAGGGCGCGGGGCGGTCAGCGACGTCGACCTGTCCGCGCTCTACGACGACAGCAAGTCGCTCAACGAGGGCGCGATCACCATCCCCGGCTACAGCATGGAGGGCTGGTACGGGCGCATCTTCCGCGGCTGCGGCTTCTTCGACCCGGACAAGCCGATCAGGACGTTCAACAAGCGCGAGCTGGCCGACCTCCTCTACAAGGAGCCGACCAAGATCAAGGTCGACGGGATCAACCTCACCTACGCGGGCCTGATCCCGCAGATCCAGAAGTCGTTCCTGGCCAAGGACGTCGACGCGATGCAGCCGCACGTCCGCGCCTTCGTCGAGCGCGCGGTGACGTTCCAGACCTGCCCCGAGTGCGACGGCACGCGCCTGAGCGAGGAGGCGCGCTCCTCGAAGATCCGCGGAAAGAACATCGCCGAGCTGTGCGCGATGCAGATCTCCGACCTGGCCGAGTGGACCGGCAGGCTCGACCAGAAGTCCGTCGCGCCGCTGCTCGAGGCGCTCCGGGAGACGCTCGACTCGTTCGTGGAGATCGGGCTCGGCTACCTGTCGCTGGACCGGTCGGCGGGCACGCTGTCCGGCGGCGAGGCCCAGCGGGTGAAGATGGTCGGCCATCTCGGCTCGTCCCTCACCGACGTCACCTACGTCTTCGACGAGCCGACCACCGGCCTGCACCCGCACGACATCCAGCGGATGAACGAACTGCTGCTGCGGCTGCGCGACAAGGGCAACACGGTGCTCGTCGTCGAGCACGAGCCGGAGACGATGGCGATCGCCGATCACGTGATCGACCTCGGCCCGGGCGCGGGCAGCGCGGGCGGCGAGGTGACGTTCGCGGGCACGGTGGCGCAGCTGCGCAAGAGCAAGACGGTGACCGGCCGCCACCTCGACGACCGCGCCCGACTGAAGGACTCCGTGCGCACTTCGTCCGAGGCGCTGGAGATCCGCGGCGCGAACAGCCACAACCTCCAGGACGTCGACGTCGACCTCCCGCTCGGCGTGCTGGTCGTCGTCACGGGCGTGGCCGGCTCGGGCAAGAGCTCGCTGATCACGGGCTCCGTGGCCGACCGGGACGGTGTCGTCGCGATCGACCAGGCGCCGATCCGCGGCTCGCGCCGCAGCAACCCGGCCACCTACACGGGTCTGCTCGATCCGGTGCGAAAGGCGTTCGCGAAGGCCAACGACGTCAAGCCGGGGCTGTTCAGCGCGAACTCCGACGGCGCCTGCCCGGCCTGCAACGGCGCCGGCGTGATCTACACCGACCTCGGGATGATGGCCGGCGTCGCGTCGGTCTGCGAGGAGTGCGAGGGCAAGCGCTTCGACGCCTCCGTGCTCGATTACGAGCTCGGCGGCCGCGACATCAGCGAGGTGCTGGCGATGCCGGTGGACGAGGCCGAGGCGTTCTTCGGCGACGGGAGCCGCGGGAACGTCCCGGCCGCCCACAAGATCCTCCAGCGGCTCGCCGACGTCGGCCTCGGCTACCTCACGCTGGGCCAGCCACTCACCACGCTGTCCGGGGGCGAGCGCCAGCGTCTCAAGCTGGCCACGCGCATGGGTGAGAAAGGCGCGATCTACGTCCTCGACGAGCCGACCACCGGCCTGCACCTCGCCGACGTCGAGCAGCTGCTCGGTCTGCTCGACCGGCTCGTCGACGGCGGCAAGTCGGTGATCGTGATCGAGCACCACCAGGCGGTCATGGCGCACGCCGACTGGATCATCGACCTCGGGCCCGGCGCCGGCCACGACGGCGGCAGGGTCGTCTTCGAGGGCACGCCCGCCGACCTCGTCGCCGACGGCTCCACGCTGACCGGCGAGCACCTCGCCGCGTACGCCGGGCTCAGCCGCTGAGGAGGGCAGAGCCCGCGCTCTAGCCTCGGGTCGGCAGGATGGCCGACGACCGCGAGCCCTACCAGCCGCTCTGGGCGACCGGGCTCGCCCGCCCCGCACGGCCGCCCGAGCCGGAGCCCGAGCCGGAGCCCGAGCCGCCCCGGCCGCCCGCGCCGCGCTTCCCGGCGCGCTTCGCCGCCGTGACCGCGGTGGCGGCGAGCGCGGTCCTGCTCGCCGCCGCGCTCCTCGGCCGTGGCGCGGGCGACGTCTCCGTCGCCGACCTCCCCTCGGCGTGGGGCGACATCCCGATGACGTGCGCCACGACGCGCATCGAGGGCGCGACCAAGACGATCGAGCTGTTCCGCTGCCGCGCCGAGGCCGGTTCGCTGCCGCCCGGCCTCTACCGCTCGCCCGGCACGATCTGGAGCTCCGACGTCGACCGGCGCCCCTCCCTCGAGCACCGCATCCGCATCTCGCCGTCCGGCCGGCTCACCGGGTCGGCGGTGTACGTGCCCTAGGGAGAAGATGGGGAGAACTCCCGATGTGCCGAGCCGGCGCGGGCGCGAGGCTGCAGGACATGCAGACCCATACCGCTCTTGACGAGCTGAAGACCAAGCACCGCCGCATGTGGGCGTCGGGCGACTACCCGCACATGGTGGACACGTTCCTGCTGCCGATCGGGCAGCGCCTCGCCGACGCGGCCGGCATCGGCGCCGGGGACCGTGTCCTCGACGTCGCCGCCGGCACGGGCAACGCCAGCATCCCGGCCGCTGCCAGGGGCGCCCACGTCACCGCCAGCGACCTCACGCCCGAGCTGCTCGAAGCCGGGGCCGCGCGCCCGGACGCCGCCGGGCTCGACATCGAGTGGGTCCAGGCCGACGCGGAGGACCTCCCGTTCGACGACGGCGCGTACGACGTCGTCATGTCCGCCATCGGCGTGATGTTCGCGCCCCACCATCAGCAATCGGCCGACGAGCTCGTCCGCGTCTGCCGGCCCGGCGGCACGCTCGCGTTGCTGTGCTGGACGCCGGAGGGCATGCTCGGCCGGCTGTTCGCCACCATGAAGCCGTTCATGGCCCCGCCCCCGCCAGGCGCGCAGCCGCCGCCGCTGTGGGGCAGCGAGGAGCACCTGCACGGCCTCTTCGGCGGCCGGGTGGACTTCCACACGCTCGTGCGCGAGGAGCTCGAGATCACGGCGTTCCCGGAGCCCCGCGACTACGTCGAGCACTTCACGAACTGCTACGGGCCGGCGATCGCCGCGCGCGCCAACGCCGATGCCACCGGACGGGCCGGCGACTTCGACGCTGCGATCTTGGATCTCTGCGCCGAGTGGCACCACGACGGCGTGTTCCGCAAGGAATACCTGGTTGCCGTCGGCACCCGGCGCTGAGACACTGCGTGCCATGCCCAAGCGCGCGGACGGCCTCGCGGCGATGGCACGGGCCGAGTGGGAGACGGCACGCGCCGCGCTCGAGGGCGACGACTCGGCCGAGGCCCTCGAGAGCCTCGGCCTCGCGCTGTGGTTCCTCGGCGACGTCGCCGACGGCATCGAGACCCGTGAGCGTGCCTTCGCCGCCTACGTGCACGAGGGCCGCTGCGGGGACGCCGCGCGCGTGGCCGTGTGGGTGTCCCACCAGCACCTGATCGGCGGGCGGTCGTCTGCGGCGCGGGGATGGCTCAGCCGCGCGGAGCGGGCACTCGAGGATCTCCCGGACTGCTCGGGCCACGGCTGGGTGGCGGTGGAGCGCGCCCGCCACGCCGCGACCGTCGACGAGCAGGTGGAGCACGCCACCCGGGCGATGGCGATCGCCGGCGCCCACGGCGACGACGACCTCGAGGTGTTCGCGCTGAGCGTGCTCGGCCGCGGCGAGATCCGCGCCGGCCACCGGCAGCGCGGCGTCGAGTTGCTCGAGGAGGCGATGGCCGCGGCGACGGCGGGCCGCATCCGCAACGTGCACACCCTGGGCGAGGCGTACTGCAACCTGATCACCGCCTGCGTGGCCACCGGCGAGTGGGAGCGCGCCGCCGAGTGGTGCGCGCACGTCGACGACTATTCCCGCACGCGGCGCGCGCCGCCGCTGTTCGGCGCCTGCCGGACGCTGCACGCCGACGTGCTCGTCGCGCGCGGGCGCTGGCCGGAGGCCGAGGAAGCGCTCCAGGACGCGCTGGACACCCACGCGCGCTACGTGCCCGAGATGGGTGCGCCGACGATCGCCAGCCTCGCCGAGCTGCGCGTGCGCCAGGGCCGGCTGCCGGAGGCCGAGCGGCTGCTCGCGGGCCGCGAGGAGCACCCCGCGTCGTTGCGCGCCCTGGCCCTGCTGCGCCTGGCGGAGCACGAGCCGCGTCAGGCGGCGGCGCTGCTCGAGCGCGGCCTGCGGGGCACGGCGGGTGACGCGATGACCGCGACCCAGTTGCTCGCGGCGCTCGTCGACGCGCGGCTGGCCGCCGCCGACGTCGGCGGGGCCGCGGTCGCCGCAGAGGAGCTCGCGGCACTGGCGGCCGAGTCCGGCATGCGCCTCGTCCGTGCGCGCGCGGAGCTGGCGGCGGCGCGGGTCGCGCTCGCCTCGGGCTCCGACGCCGCCGAGGCGGCCCGGCGCGCGCTCGCCGAGTTCGGCGCGCTGGCCATGCCGCTCGACGCCGGCGAGGCCCGGCTGGTGCTCGCCGCCGCCGTGGCCACCGACCATCCCGAGCTGGCGCTGGACGAGGCTCACACCGCGGCCGCCGTCTTCCGCGCGCTCGGCGCCACCCGTGCGCTCGACGCCGCCAACGCGACGCTGCGCTCGCTCGGCGCCGGCACGGAGGCTCGTCCGCGGGTCGCCGGCGAGCTCACGGCCCGCGAGCGGGAGGTCCTCGACTGCATCCGCATGGGCATGTCCAACGCCCGCATCGCCCAGACGCTCGTCATCAGCGAGAAGACCGCCGGGCATCACGTGAGCCGGATCCTCATGAAGCTCGGCGTGCGCAACCGCGCCGAGGCCGCCGCCTCGTCCGGCGAGCGCCGGCGCGTCGGCGCCTGAAACCCGCAAGAACCTGGCGCGCGCCGCGTTGGGACTCCCATGAGGATCCTCCCGACCCTGCTGGTCGCGCTGCTCGCCGGCGCCCTCGTGCAGGCGCCGTCCGCCGCCGCGCTCGAGCAGCCGCCCGAGCCGATCGACCCGCAGTCGTGGGTCCTTCCCGAGCACATGACCTGGGACGATTACCGGCCGATCCCGGGCTTCAACTGGTCCGACGACTCGCGCCAGCCGCCCAAGAAGCTGCGCGCCGCGCTGATCCTCGGCGACCACCCCGACCGCGAGTTCCTCGCCACCCAGCCCGAGGGCTCCGACGTGATCGGCAACCCGATCGGCGCCGGCGGGGTCCCCCGCGACCAGATCGGCGGCTTCTACGAGGACAAGCTCAACACGCCGCAGGCGCTCAACCACGGCCACACGATCAACGAGTACTGGCTGGAGGACTCATACGGGCTGATCGGCATCGACATGGACGCGTTCGGGCCGTACCGGATGGACCGGCCCGAATACCAGTACGGCCTCGCCGAGTACGGCCAGGAGGAGTTCTGCCCGAACGGCGAGACGTGCGACGGCGACTTCGACACCGAGTTGCTGACGAAGTCCGCGGCCGACGTGAGCGCGGCGACCGTGGAGACCGGCAAGGACTACGACTTCCGCTTCCTGCTGCACTCCGGCTACGACGAGTCGGGCGTGTGGCAGGAGCTCGGCGAGATGCGCTTCCCAGACCAGGAGTCCGTGACCGACGCGTTCGGCAACCCCGACGCCACGAAGCCCAACTGGGCCACGACGCGGTACACGCCGTGGACCTCGTTCTACGCGGCGCGCGGGATCTGGTCGCACGCGATCCCGGGCGTCCAGGCGACGGAGGGCGAGAACGACGGAACGGCCGTCTACGCGCACGAGTTCAGCCACATCCTCGGCGTGCTGGACAACTACAACAACTCCTACGCCACCCCGCCCCAGCGCGACTACTCCGGCCCGTGGGACATGATGTCGCGCGGCTCCTTCAACGGCCCGGGCGGCAACCACAACCGCTGGCAGATCCCGGCCACGCAAGGCGCGAGCATGGGCTCCCAGCACATGCTCCGCGACAAGCTGCGGATGGGCTTCGTCGGGCCGAGCGAGGTGCTGACCCTTGACCGCGGCGCGCTGGCCGCGTCCGGCCCGGCGTTCGCCGACGTGTGGGCGCGCGAGATCCCGCTCGGCTCGGGGACGGGCCGCGACGGTCTGCACGGCCTCATGCTCACGCTGACCGGTGGCGACGACACGCCGTCCTGCACGATCGAGCAGGACTGGCGCTGCGACGGCGGCGGCTACGAGAACTACACGCTCGAGGTCGTCGACCGCATGGGCTCCGATTCGTTCACGCCCGACCACGGCGTCCTCATCGCCAAGAACAAGACGGCCGAGGTCGCCCCGTGGAAGTGGGTCATCGACGCGCACCCCGAGGACATCGACAAGCTCGACTTCACGCGCGCCGACGGCACGCCGGTGCCCGTGACCAAGGGCGACTACCGCCAGCTCGCCGACGCGCTCTTCCACGCCGGCACCGGCCCGGGCGTGGTCAGCGAGTTCGTCGACGAGCCCAACCGCCTGCACTTCTACGTGCTCGAGAACCAGCGCGACACGGACGGCGTCCTGTCCTACCGCGTCGCCGTCCGCTCGCTCGACGGCGGCGGGCCGAGCGCCCGCGGCGTCAAGGCCGAAACGGCCGGCGCCGACCCCGCCGCCGGCGGCCAGGTCGCGGTCCAGCACTTCCGCGTGACCAACACGGGTGACGGCGAGGACCTGATCCGCGTCAAGGCGACCAGCGCCACCGGCTGGGCGGCCACGGTCGCCTCCGACGTGCTCGACGTGCCGGCCGGCGAGACGGTCGACGTCCCCGTCTACGTGAAGGTGCCCGAGGGCGGGGGCACGGCCGACCTCGCCTTCACCGCGACGTCGGAGACCGATCCCGACCAGACCGACACGCGGCGCGCCTTCGTGGTGGCGCAGCCGGCACCCACCGCCGCGCCCGGCCCGCCGGCCGCGCCGGCGACGGTGACGGCGACGCCGACCCCGGCGCGCGTGCGCAAGGCCAGGCTGCGCATCATCGCGCGCGGACGTGCGTGCGTCATCGGGGGCCGGCTGAAGGTGCGCCTGCGCTCCAACGTGCCGCTCGCCCGCGGTCGCGTGGCGGTGCCCCGCAAGCGCGCGCGCCGGCTCAAGGGCCGTGCGGTCAAGCGCACGGTGCGGCTGCGAGGCCTGCGCGGAAAGCGCGTCACGCTCAAGGCGTCTGCGCTCACCAGGGACGGGAGGCGCCTGCGCACCAAGCGCACGTTCCGGTCCTGCCGCAGCCCGCGGTGACCGAGCGCTACTTGCGCTTCTTCCTCCTGGGGACCTTCACGGCCTTCGTCCGGATGACGATCTTCGCGCCGCCGGCCACGGGGGTCAGGGTGATGCGGCAGGACAGCTTCTTGCCGCGGTCCTTCCTGGAGATCTTGTAGACGCGCTTCTTCGCCCTCTTGATCTTCCTGCCGTTGCGCAGCCACTGGTACCTCGGCGACTTGAAGCCGGCGAACGCCTTCGGGACCGAGAGCCTGACGCCGACCTTGACCCGCTTCGGCCTCTTGATCCTGACCTTCGGCTTCGGGGTCCCGCCGCCCGGATTGACACCGGGACCGGGGCCGGGGGTGACCACCGGCGGTGGCGGCGCATCACCGATCACGGGGGTGGGCGCGGAGTACGTCGTCGTGACGCGGTCCTGGCTCGGGTCCGCGGCGATCGCCTTGACCTCGAGCTGCAGGGTCGAGCCCTTGTCCGCGGCGGTCAGCTCGTAGGTCGAGGTGGTCTGGACCGGGCTGGTCGGGTTGCACTGGACGCCTTCGTCGTTGCAGCGCAGCCAGCGGCGCTCCCAGCGCATGTCGTGGCCGTCCCAGCCGCCGGCGCTCGAGCTGAGGACCACGCCGACGTACGGGTCGCCGAGGATCTTCGGCGGCGTCGTGCTGACCGGGAACTTGTTCTGGACCGTCTGCGTGATGCCGGCCAGGAAGAACGCCGAGCTGACCTGGTTGTCCTTGCGGACGCCGCGGACATAGCCGGACACGGTGCCGCCGATGTCCTCCGCGGTGAGCGTGTACGTCGAACCCTTCGCGCCGGTGATGGCGCTGCAGGTGGAGCCGAAGCACCGCTCCCAGCGGTAGGTGTAGTCGAGGTCGTTCGTGATCTCGGTCGCGCTGCCCTCGGTCCGCCACCGACCCTTGGCGATCGTGAGCTCGCGGTCCCACGGGCCGGACTCGGTCGGGGTCAGCTTGGGCTGGTCGGAGGTCGGGGAGAACACCGGTCGCGGCGTCTGGGCCGGGGTCGCCGCCACACCCCCGCTGGTCGGGTCCGACGTGAGGACCTTGGGGTTCGGGCGCACGAGGTTGATCACGCTCGCCTCGACGGCGTAGCGCACGTTCGGCTTGCCGGCGTCGTCGTCGGGGACCACGTACTCGCTCTCCGTCGCGCCCTGGATGGGCTCGGCCGGGGTGCACGCGGCGGCCTCGCAGCGCTTCCACCGGTACGTGATGAAGTACGGCTTGGTGCCCTCGAGGTCCTTGACCTCCGCCTTGAGGATGCTGCCCGGCTTGAGGCTCGAGTTCGGGGTGACCGTGACGCCCGAGGCGTCGACCGGCCACAGCGGGAGGTGGAACACGCCGAAGCCGTTGCCGGCCACGAGGCCGGGCTCCGTGAACCCGAGGCCCAGCGCCCAGATGACCGTGTTGCGGACGTTCTGGTCGCCGTCGTCGTAGAGGTCCGGCGCGGTCGAGTCCGACATCGGCAGCCAGTGGTCGCCCTTGTCGACGGTGACCCACGGCCCGCCCTCGGTCCCGACGATGCCGCGGTTGTCGCCGAACTGGCCGTTGAGCGTGGGCGTCATCAGGAACGCCCGCTTGCCGCCGGCGGGCAGCAGCTGGTCGTCGGCGCCGTCGGCCTCCTCCCACGTGAAGCCGCCGTCGTCGGTGCGGTAGACGGTGCTCGCGGTCGACGCGTACAGGTGCTGGCCGTCGACGAACGCCACGCGCAGCGTCGTCTCCCCCGGGCTGATCCCGTCCGAGAGCGCGACCCAGTTGCGACCCGCGTTCGGGGAGAACCACACGCCGGAGTCGCCTGCCGCCCAGATCGTCCCGGGGACGCCCCGGGTGATGTAGTAGATGTTCTCGCCGGCCGGCATGCCGGCGGCGTGGTCCCAGTTCTGGCCCTGGTCGCCGCTGTAGTAGATGCCCGGGCCGGGAGCGCCCGCGACGGCGACGACCATGTCGCCCGGCGCGTTGAAGACGATCGACTGGATGCCGCCCATGTTGAGCTTGCGGGGACCGACGCCGTTGCCGACCGGCTGCCAGCCGTCGCCCGGGGGCGGGCTGGAGAACAGCCCGGCCGAGCTCGCGGCGTAGAGGAGCCCGTCGAACCCGCTCAGCTGGACCTGGTGGACGTTCTGCGCGGTCGCGTCGCCGAGCCCGCCGTTCTTCTGCGACCAGGTCGCGAAGGTCCCCGACTCGCTGGCGAAGACGCCGCCCGAGTCACTGGATCCGAACAGGGTCGGGCCGAGGAAGTCCAGCGAGCGCACCGTGTGATCCGGGCTGTTGGAGACCCACCGGACCCACGTGTCCGGCGGCGCGGCGGCGAGCGCCGAAGCGGTCATCGTGACGAACACGGCGGCCGCCGCGAGGGTGAGCTTCCAAGATCGAGCCGGCATGCTCTCCTAACGCGCGGGATCGCGGCGGCTTACGGTCGGCTTGGCGGAGGTGGGATAGTTCGGGGCATGACCCGATCCGCCCGGCTGCTTCTGCTCACGCTCGCAGTGTTCACGGCGCTCGCGGGCGTGGCCCGCGCTTCGACGTCCGCCTCCTACGCAGGGGAGGAGCTCACCCTGACCAACAACGGCACCGAGGCGGAGACCTTCACCGTGCAGATCCAGGACGACAGCGTGCTGGCCTACTCGTACGTCGTGACGTCGACGGTCAGCACGATCGGCGATCCGGTCGGATCGTCGTGCACCGGCGGCGGCACGAAGACGCTCACCTGCACCGCGCACAACATCGACCAGCTGATCCTCAACATGGGCGCGGGTGGCGACACGCTGACGGTCACGTCGGAGGACGACTACAGCTTCGGCTTCTTCGGCGGGTTCACCGCCGACGGCGGGCCGGGCAACGACACGTTCAACGCCGGCACGGAGACGCCGCTCCTGGACTCCCTCATCGGCGGAACCGACGACGACACCTTCAACGGCTCGCCGACGCGGGCGGACGAGTTCACCGCCGAGCCCGGCAACGACACCTACCACGGCGGCACGCGCCCGGCTCCGCCCGGCGGCGCGGGTGAGACCTTCCAGGTCGACGTCGCGCGGGACAGCTGGGAACCCGACGGCAGCGACCCGGTCAACGTGTCGCTCGACGGCGTCGCCAATGACGGCGACGGTTTCGGCGGGACCGACAACGTCGGCGGCGACATCGAATCCGTCGAGGGCACGGGTGGCGCCGACACGCTGATCGCCGGCTCGGGGGCGGTCGTGTTCGACGGATCCTCCGGCAACGACGTGCTCACCGGCGGCGCGGGACCCGACCGCTTGTTCGGCAGCTCCGGCGAGGACACGATCCGCGGAGGCGGCGGCAACGACCTCCTCATCGACGGCTACCAGGACTCGCCGTACCGCATCGAGGGCAACGAGCCGGACGCCGTCGACTCGGATCGTCTCGACGGCGGCGCCGGGGAAGACCGGCTCGTGGCCGGCTCCGGCGCCGACGACGTCGCGGGCGGCGCCGGGGTCGACATGCTCTTCTACACGCGCGTCGCGCCCCAGGTCGTGCCCGCGTACCCCGGCAGCGACTTCCCGACGACCTTCGCGCCGGTCACCGTCAGCCTCGACGACCAGCCCAACGACGGCCGCACGGGTGCGGGCGACGGGGCGAACGTGCACTCGGACGTCGAGGGCGTCGACACGGCCGAGGCGTTCTCGGTCTACTCGGACGTCGACGTGGGCGTCGGTGCCGGCGAGCCGGCCTTCGCCGAGGACACGATCGTCGGCTCCGGCGCCACCAACACCTTCATCACGGGACCGGGCCGTGACTCGGTGGACCCGGGCGGCGGCGCCGATGTGGTCGACGCCGGGACGGGCGACGACACGGTCACCGCCGAGGACAGGGCCACCGACCTGATCAGCTGCGGCGGCGGCGCCGACTCCGCGACCGCCGACCTGCCGGGGACCAATCCGGGGCGCGCCGACGTGCTCAGCGAGTGCGAGACCGTGACGGGCACGCCGCTCGGGCTCGAGGGCGGGTCGCTCCCGCCCGCCGTCACGCTCCCCGTCACGCCGAAGGTCGTGCTGGCCGCGCCCAAGGTCAAGCTCAAGACCTTCCTCAAGCGGTTCACGGTCGCCCTGGACGTCACCACCGACCAGCCGGCCACCGTGGCCGGCGAGCTCACCACGACGCGCGCGACGATCAGCAAGGTCGGGGCGCTGTCGATCGGCTCGGGCACGCTCGCGTCGGGGACGGGCAAGCGCACACTCAAGCTCAAGGTCGCCAAGAAGTTCCGCAAGAAGCTCAAGCGCAAGCTGCGCACCAAGAGGCAGCGGCGCAAGGGCATCACGCTGTCCGCCGTCGTGGCGGTGACCAACGCCTCCGATCAGGCCGCGACGGCGACGCGCACGATCAAGATCAAGGGCTGACTACTCGCGGCGAGAGCTGCCGGGGAGCTTGTCGGCCAGCCGGCCGACGGGCTCCATCGACTCCTGCAGCGCACCGACGTTGCGGTCGAGCGTGTCGATGGCGCCCGCGAGACGGGTGAGGAGCTCCGTGAGCCCGGCCAGGCTGTCGTTGAGGCCGCGCATCGACTCCTCGACGGTCTCCACGCGCGTCTCGATGTCGGGGATCACCCGGACGTGCTCGCGGATCTCCCCGACGTCGTCCTTGATGCCCGCGAGCACCTGCGTGTGCGACGCGACCTCGGCCAGGTGCTCGCCGAGCACCGGCAGGATCCGCAGCGCCTTGAGGATCTCACCCGGCAGGGTTCCCAGGCCGAACGGGCTCATCACGACGAACCTACCGGCGCAACGAGCCGGCTGCCGGCGGGGCCGGCGTGCACGACCTTGCGCAGGGCGCTGCCGCGCTTCCACTTGCGCCACGACTTGAACCACATGGTCCAGCCGTTGTCGAAGGTCCCCGCGCGCGAGCTGCCCCTGACCTTGACCGGGTCGCCGGGCATCGACAGGTCGTAGTAGGCCGCCGCGTCCGTGGGCGACATGTTGATGCAGCCGTGCGAGACGTTCGACGATCCCTGCGAGCCGACCGACCACGGCGCGGCGTGCAGGTAGATGCCGCTCCAGGTGATGCGCACGGAGTACGGGACCGACAGGTCGTAATCCTCGCCGACCATCCGCTCCGGGTTGTGCTTCTCGATCGACAGGTAGCTGCCGTTCGGCGTGTCGTCTCCGGGCTTGCCGGTGCTGATCGGCCACGTCGCGTACTGCTTGTCGTTCTTGTAGACCCGCATCACGTGCTTCGCCGTGCTGGCGATCACCTTCAGCGAGCGGCCGATCCTGATCATCCCGCTGAGGTCGTGGTCGCCGAACGTGCCCGGAGCGAACTGCACCCCGTCGGCGTGGACGGTCCAGTGCACGCGCGTGTGCGGGTGCCAGTACCGCTTCGGCCGGAAATAAAGGCAGAGCGGCACGATCCCGCACGTCTCGGACCAGTACCAGGACCCGGTGACCCGGCGCGAGGTCCGGATCTCCAGCGCCCGCTCCGCTGCCTTGCGATCGATGTCCGCGTCGTCGAAGTAGAAGATCAGCGGCATCCCGACGCCGTACGTGCCGCCGTCGGCGAGGATGGTCCGCGGGGCGAAGGTGGCCTTCGGCGTCAGGGTCCGGAACGAGCGGCGCTCGGTGACCTCGTCGCCGGCCGCGTTCTCGGCCGTCGCCGTGACCCGGTAGCGCTTCGCCACGCCCAGCGCCCACTTCGTGCGCCACACCGTCCCCTTCGCGTTCAGGGTCCCGGCCAGCTTCTCGCCGCCGCTGCGGACCGTCACGTCCGTCAGCTTCCCGTCTCGCACCCGCACTCTGACCCCCCGGTCCGGCCGGCTCACGACGCGGCCACTCCCCGGCGTGATCGTCACCCGGGCGGCGGGTACCGCCGGCTCACCGCCGGCGGTCTGCTTCGCCGCGTCCGAGGAGCCACGATCGCCACCGCAGCCCGCCAGGGCCATACCCGCCACCGCCAGGAGCACGACCGCCGAACGCACCTCCGGAGCTTACGTCGCGACACGGCGCACTCCTGCCCGTTGCGCGGCGAACGCCCGCTGGTAGGCGGGGGCCGAACGGGTGCAGACGCAGATGCGCGGGCTCGAACTTCGTCCGCATCGAGACGAAGCGCACCTCGTAAGGCTGCCCGACCTCCTCGAGCGCCCAGCGGACCCGCGTATCGCGCGCCAGCCCCATGCCGCCATCGGGTGATCGGTCCCAGGCGGTAATGACGACGGTCAGCTCGGGTCTCCTCTCACGGTTGGCGACTCCGGCCCATTGTCACGCTCCCCGCGCAGCGGGGCAGCCCCGACGATCGGCTCACGAAGAAGCGCGGGCGCCGGAAACCGGAGCGTTTGTGCCTTTCGATGCTAATGTCCGTCATCGAAGGGCACCCGGTACGGGGTCTCGCTTGAAGGAGCGCGGCAGCGTCGGCTGACTTTCCTGTTTCGCTCACTCTTGCGACGCAAGGAAATCACGTGTCCGTCCCAGTCCCTGACGTAGTTGCGAAGCCGTCCCGGGCCAGCCCCACCCCTCGCGAGTTCGGCAACGCGCAACTCATGCTTCGGGTCCAAGACGACGACAAGCGGGCGTTCGAAGCGTTGTACGACCGGTTCGCCGGCCGCGCCAGGGGATTCGCACTCAGCATCACGCGCGACGACGCGCGCGCCCAAGACGTCGTTCAGGAGGCGTTCTTGTCGGTGTGGCGCAGCCGATCGAAGTACACACCGGAACGCGGCCCGGTGGAGAGTTGGATCATGGGCGCCGTCCGCAACCGCTCCATCGACGCGCTCCGGCGTGACCGGCGCCACGAGACGCAGCGTGCGATGGGCGAAGGCCTCGAGCACCTCCAGGCCCCCGGGGACCTTGAGCGCGCCATCGTCGAACGCGACCAGGCCATGCGACTGCGCGCCCGGCTGGTCAACCTGCCCGACACCCAGAAAACCGTCATCACGCTCGCCTACTTCGGTGAATTGAGCACCAGCGAGATCGCCCGCAGGCTCTCGATCCCACACGGAACCGTCAAGGGCAGGATGCGCCTGGGCCTCAAGCAACTTCGGGCCACCTGTGAGGAGCACTCGCTCCCGTAGCGACCGCCGAGCCGTGCACGGCGAGGGCGGCGAGCTACCGCTTGAAGC
Organism: uncultured Solirubrobacteraceae bacterium; assembly: GCA_963740765.1. Classification (GTDB taxonomy): domain Bacteria; phylum Actinomycetota; class Thermoleophilia; order Solirubrobacterales; family Solirubrobacteraceae; genus DATLGB01. Next base: position 49,645 of record CAVUFN010000018.1, on the reverse strand, counting down.
CAGGCGGCAGATCCTCGACCCCGACCAGATCGGTCGGAGCGAGCACGAACGACTCGCAGATCATGTCGGGGTTCTGCTGGTTCCCGCTCATGAAGCCAACCACCCGACGACCGGTCGCCTGCTCGACGACGTCGATGAAACGGGAGCGCATGACCTCCTGGAACTCCATCCGCTGCTGGATGACCGCTGCGCTGCGCCCACCGTCGAGCAACGTCTGCTCGACGCGTGTGAACCCTCCGCGCATCACACAGGCCACGAACTCGTCGACGTAGTACGTCTTGGCCTGCGTCGGGCCGACCCCGTAGTACTCCTTCAGGAGCCGCACGAGCCCGTCGGAGATCTCCGTGCGGACGTCGCCATCGCGCAGCTCGCTCTGGTCTGTCATCTGCGACCATCTTGCGGGACGTGGACGCGGTTTGGGCAAGTCCTCAGCAAACTGGCGCGTTGGCGCTCGCGCCGGCCGCGTCAGGGGGCAAGGATGAAGACCTCGGTGGCCACCTCGCGATGGACCTCGTAGCCACTGACGACCGTCAGGACGTCGCGCCCCGTCACCCGGCCGACAGCCTCCTTGAAGACCGCATCGGTGGCCTCCTGCCACAACATCCGGTTGGTGAGCACGCTGTCGCTCTTCCCGTTGGCGACGAGCTCCCGCTCGACCGCCGTGAAGACGTCGTGCATCACCGTGGTGAGGACGTTGCCGTTGACGAAGGTCTCGGAATGCATTGGCCCCTTCCCGAACTTGTCGAGGTAGAGCCGGGAGACCGCTTCGGAGACAGCTGACTCGACACCCTCGGGCAGCGGCGCGGACGCTTCGGACATGATGGTCCCTTCATCGCCCCTCCACGAGGTCACAGCGCAAGGAGGAGAGGCGAGCAGGTCCCGACGAGTGACCCTCGATACTAGGAGCGCGACGCACGGTTCCGGGTAGGCAAGCGTCATGCCGACGACACCGACCGAAGCTCGAGCACCCGAGGTCGTCGTGTTCGACGTCAACGGCACGCTCTCGGACCTCGGCGGGCTCTCCCGCAGGCTCGAGCAGGTCGGAGGTCCGGGTGACCTCATCGACGCGATGTTCACGGCCACGCTGCGCGATGGCTTCGCCCTCACGGCGTCGGGCACGTTGGCACAGTTCGCCGATATCGCCGTGCCGACGCTGGCGGAGATGCTCCGGGACACGGACGGCCTCGACGTCACCGCGCAGGCGGCGGCCGAGCATGTCGTGGCAGGGATGTCCGAGCTGGATCTGCACCCCGACATCGGCCCAGGGATGCGGCAGCTCGCGGAGGCCGGCGTGCGGATACTCACGCTGAGCAACGGCGCGGCCAGCGTGGCCGAGTCGCTGCTGGAACGGGCTGGGCTCACAGATCTCGTCGAACGCTGCCTGTCCGTGAGTGACGCCGGGCACTGGAAGCCCGACCCGCGGGCCTACGCGTACGCCGTACAACAAGGCAGGTGTGCAGGCGCAGGACATCACGCTCGTCGCCGTTCATCCTTGGGACATCGACGGCGCCCGACGCGCAGGTCTGCGGACCGGCTGGATCTCCCGCGACGCAAAGGCCTACCCACCGTTCTTCCTCGCGCCGGACGTGACCGCGCGAACCCTTCCGGACCTAGCCGCGAGCTGGACGACGCGTACTCAGCGGCCCCCGCCCTAGGTCCGCGAGGTTCGCTCGACTCGCTGAACCGTTTCCCGGTCGGCGGCGTCCAACGGAGCATGGCCGACACGCTCAGGTACGCGGTCGAGTCGACCGGCGCCCTCGGACCGATCGTGTTCGTCGTCGCCGAGGAACCGCCGCGCGGACGGGCATCGGTCGTCGCCGATCGAGACTCGCGCTGTATCTTCGCGACCATGACCCACACCGGCCGCAGGACCGCATCGTCGAGGGCGATCGCGCTGGGCCCGTCGGTGACCCTCAAGGTGGCGATGAGGAAGGGCAGGAGCAGACAGGAGGACTTCTTCAGCGTCACCCTGAAGGAGGTCTCCATCGCCTCCATCCAGAGCCAGAGCGGGCAGCTCGAGACGCTCGCGCTGAGCTTTGCCTCGAGCGCGGTCGCCTCGGGGTGAGGCCCGGCCGCCGCGTGACCGGCGAACCGTCCGCCTACGCACCCCGGGCGTTCCCGTGCGCGACCTGCGGGTACACCGTGTCGATGCGCAGCTTCCGGACCCTTCTCACCGCGACCGCTGCGGCCGTCGCCGCCGTCCCGGCCGCCACGGCCCAGGCCGCGAACCCCTATACGGCCGCGGGCGTCTGCGGCCCCGGCTACGGCGTCATCCAGCGCCACAACGTCACCGGCCCCAAGGGCGGGGTCCTCGGCACCGCCGTGCTGGCCTGGAACGGCAGCACGCAGAAGAACTGCGCCGTCATGCTCAAGCGCCGCGCCGTCGGGGTGGCGACCTGGACCGAGGTCAGCCTCGCCAAGAAGGGCGGCGGCTACCGCGCCCAGGACGGCTTCTTCAGCTACTACGCCGGTCCGCTGTACGTCAAGGCACCGGGTACCTGCGTGATCTTCGGCGGCCGTATGCGCGACGCCAGGGGCAACGGCGGAGGGTGGATCACCCCGTTCCCCGTGCACTGCAAGTGATGAGCCACGACGTCACGGCGCGGCGCGCAGCCGCCAGAACGCACCGGTGAGGCCCAAACCGTCCAGCAGCGCCTGATTGGCAGCGGGGGAGCGCGGCCGCCACGCCGGGTCAAGGCGATCGCCCCACCAGCGATGGGCGAGCGAACTCAGTGTCTCGACCGGGATCGTCGCGCCCGGCGCACGGCTCCCGAGCCAGTGACTGACGTGCTCCTCCGACCGGAAGAGATTCATCGTGCTTCACGTGAAGACGATGTCCTCCCACCAATGCTGAGCGGGGACGAGGCAGTGGAAGAGCAGGCCCGGATCCGACGGACGCTGATCGACCACGTCGACCGCGATCGGCTCCGCGCAGTCGGGACACGATGTCTCGATGTGCCCGTCGACGTGCAGCGCAGCGCAGATCCCGAAGGCGTCCCAGGCGCAGTTCGCGTACCACCAGCGGTCGGCCGCGTGCACCCGATACGCGGTGGGAACCGCGGAGAACGGGTTCGCCATGCGGATCTCGTCGGTGGCAGGACTGAGCACGAGCGCGTGCGCGTCGTGCAGGCGCCGCCAACCCGCCTTCACCCCGACCGGGTCGGACCGCATCGCCGCGGCGACCTCCTCGGCGGCCGGGGCGCGGCCCAGCTCCACGAAGAGCCGGTAGGTGGCATGCCGCAGACCGAGGTCCTGTGCACGCATGGGTGCAGTGTCTCACGACGCGGGCATCGGTGCTCGTCCGGCACCCCGCGCCGGGCGAGGAACCCCACCCTGATGCGAGCATCGCTCAACCCGGGTACGCTCGCCACATGCTCGCGATGCATGGCGTGTCGGAGTTCGAGGTCAGGGTCTTCCACCAGGGCGACGCGACGGTCATCGCGGTGACGGGGGAGATCGACCTCGCGACCGTCGGCGACGTGCGCGCGGCGGTCGTCGCGCAGGCCGACGCCCCGCGTGTGGTGTTCGACCTCACCGGGGTGACCTTCATGGATTCGTCTGGGGTGCACCTCATCGACGAGATGCTGCGGACGATCGATCACCTCAGCTTCCGGGTGCCCACCGCGCGGGCGGGCCGTCAGGCGCTCGCCATCACTGGGATGCTCAGCCTGCTGCCTCTGGAGCCCACGTGAGCGCCACTGCCCGTCACGCCGTCGTCGAGCATGGGCCGGCCGAGGCCGCTCCGATGCTGTTCGCCCACGGCTTCGGCTGCGATCAGAACATGTGGCGCTTCGTCTGGCCACACTTCGCAGGCGACCATCGCGTCGTTCTCTTCGACTACATCGGCGCGGGTGGCTCCGACGCCTCGGCCTATGACCCCGAGCGCTACGCCACGTTGGATGGCTACGCCGGTGACGTCCTCGACATCGTCCGCGAGCTCGACCTGCACGACGTCATCTTCGTCGGGCACTCCGTCAGCGCGATGATCGGCGTGCTGGCCGCCGCCGAAGAGCCGGACCGCTTCGCCCGCCTGGTGCTCGTGGGCCCGTCCCCGCGCTACATCGACGACGGGGACTACGCCGGGGGCTTCAGCCGCGAGGACATCGAGAACCTGCTGGAATCGCTCGACTCGAACTACCTGGGCTGGTCGAGCCAGATGGCGCCCGTGATCATCGGCAACCCGGAGCGCCCGGAGCTCGGCGAGGAGCTCACCAACTCCTTCTGCCGCGCCGATCCCGACATCGCCTCGCGCTTCGCCCGCGCGACGTTCTTGAGTGACAACCGGGAGGACCTCGCGCGTGTGCGCACGCCGAGCCTGATCCTCCAGTGCACCGACGATGTCATTGCCCCCGAGGCGGTGGGAAACTACGTGCACGAGCACCTTCGCGGGAGCCGTCTCGTGCACCTGAAGGCGACCGGCCACTGCCCGAACCTGAGCGCGCCGGAGGAGACCGCCGCGGCCATCCGGGCCTACCTCGACGGGTGACGCCGCACGACGACTCGCTCCTCGAAAGCGCCGAGGAGCTCTTCGAGAACGCGCCCTGCGGGTACCTGTCCACGCGCCCCGACGGGATGATCCTCAAGGTCAACCAGACCTTCGAGGACATGACGGGCCTCGACCGAGGAGCGCTGGTGGGAGCGCGACGCTTCAGCGACCTCCTCGCCCCGGGGGCACGGATCTACCACGAGACGCACTTCGCCCCGCTGCTACGCATGCAGGGCCGCGTCCGAGAGATCGCCATGGAGATCATCCGCGCCGACGGGACGCGACTGCCTGCACTCGTCAACGCGGTGCTCGTGGCGGATGCCGACGGTGAACCGCAGATCGTCCGCACGACCGTCTTCGACGCCACCGACCGGCGCCGCTACGAGCAGGAACTGCTCAGCTCGCGCCGGCGTGAGCACGAGATCGCCCAGCAGCTGCAGCGCAGCCTGCTCTCGGGCGCGCCGCCCACGGCACCCGGCCTGGACATCGAGGTCGCCTACCGGCCGGCCGTCGCGGGCCTGGAGGTCGGCGGCGACTGGTACGACGCCTTCTGGGTCCGGGAGGGCGAGACCATCGCCCTCGTCGTCGGCGACGTCGTCGGGCGCGGGATCGAGGCCGCCGCCGCCATGGGCCAACTGCGCAGCGCCATCCGCGCCCTCGCGTCGACCGGTCTCGCCCCCGCGCCGCTCCTCGACGCGCTCGACGGGTTCGCCGCCCGCCACGGGGTGGGACGGATGACGACCATCGTCTTTGCGGAGCTCGACCTCGTCACGCGGGAGTTCCGCTATGCCTGCGCCGGCCATCCACCGCCGCTGATCGTGCCCCCGGAGGGCGATCCCGAGATCGCGTGGGACGGCCGGTCGGTGCCGCTGGACGCGGTGCTGGGGAGTGCTCCACGCCCGCAGGCGAGCGTCCGCCTCCCCGAGGGCGGTGCGATCCTCCTCTACACCGACGGGCTCATCGAGCGGCGGCGGGAGACGCTCAACGAAGGCATCGACCGTTTGATCGCCTCCGTCGCCGCGCACCGCGACGAGGCAGTGACCGGCATGTCCGCCTCCGTGCTCCGGGAGCTGCGCGACGCCGAGCATCCCGACGACGTCTGCCTGCTCACCGCGCGCCTCGCAGCGGGCTGAGTGTCGCCTCCAGCGCCGGCATCGCCGTCAGCAGGGACTCTCGTCACGCGCCAGAAGGGATTCGAACCCCTGACCTTCGGTTCCGTAGACCGACGCTCTATCCAGCTGAGCTACTGGCGCAACGCGACCGGCAAGTCTAGAGCCTCGACTTGAGGCAGGATGCGGGCATGGGCTCCACGGCCGTTGCCGTCTTCTCGACACCGTGGGCCAGCAAGTTCCAGCGACTGCGGCCGCTGATCGCCGACATGGTCGCGCTCGGGTACGAGGTGCACGTCTTCACCGGCGGGCAGTTCGAGCCCGAAATCGTGCGCGCGGGCGCGCGCTTCGTCGACGTCTACGGGACCTACCCCGTCGACGCCGCGGACGACGTGTCGCTGCCGATGCCCTGCCGGCACGTCACCTACGCCGCCGTGTACGCCGAGGCGATCGCGGCGGACGTGCGAGCGCTGGACGCGCGGCTGATCGTCCATGACTCGTTCGCGGTGATCGCGCAGGTTGTCGCGACCATGCTCGACCTCCCGCGCGTGGCGTTCCGGGCTGGTCACTACGTGGCACCGGCCGAGGCCTTGCAGCGCTACGAGACCGACCGGATGCTGGTCGTCTCGCCCGCGTGCGAGCGGGCGGTCGCCACCCTGCGCGACCGCTACGGGCTGGCCGACGCGTCGGCCCTCTCGTACATGACGACGCAGAGCCCGCAGCTCAACCTCTACGGCGAGCCGGCCGAGTGGCTGTCGCCGGAGCAACGGGCCGCGCTCGAGCCGCTGGCCTTCTACGGCTCGCTGCCGCCTCTCGCCGAGATCCAGGCACGCCGCCGCTCCGGTCCCACGTGCTTCCCGGACGCCACTGACGGCGAGCTCAAGGTCTACGCGGCGTTCGGCGCGTTCGTATGGGGGTACTGGCCGGAGGCGGTCTTCGACGCCTTCGCCGCCGTCGCGGAGGCGGTGGCCGGGATGCCGGGCGCCCGCGCCGTGCTGGGCCTGGGGGACGCGCAGCTCGGTGCCGACGCGATGCGGAAGCTGACGCGTCCGAACGTCGAGGTGGCGGCCCGGGCCGACCAGTGGCGCGCGCTGGCCGACGCCGACGTCTTCATCACCCACCACGGCCTGTACTCCACGCATGAGGCGGTGCTCAGCCGCGTGCCGATGCTCGGATACCCGTTCTTCGGCGACCAGCCGGCGCTCACGTCGCTGGCGGCGGGCCTCGGCCTCTCGGTCCCCCTCGTCGACGCCCCGCGCGCTCCGTTGACGGCCGCGGTCGTCCGCGCCGGGTTGGAGGACGTCGTGCGGCGGGCCGGCACGATGCGCGTCCGCCTCGCCGAGGCCCGCGAGTGGGAGCTGCGCACGCTTCGCGACCGCCCAGCCATCGCGGCGCAAGTCGCCGGGCTCGCTGCATGACCGCCGGACAACCGCTGGTCATGATCGCGGGCTTCGACCCGAGCGGGCGCGGCAGCGGCCAGCCGCGCTATGTCATCGCCCATGCGCTCGCGGCCACCGCCGCGGGCTACCGGCCGCAGATCTTCTGCGTCTCCACGCGTTCCGAGGTCGTCGAGACCGCGTTCGGCACCCTGCACCGAGTCGCGTCGCCCCGCTCGCGCGGGTACCGCAGCGAGCGCATTCAGCGACCCTTCCTCGCGCGCGGCGTCGCCCGCTATGTCCGCGGGCTCGGCCAGCCGCACGCGCACGTGATCCATGGCTTCGGGCACTGGGCCTCGAGCGGTGTGGCCGCCGGCCGGCTGCTGGCCCGGCAGGACGTCGAGGCGGTGCCGGTCGCCAGCGCCTTCACCACGCTCGCGCACGAGAACCGGGCGAAGATCGCGGCGCTGCCCGATCACCTCACGCGCCGGGAGCGGCTGCGCTACCGGCGCGACATGCTCTGGGTGCAGGCGGTGGCCGATCGCGCCGAGCGCTTCGGCTACGCGCACTCGCGCCTCGTGCTCGTCAATTACGCGTCGGTCCGAACCCTGCTCGCCGACGCCTGCCCCGACCTGCCCGAGGTGCGGATCGTGCCCTACGCCGCGCCCGGCGCGTTCGCCGAGCGCCCGCCCGCGCCGCCGCGCGCCCCTGGACCGCCGCGCATCGTCAGCGTGGCGCGCCACGACCCCCGCAAGGGGCTCGAGATCCTCATCCGCGCCCTAGCCGGCCTCGCGCACGCGGGCGTGGAGTTCAGCGCCGTCCTCGTCGGCTGGGGTCCGCTGCAGGAGGCACATCAGCGGCTGGTCGACGCACTCGGGCTCGCGGACCGCGTCGAGTTGACCGGCCACGTCGCCGATCCGCTCGACTACCTCGAGCAGGCCGACGTCTTCGTGCTCCCGTCCCTCGAGGAGGGCAGCGGCTCGGTCGCCGTCCTCGAGGCGCTGCAGGCCGGCGTTGCGATCGTCGCCTCGCGGTGCGACGGCATCCCCGAGGACCTCAGCGACGGCAGCGACGCGGTGCTGGTGACGCCCGGCGCCGTCGACGAGCTGCGGGACGCCCTCACCGAGCTGCTCGGCGACGAACGGCGCCGCTCGGGCTTGGCGGCTGCCGCCCGGGCGACCTACGAGGCCCGGTTCTCGGCCGCGAACTTCGCCGCGACGCTCGGGAGCATCTACGGCGAGCTGCAGTCCGCGTGAAGCGGAGGGGGCGGTGTTGAGTTCAGGAGGGAATCGCAGCCCTGACGCCTCGGTTCCGTAGACCGACGTCAAGAGCGTCGCCCGCGCCGGCCGGCGACGATGGGGCTCAGGGGGCCACGTTCGCGCACATGGCGTAGGTGACGACGAACCAGTCGACGTCGGTCGGGCTGATCTCGTGGGCCGCCCCGTACCAGGACACGGGGTTGGGGGCGGCGCCGGGCGCGCTCTGCGTCGGCACGGCAGAGGACTGGCCTGACACCAGGACGCCGCCGCCGGTCGCCTTCTTTCCAGCCGGGCACTGCGCCTCGGCGCTCTTGCTCTCCGACGAGTCGTTGCCCGACAGGGCGTAGACGACCTCGAGACCGCTCAGCCCGCCGGCCGGGCCGGCGGGACCGGCCGGCCGGCCGGACCGGCCGGACCGGCCGGACCGGCGGGCAGCTGCCCCGGCTTGAAGTCCTGAATGCGCAGCGACCCGTCCCGCACCTTGGCCGAGCTCACCGCGGCATCCTTGAGCTGAGGGGTGTCGACACTGCCTGCCGGCAGCTGGTACGCCGCGTAGGCGCCACCCCCCAGGGCAGCGAAGAGGGCGAGCGTCGAGACGACATTTGCGTATGTGAGCCGGGCGCGCATGGCCCGACCCTCTCACGTCTCGGAGCGCGAACGCAAGCCCCGCGCCGCCGGTTACGTGGTCCCGACGATCTGGATGGCGTCGCCGGCCAGCTCCGGCCTCGCGGACAGGACGTCGAGGTCGGGGTCGACGCAGGACAGGAACTTCGCGCGTGCCTTGGCCCCGAGCTTCACGGGATCGAACATGGTGTTGGCCAGCTTGTCCCCGCTGGTGCCGTTGTCCTGCACCATCGTCTGGTTCGCCTTCCCGGTCGAGCCGTCGACCGCCACGATCGTGGCGCTGTTGCCGACGATCTTCACGCACTGGATCGTCCCGACGAACGATGTGTACGTCAGGGTCCCGCCCTGCGCGAACGAGGAGATCGAGAACTGGCTCGGGGCCAGGACGCGGGGGTTCGTCGAGCCCGTCCCGGTTACCGTCCCGTTCTCGGTCACGGTCAGGTCGAACACGTGGTTGGTGGGGAAGCTGATGTTGTGGTTGATGACCTGGATCAGATAGGTGGTGCCAGGGGTGGTGGCGAAGGTCGCGCAGCCGCCGTTCTGGAAGGGGTAGCCGCCGCCGGCGCAGGAGTCGCCGCCGGCGACAAGGCTCAGGTCCGCGTAGCTGGTCCCGGTGAAGACGTTCAGCTTCGCCAGGAAACCGTTTCTCCCGACGACCCGTGTCTGCGCGGCCACGGTGGTGGTGGGCGTGTACGCGTACCAGGCGGTGCCCCAGTTGGAGATGTGGAAGTCCGGTGCACCCGTGGCGGCCTCCTCACCGGACTCGAAGGTGGACTCATCCAGGGTGCCGACGGCGGCGGACTGCACCGACGCGGCGCCGGCGAGGTCGTCGTTGACCGGGCGGGCCGCCTGAGCGGCCGACGCGACCATCCAGAACGACACCGAGACGATCACGGCGGCGAGCGAGACACGCCGTGCCTGCGCCAAGGGAGCCGCGACGATGGTGGGACGGGGAGAACTTGGGCGCATGGGCCGAACCTCCCAGGGTCTGCGGGCGAAGTCAATGGTGACGCAGCCCCCAGCCCCCCGAGGGAGGGGGGCCGGGCTCGCGCGCGGCAAATGGCGGAGAGGGCGGGATTCGAACCCGCGAACCAACTTTCGCCGGTTACTCGCTTAGCAGGCGAGTGCCTTCAGCCACTCGGCCACCTCTCCGGGTCGGCCCGGCAGTGTAAACCCTGACTGGACCGAGGCCGATGGGTTCGTGTGGCCGCGATCCAGGTAGAGCACAGACAGGTGACCGCGCGCGGAACGCAGACCGCCGCACTGGTGGCCGTGTCCCGGTTGCTGGCCGCGGCGACGGATGGCGATGTCGCCGACATCCACGCGACCATCGTCACCGAGGCGTGCGAGCTGTTCGGCGCCGCCGGGGCCGAGCTGCTGGTGCAGGACGCCGGACGGAGGCTGCGCGGCGCGGACTCGGTGCACCCCATCGACGACCACCCCATCCTGGCCGACATGATCGACCGCCGGCTGCGCCTCACCCGCGTTCGCGGCGAGCGTATGGCCGAGCTCGGGAACCTCGCCACCGGCAACGCGGCGCTGCTGCTCCTGCTGCGCCACCAGGACCGCCTCGACGGCGTGCTCGTGCTGTCCGGGCCGGAGAGCGATCAGATCGACGCCGAGGTCGCCGCCGCGTTCGCCGACGCTGCCGCCGCCGCGCTGGACCGCGGCCGCTCGCTCGCCGAACACGAGCGCCAGGCCCACCAGCAGCGCGCGCTGACCCGGGCGGCGAAGTCCCTCAACGAGTCGCTCGACCTCGACACCGTGCTCGCCCGCATCTGCGCCGAGGCGGTCCGGGTCACCGGCGCCGACGTCACCGGCGTCTACCGCGGCGCGGCCGGAGAGGCGCTCGAGCTCTCCCACGCCCAGGGCCTGCCGCCGGAGGCGATCGGCTGGCGGATGCCGGCCGGGACGGGTCTGGCCGGCAAGATCGCCCAACAGGGCCGCGCCATGCTCACCAACGACTACGCGCGCATCGCGTCGCTGCCGTCCGACTCACCGCTGCCCGACGTCCGCAGCGCGATGGGCGCGCCGATGGAGTGGGACGACGCCGTGCGCGGCGTGCTGACCGTCGGCTTCCTCGACGCGCGCCCGATCACGCGTTCCGATCTCGCCGTGCTGGAGACCTTCGCCGAGCTGGCCGCGACGGCGTGCGCCAACGCCAGCGCGCACGCGGGCCTGGCCGACATCGCGCGCACGGACGGCCTCACCGGCTGCCTCAACCACGCCGCCTTGCACGACGGCCTCGCCAAGGAGATCGAGCGTGCGCTGCGCACCGACCGGCCGCCCCTGTCGCTGATCCTGATCGACCTCGACGACTTCAAGCAGGTGAACGAGGAGCAGGGTCATCTGGCCGGCGACGAGGTGCTGCGCCAGGTCGGCGAGGCCCTGCGCGGCGCGGCGCGTCCCTACGACCTCGCGGCCCGCTACGGCGGGGACGAGTTCGCGCTGGTCGCGGTGGACGCTGACGCCGACACCGCGTGCGAGATGGCCGGCCGCGTCCTGCACGCGCTCGGGACGCCGGCGACGGCGGGCGTCGCCCAGTGGAGCGCGGGGGTCAGCGGGGTCGAGCTGGTCGCACGGGCGGATCGCGCCTTGCTGTACGCCAAGCAGGAGGGCTTCCGCGGCGGCGTTCACTCGTTCGCGGACGTGCCCGGGCACTTCGGGATGGGTGGGGTCGGATCATTGCCCCGCGAGCAGCGTGGCCTGCCCGACCCGCCGCCGATGCCGACGCGCGGTTGGCCCGAGGCGCGCGTCGACGAGCGGCTGCGCAAGCGCACGCGCCAGCTCGCCCTCGCCAACGAGCTCGGCGCGCGGATCAGCGCGATGACCCGGCCCGAGGACATCTTCGACGCCGCCATCGACGAGCTGCACCGTGCCTTCGGCTACTTCCACGCGTCGCTCCTCGAGGTCCGCGGCGACGTGATCGTGGGCGTCGCCGTCCGCGGCTACGGCATCGCTAATTGGAGCCAGCCCGTGACCGCCGGGCTGGTCGGCCGCTGCCTGCGCGAGCGCCGCCCGGTCCTGGTCAACGACGTGCTCGAGGCGCCCGACTACATCCCGACAGATGCCACCCGAGCAGCGCGGTCGGAACTGACTGTCCCGCTGTGGGTCGGCGACGAGCTGTTCGGGGTGATCGACATCGAGGCGGTCGAGGTCGACGCCTTCGACCAGGACGATGTGACGCTGCTGGAGACCGTGGCGGCGCAGGTCGGCTCGGCCCTGCGCGGGGCGGCGCTGTACGAGCGGCTCGAGCGCGCCTACCTGGGCACGGCCGAGGCGCTGGCCGCCGCCCTGGAGGCCAAGGACGCCTACACGGCCGACCACGCCGCCTCGATCGTCGCGCAAGCCGAGGCGATCGGCCGGCGGCTCGGGCTCAGCGGTGACGAGCTGCGCGACCTTCGCCTGGCCGCCGTCTTCCACGACATCGGCAAGATCGCGGTGCCCGAAGCGATCCTGCACAAGCCCGGTCCGCTGGACGCCGAGGAGCGGGCGATCATGGAGCACCACACGATCGTCGGCGAGCAGATCCTCGCGCCCGTCGAGTTCCTCTCCGAGGTCCGCGTCATGGTCCGCCACGAGCACGAGCGCTGGGACGGCGGCGGCTACCCGGACGGCCTGGCCGGCGAGAACATCCCGCTCGGCTCGCGGATCATCCTCGTCTGCGACGCCCTGCACGCCATGACCTCCGACCGTCCTTACCGGCGGGCGATGTCGCTCGAGCGCGCGCTGCAGGAGCTGCGCGCGCACGCGGGGACGCAGTTCGACCCGCGCGTGGTCGAGGCCCTGCTCTCAGACGCCGAAGATCCCGAGGTGCAGTAGCCCGGCCGCGAAGCCGAGCACGCCGCCGTGGAGGATGAGCAGCCACTCGTCCTCGCGCATCCCGGCTCGCAGCATCTCCGCGAAGTCGGGGTTGGAGAGCTCCTTCATGCGCTCCACCATCAGCGCCTTGAGCTTGCGGGCCTGCTTCTCGTTGAACTCGTCGTCCTGGAGCGGGGTCATCGTGTAGTCGGCACCGCCCGTGGCGAACTCCTCGCGGATGCGGTCGTACTCCTTGGTGCCGATGGCGACGCGCACCAACGGGGTCAGCTGCCCGCCCGCGTTGTCGACCGCCGGCCGCAACGCGTCCTCGATCAGGCGGCGGGTGCGGTCACCGCTCGGCCCGTTGATCAGCTCGTCGCCGATGTTGGACACCGTCACGATCTCCTCGGCGACGACGCTCGCGTACACCTCGGAGGCGTGGTCGCGGCGCTTGAGGAAGAGCCCCTGCCAGCGCATGCCGAAGACGCTGCGCGGCTCGTTGGGCTCGAAGATCATCGAGATCGCCAGCCAGTTGGTGGCGTAGCCGATGATCGTCCCGAGCAGCGGGAGCACCCACCAGTGCGGCAGCAGGTGCACGATGAAGATGGTCGGGATCCCGCACGCGAAGCCGAAGAAGAAGCCGAAGTTGATGATGAACTTCAGCTCGCGCTCGCCGACCTCGCGGAACATCCGGTTGGAGAGCTCAGGCCGCCGCTCGAGGTGGCGGATGACCATCAGCTTGACGTCGAGCAGGTGGTCGATGTTGCCGCCGATGCGGTCCACGACGACCTCGTGGATGATCGCCGGCAGCTCCTCCTGCACGCGGTCGTGGACGGACTGGCGGACCTGCGGGGGGAGGTCGCGCCACAACTGCGGGTGCTCGTCCTGCATCGTCTGCTCGACGAGGTCGCGGATGTCGTCGCGGGACATCCGCGTGATGTGCTCGGCGAGCTCCTCGGGGTCCAGCGACTCGTAGAAGTCAGACGCATCGCCGATCTTGGCGATCGTCTTGTCGACCGCGATCGAGCCCATCTTGGCCGCGCGGCTGGGGATGATTCCCTGCCAGCCGATGCCGCCGTGCATCACGCCCGGGATCTGCTGGACCTTGCGCGGGAGCAGCCGGGCGAGGTACTGCAGGCCGGGGAAGGTGAAGCCCTTGAACTGGAGCGGGTTGAACAGCATCCAGATGCCGCTCCAGTTGGTGACGTAGCCGATGATCCCGGTGAAGACCGGGATCGTGAGGTCCTTTATCACCGGTGCAAGCGCGCGCCGGCGCCCATTTCGTCCTTGAGCGCGAGGAAGCCGGCCGTGTCGATCGGCAGGCAGACCTCGCAGAAGTCGTGGCCGAACGCGGTCATCTGGACGGCGCGGCGGACGGTGCGCCCGCGGCCGGCCTTGCGCATCGCCTCCTCGACCTCGGGCTGGGCCTCCAGCACCTGATAGGCGCTGAGGTCGGCGAGGTCCTCGTCGCTGACGTTGACGAGCCCCAGCCGCTCGAGGTTGTTCAGGTAGGCCTGGATGCGGTCCGCGTGCATGAGGCCCGCCTCCTTCCCGATCATGTTCAGGCGCGCCTGCACGAGCTCGGACCCCTTGTCGAGCGGGCGCCAGGTGCGGACGTCGACCAGCGCGCGGGCACCCTCGATCGCGATCAGCCGCAGGATGCGCGCCTCGTCGGGCGCGAGGCTGGTGAGGATGCGCTCGTAGGCAGGGTGCGCCTCCTGGTCCTCCTCAACCGTGGCGCTGCGGGCGAGCAGCTCGGCGCCGCGCTCCTTGAGCTCGGCGCGGTGGTTCCCGTTGCGGCGCTCGGCGCCGGGCTCGGGGAGCCGCCCGAGGCGCTGCTCGAGGTCGGTGACGCCGAGCAGGCGCTTGAGGGTCTCACGCGCCTCGGTGGTGAGCGCATCGACCGCCTCGCCGCTGAGGACCTTGCGCATGATGCTCAGTGACTGACCCGCGGTCCAGCCGAGCGTGCGCAGGTAGACCGTGATGGTCAGCCGGACGAGGGCAGGCGCGGTGGCCAGCAGATCCCGCTCCTCGCCATCCATGCCAGGATCGTACCCATGAGCGTCTTTTCCGACCCCACCGACACGTCCTCCCTGCGCGACAAGGTCGCTCTGGTCACGGGTGGGGCGTCGGGGCTCGGGCGGGCGACGTCGTTCGCGCTCGCCGAGGCCGGGGTCGAGGTCGTGGTGGCCGACGTGTCCGTGGATGAAGGCCGATCGGTCGCGGAGGCCGTCGGGGGGCACTTCGTCGAGTGCGACGTGCGCACGGTGGAGGCCAATCAGGCGGCCGTGGCGTTCTGCGTCGAGACGTGCGGCGGGCTCGACCTCGCCTACCTGAACGCGGGGGTGTCGACGGGCTGCGGGCTGGGCGACGACTTCTCGGAGGAGCGCTACCGGCGTGCCATGGCGATCAACCTCGACGGCGTGGTCTTCGGGACGCACGCGTGCCTGGGCGCGCTGCGCGAGCGCGGTGGCGCGATCGTCGCGACGGCGTCCCTGGCGGGGCTGCTGGCCATGCCGCTGGACCCGATCTACGCGGCCAACAAGCACGCGGTCGTGGGGCTGGCGCGCGCGATGGGTCCCGCGCTGGCGCACGAGGGCGTGCGCTACAACGCGATCTGCCCCGGCTTCGCGGAGTCGCAGATCATCGCCGACGCGCGGGCGGACCTGGTCGCGGCGGGCTTCGACATCATCCCCGCCGAAACCGTCGCGGAGGCCGTCGTCCGCCTGTTCGCCGGCGACATGACGGGCGAGTGCTGGTTCGTGCAGCCGTGGCGCGAGCCGGAGCCGTTCCTGTTCCGCAACGTCCCGGGCCCGGGGGCGCGTCCTGCCTGACTACCGCCAGACGCTCCAGTTCGGCGTCTTCATCACGCCGTCGGCCGCTGACGCCGGGACGGTCGTCGAGCTCGCGCGGGTGGCGGACGTGGCCGGGCTCGACCTCGTCTCCTTCCAGGACCACCCGTACCAGTCTCGCTTCCTGGACTCGTGGACGCTGCTCTCCTACGTGGCGGCGGCGACCGCCAACGTGCAGCTGGCCCTGAACGTCACAAACCTGCCGCTGCGCCGGCCGGCGGCGGTGCTCGCCAAGAGCGTCGCCTCGCTCGACGTGCTGTCGCACGGGAGGGTCCAGCTGGGCCTGGGCTCGGGCGCGTTCTGGGACGGGGTGGCGCGGATGGGCGGGGAGCGACTGACGGCGGGGCAGGCCGTGTCTGCCCTGGAGGCAGCGCTTCCGGTGATCCGGGGCGCGTGGACGGACGACGGTCCGCAGCCGCTGCACGACATCGAGATCTGGCTCGGCGCCTACAAGCCGCGGATGCTGGCGCTGACCGGGCGGCTGGCGGACGGGTGGCTGCCGAGCATGGGCTACGCGGACCTGGGTGACCTGGGTCCGCTGAACGCGGCGATCGACGCGGCCGCCGTGGACGCGGGGCGCGATCCGGTCGAGATCCGGCGGCTCTACAACCTGCTGGGCTCGCTGAGCGCCGAGGAGATCGCGTCGCTGGCGCTCGAGCAGGGGATGAGCACGTTCATCCTCGCCGCCGATGACGAAGCGGCCGTCCGGCGCTTCGCCGAGGAGACCGCCCCGGCGGTGCGCGAGCTGGTCGACCGCGCGCGGTCCGGGGCGCCGACCCCCGCGCCCCGACCGGTCTCGGTGGACGGCGAGCCCTTCGGCGTCGTCCCCACGCCGGAGGGGCCGCGCTTGAGCGACCGCGAGCTCTGGGATGAGTCCTCGCGTCCCGTCGGGCCCGCTCCCAATCCGGACGCCCGCTACCGCCCCGACCAGCAGGCGGCGGGCCAGCACCTCATCGACGTCCACGACCATCTGCGCGGTGAGCTGGAGCGGCTGCGCGAGCTCGTGGCGCAGCTGGCGGCGGGCGACGTCGACCCGCGCCACGTCCGCTCGTTCCTCAACCGCATGACGATCCGCCAGAACAACTGGACGCTGGGCGTCTACTGCGCGTCCTACTGCCGCGTCGTCACCGGCCATCACACGCTCGAGGACCGCAGCATGTTCCCGTACCTGCGCGGGCGCGAGCCGGGGCTCTCGCCGGTGATCGACCGGCTCGCCTCCGAGCACGAGACCATCGCCGAGCTGTTGGAGGAGATCGATCAGGCGATCATCGGCCTCGTGTCGTCGGAGGGGATCGCCGACGTCGTCGCCGCCGTCGATGCGCTCCACGACGCCATGGACTCCCATCTCTCCTACGAGGAGCGCGAGCTGGTCGAGCCCCTCGCTCGCCACGGCTTCGGCTGAGGCGAACATGTGATTGAGTCATGGGTATGAACGTCACCGGCACCGACTTCCTCTGCATCCCGACCCAGGACTTCGAAACGGCCGATCGCTTCTACGGCGAGACCCTCGGCCTGAAGCGCTCCAAGCAGTGGGGCGACATGCCCGCGCGCGAGTTCGAGACCGGCTCGCTCACCGTCGCCGTCATGCAGATGGACGCCTTCGGCCAGACGTTCGCTCCCAACAAGGGCCCGCTGGCGCTGCAGGTCGAGGACGTCCACGCGGCCCGCGAGGAGCTGGAGGCCGCGGGCGTCTCGTTCGTCGCCGACACCATCGACTCCGGCGTCTGCCACATGGCGATCTTCAACGACCCGGACGGCAACGTCCTCATGTTCCACCACCGCTACGCGCCCAAGGACGCAGCGCCCGGCGACGCCTAGGACAGACGCACCTGGAGCCGGCCGCCCAGGTCCTTGACCTCGACGTAGGGCTGCGCGCGGACGAGCTCGCCGAGCTTGGGGTGGCCGTAGTCGCGTGCGTCGAACGCGGCGTGGCTCTTGCTCAGGTACGAGCCCAGCTCGCCCAGGTCCGACCAGCCGTCGTCCTTGGAGGTGCTGCGGATGGCGGCGGACAGGATCGGCTTCAGGTTCGGCCGCTTGGCGGACGGCTCGGGCGCCGTCTGCTGCCCGAGCAGGTCGAGGTAGATGAAGCGATCGCACGCCGCCACGAACGCCGTCGGCGTCTTGCGCCCGCCGAGCCCGTAGACCGTCAGCCCCGACTCCCGCAGCCGGGTCGCCAGCCGGGTGAAGTCGCTGTCGCTCGAGACGATCACGAACCCCTCGAGGTTCCCCGCGTACAGCAGATCCATCGCGTCGATGATCAGCGCCGAGTCCGTCGCGTTCTTCCCGCGCGTGTACGCGAACTGCTGGATCGGCTGGATCGCGTGTCGGTGCAGCTCGTCCTTCCAGCCGGCGAGCTGCTGCGTCGTCCAGTCGCCGTACGCGCGCTTGATCGTCGGCGTCCCGTACTTCGCGATCTCCGCCAGCAGCTCCTCGGTTTGGCTCGCCGTCGTGTTGTCGGAGTCGATCAGGACGGCGAGGCGGGTCGTATCGGAGGCGGGCACGCCCTCCATCCTTGCGTACTCTGATCGATCCCGGAGGGGTGGCAGAGCGGTTGAATGCACCGGTCTTGAAAACCGGCGTGCGCGTAACCCGCGTACCGAGGGTTCGAATCCCTCCCCCTCCGCTCGTGCAAGCGGGGATTTCTCAGGTCTCACCGCCCGCCGTAACCCGAGTCCTGCGTTGTGCTCGCTATCGGGGATTTCCGAGGACTCGCCTCCGCGCGGAGATCGAGTCCTGGGTTCTCCCTTCAGCAGGCGCGGGCGCGGCGCACGATGCGGACCTTGCGGCCGGACTTGGTGCGGCCGCGGATGACGACGCGGGTGCCGCCGCGGACGCGGATGCGCAGGCGGCCGTCGGCGCGGCGGCGGACCTTCACGCGCTTGCCATGGGCGCGGGCGCGGGGGTGGCGGAGGCCGCGGACGATGATCGTCCGGCGGCACTTCGCCACCGTCGCGCAGGAGGCGGTCGTGTAACAGGCGAGCTCCGGCTCGGCCGGGAGCTCCTTGCCCTCGTAGCTCTGGTAGTCGGCGAGCGCGGCGGACGAGTCGGCCGGGAAGGTCACCGGGTTGATGCCCTGGTGGAACTGCTCGGCGCACACCGACACGGGAACGCGAGCGGGGTCGGCGGGGCCGTCGTGGGTGAGCGCGTCGATGGCGAGGGCGTAGGCGACCGGGTCGACCAGCCCGATGGCGAGGTGCTCGTAGGTGTCGTTGGGGCAGATGTCCTGGGTGGCGACGTTGGTGCGCAGGCCGTCGCCGGTGCGCAGCGAGGAGGAGCCGGTCTCGGCGTCCTGGTTGGGTTGGACGATCTCGTCGAGGCGCGTGTAGACGCTCGTGTAGGAGATGCCCGCGAAGGTCTCGGTGCGGGAGTTGAGTGCCTTCATGAAGTTGGAGATGTCCCACTGCTGCCAGTTGGCGGCGGTGCACGCGCCGTCGCCGCACGACTGGGAGGCCATCGTGGTGCCGTGGTTGGACGGGGCGAAGCCGATGACGTCGTCGACCAGCGCCCGCGTGTCGGGCCAGAAGCGCAGGGCCCAGCGGCCGACCATGCCGCCCTGGGAATGGCCGACGATGGACACGCGGCGCCCCGCGCGCTTGGAGATCGTGCGGATCGCGTGGACGACGTACTCGCCGTTGATCTGGACGTCGCCGGTGGCGTGGTCGGGCAGGTCGACCGTGCACCACGGGATGCCGGCCTTGTCGAGCCCGGGCTGGTAGGTCCACGACCAGTTGTCCTTGGCGTTGGCGCCCGTGCCCTGGAGCAGGAGAACGGGGGCGACCTTCGCGGCGTCGACGCCGTCCGAGCACTGGATCGCCGCGTCGACCTCGGCGGCGCTCACCGACAGCGGCGCGCCCGGGGCGTCGAGTGGGGCGAAGTCCGCGGCGGACGCCGGAGCGGCGGCGACGAGCAGGACCAGGACGACGGCCTTCGCCGCGAGCGTGCGCATCGTCCGGAGACTAGACCGACGCGCGCGGGGCCCGACGCCACCGCCCGGATGTGCTGACATAGTCCTGAGCCATGGCGGCATACGAGACGATTCTGTACGCCGTCGACGGCCCCGTCGCGACGATCACGCTCAACCGCCCGGACGCGCTCAACACGATCGTCCCGCCCATGCCCGACGACGTGCAGTCCGCGGTCCGCGAGGCCGTCCTCGACCCGGCCGTCAAGGTGATCGTCCTGCGCGGAGCCGGCCGGTCGTTCTGCGCGGGCTACGACTTCGGCGACGGCTTCCACCACTGGGACGCGGCGATCACGACCGACGGCGCGTGGGACCCCGGCAAGGACTTCGTCGCCCAGACCGCGCCGGACCTCGCGCCGACGCAGAAGCTCATGAGCGTCTGGCGCTCGCCCAAGCCGGTGATCGCGCAGGTGCACGGGTGGTGCGTCGGCGGCGGCAGCGACTTCGCGTTGTGCGCCGACCTCGTCATCGCCTCCGAGGACGCGCGGATCGGGACGCCCTACAGCCGCATGTGGGGCGCGTACCTGAGCGGCATGTGGATCTACCGCCTCGGCCTCGCCAAGGCCAAGCACTACGCGCTGACCGGACGGCCGCTGAGCGGGACGGAGGCCGCCGCGGTCGAGCTCATCAACGAGGCCGTCCCGTTCGCACGGCTCGAGGCGACGGTCGCCGAGCGCGCCGCCGAGCTCGCCGCGATCCCGTCCTCCCAGCTCGCCGCGATGAAGCTGATGGTCAACCAGGCCTACGAGAACATGGGCCTCGCGTCGACGCAGATCCTCGGCCCGATCCTCGACGGCCTGATGCGCAACACCCCCGACGCCCACCGCTTCATCGACAAGGCCGGCGCCGAAGGCGTGCGCGCCGCCGTGACCGACCGCGACGCCCCCTTCGGCGACTACAGCCAGGGCGACAAGCCGGACCCCGGCAACGTCATCGAACCCTGACGACGCGGCCGCGGCGCGTGAGGCGCACCCGGGTCCCGTCGGCGTAGCGCCACACGCGGGCGCCGCGCACGCGCGGCTGGCCCGAGCGGCGCAGCAGGCGCGCCGCCGTCCAGCCCTTGCGGGGGCGGGCGGCGCGGGACGCCGGGATGCCGTACGCGCGCTCCCACATCTGCAGGTAGGCCTCGGGGCCGCGGCGCATGTCGCGCACGAAGCCCTCGCCGAGACGGCCGCGCAGCTCCTGCAGCCAGTCGAGGTAGAGCCCGTACTGGGCGACGCCGTCGGCGTTGTAGTCCCACGTCCGCTCGCCTGTCGACGGCTGGCGGATCGTCTGCTTGCCGTCGTAGGAGGGGAACGGGTACGTCACGCCCGCGTCCGGACGGGCGCTCGGCTGTTTGGCGATGCCGTTGATGTCCGAGCCGAAGCCGAAGCCGAAGGTGAAGCGTGGGTCGCGCAGCTTGCGCAGCCGCTCGTACTCGCCCGTGAACCAGTCCGACGTCGAGGACTGCGCGATCGCCGACGCCTTGGGGAAGACGACGCCGCCCATGCCGTAGATGCGGGGTTCGTCCACCGGCGTGCTCCACGAGTGCGACGAGATCAGCCCGGAGTAGCCGCGCGCCTGCATGACGTCGAGCGCCTTGATGCGCGCGCTCGCGGCCATGTGGTCGGGATCGAGGATGGTGCGCGTGTCGGCGATGCGGTTGATGAGGTGCTCGCCGAGCGGGGTCAGGCCGAGCTGGTTGCAGTGCGGGGGCGGCGGATAGGCGGGCGTCGTCCCGGAGAGGACGCCGAGCGCGCCGCCGGCCGGCACGGCGGTCAGCTGCGTCTGGTCGACAGCGCCCGACGGCAGGCCCTCGCAGGACCCCATGGCCAGGTAGCGCCCGGTCTCCAGCTGGTTGCCGGAGTTGGTGACGACGCCGTTGGTGCCCGGGTCGCCGGCGACGCCCGCGAGCGCGTTGTCGAACTTGCCGGTGATCTCGAGCGAGCGGATGCCGAGCTTGCGGGCCTCCGTGAGCGATCTGTCGATCGATTCGTCCGTGCAGGCCGGGACGCCGTCGTAGACGCGGCAGTCGAACAGCCGCGACGTCTCGATGCCCATCACGACGGCGAGCTTGCCCTGGTTGATGACCCGCCGGGCCTGGAACGGCGTGCGCACGATGCGCATCCAGCCGCGGCCCGGCCCGCCCGCCTGGGCGTCGATGTAGTCCTGCAGGTCGCGCAGCAGCCCGATCTCGCGCCGGACGCTGTCCATCTCGTCGCAGTCGTGCTCCTTGGATGGCCACACGCCGCACAGCTGCGCGTTGTCGAAGAAGAGGACGACCGCGAGCCGCAGCCCACCGCGGTAGGTGCGCTCGACCCACTTGTAGTACGCGTTCTCGTGGGTCAGCGACGTGCGCTGCGGCCAGTCCGCGAAGGTCGGCCAACCCGTCGTGTCGTGGGTGGCCGAGGGGCTGTTGCCGCTGAGCACGTTCTCGAAGGTGAGGCCGGGCCGGCCGGGCTCGTGGTCGGGGCAGTCGACGAGCGCCCGGGCGATCCCGAACGGGGACCACGCCCGCCCGCAGTGCGCGTCGCCGCCGAACATGTCCGCCGCCATCCAGTGGAAATGGCTGTCGATCAAACCGCGCGTGGCCGCCCACGGCTTGGAGCCCTTCGTCGGGGCTCCGTCGACGTCGGTGTCGGCCTCCGGGAAGTCGGCGCACCCGGTCGCCGCCTTCAGGCCGCGCGCCTCGTCGTCGGTGATCTCGGCCGGCTTGGTGTCCGTCCCGCGCAGGTAGGTGCCGTCCTTGGTGTACAGCAGGTACTGACCGAGCGTGGCCGCCTGGAAGCGCACGGGCTGGCCGTCGACGGCGTAGCACCCGCCCGCAAGGCGATACCGCGGTGCCGGGCGGGCTGCGTCAGCGGTCGCCGTCGCCAGCAGCAGCGCGCTAGCGACGCCAGCCCAGAATGAGCGAGCGGAGCGCGCGATATGCCGGTGTGAGCTTCCCATTGTCCTTGTCGAGCAGAGCGGTTTCCCAGTACTCGTGACGCCACTTCGGCTTCACGTACCACTGGTACTGAAGCATCTGCCGGACGCGGGCGCGCCGGGCCACCCTCCACGCCCGCGGCAGCGCTCTCGCGATCTCCCTCTGGCGCAGGCGCCGGCCGAAGACGCGGCGATCCATCGACGACCGCGGATGCGGATAGCCGAACTCGGTCAGGTACAGCGGCAGCCCGACGAGGTGCCTGACGCGCGGGAGGTTGCCGATCCCCCAGTTGTGCGCGGGGAGGCCGGGGGTCAGGGTGCGCAGCTGGAAGGGATGGTGAGCCCAGCCGGAGACGTCCATCAGTTGCGGCCGCGCGGCGCGCACGAACCACTGGAGGCCGACCTGCGCCGACGTCTCCCCCGCCAGGATCTGCGCGTCGGGCACCGCCTCCTTGATCGCGTCGACCGCGCGGGCGACGATGCGGCGGTACTCGTGTCCCCGCGCCCGGCGCAGGCAGGCGATGTGCATGTCGAAGCCGTGCGGGAGCGTGGGGTCGTACGCGCGCCAGTCCCCCTCGTAGACGAAGACCCGGTGCGCGAACTGGCGGCGGAAGCGCCGCTCGCCGCTGCGGTTGCAGGCGCCGTGGACGCGCAGGTTCAGGTCGGGCTCGTTGAGGACCGAATAGCGCCGCACGCGGCCGAGGTAGTGGTCGGCCATCGTCCCCATCCACTCGCCGACCCGGCCCGGCCTGATGTTGCCGCGCCAGACGAGGGTGACCTGCGGCTTGAGGCCGGCGTCGCGGATCGCGTCGATCGCCTCGTCGTAGAGGCGGATCGACGGCTTGACGGCCTTGATCGACGTGTCGTCGTCGTAGCGCGCCCTGCGGCGGTGCTCGATGTTGATCCGCACGTTCGTCCCGCCCATGCGCTTGAACTGCTTGAGGGCCAGCGCGCGGTCGTGGTAGCCGTGCACGATCGTCCCGTCGTCCTGCATGCCGACCTCCATGGCCGCGGCGGGTGCGCTCAGGGCGAGGGCGAGCGCCAGGACGGAGAGGAGCAACCGCATCTGGCACATAACGCTACGGAGCGCGTGAACTACCGCAGTTGAGTCGAACGCGGCGCGTCGAGACGGTTCGATAGGCTTGCGACGCCGTTTGGCCAGCCAGCCAGTTTTGAGGAGGGGACGCATGTCCATCGAGGAGAAGAGGGCGATCGAGGACGTACTCGTCACCGAACGCGAGGAGTGGCTCGACGGCCCTCCGCACGAGCTGTTCAAGCGCATGCGCTCCGAGTGTCCGGTGCACTTCACGTCGAAACTGACGGAGTACCCCGACGAGGCGGGCTTCTGGTCGGTCACCACCGCCGAGGGCGTCCACGCCGTCAGCCGCGACTGGCAGACCTACTCCTCCGAGCGGGGCGGCATCACCGCGATCACCGACGGGATCATGCCGCTGGAGATGCAGCAGGGCATGTTCATCGCGATGGACCCACCCAAGCACGACCGGTTGAAGGCCCTCTTCCAGCGCGGCTTCACCCCGCGCCGCATCGCCGAGCACGAGGATGAGATCCGCGCGATCACCAACGCGGTGCTCGACCGGCTCGAGGGCCGCGAGACGGCCGACCTCGTCACGGAGGTCGCGCAGCCCGTCGTCGCGCGCGTGATCGGGTCGTTCATGGGCATCGACCCCGAGGACGACGAGATCTGGGCGCGCCTGATGAACACGACGCTCGGCGCCGGGGATCCCGACCTCAACCCCGAGGGTCCCGAGACCGTCATGCAGCGCGACATCCCCGAGATCTTCGAGCGCTGCCAGAAGCTCATCGAGGCGCGCCGCGCGAACCCCACCGACGACCTCACCTCCGTGCTCGTCCACGCCGAGTTCGACGGCGAGGGCCTCGCCGATCACGAGATCGTCATGGGCTTCTTCCTGCTGATGGCGGCCGGCAACGACTCCACGAAGTCGACCTACTGCTCCGGCATGCGCGCGCTGATCGAGAACCCCGACCAGAAGCAGCTCGTGCTCGACGACCCGTCCCTGATCCCGCGCGCGGTCGAAGAGTCGCTGCGGATGTTCCCGGCCTTCGCGCACTTCCGCCGCACGGCCACCACGGACACCGAGCTGTGCGGCCAGCGGATCGCCGAGGGCGACAAGGTCGTCATGTGGTACGTCAGCTCCAATCGCGACGAGAGCCGCCACGAGGACCCGGACCGCTTCCACATCATGCGCGACGAGGAGCATCAGGCCTTCGGCGCCGGCGGCCGGCACTTCTGCCTCGGCACCGCGCTGGCCCGGCTCGAGCTGCGCATCCTCATCGAGGAGACGCTGAAGCGCTACCCGAACCTGGAGATCTGCGGCGACCCGCGCTACACGGAGTCGCCGTTCATCAACCAGCTCAAGACGTTGCCCGTGCGCCTCGTTGCCTAGCGTCCTGGTCACCGGGGCCGGCCGCGGCATCGGGGCGGCGATCGCCACGCGCCTCGCCGGTTCGGGCTGGGACGTCTACGCCGGCGTCCGCGGCGGGGCCGCGCCCGCCGGCACGACCGCCGTCACCCTCGACATCACGGATGCCGATCAGGTCGCGGCGCTCGACGAAGCGCTGCCCGGGCGGCTGGACGCGGTCGTCAACAACGCGGGGATCGTGGTCGGCGGCCCGATCGAGGGTGTTCCCGTCGGCGAGCTCCGGCGGCAGCTGGAGGTCAACGTCGTCGGCCAGGTCGCGGTCACCCAGGCCGTGCTGCCGCGCCTGCGCGCGGCGCGCGGCCGTGCCGTCTTCATCTCCTCGGTGAGTGGCCGCGTCGTGACGCCGATGACGGGCGCCTACAACGCCTCGAAGTTCGCGATCGAGGCCGTCGCCGATGCGCTGCGCATGGAGGTGCGCCCGTGGGGCGTGAAGGTCGTCCTCGTCGAACCCGCGCAGACGGACACCGACATGTGGCGCGCGGCCGACGACGAGCTCGAGGCGACGCTCGCGCTCATGACGCCCGAGCACCGCGACCTCTACGCCAAGCACACCAAGGGCTTCCGCCGCTCGATCCCCGTGTCCCAGCGCATGGCGGTGCCCGCCGACCGGGTGGCCGCCGCGGTGGAGAGGGCGCTCACGGCGAGCCGCCCGCGAGCGCGCTACGTGGTCGGTGCCGGCCCGCGCGTGCAGGCGGCGCTGGCGAAGGTCACGCCGACGCCCGTGATGGACGCGGCGCTCCGCCTCGCCCTCGGCGTCCCGCGCAAGCCCTAGGCCCAGGTGACGCCGGCGAGGTGACCCGCGTCGCACAGGGCGAGCTTGGTGGCTTCGTCGGCGTCCGGCGGGTCGGCCCGGGTGACGTCGCCGATCGTGAAGGCGCCCGCCAGCAGGCCGTCGCCACCGGGCTCGAGCTCGACCTCGATGCGCTCGATCAGTGCGAGCGCCTCGGGGCGGGTGACCCCGGCGTCGGAGAAGGCCTCGAAGCCGGGCGCGTCGTCGAGCAGCGCCGCCGCGATCCCGTATTCGAGCGAGAACTTGCCCTCCAGCCCGGTGCGGGGCCGGGCGTGGATCAGCGGCTGGATCGTGCTCGCCGGCGTCCGCACGCGGATCGGCCCGTCCGGCGGCGGCGTGTAGTCGCGGGCGGCGGCGATCGGCCGCTGCAGGGCGTAGCAGCAGGGGTAGACCTTGACCGCCAGCGCGACCTCCTCGATCGGGGGCAGCGGCCCGCCGCCGAGCAACCGGAGCCACTGCTCCAGCGCCTCGGGATCGGCGGTCGCGCCGGCCGCCGCGAGGTCGGCGGCGCGCACCCCCGCGTCCACCGCGAAGCCGACCTGGAGCGCCTTGGCGTCTGTCCCGAACGCGCGCTGGACGCCGCCCGCGGCGGGCACGGCGAGGGCCATCGCGATCGCCACCCGCTCGGTGTCGGCGCCGCCGGCCAGCGCGGCTCCCGCAGCGGCCGCGGGCGCACCCGCGGTGCAGGTCGCGTGCCAGCCGCGGGTGTAGTGCGCCCAGCCGAGCGCGGTGCCGATCTGAGCCATGATGCCTGCCGCGGCCCGGTACTCGCGCGCCCCGCCGCCCGCTGCGCGCACCGCCGGGACGCACACCGCCGAGATGTGGGTCGTCGACGGCAGGTGCAGGTCGTCGTAGTCGAGCACGTGCGCGGCCACCGCCTCCGCGCCGCCCGGGCCGAGCCGGTCGCGGGCGATCGCGACGAGCGGCTGGTCGCGCGCGGCGTGCGCGACCGCGAGCGTGTCCCGCAGTGCCGCGTCGGCGTTCATCGGTCCGTGGCGCCCAGCTGGACGGCGACGGCGCCGAGGACGACGAGCCCGCCGGCGACCGCTCCCCACCAGAACGGCTCGCCGAGCGCGGCGAACCCCAGCGCGGCGGCGATCAGCGGCGTCGCGTAGGCGTACGTGCTGACCGTGGCGATCGGCGTCGTGCGCAGGAGATGCGAGTAGAGGAGGAAGCCGGCGACGGAGTCCGCGATCAGCAGGAAGCCCGCCGCGCCGATCGACGTGGCCGACACGTGCGTCCACGCGAGCTCACCCGTGGCGGCGCCGAGAAGCAGCAGCGGGACGCCACCGGCCAGCAGTTGGACGCCACCCGAGACGCGCGCGTCCGCGGGCAGCGAGCCGCGGCTGGCGAGGTGACTGCCCGTCGCCCAGCCCACCACCGCCAGCAGCGTCAGCCCGATGCCCCCGAGCGAGCCGCCCAGCGCGGCACTCGGCGCGGTGAGCACCACGACCGCGACGCCCCCGAAGCCGACCGCCAGGCAGGCGGCGGTGCGCCGTGTCGTGCGGGTGCCGGTCGCCCACCCGAGCGCGGCGATGGCGAGCGGGATCGTGGCGACGACGATCGCGGTGAGGCTGGCGGTCATCTTCGTCAGCGCGACGGTTCCGAGGCCCTGGCCGCCGATGAGCAGGAAGGCGCCCGCGACCGCCGCGTCCCGCAGCCGCACCCGCTCCTCGGCCACGGCGCGCTCGCGCGCGCCGGCGAGCAGGATGAGCCCGCCGAGCGTGAACACCGCACCCGCCCCGGTCAGCGGCGGGATGGTGTCGACCATCAGCTTCATCGCCGGGATGGACGAGCCCCAGCATGCGTACAGCGCCAGCAGCGCCGGGATCGAACCGCTTGGCCGGCGCATCCGTCGAGGCGCCGCCGCATACCGGAGCGCGCCGGCGCTCACCGGAAGGTGGGCAGCTTGACCACGAACTTCGGCAGGTCGCGGCGGGCGCTCCGGTACGCGAGGTCGACCGCGTCGGGCTGGCCGTGGACGGGCGGGCCGTGACCGGGGAGGACGTGCGCGGGCGCGAAGCGGCGCAGCCCGCCGGGCGGCAGGAGGCGCAGGAACGGGTGCATGCCGAGCGCCCCCGAGCCGACCGCGAAGTAGCGCCCGCTGCCCAGCGTTTCGGCGACGACGAGCGCGTCGCACGCCGGCCACCACAGCGCCTTCTCGCGCCAGCGCGGCAGGTCGAGCACGGTCACGACCTCGAACGGCGACCCGGCCAGCGCGTCCGGCAGCCGATGGTGCTCGACCCCGAGCCGCTTCGCGATCGCCGCGCAGTCGCGCGCGTGGCGGTCGAGCAGCTGCACGACGCCCGCCACCGCTCCGAGCGCCGTTGCGCGCTCGATCACGCCGTCGGCGTCGACGGGGTCGACCAGCCACACCCGGCCGTCGTCCACGAGCGCGTGGAACGCCCGCTCCATCACCTCGTCGAAGACCCAGGTCACGCCCAGGTCGTGCTCGTGAACAGCGAGGTCAGGCATGCGCCCATGCTATTTCGCGGCGGGCGGTACGCCCCAGGGCCCACCGAGGTGTCGCGTCGCCGCCGGGCCGCATGCGGATCGCGTCAGCGACGCCGGTGCCAGGCAGCTCGTCCGACGGAGCGGCCGGCGCCCGCGACGGACGGTGAACACGATCCGGCGGCCGGTCTGGAGGGGGTGGGCGAGCTGGACCACCACGCGGTCGCCCGGACGTAACGCCCGGCGGCGGAAGGGCACGGCGAGCGCCACGGGCCCGGGCGCGTAGTGGAACGGGATCAGGCGGGCGCGCGGGCAGTCGCGGCCGTTGCAGGACACCCGCACGAACGTGTATGCGGGGAGGGCGAGCAGTCGCAGCGTGCGGACCTTCGTGACCCCGTCTTTCACGCGGAAGCGGGCACGGAGCCCGCCGTAGCCAGTCCTCGGAGTGGCATAGGCGGAAGCGGGTGGGACCGGAGCGGGCGAGAAGAGAGGTGAGAAGGCGGGCGAATGGGGGGTCGTCGTCGGCTCCGGGGTGGGCGACGGACTGGCGGACGGCTCCGGACTCGGCGACGCGGACGAGTGGGGCTCCGGGGTCGGCGACGGCGACAGTTCCGGCTCCGGGCTCGACGACGCGGACGGCTCCGGGCTCGGCGACGGCGACGGCGACGGCGACGGGGTGATCGCGGGGGCCGCGCCGACGGTGACCGTGACCGTCGCGGCGTCCTCGCGGCCGGTCGCGTCACGGGCGGTCGCAACGACCTCGTATGCGCCCGGCGCCGCGAACGCATGCTCGACCTCGTCGCCTTCGCCCGTCGCGCCGTCCCCGAAGTCCCATGACATCGTCCACTCCCCGGAGACTTCAAACACCTGGGCGGCGAACTCAGCGGGGACGGTGGCGGCGACCGGCTCGGACACCGAGAGTTCGCGCACCTCGGGGGGCGACACGTCGAAGGCCGCCAGCCGCAGCGCGCCGTCGACTGCGTCCGCACACGACGACTGGCAGACCTGCCCGCTGTACAGCCCGAGCACGTCGCCGGCGCTTGTCATCGCGAGGTCAGCATCCAAGGTGGTGGCGTAGGAGTGGCCGTCGGCGAGGTCTTCGAGCTCGACCACCGGACCGAACGCGCTCGCGCCGGCGGGACGGAGGCGCGCTCCCACCGTCCCGTCGTCGAGTCCGTAGATCAGGCTCTCGTCGCCGCCGGGGGAGACCCCGAGCTCGGCGAACGGGACCGGCTGTCCGCTGGGCACGACCTCCTGCGAGCCGTAGCCGCGGCCGTGGAACGTTGCACCCGAGGCCGCCGAGGTGGCCCGCATCGCCAGGTCCTGGTAATCGTCGCCGCTCGCCTGGTACATGACGGTCGCCGCGCCGTCCGGCGCCACGCTCAGCCGCAGCGGGCACGTGTAGGCGCCGTACTTGTCCCCCGCGTACTCCTCCGGGCCCCAGGCACCGGCGCCCCAGTTGCCGGACGGAACGCTGCGGTGCTGGACGGTGATGCCGGGGGTCCCCCACCGCAGGACGACCGCCTCGCCGCTCGCCGACATCCCCACCGTCGGACACGTGGACGGGAAATAGCCGATGTCGGGGTCGA
Organism: uncultured Solirubrobacteraceae bacterium; assembly: GCA_963740765.1. Classification (GTDB taxonomy): domain Bacteria; phylum Actinomycetota; class Thermoleophilia; order Solirubrobacterales; family Solirubrobacteraceae; genus DATLGB01. The sequence goes on along the minus strand of CAVUFN010000018.1, from coordinate 19,981 downwards.
GCGCCTCGACCGGCCCGGGCGGCTCGCCGGCGGGCTTCGCGCGCGTCTCGATGGCGATGTGCTCGGCGTCGGCCGTCGTGTACCGCTTCCACACCCAGATCACGTCGCCGGCATCGTCGATGGCGACGGTCGACCCAGACATGTTCAGGATGGTCAAGACGTTGGCGAGGCTGGGCGCCCCGACCGGGAACGGGCTCCCGAGGCCGTCCGTGGTCGTGCCCGTCGCCCCCATCCGCTCGTACGGGCCTGACTGGTCGTAGGACAGAGCGACGTCGCCCTTGGGGTTGACCGCGACGAAGAGATCCGACATGTTCCGGTACCCCGGCGGCGCCGCCAGCGTTCGCTCCTTCGTCCACGCGCCGCCTGCGGGATGGCGGACCTCGCGCACCGACTGGTACCCGTCGGCCTCGTTCATCTCGGTGGCGGCGTAGACGACGATCGCGTTCCCGTCGGCGTCGATGCCGGCGTCGATGGGGAAGCCACCCCTGGCCCGGGATCGGTTGACGAGCTCGGGCTTCGAGAACCGTCCACCGGCCGACCGGTACCGGACCCACGTGTTCACACCGGTGAAATCGTTCGCCCTGCGGTCGTACGCGAGCTCCACGTAGGCGATCACGGAGTCGCCCGCGTCGTTCGTCGCTATCGCGACGTCGTTCGACCAGGCCGAACCGTTCAACGCATGGTCGAACGGACCCACCCACTGGGCCTCGGCGATCGCCGGGACGGCGAGCGCGCAGAGCATCATGAGCAACCCGAGCCAGCGCATCGGCCAGGAAGGTAGTGCGAAAGCTGCTGGCCGGGAAGGGCCTGCGTCAGGCGCCGAGGGCCGCGTAAACGAGCTCGTAGGCCCGGACGGCGTCCTTCTTGGACTGCGCCTCGTGCAGGGCCGCGTCGTCGATCTTGCCGGCGACGGAGTCGATGAAGTTCCACTGCTTGACGGAGCGCTCGACGGCGGCGACCTGGTCTTCGGTGTAGGGGAAGAGGTCGAAGCCGAGACGGCGCGGGTCGTCGCCCTGGCCGTAGCCGCAGCGGCGGAACTCGAGGGCGAGCTCGAGCGTCTCCATGAACGCGGTGGCGCCGACCATGTTGTCGTCGTCGAAGTCGCCCCAGCCGGAGTTGGCGTGCTGGTGGCCGAGCAGTCCCTCCTGGTCGAGCAGCGCCGCGTACTCGGGCAGGTGCTCGCCGTTCATGATCAGGTGCTGCCAGTCCATGTTGACCTGCACGTTGTCGATGCCCTCGGCGCGCAGCTTGTGGATGCAGTGCAGCGTCATGCCGATGTTGCGCATCATGATCTTCATCGCGGGCTCGGAGTTCTTGTGCTCGAGGAAGAGCTTCACGCCGTGCTCCGCGCACGCCTCGGCGGCGGCGCCCAAGCCCTCGATCAGCCACCGCCACGAATCCTTGTAGGGCGTCTGGAACGGGTAGTTGTAGCCCTCGATCCCGGGCCAGATGACGTAGTGCGCGCCCAGCTCGCCGGCGAAGTGGGCGCCGTCGACGGTGCGCTTGACCGCCTCTGCGCGGATCTCCGGGTCGGGCGAGACGAGGCCGCCGCGGCCGAAGATCGGATCGAGGTGCATGCCACTGCAGATCGTGTAGATGTCGTGGTCGCCGAGCGCCGCCCGGACGTCGTCGAGGTTGTCGTGCGAGAGCTCCTGCGGGTAGTGGAACTCATAGCCGTCGATGAGGTCGCCGAGGCCGGCGACGGCGCGCTGGACCTTCTCGTGGGTGGGCTCGTCGTGCTCGGGCTGGTAGCCGACGGGAACGAAGCGGGTGACCATCGGGCCGAAGGCCCAGATGCCGAGGGACGTCTTCAAGAGATCCACCCCTTCGGGGGGTTTACTTGATTCTGCGAGATCATGAGGAGTGCCTTTCTGCTGCTGCGTACAAGGATGCGATCGCGCGGGCCTGGCCGAGGGCGTCGTCGCGACCGAACGGCGGGGCGGCGAGCGCCTCGACCTCGCACAGGTACGGGTCGCGGAACTCGACGTCGACGTGCTCGCCGTCGACCTCGATGCCGACGTCGCGGGAGTGGAACGGGTCGCGGACGACCACCGTGCTGGTCTCGCCCACGATCTCGAGCTCGGAGCGGTTGGCCGCGTTCATCGCGCAGTCGAAGTGGGCGAGCGCGCCGCTGGGGAAGCGCATCGTCGCCGTGAAGGCGACGTCGACGCCGCCCTCCCACTGGGCGTGTGCCGTGAAGGACTCGGGCTCCTCGCCGCACACGAAGCGCGCGGCGCTGACGCAGTAGCAGCCGACGTCCATCAGAGCGCCGCCGTCGAGCTCCGGGTTCAGGCGGACGTCACCGGGTTCGCGCGCCGGGAACGAGAAGTGCGCGCGGACGAAGCGGATCGGATCGGGCAGGAGCTCGCGCAGCTTCTGAGCCTGGGGCGTGTGGCGCCACATGAACGCCTCCATCAGCACCCGGCCGGCGCGCTCGGCGGCGTCGAACGCGCGGGCCACCTCCTCCGGGTGCCGGGACAGCGGTTTCTCGCACAGCACGTGCTTGCCCGCCTCGAGCGCGCGGACCGACCAGTCCACGTGCATGGAGTTGGGCAGCGAGACGTAGACCGCGTCGACCTCGGGGTCGGCCAGCAGCGCCTCGTAGGACCCGTGCGCGCGAGCGATCCCGTGCTCGCTTGCGTACGCCTGCGCGCGGGACTCGTCGCGGGAGGCCACCGCGACCACGTCGGCCCCCGCCGCTTCCAGGATCCGGCGGTTGATGTTCGCCGTGCTGAGCAGTCCCAGTCGCACTAGCCGGACGAGCCCTCGCTCATCGGGCGGAACGACGTGGTCATGATCCGCATCGACGGCGGCCGGGTGACGGTGAACAGCACCACCTCGGCGACGTCCTCCGGCGTCATCATCCCCTCGAGCTCGGGCATGTCGGGCGTCCGGCCCGTGCCCATCGCGAAGTCCGTCTTCACGCCGCCCGGGCAGACCGACGTGCAGCGCACGCCCTGCTCGCGCATCTCGTGATCGAGCGCGCGCGTGAAGCCCACCATCCCGAACTTCGAGGCGTTGTAGACCGTCTCGCCCGGGAACGCCCGCAACCCGGCCACCGACGCCAGCGCGAGGAAGTCCCCGCCGCCGCCGCTGATCAGGTGCGGAAGCGTCGCCCGCGCGGTGTAGAGCGTGCCCTTGAGGTTGACGTCGATCATGGCGTCGACCTCGTCGAGGGGGATGTCGAGGAAGTCCCCGTAGGAACCGATCCCCGCGTTGGCGATCACGATGTCGAGGCCGCCGAGCTCGCCGACGACGGTGTCGACGGCACCGGCGACGGAGCTCATGTCGGTGACGTCGCACGCCACCGCCACCGCCCCGTCGATGCCGAGGTCGTCAACGGTGCGTGAGGCGAGGCCCACCCGTGCGCCGGCTTGCGCCAGCGCACGGGCGACAGCGGCCCCCACCCCCCGGCTTGCACCGGTGATGAGGGCCGCGCGCCCCTTGAGGAGGTTTTCAGTCATCTTCCCGTTGCCGCTGCCCGCCGACGCGAGATCGCATCCACGCTCGCGGCGATCAGGAGGACCAGGCCGTTGATGATGAACTGGGTCCCCGATTTCTGTGTGACCAGCGGCAGGCCGTTCGCGATCACCGCGATGACCAGGCCGCCCGTGACGGCGTCCATCACCCGGCCGCGGCCGCCGAACAGCGACGTGCCGCCGATCACCGCCGCGCCGACCGCGTACAGCAGCGTCTGCGCGCCGCCCGTCGTCGGCGACACCGAGTTGTCGCGTGACGCCAGCAGCAGGCCCGCCACGACGGCGAGCACGGAACAGATGATGAAGCACGACGTCTTGATGTTGGGCACGTTGATGCCCGCCCGCCGCGCCGCTTCCTCGTTGCCGCCGACCGCCATGACGTGCCGGCCCCAGCCCGTCCGCGTCAGCGCGAACGTCAGGACCACGACGAGCGCCGCCACCAGCGGGACGACCCACGGGACGCCCTGGATGGTGATCGTCGCCGTCTCGCGCTGGCGCTCCCGGTTGAGCAGGAACACGACCACGAACACCAGCACGGCGAGGGCGCCGGTCTTGGCCGCCCACACGGTCGTCGCCTGCGCGACGAGCCCCGCCTTGCGGCGTTGCATCATCCCCATCAGCGTCGCGCCGGCGTAGCCGACGACGACGATGATCGCGAACAGCCAGCCGAGGGCGACGGGCATGTTCTTGTTCATGACGCTCAGGACGGCGTCGTCGCGGATCGGGATCGTCCCGCCCTCGCCGATGATCAGCAGCGCCCCGCCCTGCAACGCGAGGAAGAACGCCAGCGTCACGACGAACGACGGGATGCCCAGCCGCGCGACGAGCAACGCGATGGCGAGGCCGATCACGAACCCGGCCGCCAGGGAGAACAGGATCGCCAGTGGCCACGCCCAGCCGTGCTTGGTCAGGGTGACCGCCAGGATCGACGCGCCGATGCCGGCCGCGAAGCCGGCGGACAGGTCGATCTCGCCCAGCAGCAGGACGAACACCAGCCCCATGGCGAGGACGATGATCGCCGCGCCCTGGTTGATGAGGTTGGCGAAGTTCGCGTTCGACAGGAACGCGTCCGACTCCATGATCCCGAAGATCACCACGAGCACGACGACGCCGAACACGGCCGGCAGTGCGCCGAGATCACCGCCCTTGACGCGCGTCCAGTACTCGGACGCCGCCGTGCCGAGGCTCAGCTCCTCGTTGCCGTAGAGCTCGAACTGGGACTTGGTCGCATCTTCGGTGCTCATGCCTCACCTCCGACGTTGGCGGCTGCGACCTCGGGCTGGAGGCCCAGGTCGCCCGACCGTCCAGCCGTGATCAGCTCGACGACCTGCCCGTGGTTGACGTCCTTCGAGTTCACCTGCGCGGCCATCTGGCCGAGGTACAGGCACGCGATGTCGTCCGCCACCTGGAAGACGTCGTTCATGTTGTGCGTGATGAGGATCACGGCGAGGCCGGCTTCCGCCAGGCGCCGCACCAGCGCGAGCACCTGCTCGGTCTGGGCGACGCCGAGCGCGGCGGTCGGCTCGTCGAGGATCACCAGCTTGGAGTTCCACAGCACCGCCCGCGCGATCGCCACCGTCTGCCGCTGGCCACCGGACAGGCTGGACACGTTCTGCCGCAGCGACCGCAGCGTGCGGACCGAGAGGCTCTTCAGCGTCTCCCCCGCGCGCTTTTCCATGTCCGTCTCGTCGAGCGTGAGGCCGGACTTCACCTCGCGGCCGAGGAACATGTTGTGGACCACGTCGAGGTTGTCGCAGAGCGCGAGGTCCTGGTAGACGACCTCGATGCCGAGCGCGTTGGCGTCCTTCGGGCCGCTGATCTGGACCTGTTTTCCGTTCCACAGCATCTCGCCCGAATCGAACGGGTGGATGCCGGCGACGGCCTTGATGAGCGTGCTCTTGCCGGCGCCGTTGTCTCCCACGAGAGCGGTCACACGGCCAGCACGGGCGTCGAGATCGACGCCGCGCAGAACCTGCACGGCGCCGAAGCTCTTGTTGATGCCCCGGAGGGACAGCAGCGGCTGTCCCTCCGGGGTGGTTGATGCGACCGCCATCGAACTCTGGGGCTAGCTGACCCCGTGCTCCTTGCACGCCTTCTTGAGGGCGGCCGAGGTGCAGAGGTCGGAGGCCTTCACGAACCCGTCGTCGACGACCTTCTGGACGTCGTCGGCGAAGATCGGCTCCGGCTGCAGGAGAACGGACGGGACCTTCTCGCCGGTCTCCGTGTCATCGGACTCGGCGCTGGCCTGGCTGTTGGCGCCGTCCTTGTCGCCCTTGATCAGCGCGATCGCCAGCTGGGACGCCGCGTCGGCCTCCTTCTTGACGGCCTTGTAGACCGACAGGCACTGCGAGCCGAGCAGCACGCGCTGCAGGCCCTCCGCCGTCGCGTCCTGGCCCGTCGTCGGGATCCGGTCGGTGTCGCCGTTGCGCTTGAGGACCGCGGCGACCGCGCCGCCGAGGCCGTCGTTGGCCGAGGCCACGCCCACGAACTCGCCGTTCGCCTTCGTGTACATCTGCTCGAAGATCGTGCCGGCCTTCGTGTTGTCCCAGTCAGGCACGGCCTGGTCGGCGGCCACGGTGTAGCCGGCGTCCTTGATGGCCGTCTCGTAGCCCTGCTTGAACAGCGTGGCGTTGTTGTCGGTCGGGGAGCCGTTGAGCAGCGCCACCGGGCCCGAGTCGTCACCGTTGTCGCCCATGCACTTGACGAGGCCCTCGCCGATCGCCGAGCCGACGGCCACGTTGTCGAAGGACACGTAGTAGTCAGCACCGCCGCCGAGCGTGAGGCGGTCGTAGTCGATGACCGAGACACCCTGGTCGTGGGCCTTCTTGATCACCGTCGCCGCGGACGGCGAGTCGAGGTTGACGATCAGCAGGACGGACGCCCCGCCGTTGATCATCTGATCGGCGATGGTCGCGAACTTCGCCTTGTCGCCGTTGGCGTTCTGGATGTCGGACTCGACGCCGGCGGCGTCGAAGGCCTCGCCCAGGAACTTGCGGTCCGCGGTCTCCCAGCGGGCCGAGGACGCGGCGTCGGGCAGGATCACGCCGACCTTGCCCTTGGCCTCGCCGCCGCCGCCACCGCCGCCGCCGCCGCCGCTGGAGCTCTTGTCGTCGCCGCCGCACCCGGCGGCGACCAACGCGGCTGCTGTAAGTGCGCCTGCCGCGTAGAACCTGATTCCTCGCTTCACTGCTTCCTCCTCATGGATGGGTTACGCCGCCGCGATCCGCGCGGCGACGGCTTGCTCAGACTGCGCGATGGCCAGGGCGAGAGCGCCGAGCACGTTCGCTCGCTCGCCCAGAACACCGGCGACCACTTCGAGTCCCTCGGTCGCCATCGGGACCGCGGAGCGCATCACGCTCTCGCGCAGCGGGCCGAGCAGCAGCTCTCCTGCAGCGCTCAGCTCACCGCCCACGACGACCATCTCGGGGTTGAACAGATTGCACAGCGCACCGACGGCACGGCCGACATGGCGGCCGGCGTCGGCGATCGCCCGGCGGCATCCGAGGTCGCCGTCCTTAGCGAGCTCGATGATCTGGGCGACGGTCAAGGTCTCGTTGCGGCTGTCGGCGAGCAGCCGGGTCAGCGCGGGGCCGGAGGCGACCGTCTCCAGGCAGCCGCGGTTGCCGCAGCGGCAGATCGCGCCCTCGTCGTCGACGACCACGTGGCCCATCTCGCCGGCGGCGCCGAACGCGCCCCGGAACGGGCGGCCGTCGACGATCAGCCCGGCGCCGACGCCGCCGCCGACCTGCAGGTAGGCCGCGGTGCGGGCGTCGCGCCCCGCGCCGAGGGTGACCTCGGCGAGCGCGCCGAGGTTGGCGTCGTTGTCGACGTGGACGGGGAGGCCGAGGCGGGCGCCGAGCTCGTCCGCGAGATCGACACCCTCCCAGCCGGGGAGGATGGAGGACGGGTGCAGCGCGCTGCGGGCGGCGTCGACCGGACCGGCGATGGCCACGCCCGCACCGAGGACCCGCGTCGCGTCGATGCCGGCGTCGGCCAGCGCGCGGTCGACGAGGCTCGCCGCGAGGTCCATCGAGCGGCCGGCGTCGTGGTCGACGTCGACGAGCTCCATCGCCTCGGCGAGCACCGTGCGGCTGAGGTCGGAGACGGCGACGCGGACGCGGTCGTGATCGAAGTCGATGCCCACGGCGGCGCCGGCGGAGCGGTCCAGGCTGAGCATCGTCGGCGGGCGGCCCTGCGTCGGCACGGCGCCGCTCAGGGCGTCGTCGGCGCGCTCGACGATGAAGCCGCGTTCGACGAGATCGCCGACAAGCGTGGAGACGGTCGACCGGCTCAGCCCGGTGCGACGCGCGATGTCCGACCGGCTCAGCCGACCGGCGCTGCGCAGCGCGTCGACCACCCGCAGGCGGTTGAGCTCGCGCAGGGACTCCAATGAGCCTCGAGACCCTCCTCTCTCCACGCCGTGACCCTCTCATGGTCGCTCGCCTTTTGTCAAGACCTCGAACAAAAGCCGCAGATGAGGCCGGGACTTTCTCCATAGTTCGACGCACCTTCGGGTGGGTAGGGGGCGGGGATGGGAGCGGTGATGCCGGAGGTGCGTCGTGTCGGCCTGAAGGCGCTGGTCCGCGACGTGCTGGCCGGCTACGAGCGAGCCGACCTGCTCACGTACGGGTCGGCGATCGCCTTCCAGATCATCTTCGCCCTGATCCCCCTCGCGCTGTTCGCGCTCGGCCTGCTCGGGTACCTCGGGCTCGACGGCGCCTACCGCGACGACCTCCAGCCCGAACTGCGCGGCGCGATGTCGGCCGACGTCTTCCGGGTGGTCGACAGCACCATCAAGCGGGTGCTCGGCGCGCAGTCGCTGTTCTGGATCACCGCGGGCGCGGTGATCGCGGTCTGGGAGATGTCGGGGGCGATGCGCGCCGTCATGGCGGTGCTCGACCGCATCTACGGCAGCGCCCGCGAGCGCGGGTTCCGGGAGCGCTACCTCGTCTCGACGTGGCTCGCCCTTGGCTGCGGCGTTCTCCTGCTCGCAGCGGCGGCGACGGTCCAGTTCGCACCCGTCCCCACGCCGGTGGCGTGGCTCGGCGGCCTCGTCTTCATGGTCGCCGCGATCGGCCTCCTGATCCGCGTGGCGCCCGTCGACGGCCACGGCTGGCAGCTCGTGAGCGTCGGCACCGGCGTCGTCGTGGTGGCCTGGGTCGGCACCTCGGTCGTGTTCGGCCTCTACGTCACCCAGATCGCGGACTACGGCTCGATCTTCGGCAACCTTGCCACCGTCATCATCGTGTTCGAGTACTTCTACCTCGCGGCCTGCGCGTTCCTCACGGGCGCCGTGCTGGACGCGATCCTGCGCGAGCGCGCCGACAGTTTGCCCGGCTGACCGCCGTTGGGTGAGCGTGACCGCGCTCGCCGAGGTCTTCCGCAGTCCGGGGCTGCGACGCCTGCAGCTCGCGTGGCTGCTGACGTCGGTCGGCGTCTGGGGCGCCGCGCTGGTGCTGGCGGTGTACGCCTACGACCGCGGCGGGCCGAGCGCGGTCGGCGTGATGGCGCTGGTGCGGTCGCTGCCCGGCGGGCCGGCGGCGCCCCTGCTGACGCTGTGGGCCGACCGGGTGTCGCGCCGCTCGGTGCTGCTCGTCTCCAACGCGGTCCGCGCCGCGACGCTCGCGGGGATGGCGGTCTGCGTCACCGCCGGTGCGCCGCTGGCCGTCGTGTACGTCCTGGTGGCGATCTTCGCGGCGGCCTCGCCGGCCTACAAGCCGTCGCAGTCCGCGCTGCTGCCGTTGCTCGCCCGCACGCCGGCCGAGCTCAGCTCGGCCAACGTCGCGGTGACGATGCTCACCAACGCCGGCTTCCTGGTGGGCTCGCTCGCCAGCGGCGTCGTGCTGGCGGCGACGTCCTACGAGACGGTCATCGGCGGGCTCGCCGCGGCCTTCGCGGTGTCGCTCGTGCCGCTCGCGCGCGTCGAGCGCGACACGCCGCCGGAGCCTGACCCCGACGCCCGGCCCCTGGGCGAGCTCGCCGAGGGGTGGTCCACGATCCGGCGGGATCGGGAGATCGGATTGCTCGTTGGGCTGGGCGCGGTGATGATGTTCGTGCTGGGCGCGATCGACGTCCTCATCGTCGTGTCGGCGCTCGGGTTCCTCGACGTCGGCGAGGCGGGAGCGGGCTACCTCAACGCCGTCCTCGGCATCGGCGCCGTAGCCGGCGGCTTCGGCGTGCTCGCCCTGCTCACCCGCGGGCGGTTGGCGGCGGGCGTGCTGGTCGGAGCGCTGTTCCTGGTCCTGGGCGGCGGCCTGATCTGGGTGGTCGGCAGCCTCGTCGTGGTCGCCGCCGCCATGGCCGCGCTGGGCTCCGGCGACGCGTTCCTGGACGCGAGCATCGGCACCCTCCTGCAGCGGCTGACGCCCGACCATGTGGTGTCGCGCGTCTTCGGGGTCGTCGAGGCGTTCGCGGTCATCGCCCTCGCGCTCGGCTCGCTGGTCGCCGGGCTGCTCGCAGATGCGATCGGCGCCCGGGCCGCGTTCGCCATCGTCGGTGCGGTGATGGCCGTCCCCGTCCTGCTCGTGCGCGCCCGGCTCGCGGCCTTCGAGGCCGGTGCCCCCGTGCCGGGGCGTGAGTACGGGCTGCTGCGGGCGCACGCGATCTTCGCGCCGCTTCCGGTGGCGACGACCGAGCGGCTCGCGCGCGGCCTCGAGGAGGTCCGCCCGGCCGCCGGGACCGCGGTGATCGAGCAGGGCCACGTGGGCGATCGCTTCGCGCTGGTGGCGGAGGGCGAGCTCGACGTGTTCGTGGACGGCAAGCCGGTGCGCACGCTCGTGAGCGGCGACGGGTTCGGCGAGATCGCGCTGCTGCGCGACATCCCGCGCACCGCCACGGTCCGCGCCCGTGACGGCGTCGTCCTCCTCGCGCTGGACCGCGAGCGGTTCCTGGCCGCGGTGACCGGACTCGAGCGCAGTCAGCGCTCCGCGGCCGCCGTCAGCGAGGAGCGCATGGCTGCGGCGGCTCCGGCCCAGGGCTGAGTCACGCCGCCTGGGCGGCCAGCGTCTGCAGCAGCGTCCAGGCCATCTCGGGCTGCTCGAGCACGAGCGGGCGGAACTGCCAGCTGGTGAGCCCGGCGACCTCCAGCTCCCCCGTGGCGGTGACGGTGGCGGTCCGGACGGCGTCCGGCGAGAGCAGCGCGATCTCCCCGAAGTAGTCGCCGGGACCGAGCGTGCGGCGGTGCTCGCCGTCGACGGTGACCTCCGCCTCGCCGCTCAGGATCACGAAGAAGCCGACACCCTGCTCGCCCTGGACGACCACCTGCTTCCCGGACGGCAGCGTGCGCTCGCGCATCTGCTTGGCCACGCGCGCGAGGTCCTTGCGACCGAGCGCGGAGAGGAGCGGAACGGACTGGAGGTGCTCGGGACTGACGGGCATGCGCGCGACCCTATCGCTCCGTTTACCGTCGTGCCACGGGAGCTAGACCCGGGTCAGCTTCTCCGGGTTGTTGACGATGCGGATGTTGGCGACGCGGCCGTCGGCGATCTCGAGGGCCATCACGGAGAAGACGCCGGGCTCGCCGTCGACGCGGACGCCGGGATCGCCGTTGACGCGCACGAAGGTCATCGCCATCGGCCCGAGCTTGCGCCGCAGCCCGATCATCAGGCGCGCGCTCTTCGCCGCGCCGTAGATGACCTTGCGCGCAGCCGGGACGACGCCGCCGCCGTCCGAGTACGTGTTGGCGTCGGCGGCCAGAACGGCGGTGAGCGCGGCGACGTCACCGGACTCGACGGCGACCATGAAGGCGGTGATGACGCGCTGCTCCTCCTCGGCGGAGACCGGCTTGCGACGGGCCGGCTCGCCGATGTGGCCGCGGGCGCGGGCGGCGAGCTGGCGGCAGTTCACCGGCGTCTTGCCGACCACCTCCGCGATCTCGGCGTAGTCGAGGTCGAAGACGTCGCGCAGCAGGAACACCGCGCGCTCGGCGGGGTTGAGGCGCTCCAGCGCGGTGAGCAGCGCGAGGCTCAGCTGCTCGGCCTCGGCGACGATCGCGAACGGGTCGCCCGCCCGGGCCGGATCCGTGACGACCGGCTCGGGCAGCCACGGGCCGACGTAGGTCTCCCGCCGGGCGCGGGCGGAGCGCAGGCGGTCGATGGCCAGGCGGGTGGTCACGGTGACGAGGAACGCCTCGGCGTTGCGCGGGGGCGGCGCCACATCGAAGCGCAGCCAGGCGTCCTGCACCGTGTCCTCCGCCTCTCCGCGGTCACCGAGCATGCCGTAGGCGATCGCGAAGAGGCGAGGCCGGTGGGCTTCGAAGGTCGAGGCGCTCGCCGTCACACCGCGACCGCCGCGGGGGTGCGCGCGGCGAGGGCGGCGCGCGCAGCGGCGGCGCCCGAGGCCATCGCCGCGTCGGTCAGCCAGCCCTCGGTGCCGATCCAGTCGCCCGCCACGTACAGGCCCGGCGCGCGGGTGACCGTGGGCCGGTCAGCAGGGGAGGCGACCGCGCCGACCGGCGTCATCCTGGGGAGGTGCCGCTGCAGGGTGACGCGGTCGCGCCAGCCCGGATGGACGGTGTCGGCGACGCGCTCGAGCGCCTCGATGCCCCCGCCCGCGTAGGACATCGCCGTCATCAGCTCAGCCGCCATGCTCGGGCGGCGAGTGCTTGGAGTAGTAGGTCGGCTCGTCGACGCCGAGCGCGAAGGTGGTCCGGTTGGGCAGCTTCTCGAAGCCCAGGTCGAGCACGGACACCTCGGCGGGCGGGCCGGGCGGCTCGAGGCCGTCGACCAGCTTCGCGAACGCGGGCGGCAGGCCGGCGGCGACCACCACCGCGTCCGCCTCGTAGTCGCGCTCGTCGGTGTGCACGGACCAGCTGCCGTCCGCGCGCTCGACCGCGCGGACGGCGGTGCGCGTGTGCAGGGCCGCGCCGCGCCGCTCGGCCTGGCTGGCGAGCGCGTCGACCATCCACTGCCAGCCGCCCTTGAGGTAGCGGACGCCGGGCCAGGCGCCGAGGCGCAGCTGGGCCCGCGCGACGTCGGCCGGCAGCGCGTCGTGGTCGGCGACGAAGGTGGTCACGCGCACGAACGCGGCCGCGAACTCGCGCTTGGCCGGGTCGTCGATCGTGGTCGCGATCCACTCCCGCGCGCTCATGCCGGCGGGGGCGTCGGAGCGGGCGAGCCTCGTCAGCGACCCCCACCCGCGCACGGGCCGGATCGCCTCGCCGTCGCGCAGCAGCACCGAGTGCGCCGCGGCGACCGGGTTCCAGCGCGGCGGGTCGACCCCGAGCCGCTTCAGCTCGCGCATCGCGCACGAGCCGACGTAGAGGGCGTGCGGACCCTGGTTGAGGTCGAAGCCGCCCTGGCGGTCGGTCGCGGCCCGGCCGCCGAACGACGCCTTCGCTTCGAGGAGCGTGGCGGCCACGCCGGCGTCGGCCAGGGTGGCGGCGGCGACCAGGCCCGCAGGCCCGCCGCCGATGACGATCGCTGTGTCCATGCCCACTAGACGGCACAGCCTCCCACCCCGTGACAACTAAAGGGTCGGGTCCCGGTCGGGTCCCGGCACCGGACACTGTCCGGTGCTGGGACCCGACCCGCCTTTGTCAGATGAGGCGCGCCCGCTGGCGCTCGGGCGCGATGCGGACGACGTTCCAGGCCAGGCCGACGCGCTCGAGCCCGCGGATGACCAGCGCCGAGGGGTCGATCTCCGTGCGGCGCAGGCCGTGCTCGGCGCTGCGGGGGAACGCGTGGTGGTTGTGATGCCAGGACTCGCCGAGCGAGAGCAGGGCGAGCCAGCCGACGTTGGTGGAGCGGTCGTCGACGTCGAAGCGGCGGCGACCGAAGAAGTGGCAGACCGAGTTGACCGACCAGGTCACGTGGTGGACGAGGAAGATGCGCACGAGCCCGCCCCAGACGTAGCCGCGGATCGCGCCCTCGACGGTGAAGCCGTGCAACGCGAAGCCGGCGAGCGTCGGCAGCAGCAGGGAGACGAGCACGAGCAGCGGGAACCGCCGGCCGATCGCGCGCATCTTGGGGTCCTCGTAGAGGTCCTTGGCGTAGCGCTTCCAGTCGGCCTGGCCCTGCGTTTCGGTCAGCCAGCCCATGTGCGCGTGCCAGAGGCCGCCGAGGCCGGACCCGTGGCCGACGTGCGGCGAGTGCGGGTCGCCCTCGGCGTCCGTGTGCGCGTGGTGCTTGCGGTGGTCGGCGACCCAGTCGAGGACGGAGCCCTGGACCGAGAGGGAGCCGAGGACGGCGAAGGTGCGCTCGAGCCACGGCTTCGTCGCGAAGGAGCGGTGGGTGAGCAGGCGGTGGAAGCCCACGGTGATGCCCATCGCGGTGAGGACGTAGAAGAAGGCGAGCAGACCGAGATCGACCGCGTCGACCCAGTCGTTCCACAACAGCAGGACGGCGGCGAGCACGCCGACGAACGGGACGACGACCCCCGCCAGGTTGGCGGTCTTCTCAGCGCGTGACATGCGAGTCACGGTACGCTGAAGCCGACACGGGTTCTTGGCTCTGAACGGAGAAATACCAGAGCTTTCTACTCATCAAGATGATAACTCTTGCCGACGCACTGGAACCGGAGCTGCCCACGATCGCCGACGCGATCCTGGTCGCGATCGGCCGCGAGGTGCCCGAGTACGCGCGGCCGCTGGACGGTGCGTTCGGCCGCGGCGTCCGCATCGGCGTGACCGAGGCGCTCGGGCGCTTCCTCGCAGAGCTGCGCGACCCCGACGCGCCCACCGCGCCGAGCCGCGTCTACGTCGCGCTCGGGCGCAACGAGCTGCGCGCCGGGCGGACGCTCGACGCCCTGCAGTCCGCCTACCGGACGGGCGCCCGGGTCGCCTGGCGCCACATGGCCGACGTCGCCGTCGCGCAGGGCTTCGGCCACGAGGACGTCACCCGGCTGGCCGAGGCGATCTTCGCCTACATCGACGAGCTGTCGGCCGAGTCCGTCGACGGCTACGCCCGCGCCCAGTCCGAGCAGGCCGGTGAGCGCGAGCGCCTGCGCAGCGAGCTCGTCGCCACCCTGCTGCGCGCCGCCGACGTGTCCGCGGTCGCCGCCGCGCTCGAGTGGTCCCCGCCGCGCACCGCCGCCGCGCTCGCCTGCGGAACCGATCACGTGGCCGGCATCGCGCGCCGTCTCGGCACCGACGTCGTCCCGACCGTGCTCGACGGGCGCGGGTGCGCCGTCGTGCCCGACGCCGACGGCCCGGGGCGGCGCGCGGCGATCACCGCCGCGGTCGGGGAGCGACCGGCCGCGCTCGGCCCCGACCTCCCGCTGGAGCGCTTCGCCGACTCGTGGCGACTGGCGGCCGCGACGCCCGCCGGCGGCGCGCTCGCCCTCGCCGACGACCACCTCGCCGCGCTCCTGCTCGACGAGGGAGCGACGGTCGTCGAGCGCATCGCTCGCCACCGCCTCGCTCCGCTGGCCGGCCTCACCCCGAAGGCACGCGAGCGCATGACCGCCACCGCGCTCGCCTACGTCCAGCACCGCGGCAACGCCGCCGCCATGGCGCGCGCCCTGCACGTGCATCCGCAGACCGCCCGCTACCGGATCGCCGGCCTGCGCGAGCTGCTCGGCGACCAGCTCGACGATCCCGACGGGCGCTTCGAGCTCGAGGCGGCGCTCCGCACCCGGGTGTCCTGGCATCCTCCGGCGGCGTGAAGCCCCTTGCCGCCCTGCTCCTCGCGCTGACCGTCCTCATCGTCCCGGCCACCGCCACTGCGGCCGGACGCTGCGGCGACCATCCGTGGTGCGACACGAGCCTGTCCGCTGACGCGCGCGCGGAGCTGCTGCTGAAGGCGCTGACCCAGGACGAGAAGGTCAGCCTGCTCGCGGGTGACGAGCTGACGGGCGTGTCGGGCCGCGAGGGCTCGCACACCGGCACGAGCAACGGCGTGCCGCGCGTCGATCTTCCCACGATCTACTTCTCCGACGGCCCGGTCGGCACGCGCCAGGGCAAGGCGACGGGTATGCCGTCGTCGATGTCCGAGGCGGCGAGCTTCGACCCGGAGCTGGCCTTCCGCCACGCGACGATCGTCGGCGACGAGGCCAAGCGCAAGGGCAACGACGTCGTCTACGCGCCGGCCATGAACATGCTGCGCACGCCGCTCAACGGGCGCACGTTCGAGTACTTCGGCGAGGACCCGTTCCTGGCCGGGAAGATCGCGGCGGGCTGGACGCGGGGGGTGCAGTCCGTGGGCGTGATGGCCAACGCCAAGCACTTCGCGGTCAACAACCAGGAGGGCGTCGGCGGGTCGGTCCCCGGCGCGCCCGTCGGCGGCGCGGTGGTCGGCTCGCGCCTGACCGTCAACGCGCAGCTCTCCGAGCGCGCACTGCGCGAGATCTACCTGCCCCAGTTCGAGGCCGCGATCAAGGAGGGCGGCGCCGCGTCGGTCATGTGCTCGTACCCGCGCATCAACGGCCAGTACGCGTGCGAGAACGACCACCTGCTCAACGACATCCTCAAGGGCGACTGGGACTTCCCGGGCTTCGTGCTGACCGACTACCTCGCCAACAAGTCGACCGCGAACTCGCTCAACAACGGCCTCGACCTCGACATCTTCCCCGGCACGTTCCTGCAGCCGCCGCTCGTCAACGCGGCGCTCGCGGCCAGCCAGGTCAGCCCGGCCACGATCGACGAGCACGTCCGCCGCCAGCTGCGCACGCTGTTCGCGTTCGGCTTCTTCGACCGCGACGCCTACGCGGACGACGCCAAGACCATCGACGTCGACGCCCACCACGCGGCCGCCGGCGAGATCGAGCAGCAGGGCATCGTGCTGCTCAAGAACGACAAGGCGCTGCTGCCGCTCGACACCGCCGGTGCCGGCACGGTCGCGGTGATCGGCCCGGAGGCCGACGCGATCAAGAACGGCGGCGGCTCGTCGGCGATCGACTCCTTCAGGCGGACAACGGTGCTGAGCGCGCTGACCGCCCGCCTCGGCGACCGCGTCGTCTCCGACGACGGCAGCGACGCCGCCCGCGCCGCCTCCGTCGCCAAGGGCGCGGGCACCGCCATCGTCGTCGTCGGCGACCAGATGACCGAGGGCCGCGACAAGACGTGCATGACGCTGTCCTGCGACCAGGCGGACGGCATCGACCGCGAGGCGCTCATCAGCGCCGTCGCGGCGGCGAACCCGCGCACGGTCGTCGTGCTGCAGAGCGGCGGCCCGGTGGAGACGCCGTGGCGCGACGCCGTGCCCGCGATCCTCGAGGCGTGGTTTCCCGGCGACGCCGGGGGCGCGGCCGTGGATCGCGTCCTGTTCGGCGACACCGAGCCCGGCGGCCGCCTGCCCGCGACGTTCCCCAAGTCCTACGCCGACGAACCGACCGCGGGCGACGACGAGGCCTACCCGGGCGTCGGCGAGGTCGTCAAGTACAAGGAGGACGTCCTGATCGGCTACCGCTGGTTCGACGAGCAGGGCAAGGACGTGGCGTTCCCGTTCGGCTACGGGCTCACCTACACGACCTTCTCCTACAAGGGCCTGCGCCTCGAGCCGTCCGCGGACGCGTCCTCGGTCGTCGTCTCGGTGCGGGTCAGGAACACCGGCAAGCGCGCCGGCAGCGCGGTGCCGCAGCTCTACGTCGGCATGCCCGAGCCCGACGCCTCCACGGTGCAGCCGCCGTGGCAGCTCAAGGGCTTCGACAAGCTGCAGCTCGAGCCCGGCAAGGCCCGGCGCGTGCGCTTCACCCTCGACGACCGGGCGTTCTCCTACTGGGCCGGGAGCGACTGGCGCGTCGCGCCCGGCTGCTACCGGATCGGCGTCGGCGCGAACTCGCGCGACCTGCCGCAGCAGGGCGTGGTCGGCCGGGGCGCGGAGTGCAGCGGCGGGCTGCAACTGCCTGCGTCGGCCCGCGAGTGCGGCTCGCGCCGCGCGTTCCGGATCCACCTCCCGCGCAACGTGCGCCGCGCGCGGGTCCGGGTGGACGGCAAGCGCGCCAGGGTCGTGCGTCGCAAGGGCCGCCTGACGGCCCGCGTCGACCTGCGCGGCAAGAAGCCGGGCCGCTACGTCGTGCGCGTCAAGGGCCGCACCAAGCGCGGCAAGCCGTTCCGCCAGACCCGCGTCTACCGCACGTGCGCGAAGTGAGGACCGTCCTCGCCGTCCTGGTCGCGCTGTTCGTGCTCGCCGCGCCGGCGGCGGCGGACGAGCTGACGCCGACCCGCGAGGAGCAGCTGTCCCCGCGCCTGCACGAGTACGGCTTCACCACGCCCGCGCTCGCCGACGAGACCAACGTCCGGGTGCTGCTGCCCGACGGCTACGAAGCCGACCCCGACCGCCGCTACCCGGTCCTCTATCTGCTCCATGGCTGCTGCGACTTCGACGTCCCCGGCTCGCGGGCCTGGACGACACACGGCGAGGCCGAGGCGGCGACGGCCGGCCTGCCGTTGATCGTCGTCATGCCCGACGGCGGCCGCGGCGGCTTCTACAGCGACTGGTTCCACCACGGCGCGGGTGGCCCGCCGGAGTGGGAGACCTACCACATCGACCAGCTCATGCCGTGGGTCGACGCGCACTTCCGCACCCGGGCGGCGCGCGAGGGCCGGGTCGTCGCCGGGCTGTCCATGGGCGGCTTCGGCGCGATGTCCTACGCAGCCCGCCACCCCGACCGGTTCGTCGCCGCGGCGTCCTTCAGCGGCGCGGTCGACACGAACCGCAACCCGGCGCTCGACGGGCTCTCCGTCCAGGACGGCGGTGGCCCCACGGAGATCTGGGGCGACCGCGTCACCGAGGAGACGCGCTGGCGCGGCCACAACCCGTGGGACCTCGCCCAGAACCTCGCCCCGCTGCAGCTGACCCTGCGGACGGGCAACGGCCAGCGCGGCCCGCTCGACGAGCCGGGTGGCGCGCCCGTCGACCCGCTGGAGGCGTCGGTCCACGACATGACGGTCAGCCTGCACGAGCGCTTCGATGCGCTCGGCCTCCCGCACGTGTTCGACGACTACGGCCCCGGCACGCACTCGTGGCCGTACTGGGCGCGCGACCTGCGCCAGACGCTGCCGGACCTGATGGCCGTGCTCGACCACCCGCCCGCGCCGCCCGCGCGGGTGGATTACCGCGCCATCGACCCGGCCTACGTGATCTTCGGCTGGCGCGTGGCCTTCGACCGCGCCGGCGTCGCCTTCTCCCGCCTGTCCGGCGCCGACGCGAGCGGCTTCACGCTCGAGGGCCCCGGCGCGGCGACGGTGACCACGCCGGCGCGCTACCGGCCCGGAGCGCCGGCCGCCGCCACCGTCGACGGCGTGCGGCAGGCGCTGACCGTCGCCGGCGACGGGTCGCTGGCCGTGCCCGTTCCCGACGGCGGCTCGCCGCGCACGGTGCGCATCGACGCACCGGCACCGAGGACCGAGTGCCTGCGGACCGCCCGCGTCCCGCGCGGCCTGCGCCACGTCCGCGTCCGCAGCGCGGGCCGCCGGCTGGCGGTCCGTCACCGGCGCTACGTCGTGCGCGTGCCCGCCCGCGTCGTCGTCACCGGCCGCCGCCACGGCGTGCGCGTGCGCGTGATCCGCTGGCTCAGGCGCTGCGGCTAGGCCAGCGGCTCGGTCAACCGGAGTTGGGCGGCTCGGCCTCGGGGAGGCCGGGCGAAGGGGCGTCCTCGGGGTCGAGGTCGTCCGGGACGCCGAGCGGCTGGTCGTGGACCTCGATGCCCTCGTCGGGCGGCGGCGGTGACGTCGGGATCTCGGGGTCGTCGTCCAGGCTCACGATCCCGTACCTACCCGCGCGGGGGCGCCCCACTCCTGCAGGACCTCGGGAATCGCACCGCCGTGGTTCTCGAGCAGGGCGATCATGTGGCGCCAGGTGACGGCCGTGCCGTTGAGCGTCGCCGGGATGCCGCCGCCGGCCTGCCGGATCCCGAGCCGGCGCGCCTGGAAGTCGGTGGTGTTGGAGGTCGACGTGACCTCGCGGTAGGCGCCCTGTCCGGGCATCCACGCCTCGCAGTCGTACTTCTTGGCGGCCGAGGAGCCGAGGTCGTCGACCGCGATGTTGACGACCCGGTAGGGGATGTCGAGCGCCTGCAGGATCCGCTCCTCCATCGCCAGCAGCCGCTCGTGCTCGGCCTCGGCGTCGTCGGGCGCGACGAACGAGAACATCTCGACCTTGTCGAACTGGTGCACGCGCAGGATGCCGCGCGTGTCGCGGCCGGCCGCGCCCGCCTCGCGCCGGAAGCACGGGGAGATGCCCGCGTAGCGCAGTGGCGGCTCGATCGCCTCGCCGGCGTGCAGGGACGCGAGCGCGACCTCGCTGGTCCCCACGAGGTACAGGTCGTCGTCGGCGAGCGCGTAGATCTGCTGCTCGGTGTCGGGCAGGAAGCCGGTCCCGTACAGCGCCGCCTCGCGCACGAGCACCGGCGGCAGGACGGGCTGGAAGCCGTCCTCCTCGAGGAGGCTGAGCGCCCAGCGGAACAGGGCCATCTCGAGCAGGACGACGCCGCCGCGCAGGTACGCGAAGCGCGAGCCGGACACCCTCGCGCCCGCCTCCATGTCGATCAGCCCCCCGGCCACCTCGAGGTGGTCGGGGCCTTCCGCGCCCGCCGTCCCGACTTCGCGCAGCACCGTGTCGGCGTCC
>CAVUFN010000017.1:0-292050 GCA_963740765.1 uncultured Solirubrobacteraceae bacterium | reverse complement strand
CTGTCCGACGACGAGGAGTCCGAGGGCGTCGAGAAGACGCCGCCCGAGCAACTGGACCTCACGCCCGCGGGCCGCTACCGCGACAGCGTCACGGACGATCCCGCCTTCAACTGGACGCTGCCCGACCCGGCCTTCCTCAAGCAGTCCAGCGAGGCGGCGGCGCGCCCCGACACGGCCGGTCAGGAGAAGACCGCCACCGCGCTGGTCGAGGCGCTCGGGCACTTCGGCGTCGACGCCCGCGTGATCGCCATGGTCGCCGGCCCGCACATCACCCGCTACGAGCTGCGGCTCGCGCCCGGCACCAAGGTCGCCAAGGTCGCGCAGCTCAAGGACGACCTCGCGTACGCCCTGGCCGCGTCCGACATCCGCGTGCTGGCGCCGATCCCCGGCAAGCAGGCGGTCGGCGTCGAGGTCCCCAACGCACGCCGCGTGATCGTCCACCTCGGCGACGTGATGAGCGCGCCGCCCGCGGACTGGTCGCCGCTGACGGTCTGCCTCGGCAAGGACGTCGCGGGCCGGGCGATCAGCGCCGACCTGGCCAAGATGCCGCACCTGCTGGTGGCCGGCACCACGGGCGCCGGCAAGTCGGGCTGCGTGAACGCGATGCTCTCGTCCGTGCTGCTCAACGCGACGCCGCACGAGGTCCGGATGGTGCTGGTCGACCCCAAGCAGGTCGAGCTCAACCACTACGAGTCGATCCCGCACCTGCTGACGCCGGTGATCACCTCGCCGCGCAAGGCGGCGACCGCGCTGCAGAACCTCGTGCGCGAGATGGAGCAGCGCTACGGCCAGATGTCGCTGGCCCGGACGCGGTCGCTGATCGAGCTCAACAAGGTCCGGGTGGGGCGTGGCGAGGCGCCGCTGCCCTACATCCTGTGCGTCATCGACGAGCTCGCCGACCTGATGATGGTCGCGCCGGCCGACGTCGAGGACTCGATCATCCGCATCGCCCAGAAGGCGCGCGCGGTCGGCATCCACCTGGTTCTCGCGACGCAGTCCCCGCGCGTGGACGTCATCACGGGCATGATCAAGGCCAACGTGCCGTCCCGGATCGCCTTCGCCGTCTCGTCCCAGACCGATTCCCGCGTCATCCTCGACCAGAACGGGGCGGAGGCGCTGCTCGGGCAGGGCGACATGCTCTTCGCACCCGTCGGGTCCTCGCGCCTGCAGCGCATCCAGGGCGCCTACATCGACGAGTCCGAGATCGCGGAGCTGACGGAGGGCTGGCGCAAGCAGGGCGAGCCCGACTTCCACGAGGAGCTGCTCGAGGAGGTGGCGGACGAGTCGGCGCAGTCTGGGCAGGACACGGATTTCGACCCGGACGACGACCCGCTGCTCGAGGACGCCATCCGGCTGGTGGCCGAGATGGGCACCGCGTCGACCTCCATGCTCCAGCGCCGCATGCGGCTCGGCTACACGCGGGCCGGGCGACTCGTCGACATGCTCGAGCGGCGCGGCGTGATCTCGGGCTACGAGGGCTCCAAGCCGCGTCAGGTCCTGATCTCGGAGGCCGACGTCCCGCGCGTGCTGTCCAACCTCGCGGAGGCCGGGCGGCTCGGGTCCGTGGGTCCCGTCCTCGAAGACCCGGAATAGCCTCTCCCCATGGCTGAGATCGGGTCGCTGCTGCGTGAGACGCGGATGCGGGAGCGGATCGACATCACGACCGTCGAGTCCGCCACGAAGATCCGGGCCAAGTACCTGCGCGCGCTGGAGAACGAGGAATGGGACCAGCTGCCCGGGCCGACCTTCGTCCGGACGTTCCTGCGCACCTACGCCGAGTACCTCGGGCTGGACCCGAAGATGCTGGTCGAGGACTACAAGCAGCGCTTCGAGCGGCCGGGTCCCCAGGACCTGATGCCGTTCGGCCCGCGGTCCGGCCGCCGGCCACCGCGGGCGCCGCGCGGCGTCCCGCCGTGGATGCTGATCGGGGTCGCGGTCGTGCTGCTGATCGGCGTGCTCTTCGCGCTGGGGTCCTTCGGCGACGACAGCAGCGGCGGGGGCAATGCGGCCGAGGCCACGCCGACGGCGACCGCCAAGCCGTCCGCCAAGCAGAAGAAGTCGGCGGCGAAGCGCAAGCGGGCCCCGGCCAAGCCGAAGGTCGTGTCGCTCAGGCTCCTGCCGGAGGCCACGGTCTACGTCTGCCTGGAGAACGCCGGGGGCGACCTGCTGATCGCGGGCGAGAACCTCACGGAGGCCACGGACACCTACCGCTCCAAGCGCATGCGCGTCACCTTCGGGAACGGGCTGGTGAAGATGCGCGTCGGTGACAAGACCTACGCGGTACCCGACACGGACGGGGCGGTCGGCTACTCGCTGGCGCCGGGCGAGCGCCCGAAGCGGCTCTCGGACAACCTGCCGACCTGCGCCTGATGAGCGCGCGGGCCGGTGTCATCGTCACCGGGACGGAGGTCCTGTCGGGGATCATCACCGACCGCAACGGGCCGTGGCTGAGCGAGCAGCTGCGGGGGATCGGCGTCGACTGCGCCCAGATCCTGATCGTGGGGGACCGGCCGGAGGACATGCTGGCCGCGCTGCGGTCGCAGGCGTCGCTCGGTGTCGACCTGATCGTGACGTCGGGAGGGCTGGGACCGACCGCCGACGACCTGACCACCGCCGTCGTCGCGGAGTTCGCGGGCGTGCCGCTGGAGCTCGACGTGGAGCTGGAGGCACGCATCGCGGTCATCCTCCAGCGACTCACGGCGCGCTGGCCGGACCTCGACCGGGACGCGATCACGGCCGGCAACCGCAAGCAGGCGATGGTGCCGGCGGGCGCGACGGTGCTGGAGCCGGTCGGGACCGCGCCGGGCGTGGTCGTCCCCGGTTCGCCGACCGTGCTCGTCCTGCCCGGACCGCCGCGCGAGCTGCAGCCCATGTGGTCGACGGCGCTGAGCACGCCGGCGGTTCGATCGGCGCTGGCGGGTGCGGGCGAGCTGCGCCAGGCGATGCTGCGGATCTTCGGGATCCCGGAGTCGGAGATCGCGCGCACGCTGGAGGTCCTGGCGCCGCCGTCGTCTCTGGAGATCACGACGTGCCTGCGGCGCGGGGAGATCGAGATCGCGACGGTGTTCGCGCCGGATGCGGAGGACGCCTACGCCGCCTTCGCGGAGGGTGTCAAGGGCCGCCACGACGTCTTCTCGGACGACGGGTCCACGGTCGACGACCAGGTGGCCGCGCTGCTGGTGGCGGGCGATCTGACCATCGCCACGGCGGAGTCGTGCACCGGCGGGCTGCTGGCGGGACGGCTGACCGACCGCGCGGGGTCCTCGGCGTACGTGCGGGGCGGGGTGGTCGTGTACGCCGACGAGGCGAAGGTGGGGCTGGCGGGCGTCGACCCGGCGCTGATCGAGCGCGTGGGGGCGGTGTCCGACGAGGTCGCGGCGGCGCTGGCCGACGGGGCGCGCGCGGCCCTGGGGGCATCGGTGGGCGTCGGCATCACCGGGATCGCCGGGCCGGGCGGCGGGACGGAGGCCAAGCCCGTGGGCACGGTCTGCTTCAGCGTCTCCCGCGACGACGGGCGGCGCCTGGACCGGCGGCTCGTGCTGCCGGGGTCGCGTGGGGACGTCCGCGACCGCTCGACCACGGTCGCCATGCACCTGATCCGCGCCCTGCTGGCTGAGTGAGGCTCTTCGTCGCCGCCGAAGTCGGCGCGGAGCCCTGCACCCTCGTTCCCCCGAGCGTGACCCTCTACCGGTCCTCCGGTGGCCGCTACGGGCCTCTGACGCGCCTCTCGGCGCACATCTGACACACCTGCGTCTTGTTCCGCGACGGCGGGCGCTCCAGGCTCGGGGTTTCCGTCCGACCCGAGGCCCATCATGGGCGCCATCCCTAGGAACTTGAAGGAGTCATCCCCATGAGCACCACCGAGCAGGGCAGCAAGGCCCGCGAGGCCGCCCTTTCGGGCGCGCTGACACAGATCGAGCGCCAGTTCGGCAAAGGCTCGGTCATGCGCATGGGTGACGAGGGCGCCAAGGTCAACGTCGGCCACATTCCCACCGGCGCGCTGTCGCTGGACCTCGCGCTCGGGATCGGCGGCATGCCCCGCGGCCGCATCGTGGAGCTCTACGGCCCGGAGTCCTCGGGCAAGACGACGCTCGTCTACCACGTGATCGCGGAGGCGCAGAAGATGGGCGGCGTGTGCGCGTTCATCGACGCCGAGCACGCGATGGACCCGCTGTACGCGCAGCGCATCGGCGTGAACATCGACGACCTGCTCGTCTCCCAGCCCGACTACGGCGAGCAGGCACTCGAGATCGCCGACATGCTGATCCGCTCGGGCGCGGTGGATGTCGTGGCGATCGACTCCGTGGCGGCGCTGACGCCGCGCTCGGAGCTCGAGGGGCAGATGGGGGACACCTCGGTCGGCCTCCAGGCCCGGATGATGTCGCAGGCGCTGCGCAAGCTGGCCGGCAACCTCAACCGGTCGGACACGATGTGCCTGTTCACCAACCAGATCCGCGAGAAGATCGGCGTCATGTTCGGCTCGCCCGAGACGCAGCCGGGCGGGCGCGCGCTGAAGTTCTACGCCTCCCAGCGGCTGGACATCCGCCGGATCGAGACGCTGAAGGACGGCACGGAGGCGGTGGGCAACCGCGTCCGCGTCAAGGTTGTCAAGAACAAGGTCGCGGCGCCGTTCCGCCAGGCGGAGTTCGACATCGAGTTCGGTCAGGGCATCTCGACCTCCGGGTGCATCCTCGACCTCGGGATCGAGCACAACATCGTCACCAAGTCCGGCTCGTTCTTCTCCTACGGCGAGGACCGGCTCGGCCAGGGCCGCAACAACGCCAAGGCGTTCCTCGACGAGAAGGTCGAGATGCGCCTCGAGATCGAGGACAAGATCTACGCGGCACTCGGCGTGTCCCGCGACCCGGGTGCCGACGCACCGGCGGAAGCGCCCGAAGACGCCCCGTTCGCCGAGGCGGCCGCGTGATCCTGGTCCCGGGCACTCGCTGGTCGACCCGTCCGGTGTGCGCCACCCAGCGCCTCGGCGCCGTGGCGCCCGTCGTCACCCTGCATCCGCGCGCCGCCGACCGCGGCGGCCTCCAGCGCGCGGCGTGACGGCCGGCGAGCGGCTCGCCGACCCGGAGGTCCGGCTCCAGCACGCCCGGGACGTCGCCTGGGCGGCGCTGAACCGCCGCGATCACACGGAAGCTGAGCTGCAGCGCATCCTGGAGCGCAAGCGCTGCGGACCCGAGGAGGTCGCGACCGTGCTGGGCGAGCTGGTCGACGGCGGCTGGGTCGACGACGCGGCCTACGCCCAGCGCTTCGCCGAGGACCGCCGCAACCTCGACGGATGGGGCGGGGAGCGCATCACCCGTCGCCTGCGCGCGCTCGGCATCGACCGCCACCACATCGAGGCGGCGGTCGCGTCACAGCCGGCCCACGCCGAACGTGACGCCGCGCTCGCGCTCCTGCGCCGGCGCTTCCCGGTCGCACCCGAGGACCCCCGGGACCGCAACCGCGCGCTCGGCATCCTCGTCCGCAAGGGCTACGAGCTCGAGCTCTCACTCGACGTCGTACGCGCCCACTGCGGCCTGAGCGACTTCGACTGAGCCGTGCGCGGGCAGGGGGGACCCATGCCCGAGTACAGCGCCACCGTCGAGAGCACCCTGTCCGCCGAGGAGACCTTCGCCTACATGGCGGAGTTCGGTCACACCTCCGAGTGGGACCCCAACTGCGAGCGGGCCGAGCGGACGTCAGAGGGCGAGCTGGGCGTCGGCTCGACGTTCCATCTCGTCTTCTCCGGTGTGGCGGGGCAGGAGCTCGAGCTCGACTACGAGATGCGCGAGTTCGACGCGCCGCGGCGGTTCGTGCTCGAGGGCGGCAACGACAACGTCCACTCCGTCGACACGATCGAGGTCGAGCCGCGTGACGGCGGATCGACGGTCACCTATACCGCGCAACTCGAGCTCAAGGGGATCGCGAAGCTCGCCACGCCGATCCTGGCCATCGGCCTCCAGAAGGCCGGCTCGGACGCGCGCGCGGGCCTGGAGGAGAAGCTCGCCTGAGCACCGGTATTGCGCTACGCACCTCGCGGTAATACGATGACGTCATTCGACAGACCGGTCGCCCCGCGACCGTACGAAACGCCAGCTAATGCGCCGCTTCTGACACCCGCGGCACCGAACCCCCAGCCACCCTCGACACCGAAGCTGCTGAGCACCTAGAACCAGCCAGAACCGCCCCGCGGCCACCCTGGGCCGCACAAGCTGGCTTGCGCGCGAGCGCGAGCCCGGCTGTCGATCCAACTTCATTGCAGACGAACCGCCCCGACCCCGGTCGCGGCGGCGGAGAGGATCGGACATGAGCTACGGAGTCGCGGTGGTCATCCTGGCGGGCGCGGGGGTGCTCGCCGCGGCCATCCTCGGCGGGGTCACGATCCTCGTGCGCCGTCTCGGTCCCGGTGCCGGCGCGGCGGCGGAGCCCGCCGCCGCCCACCCGAGCTCGAACGGCGCCGGCACGCCGCACCAGCGCGTCGACCTCGCCGGCGCCGAGGAGCGGCTCATCGCGCGGGAGGAGAAGCTCGAGCTGCTGAGCACCGAGCTGCGCGAGCGCGAGCTCCGGCTGGGCGAGCGGGAGCAGGCCGTCGAGTCGCTGCGCGACGAGCGCATCCGGGCCTTGGAGAGCCTGGCCGGCCTCGGGGTCTCCCAGGCCAAGACGATGCTCCTCAAGGACCTCGAGGACAGCCTCCGCCACGACCAGGCGCGCCTCGTCCGGCAGGTCGAGGTCGAGACCAAGCGCGAGGCCGACCGCCGCGTCCGCAACATCCTGTCCGTGGTCATGCAGCGCATGGCCGCCGGGCACGCCACGGAGACCACGGTGTCGGTCGTCCCGCTGCCGGGCGACGAGATGAAGGGCCGCATCATCGGCCGCGAGGGGCGCAACATCCGCGCCCTGGAGCACCTCACGGGCGTCGACTTCATCATCGACGACACGCCGGGCGCGGTCGTGCTCTCGGGCTTCGACGGCGTGCGCCGCGAGGTCGCGCGGATGACCCTCGAGAAGCTGCTCGCCGACGGTCGCATCCATCCCGCCCGTATCGAAGAGGCCTTCTACCAGGCGCGCTCCGAGCTGGAGGACCACATCGTGGCCAGCGGGGAGGAGGCGGCGTTCGAGGCGGGCGTCGCCGGCCTCGACCCGGAGCTGGTGCGGATCCTCGGCCGGCTGCGCTGGCGCACGAGCTACGGCCAGAACGTCCTCGCGCACTCCGTCGAGGTCGCCCATCTCGCCGCGCTGATGGCGGAGGAGCTCGGCGCGTCCGCGAAGACCGCCCGCCGCGCCGGCCTGCTGCACGACATCGGCAAGGCGGTCTCCCACGAGGTCGAGGGCCCGCACGCGCTCGTCGGCGGGGACCTCGCCCGCAAGCACAGCGAGGTCGAGGCCGTCGCCCACGCCATGGAGGCGCACCACAACGAGGTCGAGCCGCAGACCGTCGAGGCGGTCATCGTCCAGGCCGCCGACGCCCTCTCCGGCGCCCGCCCCGGCGCCCGCGGCGAGTCGCTCGACTCCTACGTGAAGCGCCTGCGCAACCTCGAGGAGATCGCCTCCCGCCACACCGGCGTCGCCAAGGTGTACGCGATGCAGGCCGGCCGCGAGATCCGCGTCATGCTCGACCCCGGCGCGCTCGACGACGACGGCGCCGTCCTGCTCTCCCGCGAGATCGCCCGCGAGATCGAGCACGAGCTCGAGTACCCCGGCCAGATCAAGGTCACCGTGATCCGCGAGTCGAGAGCGACCGAGTTCGCCCGCTGAGGCTAACGGCAGGAGCGCGGCGCGAACGAAGGCGCGCGGCCGTGGCTCGCGAAGCGCGGCGTGGGGGCGCCACTGAGCTTGAACCGCAGCTTGCCGCCGCGCGCGAGGCGGGCGTAGCGCAGCCAGCCGCGGCCGACGCGCCTCCCGTTCAGGCGCAGCCCCGCCACGAAGGGGCGCGACCGGGCGGCGCGCGGCGCCCGCAGCTTCAGGAGACCCCGCGGGAGCTTGATGTCCGCGCGCTTGAACAGCGGGCCGCCGACGGTGAGCACGTCGGTGCCGGGGACGGCGGGATACAGGCCCAGCGCGCTCATGACCCACCAGGACGCCATCGAGCCGAGGTCGTCGTTGCCGGGCATGCCCGCCGGCGTGTCGGCGTACAGGTCGAGCATCGCCTGGCGGACGATCGCCTGCGCCTTGTAGGGCTGGCCGGCCCACGTGTAGAGCCACGGCGTGGTCAGCGTCGGCTCGTTGCCGAGGAACGCGTGCGGCGCAGCCGGCCCGGCGTTGAGCTCGGTGAAGAAGTCGTCCAGCCGGGCGCGGGCCTCCGGGAGCCCGCCGAGCGCCGTGAACAGGCCCCTCGGGTCGTGCGGGACGAACAGCGTGTACTGCGCGGCGTTGCCCTCGACGAAGCCATCGCCGCTGGCCGGGTCCTGCGCCCGGAAGCTGCCGTCCTCGTTGCGCGGCAGCGTGTAGCCCGACGCCGCGTCGAAGCCGTTGTGCCAGTTGCCGGCCCGCTTCATGAACGTCGCGGCGGTGCGGGAGTCGCACTCGGCCCCAGCGAGCTGGGCGATCCCGAAGTCGGCCAGCGCGTACTCGAGCGTCGTCGAGGCCGTGCCCCAGACCGACTCGGGCAGGAACACGGACGTCACGGAGTCGGCGTTGCGCTCGAAGGGGACGTACCCGCGCGACAGGTAGTCCGGCAGTCCTTGGCGCTGGTAGTAGTCGGGTGAGGAGGTCGCCTTCCCGTAGATCGTGGCGCCCCTGACCATCGCGGCCAGCGCGGGCTTCACGTCGAAGGACCGGGCGCCGAACGCGTGGGCCCCGGCGATCAGCAGGTCGGCCGGGTCGCCCACCATCGTGTGGGTGTGACCGTTGGCCTGGGACCACTTCGGCAGCGCGCCGCTCTCCTGGGCGGCGGCGACGAGCGACCGGACCATGTCGGAGGCGCGACGCGGCGCGAGCATCGCCACCAGCGGCATCTGGGAGCGGTACGTGTCCCAGCCGGAGAAGTCGGCGTAGCGGGGGCGACCGGAGCGGTGCACGGCGCCGTCGAAGCCCGTGTACCTGCCGTCGACGTCCGAGAACGTGCTCGGGTGCAGCAGCGAGTGGTAGAGCTGCGTGTAGAACCGGCGCTTGTCCTCGCGCGCGCCGCCGCCGACCCGGATGCGTCCGAGCATCCGGTTCCACGCCGCGCGCGCTTGTGTGCGGACGGCGTCGAAGGGACGGTCGGCGGCCTCGCGCTCGAGGTTCGCCCGCGCGCCGTCGACGCTCACGAAGGAGACGCCGACCCGGACGTCGACGGTCTCGTCGTCAAAGCTGGCGTAACCGCCGGTCTGGGCGGTGAGGCCCTGGCCCTTGAGCTCGTTCGGGCCGCCCGCGATCGGTGTGTAGACCATCGACTTGCCCGGGATGCTGTCGGACGCCTCGGTCGTGCCGGGGAGATTCAGCTCCCGCTTCCACGTCCCGTACGCGCTGAACGGCTTGCTGAAGCGGGCGGCGAAGTAGACCCGGTACGTGTTGCCGGCGTAACAGAAGTTGCCGCTGCCGGCCGAGCCGGAGATCTCCCGCTTCGCCGGGTCGATGGCAACGTCGGCGGTGGTCGTGCCGGACACCGCGCCGGCGGCGTTGACCAGCACGCTGCCGCGCTTTCCGGCCGGGAACCGCAACTGCGCGAGGCCGGCGCGCGTGGTCGCCGTGAGCTGCACGTCGGTGCCGTCGCCGAGCTTGACGCGGTAGTCACCCGGCGCCGCCGACTCCTGGGCGTGGTCGAAGGCCGCCGTGAAGGCGTCGGCGAGGTCGGTGCTCTCCGGCTTGACGAGCACGCCGCGCACCGGCGCGGTGGTCGGCGTGATGGGGATGTCCTGATAGGCCGCGCAGCCCGGCCCGCTCATGTGCTTGAGGCTGAACCCCTTGATCATTTTGTCGACGTACGAGTAGCCGCCGCCGAAGGCGTCGATCGACGGGCTCGTGTCCGGGCTGAACTGGACCATCCCGAACGGGAGCGTGGCCCCGGGGAAGGTGTTCCCGGCCCCGCCGCCCGTCCCGAAGTCCGCCGCGCCGGCCTGCGTCCCGTTGAAGGGGTTCACGAAGCGGGCGAGGTCGGGAGCGGCTGCTGCGGACCGCACGGGGAGAACGGCGAGGAGCGCGATGACCAGGGCCGCTCTCCTCACTGCGCGCAAGCTATCAACCCGTGATTGGTGCGAGAGCTCGCTGGGAAACCGGAATCGTGAGCATTGTGCCGCGCCGGCCTTCGAAGGACGACGGCCCACCGCCACCGTGCTCTCCGCGATCAGCCGCCTGGGAATCGACTGGTTGTGCGCGGGCGAGGACAAGCCGCCGCCGGACCGGCCCCGGCCGACCAACCGGCACGCCGACGCGCACATCCCGCACGCGCGTGACGGGATCCTCTGGTCTGGAGCTCTGTGCAACCATTGTCTACGTCTCGCCGACTCCACTCCGGAAATGGGTGACTCGTGCCGATGAACGACTATGCCCGTTGGTCGTCGCCTGCCCTTCATGCTCCTCTTCGCGGTGATGGCCCTGGCGCCGGGCTCGGCGTCTGCGGCGCCCACGATGTCGGAGTACCTCGCGCCCGACGACGGCGTCAACGCCGTCGCGCAAGGCCCCAACGGCGACATGTGGTTCACCGTGACGGAGAACCCCGGCCGGGTCGGGCGCATCACGCCGCTCGGCGGTTTGACGACTTTCTCGACGGCGAACGGGCTGGCGAACGACGCCAAGCCCGCCGACATCACGGCTGGCCCGGGCGGCATGTGGTTCACGGAGACGGCGAAGAACCAGATCGGCCGGATCACCGAGGGCGGGTCCATCACCGAGTTCGCGCTCGGGCCGGTCGGCAAGCCGACGGGCATCACCCTCGGCCCCGATGGCAACCTCTGGTACACGTCGGTCGACCACAGCAGCGGGATCGGGCGGCTGACGCCGACCGGCACGGCGACCGAGTTCACCGCGGGCTTGACCATCAACAGCAAGCCGCAGGACATCACCCCCGGCCCGGACGGCGCGCTGTGGTTCACCGAGCCCGCGGCGAACAAGATCGGGCGAATCACGACGACGGGGCTCATCACGGAGTACGCGACCGGCGCGCTGAACGGCACGCCCCGCGAGATCGTCCTCGGTCCGGACGGGAACCTCTGGTTCACGCTTCCCGCCTCCGCGCCGGCGATCGGCCGCATCACCCCGACCGGCACCGTCACGCGGTTCTCGGCGGGCCTGCCGGCGGGCAGCGCACCCGAGGGCATCGCGGTCGGAACCGACGGCGCGCTGCACTTCACCGACAACGGCGCGAACGCCATCGGGAAAGTCAGCATGACGGGCGCGATCAGCACGGCGAGCACCGGCATCACCGCGGCCTCCGACCTGCGCGGGATCGCGGCGGGCTCGGACGGCGCCATGTGGTTCGGCGAGTACCGCGGTGCCATCGGCCGCTCAACGGTCGCGCCGGCCGCCGAGGCCGTCAGCGCCGCCGGCGTCACCAGCACGGCCGCAACGCTGACCGGGAGCCTGAAGCCGAACAGCCAGGCGACTGACGCCTACATCGAATGGGGCACCACCACGGCCTACGGGTCGTCCACCCCGACCACTGCGATGGGGATCAGCGGGTCGTCGCAGACGTTCAAGGCGCCGCTCACCGGCCTCGCGCCCGAGACGACCTACCACGCCCGTGTCGTCGCAACCAACGCCACTGGCGTCTCGTACGGGCCCGACCGGACGTTCCGCACGACCGCGCTCAACGCGCCCTCGGCGTCGACCGGGCCGGCCACGGAGATCGACGGTGACAGTGCGCGGCTGAACGCGGACATCGACCCAGAGGGCAACGCGACGACCTACCGCTTCGAGTGGGGCACGACCGACACGTACGGCAACCAGCTCCCGCTCGTCGAGCCGACCGTCGGGTCGGACACGGCGACGCACGCCGTCAGCCAACCGCTGACCGGCCTCCAGCCCAACACCACCTACCACTTCCGCGTCGTCGCGACGTCGGCCAGCGGCGAGACGCAGGGCACCGATCAGACCTTCACCACCGACACCGTCGCGCCGGTGGTGGCGGACGTCGCAGCGAGTGGCATCGAGATCGACGGCGCGACGCTCGGCGCGTCCATCAACCCGCGGAACAGCGCCACGACCTACCACTTCGAGTGGGGACCGACGACCGCGTACGGCTCGTCTGCTCCGTCCGCGGACGCGCCGGTCGGCAGCGATGACGCGTTCCATCCCGTCAGCCAGGCGCTCACGGGGCTCCAGCCGAACACGACCTACCGGTTCCGCCTGGTCGCGACGAGCACTGTCGGGACGGAAGTTGGCCCGGGCCACACGTTCACCACGGCGATGGCGCTGCCACTCGTGATTGCGGAGGCGCCGACCGGCGTCACCGCCTCCGCCGCGACGCTCCACGGCCGCGTCGACCAGCGCAACGCCATGACCGTGACGTGGTTCGAGTACGGCACCGACCCGGACTACGGGCAGGCGACGCCGCCGCGAGCCCTGCCCGACAACGGCAACGCGCTGCCGGTCAGCCACCGCCTCGCGGGACTGTCCCCTGGGACCACCTACCACGCGCGACTGGTCGCTTCGTCGGGCGCCGGCATCGCCTACGGGCCGGACCAGACCATCACGACGTCGGACGCGCCGACGCCCCCGGATCCCACCCCTGAACCGGAGGAGACGCCGGCGCCCCAGCCACCCGCCGGTCCGCTGCCGCTCCCGGAGTTCGGAAAGACCGTCGTCGTCGGCGTCGTGAGCGGGACAATCAAGGTGCGGACGCCCGGAGGCAAGGGCTTCGCCGCGGTGAGCGGCGCCGGCGACATCCCGTCGGGCTCGGTCCTTGACGCCCGTAGGGGCAAAGTGCGCCTCGTCAGCGCGCTCGACAGCACGGGCCGCACGCAGGAGGCCACCTTCCGGGGCGCCCGCTTCAAGGTTGTCCAGGCCCGGCGCAGCCGCGGCACGGTCGACATCCATCTCGCCGAATCGCCCACCGGTTGTGCCCAGGGAACGACGGCGCTGGCCGCCGCGAAGAAGCACAAGCAGCGGGGCCTCTGGGGCAAGGACCGACACGGCAAGTACCGCACCCACGGGCACGACAGCGTCACGACCGTCCGCGGGACACGTTGGTCGACGACGGAGACGTGCGCCGGCACGAGGACCAGGGTGACCGAGGGTGCCGTGCGCGTCCGCAACAAGTGGACGCACCGCTCGGTGGTCGTCAAGCGCGGCCACTCGTACCTCGCGCGGCGTCGCCCCTGAGCCGTCGAGGCTGAACTGGTTTGATCGGCTGTATCGGGCTTGATACCGGTCGGCTTCTTGCGCAGGGCTCAAGTCACTGGGAGCCCTCGAGGAACATGCGCGTGACTCCGATCGCCGTACGCTCAGGGCTCAACAATGCGCTCGCCTCTGCAGAAGCGGTACCACGTGACCACCTTCGGGTGTCAGATGAACGAGCACGACTCGGAGCGGATGAAGGGCATGCTCGAGTCGATCGGGTACGCGGAGACGCCCGAGCGTGACGACGCGGACCTGATCCTGTTCAACACGTGCTCGATCCGCGAGAAGGCGGACGAGCGCTTCGTGACCCAGCTCCACGGCGCGGCGGCGCTGAAGCGGCGGGACCCGGAGCGCGTGATCGGCGTCGGCGGCTGCTGGGCCCAGTCGGTCAAGGACCAGGTCTTCCGCGACTACCCCTTCGTGGACGTCGCCTTCGGCCCGGGCCAGGTCCACAAGCTCGCCGAGTTCCTGACCAGCGATTCGCTGACCGCACAGGGCTTCTTCGAGTTCGAGGGCTTCACCGGCCACCTGCCCGCCAAGCGCGCCCGGGCCTTCCAGGGCTGGGTGCAGATCTCGGCGGGATGCAACATGGTCTGCTCCTACTGCATCGTCCCGTCCACGCGCGGGCTCGAGGTCTCCCGGCCGCTCGAGGAGCTGGTCGACGAGGTGCGCGGACTGGCCGCCGAGGGCGTTGCCGAGGTCACGCTGCTGGGCCAGAACGTCAACTCCTACGGGACGCGCCTGCGACCCGAGAAGCGCAGCTTCGCCGAGCTGCTCCGCGCGGTCGACGCGATCGACGGCATCGAGCGGATCCGCTACACGAGCCCGCATCCCTCGCACATGGGGGAGGACGTGATCCGCTGCCACGCCGAGCTGGCGAGCCTCTGCGAGCACATCCACCTACCGCTGCAGGCCGGGGCCTCGCGGGTGCTCAAGCGCATGCGGCGCACGTACACCCGCGAGCGCTTCCTGGACCGCGTCGCCCTGATCCGAGGGCACGTGCCCGATTGCGCGATCACCACGGACGTCATCGTCGGCTTCCCGGGGGAGACCGAAGCGGACTTCGCCGAGACCCTCGCGGTCGTCGAGGAGGTCGGCTTCGACGGCGCCTTCACCTTCATCTACTCGCCCCGCCGCGGGACCGAGGCGGCCGGCTTCGACGACCTGCTCCCGCACGAGGTGAGCGTCGAGCGGATGGAGCGCCTCGTCGAGGCCGTCCAGCGCCGCGCCCGCGAGCGCTCCCAGCGCTTCGTCGGCCGCACGCTCGACGTCCTCGTCGAGGGGACCTCGCGGACGGACCCGTCCAAGCTCCGCGGCCGCTCCCGCCACAACAAGGTCGTCAACTTCACCGGCATCGCCTCCCCCGGCGACACGGTGCCGGTCGAGATCGCGTCCGCGACGTCGCAGACCCTCGCCGGCGAGGCCTCGCTGCTCGCCGCGGCGCTGCGCTGAAGCGGCTCGCGCTGCCGGCACGCCCGCGCCCACATCGACACCGGCGCCTACCGCAAGCTCGGCGTGAGCGCTCACCGTCCGTCCGGTGTGCGAACATGTGTTCGTGCGCTGGCACGAGCAGATCGCCACCAAGGACTCAGAGGCCCGGCTCCCGGGGCTCGACACGGGGGTCGTCACCCGTACCTTCGACGCCCCGGAGGCGCTCTCCGCCCGCTTCCACGAGATCCACGCCAAGTCCGCGCTCAACCGCGTTCCCGGCGCGTCCCGCATGCCGTTCGGCTGGACCGTCAACCCGTACCGCGGATGCACCCATCACTGCTGCTACTGCTTTGCTCGCCCGACGCACGAGTACCTGGGGTTCGACGCAGGCGAGGACTTCGCCTCGCAGATCGTGGTCAAGGTCAACGCTCCGGAGGTGCTGCGGGCGGAGCTGAAGCGGCCGTCGTGGACCGGGGAGCACGTGGCGCTGGGGACGAACACGGACCCGTACCAGTGGGTGGAGAAGCGCTACGGGCTGACGCGCGGGATCCTCGAGGCGCTGCGAGACGCGCACAATCCGTGTTCGGTCCTGACGAAGTCGCCGCTGCTGCTGCGCGACCTGGACCTGTTCCTCGAGTTGCTCGCGGTGACGGAGTTCAGCGCGTGCCTGTCGGTCCCGACGCTCGACGAGAAGGCGTGGCGGGCGACGGAGCCGCACACGCCGCATCCGCGCAAGCGACTGGAGGCGGTGGCGGCGCTGAACGCGGCCGGGGTGCCGACGGGGGTG
This sequence comes from uncultured Solirubrobacteraceae bacterium, assembly GCA_963740765.1. GTDB lineage: Bacteria > Actinomycetota > Thermoleophilia > Solirubrobacterales > Solirubrobacteraceae > DATLGB01. The sequence goes on along the minus strand of CAVUFN010000017.1, from coordinate 276,581 downwards.
CTGGTGGCACCGCTGATGCCGGGGATCAACGACGCGCCGGAGCAGGTGGAGGCCGTCGTGGAGGCGTGCCGGGAGGCGGGGGCGCGGACCATCGGCGGGCAGGCGCTGTTCCTCGCCGGCGCCACGAAGGACGTGTTCATGGGCTGGCTGCGGCTGCAGCGCCCCGACCTGGTGCCGATGTACGAGCGGCTCTACGCGCGCCGCTCGCGGCTGGCCCCGGCGGCCCGCGCGGCGACGGAGAAGCGGCTGCGGGCGCTCACGAGCGTGCCGGCGGAGCAGGACCTCGCCCGGCGCTTCCAGCGCGGTGCGGCGCTTCAGTGGGCCGGGCATGGGGTGGCGGTCGGCGGCGTGCCGCGGCGGCAGGCGGAAACACCGTCTGTGCAGGAGAGTTTGTTCTGACCCGAACGGCACTGTGTGCCTCGTCACGCTGGCGTGTGGACGCTCCGCCGCGGGTATCCGAACCGTGATGTTCTTCCACAGGCTGAAGCGTGAAGACGCGGTGTCGCGGCCCGGAGCCCGGGCGCTGACGCTGCAGGCCATCAACGCCTCCCGGCGGGCGCGGCGCGAGCTGCTGCTGATCATCCCCTTGATCGTCGGGACCGTGCTGGTCAACGAGCACCGGCAGGACTGGTTCACCGGGGGCCTGCAGCAGCCGATCCGGTACGCGGTGGCGATCAGCATCGCGTTCTTGGGCTACCGGCTCGCGCAGGACCTCGCCAAGGGCCCGATCCCCTGGCTCAACCGGCGCATGGACGCCGCGACCGCCGGCACCGTCGGCTTCTTCGTCCGGCTCATCTTCATGATCGTGACGCTGTTGATGGTCCTGAGCGTGATCGGCATCCGCCCGGGCACGCTGGCCGTCGGTGGTGCCGTCTTCGCGGTCGTCTTCGGTCTTGCCGCCCAGCAGACGCTCGGCAACGTGATCGCCGGCCTCGTCCTGATCTCGGCGCAGCCGTTCCGGGTCGGGGACCGCGTCCGTCTGCAGGCGGGCGGGGTGGCCGGCCAGATCGAGGGCGTCGTCGCCTCTCACGGCCTGCTGTACACGACCTTCGCCCAGGGCCAGGACACGATGATGATCCCGAACAACGTCGTGCTGTCGTCCGCGGTGGTCCCGCTACGCGAGCCCTCCGGCGTCGACCTCCGCGCGCGCCTGCGGCCCGACGTCAAGCCGAGCGAGGTCCAGCGGCTCATCGAGGCTCAGGTCCACACGCAGACCCGCACCGAGCCGCGGATCGACCTCGAGGAGGTCGACGCCGACGAGGTGGTCGTCCGCATCACGGCGACGCCGGACAGCGAGTCCGACGGCCCGCGCCTGGCGGACGAGATCCTTGCCGCGATCAGCTCCCTGGCCGAGGAGGGCCACACCCGCGAGCGCGAGCTCGCCCGCCGCAGCTAGCGCTTCGAGCGCTGGCCCGCGGCCATCGAGTCGGCGATCCTCTGGGCGCCCAGGCGCCGCTGGACCGCCGCCATGCGCGCGGGCATCAGCCCGGCCGCGGCGGCACCGGCGCGAACGCCCAACGGCGCGACGCTGACCTCGGCCCTGTCCTTCTCGATCGCGCTGATGACGCCCTTGGCGACCTGCTCCGGTGTCTTGGTCCCGACGAAGGCCGGCAGCTCCGTGTCGGACTCGGCGAACATCCCCGCGCCGCTGATGAAGCCCGGGTAGACGACGGACACGCCCACGCCCGTACCGATCAGGTCCTCGCGCAGGGCCAGCGCGAAGCCGCGCATCCCGAACTTGGTGGCGCAGTAGATGCTCGCGCCGGGCGAGATCGCCTTGCCCGACAGCGACGAGACGAAGACGAGGTGGCCGCCGCCGCGCTCGAGCAGCCGCGGGATCAGCGCGCGGCTGAGCATGATCGGCGCGCGCAGGTTGACGTCGAGCGCCCGGTCGATCGCCTCGGGCTCGTAGTCGAGCAGCGGCCCGCTGCCCGGCAGCGCCGCGTTGGCGACGAGGACGTCGATGTCCCCGGCCTCGTCGAGCAGGCGATCGACGGCAGCGCGATCGGAGAGGTCGGACGCGAGCGCGCGACCGCCCGTCTCCGCGGCCAGCGGTTCGAGCACCTCGGTGCGCCGGCCGGTGAGGACGAGTTGCGCCCCGCGTCCGGCGAGCGCGCGGGCGATGGCGTGGCCGAGGCCGCCGGTGGCACCGGTGACGAGTGCGCGCGAGCCGCTGAGGTTCATGGGCGGCAAACTACCCCAGGCATGGACGTCATCGCGATCTTCGGTCCCACCGGGGTGGGGAAGACGGCGGTCGCGCTGGCGGTCGCCGACCGGCTCCGCGCCCAGGGCGAGGACCCGCAGACGGTGGCGGCGGACGCGCTCCAGCTCTACGCAGGCCTGGCCGTGCTGACCGGTGCGCATGCAGGCGACCGCCTCCAGGGCATCGTCCCGGTCACGGAGACCTTCAGCGCGGGCCGGTACGCGCAGCTGGCCCACGCGGAGATCGACGCCCTGCTCGCCGCGGGGCGCCGCCCCATCGTGGTGGGCGGGACGGGGCTCTACCTGCGCGCCGCGCTCGCCGACCTCGACCTGCGCCCGCCGCCCGACCCGGAGATCCGCGCCGCGCTGACCGAACGCCTCCGGCGCGAGGGCGCCCCGGCGCTGCACGCGGAGCTTCCGGCCGACGCCGCCGCCCGCATCGACCCCAAGGACGGCGTCCGCATCACCCGCGCCCTCGAGCTGCTCGCCCAGGGCCACGCGCCGCCGGGCGGCGACCAGCTGTGGACGCGGAACACCCGCCACCCGACCCTGCTCGCCGCGCTGACCATGGACCGGGAGCGCCTCTACGAGCAGATCGACGCCCGCGTCGACGCCATGGTCGCCGCGGGCGCCGCCGACGAGGTCCGCGCGGCCGACGCCGCCGGCGCCGGCCCGACCGCCCGCAAGGCGCTCGGCTTCGAGCACCTGCTCGCCGGCGACGTCGACGGCATGAAGCAGGCGACCCGCCGCTACGCCCGCCGCCAGCTGACCTGGCTGCGCAAGCTCCCGGACGTCCTGGACCTCGACGCCACCGACGCCGACCCCGACGCGCTCGCAGCGGCAATACTGGCCGCGTGCGCTTCGAGAAGTGGCAGGCCCTAGGCAACGACTACCTCGTCTTCGAGCAGGAGTCCTTCACCCCCGAGACGGCCAGGACGCTGTGCGATCCGCACTTCGGCCCCGGCGGTGACGGGGTGCTGGCGCTCAGCGCACCGACGCAGCCCGGCTTCGTCGCCCGCCTGCGCATCTACAACCCGGACGGGAGCGAGGCCGAGCTGAGCGGCAACGGCGCCCGCATCGCGATCCTCTACCTGCGCCGGCACTGGACGGAGCAGGACACGTTCAGCATCGAGACCGCCGCGGGGGAGATCCGGCCGACCATCACCGGCCCCACGACCTGCCGGGTCGACATGGGCCGCGCGCAGCTGATCGAGACGGGCGAGCTGCCGTCCGGTCACCGATACCAGTCACTGACGATCGGCAACCCGCAGTGCGCGATCCGCGTCGACGACCCCGATGCCGTCGACCTCGCCGCCGAAGGCCCGCCGATCGAGACCGACCCGCGCTTTCCCAACCGCACCAACGTCTCGTTCTGGACCGAGCTCGCGCCCGACCGCATCCGGGCGCGGATCTTCGAGCGCGGCGTGGGGGAGACGCTCAGCAGCGGCACCGGCGCATCCGGGGCCGCGATCGCGCACGTCGTCCGCGGCGGCGACTCGCCCGTCACCGTCGTCCTCGACGGCGGCGAGCTGGAGGTCGACGTCACCGAGGACCTGCACGTCGATCTGACCGGCTGGGCGGTCCCGATCTACCGCGGGGAGTTGAGCGCGGACTTTGTGGCTAGGTTCGGGGCATGAGCCGAGTCAGAGCCGACGGCCTCGCCACCTACTCGGGCGACCGCATCATCGACACCTGGTTCCCGCGGGCCGCCATCGAGCCCAAGCGCCCCGTCCCGTTCGCCAAGACGGACCCGCGCCGGGAGCTCACGATCGAGATCGACCTCGACGCCCCGCCCCAGGACGTCCCGGACGCGTACCTGCGGCTGCACCTGCTCTCGTACACGATCGTCAAGCCGCATGCGGTCAACCTCGAAGGGCTGTTCGGCGTCCTGCCCAACAACGCGTGGACCAACCTCGGCCCCGTCGATCCCGCCGACCTGGAGACGATCCGGCTCGGCAGCCGCGACCCCGTCCAGGTCACCGGCGTCGACAAGTTCCCGCGCATGACCGACTACGTCACGCCGGAGAACGTGCGCATCGCCGACGCCAACCGCGTCCGCCTCGGCGCGCACCTCGCTCCCGGCACGACCGTGATGCACGAGGGCTTCGTCAACTACAACGCCGGCACCCTCGGCCAGTCGATGGTCGAGGGCCGCATCAGCGCTGGGGTGGTCGTGGGCGACGGGTCCGACATCGGTGGCGGCGCGTCGATCATGGGGACGCTCAGCGGCGGCAACCAGGACGTCCTGAGCATCGGCGAGGGCTGCCTGCTGGGAGCCAACGCGGGCCTGGGCATCAGCCTGGGCGACCGCTGCGTCGTCGAGGCCGGCTGCTACGTGACCGCCGGCTCGATCATCACGCTGCCCGACGGCGAGACGGTCAAGGCGCGAGAGCTGTCCGGCGCCTCGGACCTCCTGTTCCGCCGCCATTCGGTCACCGGGCGCCTGGAGGCGACCCCGCGCAGCGGGGACTGGGGCGGGCTGAACGCCGCTCTACATGCCAATGATTGAAGCGGCCCGCTCGCAGACGTCGAGCGGCGGGACGAGCGCCAGCCGCGCGTAGCCGCGGCCGGCCTCCCCGAAGAAGTCGCCCGGCGCCAGGACGACGCCGCGCTCGAGCAACTCCGCGGCGACACCGGCCGGATCACGCAGCCACAGGAACATCGTCGCGTCCCCGCCGACGTGCTCGAGGCCGGCTGCCGCACAGGCAGGCAGCAGGACGTCGCGCTTGGCGCGGTAGATCGCCCGCATGTCCTCCACGTGGGCCTCGTCGTCCCAGGCGAGGACGGAGACGCGCTGGACGAAGTCCTGCGGGACGGTGCCGGTGTTGGGGCGGAAGCGCGCGAGGGCGGCGACCGCCTGCGGGTCCCCGGCGGCGAACCCGGACCGGTAGCCCGGCATCGCCGAGCGCTTGGAGAGCGTGTTGAGCGCGAGCACGTTCGTGAGGTCACCGACCTGCAGGATCGACGCCGGCGGCTCGTCGCCGAAGTAGATCTCCGTGTAGGCCTCGTCCGAGCACACCAGGACGTCGTGCTCGCGCCCCAGCGCGGCGGCCTGCTCGTAGAACGAGAGCGGCGCCACCGCCGCGGTCGGGTTGTTCGGGTAGTTGAGCCACAGGAGCCCGATGCGGTCCCACGGGACGGCGTCGAGGTCGGGCAGGAACCCGCGGTCGGCGCTCAGCGGCACCTCGATCACCTCGCGCCCGGCGAACAGCGCGCCCCGCTCGTACACCGGATACGCGGGGGACGGCACGGCGATGGCGCCGTCGACCACGCCGGCGAGCGAGAAGATGACCTCCTTGGTCCCGAGCGTCGGGATCACCGCCTCGACGTCGGCGCCGAACCGGCGCGCGATCCAGCGCGAGATGGCGGCGCGCAGCTCGGGCAGGCCGACCGTGGCGGGGTACGGCGCCATCGGCTCGATCGCGCCTGCGACGGCGTCGCGGATGAACCGAGGCGTGTCCTCGCGCGGCTCGCCCATCCCGAAGTCGAGGATCTCGATGCCGCGCGCCTTGAGCGCGTCCACGGTGACCCGCAGCCGGGCGAACGGGTAGGGGGGAAGGTCCGCCAGGACCGGGTTCAGCCGCACAGCCATGCCTCCAGGACGTCGTAGGCGCGTTGCAGCGCATCGATGCGGACGTGCTCGTCGCGGCGGTGCGCCTGGGCGGGGTCACCCGGCCCGAAGTTGACCGCTGGGATCCCGGCCGCGGTCAGCTCGGCCACCGGCGTCCAGGCCTGCTTGGGCGCGACGTCGAGGCCGCCGACGGCGATCAGCCGCTGCACCTCGGGCTCACTCACGTGGACGGTGCCCGACGGCGCGTGGCCGACGATGTCGAGGGCGCCGTGGCCCGCGCACAGCTCCGCCAGGCGGGCCTCGGCCTCCGCCGGCGTCCGGCCGGGCGCGTAGCGGAAGTTCAGGCCGCAGTGGACCGTGTCGGGGACGACGTTCAAGGCCACCCCGCCGGCGATCGTGGTCACGGACGCGACCTCCGTGAACTCGAGCCCGTCGAAGGTCAGCGGGCGCGGCGGGTGCGCGTCGAGCGCCGCGATCCCGGCCGCGGCACGCGAGATGGCGTTGTCGGCCAGCCACGGGCGCGCGGAGTGGCCGGCGACGCCGCTGAAGGTCCAGCGCGCGTTGAGGTTGCCCAGGCAGCCGCCCTGCACGGCGTTGTCGGTCGGTTCCATCACGAGCGCCAGCGCGTGCGCGCGCAGCTCGGGCGCTCGCCCGAGCACCGGGGTGAGCGCGGTGTCGGCGAAGGGCAGCTCCTCACGCGGGAAGAACAGCGCCGACACCGGGGCGCCGGCGAGCACCAGCTCGATCGCGACCGCCAGGCCGGCCTTCATGTCCGAGGCGCCGAGGCCGTGCACGGCGCCGCCCTCGATGCGTCCCGGCAGGTTCCCCTGGACCGGCACGGTGTCGGTGTGCCCGGCGAGCAGCACGGATGGCGCCGTCCCTGCCGGGCGCGCCAGCACGCAGCCGTCGCCAAGCTCGAGGACCTCGGCGCCGCCCGCCTGCAGAACCCCTGCAATGTGGGTCAAAAGCGCATCCTCGCGGTGGGACTCCGAGGGGATGTCCACCAGCTCGAGGAGTCGGTCGGCGAGCACGGCGCGCAGGCTACTCTCCCGCCCGGTTTGCGCTATTGCGGTATCGACGTCTCCGCCCGGCCGGGCAATCAGCAACTCGTGACGCTGCACGAGCGCCGCAGCGCCGAGGGCCTCGAGCTCGTCGCGACCTTCTACGAGCCCGGCACGGTCGAGCAGGTGGCGCGCACGGTGGAGGGCTTCGGCCGCGGGGAGGCCGTCGTCGGCGTCGACGCGCCGTCCGGCCACCGCCTCGACCTGCTCGCGGCCGGCTCGCCGATCCGCGAGGCGATCGGCGTCCCCGAGGGCCGCTACGAACGCATGCGGGTCTGCGACGCGCTGCTGTTCCGCCGCGGGCTGCCGCTGTATCCCGTCCCCAAGCAGGGCCAGCCGCAGACGGCCTGGGAGTCGTGGATGTACGTCGGCTTCCAGCTGTTCCGCGCGCTCGACCCGCTGGGCAAGTACCTGCCCGCGCCCGATCCCACGTACCAGGCGTCCGTCGGCGATCACGCCCTCGCCCAGGGGCGGCTGTTCGAGACCTATCCGGACGCGATCTTCTGCTCGCTGCTGGGCCATCGGCCGTCCCCGAAGCGCACCCCGTGGGGCCTGCAGCAGCGGATCGCCTCGCTCAAGCAGCAGGGTGTCGTGGACGAGGACGGCGGGCTCTGGCACCGCACGCTCGACGAGCTCGACGCGTGTGCCGCCGCCTACGCGGCCTACGGGCTCGGCGCCGGCCTCGGGACCTGGGTCGGGGACCCGCAGGAGGGCGTCATCGTGCTGCCCACGGCCGAGCTGCTCCCGCGCTACGACAAGCTGCCGCCGCCCTCGCGGTCCCCGCTGGTCGGTGCGTAAGCTGGACTGGGTGCAGGAAGAGACCGGACGCGCACGACAGCGGGCCTACACCTTCGGCGTCAACGACGACGGCAACGGCGACCTGTCCGAGCTCGTCGAGCTGTTGCGCACCGCCGGTGTCGCGACCGTCGGAGAGATGACGCAGACGCGCGACCGGCCGCACCCGAACGTCTACCTGGGGTCGGGGAAGGTCGCCGAGCTCAAGGACGCCATCAAGCAGTCGGACGCGAACCTCGCGGTCGCCGACGACGAGCTGACCCCGCGCCAGCAGCGCAACCTGGAGACGGAGCTCGACGTCCCGGTGCTCGACCGCACCAGCGTGATCCTCGACATCTTCGCCGGCCACGCCAACACGGCGGAGGGCAAGCTCCAGGTCGAGCTCGCCCAGCTGGAGTACAACATGGCCCGCATGCGGGGGCTGTGGACGCACCTCGAGCGCCTCGGCGCCGGGCGCGGCGTCGGCGGCATCGGCACCCGCGGCCCGGGTGAGTCGCAGATCGAGACGGACCGCCGCCTCGCCCGCGACCGCATCACCGCGCTGCGCCGCCGCCTCAAGGAGGTCGGGGCGACGCGGGCCACCCAGCGCGCCGAGCGCGAGCGCGCGCACCTGCCGACCGTTGCCCTGGCCGGCTACACGAACGCCGGCAAGTCGACGCTGCTCAACGCGCTGACCGGCCGTGAGGCCGTCTCCGTCCGCGACCGGCTCTTCCACACGCTCGATCCGACGACGCGCACCACGCAGATCGAGGGCCGGCCCTACCTGGTCACGGACACGGTCGGCTTCATCCGCAAGCTGCCGCACGGGCTCGTCGAGGCGTTCGCCGCCACCCTCGAGGAGACGATCCGGGCCGACCTCGTGCTGCACGTGGTCGACGCCTCCGCGCCCGAGGAGGAGCTCGACGGGATGCTGAAGGCGGTCGACGACGTCCTCGAGGAGATCGGCGCCCACGGCGACCACCTGCTCGTCCTCAACAAGTCCGACGCGCTGGACCCCGACGCGCGCTCCGCGGTCAGCTTCAGCCACCCGGAGGGCGTGCTCGTGTCCGCGCTGACGGGCGAGGGCCTCGACGAGCTGCGCGAGCGCATCGCCGCCGACTTCGAGCGGCGCCTGGTCGACATCGACCTGATCATCCCGTTCAGCGAGGGCGCCATCCTGAACGAACTGCACGAGCTGGCGGGCGACCTCGAGCGCGAGGACACCCCGGAGGGCGTCCGCGTGGCCGTCCGCCTCCCCGAGCCGGTGGCGGCGCGCTACAGCCGCTTCTCAGGGGCGAATGGCCACACCCCTGCGGGTTAGGCGGCTCGACCCGGCCGCGGTCCTGCCGCGCCGCGCCCATCCCGGCGACGCGGGCTACGACCTGTGCGCGCTGGAACCGCTCGTCCTCGAGGCGGGGGAGCGCGCGATGGTCCGCACCGGCATCGCCGTCGAGCTCCCCGACGGCCACGCCGGCTGGGTCGTTCCCCGCTCGGGCCTCGCCGCCCGGCACGGCATCGCGCTCGTCAACGCGCCCGGCCTGATCGACGCCGGCTACCGCGGCGAGGTCTCCGTCCTGCTGCTCAACACCGACCGGGCCGCCGCGTACGAGGTCGCCGCCGGCGAGCGCATCGCCCAGCTCGTCATCGCCGCCGTCGCCGCCCCGGAGGTCGTCGAGGTCGACGCGCTCGGCGAGTCCGCCCGGGCCGAGGGCGGCTTCGGCTCCACCGGCCGATGATGGAAGCGGTCGAGCGCCACTACGGGCTGCGCGGCGAGCTGCGACCGCTGCCCGGCGAGCTGGACCGCAACTACGCGCTCGACGGACACGTCGTCAAGCTGCACCCGCCGGACGCCGACCTCGGCTGGCTCGACCTCCAGGACGCCGCGATGGAGCACGTCGCGGGGCGCGTCGAGGGCATCGCCACGCCGCAACTCGTCCGCACCCGCGACGGCAGCGCCCGTCGAGCCACCGACTCCGGTGTCATCCGGGTGCTGACGTGGGTCACGGGGACCCCGCTGGCCGGCGCCGCGCCGCCGGGCGCGGCCACCCTTGCGAGCCTCGGCCGCGCGGTCGCCGCGCTCGACCTCGCGCTGCGCGACCTCGAGCATCCCGCACTCGACCGGCGGTTCCGCTGGCACCCGCTGCAGGCCGGCGAACAACGCGCTGCCGCCCCGGTGCTGGAGCGCTTCGCCACGGTGGTCGAGCCGGCGCTGCGCGGCCTCCCGTCGCAGCCGATCCACAACGACGCCAACGAGCACAACGTGCTGCTCGCCGACGACGGCCGCGTCGCCGGGCTGATCGACTTCGGCGACGTCTGCCGGGCCCCGCGGGTCTGCGGGCTGGCCGTCGCGTGCGCCTATGCGATGACGCTGCTGGCCGTGCCCGAGCGCGAGGTGCTGCCGCTGGTGGCGGGCTACCACGAGGTCGCCCCGCTGGCGCCGGCCGAGCTCGCCCTGCTGCCGGACCTGATCCGGGCCCGCCTGGCCGTCAGCACCGTGAACGCCGCCGAGCAGCGCGCCGAGCAGCCGGACAACGACTACCTGCTGGTCAGCCAGACCGGCGTGACCCGGCTGCTGGAGCGGCTCGGCCCGGTCCCGCACGAGCTCGAGCCGCTGCGCCTGCGGGCCGCCTGCGGTTACGAGGCGGTCCCGACCGCCCGCGCCGTCCGGCGCCATCTCACGCTCGCCGACTCCGGCCCGGTCTTCGCGACGCCGCTCAACGACGCGCCGGTGCTCGACTTCTCGGGGGAGGACCCGCCGCCGCCGGACTCGGAGCCCGCGCTCGGCGCCTACCTGGAGGACCGCCGGGTCTACGACAGCGAGGCCTTCGTCGCCGAGCTGCCGGGGGAGCGGCGCACCCTGCACCTGGGCGTCGACGTGTTCCTGCCCGCCGGCACGCCGGTGCTGGCGCCACTGGACGGCATCGTGCACGATGCGCGCTTCCGCCCCGCCCACCGGGACTGGGGCGGGGTCGTCGTGCTCGCCCACCGCACGGACGACGGTGTCCCGTTCTTCACGCTCTACGGGCACCTCGACCGCGCGTCCGCCGAGGCGCTGGTCCCGGGCGCCCCGGTGCCGCGCGGCGCGACCGTCGGCCACCTCGGCCCGCCGGCGGAGAACGGGGGCTGGGCGCCGCACCTGCACCTGCAACTGCTGACGACCGACCTCGGCCTGGGCGCGGACACGCGCGGCGTCGGGACGCTCGCCGAGCGCGACGTCTGGGAATCCACGGCGCCCGACCCCAACCTCCTGCTGGGGCTGCCCCGCGGCGTCCGCGCAGAGCCACCACGGCGCGATGTCCGGGGCGCCCGCCGCGTGTCGCTGTCGCGCACCCTGAGCCTGTCGTACGCCGAACCGCTGAAGATCGTCCGCGGCGAGGGCGCCCATCTCTTCGACGCGACCGGCCGCGCCTATCTCGATCTCGTCAACAACGTCTGCCACGTCGGCCATGCGCATCCGCGCGTGGTGGCGGCGGCGGCCGCGCAGATGGCGCGGCTGAACACCAACACGCGCTACCTGCACGACGGCCTGGTCACCTACGCCCGGCGCCTGGCGGCCACCTTCCCCGACCCCCTCAGCGTCGTCTTCCTGGTCAACTCCGGCAGCGAGGCCAACGACCTGGCGCTGCGGCTCGCCCGCGCCCACACCGGCGCCCGCGACGTCCTCGTGCTCGACCACGCCTACCACGGCAACCTCAGCGCGCTGATCGACATCTCGCCCTACAAGTTCGACGGACCGGGCGGCGGCGGCCGGCCCGACCACGTCCGCGTCGCCCGGCTGCCGCGGGATGCCGCGGACGCCGACGACGTCGCCCGGCTGGCGCGTCCCGGCGCGTTCTTCGCCGAGTCCCTGCCCGGCGTCGCCGGTCAGCTGGTCCTGCCCGACGGCTACCTGACCGCCGCCCACGCGCACGCGCGCGCCGCCGGAGCGGTGTGCGTCGCGGACGAGGTCCAGGTCGGCTTCGGTCGCGTCGGCCGAGCCTTCTGGGGCTTCGAACTGCAGGACGCGGTCCCCGACATCGTCACCCTCGGCAAGCCGATCGGCAACGGCCACCCGGTCGGTGCCGTCGTCACGACCCCGGCGATCGCCCGCTCCTTCGAGACCGGGATGGAGTACTTCAACACCTTCGGCGGCAACCCGGTGTCGTGCGCGGCCGCCCTGGCGGTGCTCGACGTCGTCGCCGACGAGCGGCTCCAGGCCCGCGCCGCCCGGCTCGGGCGCCGGTTCAAGGACGGGCTCGCCGGGCTGCGGGCGTCGTGCGTCACCGAGGTCCGCGGCGAGGGTCTCTTCCTCGGCGTCGAGCTGACGGACGCCGCGCGGGCGACCGCCGCGGTCGAGCACGCCCGCCGCGCCGGCGTCCTGCTGTCCACGGACGGGCCGCGCCGCAACGTGATCAAGATCAAGCCTCCGCTGGTGATCGACGAGGCCGACGTCGACCGTGCGGTGGCCGTGCTCGGCGAGGCGCTGGACTAGACGCCGGCGGCGCGGCGGGCGGCGGCGTGGGCGGCGGTCTCGAGCGTGTCGTCGAGGGGGGCGAGCTCGTCGAGGCCGAGCGCCGTGGCGATCAGCCAGTCGGCGAACCAGGCGTTCTTGGGCAGCAGCGGGCCGTGGAGGTAGGTGCCGACGACGGTGCCGCGGTGGATGCCCTCCTGGCGGTCGGTGCCGTTGTTGCCGTGGCCGGCGAGGACCCGGCCCAGCGGGCGCTCGCCCGCGCCGAGGTGGGTGCGTCCGGCGTGGTTCTCGAAGCCGGCGAGGACGCGTGGGGTGGGTGGGGTGCCGATCAGGTCGACCTCGATGGCGACGTTGCCGATCAGGCGCGGGCCGTCGCTGCGGACGGTGTGCAGGTCGACGAGGCCCGCGCCGGGGAGCGTCTCGTCACCCATCTCGTAGGAGTGGCCGAGCAGCTGGTAGCCGCCGCAGACGGCGAGGATGACCTTGTCGGCCGCGGCGGCGGTGTGCAACGCGTCGCGCTTGACCGTGGCGAGGTCCTCCGCGCACAGCGCCTGGTCGCGGTCCTGCCCGCCGCCGATGTAGAAGAGGTCGTGCGCGTCGGGGTCGACCTCCTCACCGGGGTCGGCGCCCGCCAGCTCGAAGCCGAGGCCGCGCCACTCGCAGCGCCGCTGCAGGAACAGCAGGTTGCCGCGGTCGGCGTAGATGTTCATCAGGTCGGGGTACAGCGCACAGACGCGAAGATCAGGCACGGGCCATCACCACGCTGGAGCCGACGTGCTCGCCGGTGGCGAGGATGCGCTCCCCCGGGACCGGACGCAGGCCGGCGGCGCGCGCCTCGGCCGCGAGCTGCGGAGCGGTGACCAGCGCCAGCTCGATGACGTCGGGGACCGCCGGACCGTCGCCGATCGTCCGGATCCGCTCGATGCGCGCGCTGGCGGCGTTGACGCGGACGGCCAAGGGCTGGGAGACGTAGCGGACGCCGTCCCACTCGCCGACGTCGGGATCGGGCTGCACGTCGGGATCGTCGAAGCCCACGAGCTCGTCGGCGATCGCCGCCGCCACGAGCCCGCCGGGCGCGAGCGCCGCGCGGGCGGAGCGCCAGAAGCCGTCCCGGTCGGCGAGCAGCTGCAGCGTCTGCATCGGCACGATCACGAGCCCGAACGGACCCGCCGCGAAGGCCTGGGCGTCGCCGAGGATGGTGGGGACCTCGCCGCGCCGGCGCAGCTCGGCGAGCAGGTCGGGGTCGTTGTCGAGGGCGGTGACGTCGTGCCCGCGGGCGGCGAGGTCCAGCGTCACGCGGCCGGTGCCCGCCCCGACGTCGAGGATCGGGCCGGGCTCACGCTCGGCCAGTCTCCGCCACACCGGGAGGTCCTCCACGTAGCCGTGGCATTCCACGTCGTGCCATGCGACCACCGGGTTCACCGCCAGTACTCCGCGGCCTCGCCGCTGCGGGCCAGCAGCTCGCGCAGCGCCAGCAGGGCGGTGTAGGTGGGGAGGACGTACAGCGGGCCGGAGCCGCCGGCCAGCGCGGTGTCCAGCGCGGGCTCGAGGTCCTCGATCACGGTCAGCTTCGCCGGGTCGACGCCCGCGTACTTGAGCCGCACCGCGAGCTCGGCCGCACGCGTGCCGGCGCACACCATCCGCCCGAGGTGCGGCGCGAGCAGCTCCCAGTCGGCGTCCCACACCCACGAGACGTCGCGGCCGTCCGCGGTGTTGTCGTTGAGCACGCCGAGGATGTCGAGGCCGTGGCCCTCCAGGGCGACGGTGCGCAGGACCTCGTTGGCGCCGGCCGGGTTCTTGATCAGCAGCAGCGACGCGTCGCGGCCGCGCAGCGGCAGCGTCTCCGCCCGCCCGAAGGCGGGGGCGACCGACTCCAGGCCGGCGACGATCTCCGGCAGCGTCGCGCCGAGCACCCCGCACAGCGCCGCGGCGGCGAGCCCGTTGTAGACGTTGTACAGACCCGGCAGCGGCAGCTCGACCCGCGCCTCACCGTCGGCCGTGACGAGGGTGAACGCCGCGGCGCGGATGCCGCGCAGCTCGACGCCGCGGGCGAGAACGGACGGCTCGGGGCGGCGCTGCCCGCAGTTCGGGCAGGCGTAGCGGCCCAGGTGCCCGAGGTAGATCGCCTCGTAGCGGTACGGGTGGCCGCAGCGGCGGCAGTGCTTGGAGTCCGCCGCGTGCTGCATCTCGGGCCGGGCGAGGGCGTCGTCCTCGACGCCGAAGTAGGTGGAGACGCGGTTGCGGCCGAGGTCGGCCACCAGCGGGTCGTCGGCGTTCAGCACCAGCGCAGTCTCGGCGGGCAGCGCCGCCACCGCCTCGAGCCAGCGGTCGCCGATCGTCTCCAGCTCGCCGTAGCGGTCGAGCTGGTCACGGAACAGGTTGGCCAGCAGCACCGCCCGCGGGCGCAGCTCGGACAGCAGCTGCGGGATCCAGAACTCGTCGACCTCGAAGAGCCCCGTGTCGCCCGCCACGCGCCGCCCGCCGCCGCGGGCCGCATCCGCCAGCGCGCTCGCCACGCCACCGGCCATGTTGGCCCCGGCCCGGTTGTGGACGAGGCGCGCGCCGCGCCGCTCCAGCACGCTGGCCACCATGGCGGCGGTGGTCGTCTTCCCGTTCGTCGCCGACAGGACGACGGAGCCGTGCGCGAGCCGGCCGGCCAGGAGCCCGATCGCCTCCGGCTCGACGCGGGTGAGGACCTTGCCGGGCAGCGACGTCCCGCCGCCGCGCCCGGCGGCCCGTGACAGCCGCCCGACGACCTTCGCCGCCATCAGGCCGGGCGCGAGCCGGTTCACGGAGCGATGACCCGCAGCGCCTTCGGCACGACGCGGAAGGTGGCGGGGAGGTCGCAGATCGGGTCGCCGTCCGCGTAGGCGGTGAAGGGGCGGTCGGCGGCGAAGGTCACCACGCGGGCGCGGACGCAGGTGTAGGCGGGGTCGTGGACGTGGGTGCCCTTGAACACCTTGCCGAGGTTCGAGAGGTAGTGGCGACGGGCGCCGTCGGCGATCATCACGACGTCGAGCAGGCCGTCCTCGACGGAGGCGTCCGGGACGAGGTGCATACCGCCGCCGAAGACGCCCGAGTTGCAGACCGCGACGGAGTAGCCGTCGAACGTGCGCTCCGCGCCGTCGAGCGTCACGGTCCAGCGGGCGGGCTTCCAGGAGCGGATCGCGCGCAGCGTGCCGTACAGGTAGACCTGCCCGCCGAGGGGCAGGCGCGTGGAGTTGGCGATGACCTGGACGTCGGAGTCGATGCCCGCGGAGGCGATCCCCAGGTAGACCGTCCCGTCCGCCTCGGCGACGTCCACGGTGCGGACCTTCCCGGCCGCGAGGACCGCGACGGCGGCGTCCGGGTCGACCGGGATCTCCAGCTTGCGCGCGAAGTCGTTGCCGCGCCCGCCCGGGATGACCGCGAGCGTGCCCGGCGTCTGCGACAGCTCGCCGGCGACCGCGCCCGTGAGCCCGTCCCCGCCCATCGCGGCGATGGTCTCGCCACGGTCGCGGGCCGCACGGGTGAGCGCTCGCGCGTGCTCCATCGAGGTGGTCGGCTCGACCCGGAACGCGATGCCGCGACCGCGCAGCGCGGCCTCGACGGCGGGGAGCCGGTCGGACGCCCGGCCCCCGCCCGCGTGCGGGTTGACGATGAGGCAAACGTCATGGTCCATTGAGGACCGGAGCCTATGCTCCGCGGCCGCATGCGCCCCTTCGCCCTGGTCCTGCTCGCCCTCCTCGTCGCCGGCTGCGGCTCCGACGACAAGAAGAAGGCGGCGGAGAAGACGCCGGCCCCGGCTGCGAGCGTCGAGGCCGCCGGATGCCAGACCGTCGAGGCGCCCAAGCCCAAGCCCGATGGCGGCGAGAAGAAGCCGACGACCAAGCTCGACCCGGACAAGGCCTACACCGCCGTGGTGAAGACCTCCTGCGGCGAGTTCGCGATCGCGCTCGACGTCAAGCGCGCGCCGAAGACGGCCGCCAGCTTCGTGGCCCTCGCCAAGAAGGGCTTCTTCGACGGCACCACCTTCCACCGGATCTCGCCGGGCTTCGTCATCCAGGGCGGGGACCCCACGGGCACCGGCCAGGGCGGTCCCGGCTACACCGTCGTCGAGGCGCCGCCCAAGGGCCTGGCCTACGAGCGCGGCGTCGTCGCGATGGCGAAGACCGCCCAGGAGCCGGCCGGCGCGTCCGGCAGCCAGTTCTTCGTGGTCACCGCCGACAGCGGGCTGCCGCCCGACTACGCGCTGCTCGGGAAGCTCGCGAGCGGCGACGACGCCGTCGACGCGATCGCCACCACTGCGACCGATCCGAACACCGAGCAGCCGCTCAGCCCGGTGGTCATCGAGTCCGTGACGATTCAGGAAAAGTAGCCCTCGATCTCCAGGAGCTGCCGCTTGCGCGGCGGGCCGCCGCCGTAGGAGCCGACCCCGCCGGAGGCGGGGAGGACGCGGTGGCAGGGGACGACGATGGGGACGGGGTTGGTCGCGCAGGCGGTGCCGGCGGCGCGCGCGGCGCGCGGGTTGCCGGCACGGGCCGCAAGCTCCCCGTAGCGAACCGCCTCGCCGCGGTGGACCTCGCCGGCCAGCGTCTCCAGCACGCGGCGGCGGAACGGGGAGCGGACCAGGCGCAGGTCGTAGGGGAGCTCGAGCTCGCCGCCGTCGTCCTCCAGGAAGGCCTGGAGCTTCTCGGTGACGTCGCGCAGCTCGGCCCGGCCGCGCAGGATCCGCGGGCCGACGCCCAGCGCGGCGTCGGCGAGGATCGCGTCCTCGGCGTCCTCGTGGAAGCCGACCCGCACGATGCCGTGCTCGCCCGAGACGACCGTGAGGTCTCCGATCGGCGTCGGGACGCGGGTGTACAGCCCGTCGGCGACGCCCTCGCGCAGCGCCTCGGCAGCCAGCGAGTCCAGCAGGGATTCAGGCAGCGGCATGTGTCCTCCGGAGCGTTCGCAGGGCGGTGGAGACGCGCCGGCGCGCGGCCTCCGGGGTGCAGCCCAGGCGGGCCGCGATCGCCTCGTACTCGAGGTCCTCGACGAAGCGCAGCCGCAGCGTCACCTGGTTCGTCGCGCTGAGCGCGCCGATGAGGTCTTCGAAGCCGTCCACCGTGTCCTCGTGGCCGCCCACCTCGACGTCCGCGACCAGCGTCTCGCGGCGGAGGCGGCGGTGGTGGTCCATCGCCGCGTTGGTCGTGATCCGGTACAGCCACGCCCGCAGCCCGTCGGCGTGGCGCAGCCGCGGATAGGCGCGCAGGGCCCGCAGCAGAGCGGTCTGGAGGACGTCCTCGCCGGCGGTCGGATCCGTCAGCCGCCGCGCGTGCGCGAGCAGCTCGTCGCCGTGGGCGTCGACGAGGGTGGCGAAGGGGGGAAGCACCACCGGTGCAACGCGCGATCCGCTCAGGACGTGAGCGGGGACGGGCCGGGGATCGTGTCCTTCGGCGCCCGGGAGCGCTTGCCGAGGCGCCGGCGGGCGTCGTCGGCGATCACTCAGATCAGCTCGCGCAGCTTGAACTTCTGGACCTTGCCGGTCACGGTCATCGGGAACTCCTCGACGAAGCGGACGTGGGCCGGGACCTTGTAGTGGGCGATGCGACCCGAGCAGTACGCGCGCACGCCGTCCGCGTCGAGCTCGGCGCCCTCGCGCCGGATCACGAAGGCGGCCACCGCCTCGCCGTAGCGATCGTCGGGGACGCCCACGACCTGGACGTCGGCGATCGCCTCGTGCCCGTAGAGGTACTCCTCGATCTCGCGCGGGTAGACGTTCTCGCCGCCGCGGATGATCATGTCCTTGGAGCGGCCGACGATGCGCACGTAGCCGTCGTCGTCCATCGTCGCGAGGTCGCCGGTGTGCATCCATCCGGCGGCGTCGATCGCCTCCGCGGTCTTGCCGGGCTCCTCCCAGTATCCGAGCATCACGGAGTAGGCGCGGGTGCAGAGCTCGCCGGGCTCGCCCCGCGCGACGCACGCGCCACTCTCCGGTTCGACGATCTTGACCTCGACGTGGGGATGGACACGACCGACGGTGCCGACGCGCCGCTCCAGCGCGTCGTCGGCTCCCGTCTGCGTGGACACCGGCGAGGTCTCCGTCATCCCGTAGCAGATGGTCACGTCCTCCATGTGCATGCGGTCGATGACCTTGCGCATGACCTCCTCCGGGCACGGCGAGCCGGCCATGATCCCCGTCCGCAGGGACGTGAGGTCGTAGGGGGTCGAATCCATCTCCGAAAGCTCGGCGAGAAACATCGTGGGGACGCCGTACAGCGACGTGCAGCGCTCCTCGGCGACGGCAGCGAGCGTCGCCCGCGGCTCGAAGGCCGGGGCCGGGACGACCATGCACGCGCCGTGGGTGACGCAGCCGAGGTTGCCCATGACCATGCCGAAGCAGTGGTAGAAGGGCACCGGGATGCAGACCCGGTCCTCCGGCCCGTACCCGCACGCCTCGCCGACGAAGAAGCCGTTGTTGAGGATGTTGTGGTGGCTGAGCGTCGCGCCCTTGGGGAAGCCGGTCGTGCCGCTCGTGTACTGGAGGTTGATCGGGTCGTCGAACTGCAGCCCGGCCGGCAGGTCGGCGGACCCCTCCAGCAACGCGTCCCAGTCGCCCGTGCCGAGGAACACGGTCCGCTCGAGGTCGGGGGCGTCGACCTCGGCGACCATCGCGCGGTAGTCGGAGGTCTTGAAGTCGGTGGCCGCGACGAGCAGCTTGCAGCCGGACTGGTTGAGGACGTACTCGAGCTCGGAGGTCCGGTAGGCCGGGTTGACGTTGACGAGGATGATCCCCGCCTTGGCCGACGCGAACTGCACCAGCACCCACTCCGCGCAGTTGGGCGCCCAGATGCCCATGCGGTCGCCCTTCTGCAGGCCCGCGGCGACCAGCGCCCGGGCGACCCGGTCCACCCGCTCGGCCAGCTCCGCGTAGGTCCAGCGGACGTCCTGGTGGCGGACGACCAGCGCCTCGCGGCCGCCGTGGGCGGCCACGGTGCGGTCGAGGTTGTCGCCGATGGTCTCGCCGAGCAGCGGGGTGGTCGAGGTCCCGTGCGCGTAGGCGAGCATCGCGGTCAGCTCGTCTGGCCGGACCGGGCGGCGCGTGCCGCGGCCTGCTTGCGGCGCCCGCGCAGCGCGAGCACGGCCAGGACGATGACCACGACGACGAAGCCGTAGAAGATGGCGATCCCGCTGTCCACGCCGCCCAGCGGCAGCGCGATCAGCTTCACGAGGCCCCACCCGACGGCGAGCATCGCGATGACGATCACGATCAGCAGCAGGACGCCGGCGACGCGCCGCCAGGCGGGCGCGCTGCCGCCCGGGGCGATCAGGCCCATGAAGCGCAGCGCCAGCAGCTGCCGGTTCGACGGCGGCGTCTGCCCGAGCTTGATCGCGGCCTCGCGGAGGTCGTCGGGCCGGCGCTCGGCCAGGGCCAGCGACGCCTCGGCCATGCGCCGCAGCTGCAGGCGCTCCTGCGGTCGCGCAGCGGCGATCGCGGTCCGGAAGTGCTCCCGGGCGCGCGCCGCGTCGTAGCGCTCCGCGGCGCGGGCGCCGAGGATCGCCTGCGCGGCGGACTTGAAGCGCACCTCCGCGTGCAGCTCCTCGTCGGACTTCGTCTCCAGCTGCTGCATGGCGGCCATCCCGGCCTTGCTCTGCATCTGGATCTGCCGGGGCTTCTGCGCCATGCCGCTGAGCTTATCCAGCGCGACGGAAGCCGATGCGGTCCGGCGCGGGGTCCAGCGGGGACGTCGGCAGCCCGGTGCGCGGGAAGTCGTCCTGATCCCAGCCCGACGGCGCGACGTCGTTGGGCCCGTCCGGGTGGAAGAGCGACGCGAGCAGCTGGATCTGGCCACGGCCGGGGCCGAGCTCGGACTGGCCGCCGCCGTAGAGCGCGATGCGGTGGCGCTCGCAGTGGTCGTAGAAGCCGAACAGCTTGGCCAGCGACCCGAAGCGCGACGGCTTGGCGTTCAGACAGCGCGGCTCGATCCCGAAGCGCACGATGTCCTCCACCGAGTGGATCGGCGCGTCCCAGGTCACGCGATCGTGGCGCAGGACGAGGACGGCGGCCGCCTCCGGGTCGGTGAGGTCCGGGTCCTCGAGCCAGGCGTGGGGGAAGGCGTCCGCACAGGCGGCGTAGACCTCGGCGTTGGTCTCGACGTCGACGACCGTGCCCTTGTAGGCGCCCTTGAAGTCGATGACGTCGACCGCCTCGGTGGCCGCCAGCGCCTTGATCAGCGCGGCGTCCCACTCCGCCTCGTAGTCGATCTTGAAACGCACGGAAGGCCCGTAGGCCTCGATCCGGTCGATGACGCCCTGCGCCGATCCGGCCAGCCGCAACGAGACGCCGAAGGTCAGCGGGCGCGGCTCGCGGCCGAGCGCCTCGTGCAGGGAGGTGCCGGCCTGGCGCAGGGCGAGGTCCAGCGCGGCCGACTCGAGCGCCCAGCGGCGATACTCGAGCCACGCGGGCATCGACGGCGCCTCGCCGTAGAACAGGTCCAGGCCCTCGAGGTGCTGGGAGAACGAGTCGAGCGTCCAGTCGCCGGAGAGGTCGAGGCACGGACCGGCCGCGTGCTGGGCGAGCTGTTGGTCGGGGTCGTAGACGACGTCCTCCCCGACTCCCTCGACCCCTCCGCCCTGCAGGTGGAACACGGTCGTCCGCCGGACGAAGTTGGGGCCTCCGGAACGCTCGAGCGGCTCGAGCGAATAGCCGTCGATGGTGACCGGGAGGTCCTTGATCAGGTCGTAGGAGCCGGGCATTACGCCAGTATCCCTCTCCGCAATGACGACGGCCTTGCGCTTCTTCATCGTCTTCGAGGCGCTCGGCCTCGTCGGCCTGCCCCTGGCGCAGCGCGCCCTTGGGCGACTGCCCGGCATGGGGCTGGGCTTCGCCCGGCTGTTCGCCATGCTCGTGCTGGCCTGGGTCGTGTGGTTCGCGGCCAGCGTCGGGATCCCCATGGGGACGGGACTGGTCGTAGTGGGCGCGCTGGCGCTCGCCGGGGTGGCGGTCGTGCTGCACCGCCGCGACAGGCCCGCCGCGAAGCTCGACGCGTTCAGCCGCCGGCTGCTGATCTGGTCGGAGGTCGTCTTCGTGGCGACCTTCGCGATCGCGCTGATCGTCGGCGGCTACTCGCCCGACGTGTGGCAGACCGAGCACCCGCTCGACATGGCGCTGCTCAACGCCAACCTGACCGGCGACACGATGCCGCCGCACGACCCCTGGTACGCGGGCAAGGCGCTCAACTACTACTACCTCGGCCAGAACATGCTGGCCACGCCCATCCGGCTCGCGGGCGGGATGGAGCCGACGCAGGCCTACAACCTGTCGCTGGCGCTCGTCCAGGCGCTGCTGGTCGCCACGGCGTTCACGCTCGCGGCCACGCTGGCCGAGGCGGCGCGCCGCGGCGGGATGGCGATCCGGCGCCCGCTGTCGGCCGGCGTCTGGTGCATCGTCCTGCTGGCACTCATGGGCAACCTGCGCGCCGGCTGGTACGGCTGGACGGCGGACAAGGTCAGCGGCTTCGACTGGTTCGGCCCGACCCGGATCATCCCCAACGCGATCAACGAGTTCCCGTTCGCGACGTGGACGGTCGGGGACCTGCACGCGCACTACATCGCGGTGCCGCTCGTGCTGCTGTCGATCGCGTTCGCCGCGCAGGTCGCGCTGAACGGCGCGCCGCGCCTGCTGAGCTGGGAGACGTTCGGCGCCGCGCTGGTGATCGGCTGGCTCTACGGCGCGCACTCCTGGTCGTTCCCCGTGGCGGCGGGGCTGGCGATCGCCGCGGCGGCCGGCGTCAGCGCCGCGCGCGGGCGCGGCGTCCTGTGGGCGGGCGTCGCAACCGTCCTGGGCGTCCTGCTGGTGCTCCCGTACATCCTCACCGTCAAGGCCAACACGCGCGGGGTCGGGCTCACGACGGAGGCGATGCGCGAGCCGACGGGCAAGTTCCTCAGCCACCACCTGCTCACCGACGGGACCTTCCTGTGGCTGCTCCTGGCGCCCCTGGCCGCCCTGCTGTGGCGCTTCCGGTCGCGCTGGCGCGCGCTGCTGCCCGCCGCCGCGGTGGCCGCGATCGCGCTCCCGCTGCTGGCGGCCCAGAACCTCGCGGGAGCAGCGCTTCTGGCCGCCCTGGTCGCCGTCACCTTCATCCCGGCGATCTCGCCCGACCACCCGCCCGCCGAGCGGCTGCTGTGGCTCATCGCCGCCGGCGGCTTCGGCTGCCTGTTCGCCGCGGAGGTCGGCCTCGTCAAGGACGAGTTCCTCGGGGGTCCCTACGCGCGCCTGAACACCATCTTCAAGTTCGCCTATCACGCCTGGCTGCTGCTGGCCGTGTTCGGAGCGGTCGTGCTCGCGTCGGCACGGCATTGGCTGCCGCGCGGTCCCCGCCTGGCGTGGCTGGCGGTCGCGGTCGGCCTGATCGGCGTCGGCCTCGGCTACGTGGTCCCCGCCACCGTCACCAAGCGCGGTTCCTTCAAGGCGGGCCCGCACCTGGAGGGCCGGACCTGGCTGGCGCGCCTGTACCCGGGCGACGTCCGCGCGATCGACTGGCTGCGCGAGCACACCGACGAGCAGGCCGTGATCGTCGAGGCGGTGGGGGAGGAGTACAGCCCCTACGGCTACGCGCGGATGTCCACCTACTCGGGCCGCTCGACCGTCATGGGCTGGGAGTTCCACGAGTCCGAGTACAACCACCCGCCCGAGACGCGCCGGCCCGACGTGCAGACGCTCTACACGACGCGCGACCCCGCGGTGGTGGCCTCGATCGTCGCCAGGTACAAGATCCGCTACGCGGTGGTCGGACCGCTCGAGCAGACCACCTACGGCGACATCGGCGCGCTGCTAGATGCTGGTCGCGAGGTGTTCTCGGCGCAGGGGACGAAGATCTACGCCCTCGGTGCGGATGATGGTGGCGATCAGTAGCAGCGCCGCGACCGGCTTCTGCGCGATGAACAGGACGAACAGGACCGCGCTCTTGCCCATCAGGACGTCGAAGTCCGGGAACGCCGCGCTCACGTTGAACAGCGTCCACGTGGTCGGCAGGAAGCTCAGGACGGCCAGGAAGGCGATCCAGGGCGTCCGGTAGCGGCCGCTCGGCTCCGTCCACAGGTACAGGAGGATCGGGACGAGCAGCGTCGCGTGGTACTCGTGGCCACGGGCGTAGTAGACGAAGAAGAACGACATCGCGGCCATGGCGAAGGCGAGCTCGATCGGCTTGCGCCGCAGACCGATGACCGCGTAGGCGATCAGCGCCACGGTGAGGATCTGCCGGATCAGCAGGTTGCGCTCGGGATCGACGAGATCGTCGAGCAGCAGCGCGAGCGACTGCTGCTGGTCCCAGCCCGGCACGAACAGCTTGGCCTGGTCGGAGCCGATCCGCAGGAACTCGTCGAGGACGTTCCAGAAGGGCAGCGTCGCGGCCGCGACCAGGACCGCGATCAGCGCCGCTTCGCGGAAGTGGCGGCGGGTGACGAGGATGATGCCCGCGGGCGCCAGCACCGGCTTGGTGAGGGCCGACAGGACGAAGCCGGTGCGGCGGATGCCCAGCAGGGCGAGGCCGAGGGCGAAGACGCTGAGCGCGTGGTACTGGCCGACGACGTACATCACGTACCAGGGGAAGCACAGGCCGAGCGCGGCGAACATGACGTAATCGCGGGTCCGGTGGGGCGCGGCGAGGCGGCGGCCGAAGGCGATCAGCAGGAAGACGTGCATGAGCACGTAGACCACGTTGAGGATCCGGTAGCCCAGGAACGGGTCCAGGAACGACAGCGGGACGCCGGCCGTGACGCACAGCAGCGGGTGCGAGAGCCAGCCGTTGCCGACCGGACCGTAGTTCGGGTAGTCCTGGCTCGACGTGTACAGATCGGTGCCGTGGCGGACGGCGAGGCCGCACTTGGGCAGCGTCACGTAGTCGCGGGCGAACGAGTCCCGCAGCGGTGTCCAGTCGTCCAGCCAGCCGAGCCAGGCGACCACGAACATCGCCACCGCGCAGCCGATGCCGACGCGGACCGGCCCGCTCAGCTCCCTCAGGAGACCGGCGGCGGGTCTGGGATCTCGGATTTCGTGCCCTTGCCCGGGAGCTCGCCGGCGTCGCGCCGGAGGTAGAACCACTCCTTCATCCCACCCGTCGGGTTCCACGGCTTGCGGTCGGTGTACCAATCCCACCAGGCGGACGCGGAGAACAGCTTCTTCTTGTAGTCCTTGACCCACCAGACGCGGAAGTCGAAGCGGCGGCCCTCGTAGGCGCTCAGGTTCGGCTTCTGGGCGGCCCGCGCGCCGTCGGTCATGATCAAGACCTGGGTGGTCGGGGTGTAGTTGTCCTGGGTCATGTCGATGTAGCCGACCTGGTCGTTGCGGAAGTACCAGGCGTAGGGGAAGGTGGCGCCCTCGCTTGAGTCGATCGTGATGCCCAGCTCCGGCTTGTCGTCCGCCTTGAGCTTGCGGTTGAGCGCGTGCACCTGGTCGGAGATCTGCTTGACCTGCGTGGAGGACTGGGTGGAGACGAGCAGGTTGGCCGGGTTCGCTCCCTGCTTGGCGTTGGCGCTGTAGGACGCGGCGACCATGTAGACCGCGCCGAGGGCGACCGCGACCATGGCCGCGGTGCGGGCGCCTCGCGACCTCAACCGCCAGAGGACCTGGAAGCCCAGGCCCGCGAGCAGGATCATCGGGACGAGCGGATGGACGACCAGCCAGGCGAAGCGCTCGGAGCCCCAGCAGTAGAAGGCCAGCGTGCCGGCGAACATCCACACGAGGAACAGGCGCAGGGTGGTGGGCCGCCGGAACGCGAACACCGTGCCGACGCCGGCCAGCAGCAGCGCCGGCCACTCGTTGCCGAAGATGATCGTCGGGTACAGCCACGCCTTGTCGGCGCCGCGGGCGACGTCCTGCTGCGCGCGCCAGTACTCGATGCCGTAGAAGACGCCGTTGAGGCAGTTGGTCGGGTGCGCCGGGTTGCCGGCCGTCGCCGTTGTCGTGCACTCGGTGTTGGTGAAGAACTGCGTGAACAGCAGCGCGTAGATGACGATCATCGTGGAGATCGCGTACACCCAGCCCGTCCAGCCGACCGCGCGCGCGGCGCCGACGATCTCGCCCTGGCGCCAGTCGGACGCGCGCACGGACTGCACGAGGCCCGCGGTGGCGAAGAACATCGCGGCGATGCCGACCATGACGATCCCCGACTCCTTGATCGAGAAGGCGATGGAGACGAGGCCGAAGATCGCGCACAGCGTCAGCGTGCGCGGCTTGTGGAGGAACCGGAAGCACGCGACGGCGAAGGCCAGCGAGACCGCGGCGAGGTAGATGTCCTCGCGCGCGAAGCGGCTGTAGTAGAGGATGCTCGGGCTGACGGCGAGGATGACGCCGGCACTCAGCGCCGCCGTGCGGCCGAGCTGGCGCCGCAGGAGGTAGGGGAGGGCGACCAGCGCGATCCCCATCAGGGCGGGGGCGAGGCGGGCGGTGAAGTCGCTGTCGCCGAGGATCTTGTAGATGGCCCCCGTCATGTAGAAGCGGAAGGGGCCGTGCAGCAGCGGGTTGTACTCGTAGGAACCGGGGTCCTTCTCGAAGGTGAAGGAGAAGTAGGCGTCCTGGCTCTCGTCGTGGTGGAACGGGCGCGAGCCGAGGTCGTACAGGCGCAGGAAGGCGGCGATCGCGATCAGGCCGCCCCAGATCAGCAGCTCGGTGCGGTCGCGGTCCTGGAGCCGGCGGACGGCGCGGGCGCGCAGGGAGGCGCGGGCGGAGACGGGCGCCTCCGTCTCGGCGGGTGCGTCCGGCCGCGGTGTCGTCGTGTCGGTCATGGGTCCTCCCGGGTGGCCCGCCGGAGCTTGCCGAGGCCACCGTACCGCGCCGCCAGCAGGACCAGTCCCGCCAGCGTTATAGGGACCTGGAGCACGAAACGCAGCAAGATCAGGTACGTGGACGCGAGGGCGCTCGACCCGCCGATCGCCTTGATGCCGATGATCGCCGCGGCGTCCTGGGTCCCCGCGTAGGCCGGCCCGGACGGGATCAGGCTGAAGACGCTGGCGAGGGCGACGAGGTACGTGCCCTCGAGCAGGCTCATGTCCAGACCCGCGGCGGCGCCGACCGTCATCCAGACGAACGTCTCCACGAGCCAGATCGCGAAGGTCATGCTCAGCAGCGGGACGCCGTCCCTGGTGATCAGGTTGCGGGTGCTCGTGAGCATCGGGCCGACGAGGTGGCTGAGGCGCTCGGAGCGGCGCACCACGACGATCGCGACGGCGACGCCCACGATCGCGAGCAGGGTGGCGCCGGCGGCGATCTCGAGTTCCCCGTTGCCGACGTTGTCCAGGACGCCGTAGCCGACCACGACGAAGAGCAGGACGACCACCACGAGGTCGAGGAGCCGCTCGGCGAGCAGCGTCCCGATCACGGTGCGGGCGCCCGTCGCCGCGCGCGGCGCCATCAGGACCACGCGCACGGCGTCGCCCGCGCGCGCGGGCAGGATGTTGTTGCCCGTGTAGCCGATGATCGTGATGGCCAGGCTGTCGCGGCGCCCGGGCGTCGCGCCGTCGTCCTCGAGCAGACGGTGCCAGCGCTCGGCGCGGATGCCGGTGTTGAGCGCGTAGAGGGCGACGGCGGCGAGCAGGTCCAGCCAGCGGCCGGCGCTGTCGGGGAAGCGCGGCGCGGGTTGCTGCGCCGCCCAGTAGACGACGCCGGCGACGGCCACGACCGAGATCGCGAGGCCGAGGAGCTGGAGGCTGCGGCCGCGCACGTCGGTGCGAGACTCTACGGATGCTGCAAGCGCTCTCGACGGGGGACTCGGTGGATGCGTGGGCGGCGCTGGGCTTCGAGGTGCCGGTCCGGGTCGGGCCGCTGGAGGTCGAGTGCGACGGCCGCGGGGGCGGGGTGCGCGGCTGGACCCTCACCGGCGCGAACCCGTCCCCACCCACCCACGTCGACGGCATCCCGACCCGCTGGGTCACGGAGGCGGGCGATGATCGCGGCGACCTCGATCACGTCGTCGTGCTCACGGATTCGCTGGACCGGACCGTCGACGCTCTCGTCGCGGTCGGTGGGGACGAGCGCCGGCGGATCGACATCGGGCGGGGGCGGATGGCGTTCGTGAGGATGGGGCGGGTCATCGTCGAGGTCGTGGAGCGTGGCGGCGGCCCTGCGCGCATCTGGGGGCTGGTCGCGATCGTCGACGACCTGGCGACGCTCCCGGCCGACCTCGTGGGCGCGCCCAAGGACGCCGTCCAGCCGGGGCGGCGCATCGTCACGGCCCGCCCCGTACCAGGGCTGGAGTCGGCGCTGGCGTTCATGACGCCCCGGGTTCGAACCCGGTCCTGAGCCGCTTGCGGCTCCTGGCCGGCTCCGGTAGCGTGGTCGCCCTGATGTTCAAGCCGGTCCAGCACGTCGCCCACTGCATGCCCGTCAGCACGGGTACGTCGGCGCGCTGGGTTATTCAGCCGAACACGGCCACGGGCTAAGCGGACAGGTTCATCACATGACCCCGTCCGCGAACCTCGCGGCCGGGCGTCGAGTGACCCGCTGGACCTGCGAGGAGATCATCACCAAGATCGGCGATTGGAACGATCGCTACGGCGAGCCGCCGTGCTCGGCCGACTGGAACCCGTCGCTGGCGCGCTGGCGCGCCCAGGAGTGGCGCGCCGAGCGCTACCGGAACGGCGCGTGGCCGTCGACCAACGCGGTCAAGCGCGCCTTCGGCGGATCGTTCGACGCTGCCGTGCGAGCGGCCGGGTTCGCTCCCGCCCGTCCGGGGCCGCGCCGTGCCGCAGGTGCGGCGCGGCCCGCCGTCGCGCAGCGTGCGCCGGCGGCGCCGGTCGCGCGCGGCCCGGTCGACGGCCCGGACATAGCCGCGCTCCAGCGGCGGCTGGAAGCGGCCGAGGCGCGCGCCGAGCGGGCCGAGGGACGGCTGCGCGACGCGCGCCGCCGCTCGCGGCTGGCCAACGAGCGCGCGACCCGCGCCCGCAAGGCCCGCGACCGCGTCGCGGACGAGTGCGGCGCGCGGGTGCGCGCCGCGCTCGACCAGGCCGACGCCGCGATCCGCGACGCCGAGGCGCTGCGGGCTGCGTCCGCGCCGGTCCGCCCGACCGGCCCGGTCGGCCCCGGCCCGCTGGCGGAGGCGCTGCGCGCGCTGGCGGTCGCCCGTGCCGCGGGCGACCGTCCCGCCCTGCGCACCGCCCTCGGCGCCGTCGCCACCGCCGCGTCGCGCTGGCGCGACGTCCTCTGACCGCGGTCAGGTGGGGCGGTTGACGGTGCGCTCGTTACCGCGCTTGAAGTTCCCGGTGGCGCGGGCCATGGCGTGCTGCTGGCTCGCTGCGTCGGCGCCCTCGACGCGGGCGAGGAAGCGCGCGGCGTGCGAGCCGGCCAGCGTGGTGACGACCTTGCCGTTGAAGGCGATGCGCACGCCGCCGTCCTTGGTCGGGGAGTAGGAGAAGTCGCCTAGCGGCACAGGTCGTCCGGGGTGTCGATGTCGGTCGGGTCGGCGAGGTGGGTGGCCTCGACCGGCGCGCAGTCTGCCAGGAGACTGCGGGCACCGGCGTCACCGCTGAGCGTCGGGACGCGAGCGAGGGTGGCGCGATCGAGGACGACGGGATGGCCGGGCTCGCCGTCGTAGACCGCCCGGGCGCAGCCCTCCGCGGCGAGCACCGCGTCGATCGCCGCGGGCGTGATCCAGGGCTGGTCACCGAGGAGGACGAGGATGCGGTCCTGGTCGCCGAGCGCCGCGACTCCCGCGCGCAGCGAGGCGGCCTGTCCCTCCTCCCATTCGGTGCAGATGAGGTACTCCGCGATCTCGACCTTCGCGAGGATCGCCTCCGCATGCGCGCCGAGAACCACCAGGGGGTCCCACGGCGCGGCCAGCTCGATCACGTGCGCCAGCAGCGGGCGGCCGTCGAGCTCGGCGAGCTGCTTCGGGCCTCCGAAGCGCCGCCCGGCGCCGGCCGCGAGGATCAACGCCCTCAATCCAGTGACTCCATGAGGTCCGCCAGCGCGGCGAGGGAGGCGAGCGAGTGGCCCGGCAGGAGGTCGTCGGCGTGGGGGAGGGCGGCCTGCATGCCCTGGGTGAGCGGCGCGTAGCCCGCGGCGGCGGCCAGCGGGTTGAGCCAGACGAGCCGGTGTGCGGTGCGCCGCAAGCGCGCCATCTCGGCGCCGAGCTGCTCGGGGTCGCCGCGGTCCCAGCCGTCGGAGAGGATCACGACGACGGCGCCGCGGCCGACGCGGCGGCCGTGCTCGCGGTTCAGCGTCGCAAGGGACTCGCCGATCCGGGTACCGCCGCCGAGGTCGACGACGCGATCCGCGGCGCGGGCGAGCGCGCGGTCCGGGTCGCGGCCGGCCAGCTCCAGCGTGATCCGGGTCAGCCGCGTGCCGAGCGCGAACGCCTCGACGCGCCGGCGCGCGGTCACGCTGGCCTGCGCGTACTGGAGCAGCATGCGGGCGTAGGGCTGCATGGACCCGGAGACGTCGACGACGAGGACGAGCGGGCGGTGCGACGTGATGGGCGAGCGGTGGCGGATCCGGGCCGGCTCGCCGCCGTGACGCAGCGCTTCGCGCAGCGTCGCCCGGGGGTCGGGGGTCGGGCCGCGGCGTGCCCGCCGGGTGCGCCGCGAGCGCCGCCGCGGGCCGCGGCGCGCGAGGCGGGCAAGCAGCGCCCGGGCCTGCGCGCGCTCGGCGGGCGTGTAGTCGGCGAAGTCCTTGTGCAGCAGCAGCTCCTCGCCGGAGTACGCGGCGGGCAGCGGCTCGTCCTCCATCTGCAGCGGGGTGCGCGTCCCGGACGGCATCGCGGCGCGGGGGAGGACCGGGGCGGCGGCCTTCATCAGCGCGTCCAGGGCGTCGTCACGCTCGAGGGCTTCGAGCTCGGCCCAGACGCGGTCGAAGATGGCCAGGTCCTTCCTCGACGCGCAGAGGGACGCTCGCAAGGCGAGCCTGGCTTCGGCGGGATCGACGGCCGCGAGGGCACGATGGGCATTGAGGGAGCGGGTCAGGCCGACCGGAGACCCGGCGCCGCGCATGCGGCGGGAGATCTCCGCCACGGCCGTGACGACTTCCACCCTCATCCAGGGTGAAATTCGGCGAGGTCGCTCGCGCGGATGCGGTCGACGTCCTCGCGGACCTTGAGCACGACTCCGAGCGTCTCCCTCAACGAGCCGTCGTCGCCCAACGCGACGAGCGCCCGGGCCCAGGACAGCGTCTCGCCGACGCCCGGCACCTTGTACAGATCCTGCCCACGCAACGCGGCAACCGCCTCGCAGACCCGCTCCGCAACCGACTCGGGCACGTCCGGCAGCCGCACCCGCACGATCTCCAGCTCGCGCTCGATCGTCGGATAGTCGATCCAGTGATACAGGCAGCGGCGCTTCAAGGCGTCGTGCAACTCGCGGGTCCGGTTCGAGGTCAGGATCACGATCGGCCGGCGCGTTGCCACGATCGTCCCCAGCTCGGGGATAGAGACCTGGAAGTCCGAGAGCAGCTCCAGCAGGAACGCCTCGAACTCGTCGTCGGCCCGGTCGATCTCGTCGATCAGGAGCACGACGGGCTCCGTGGCCTCCAACGCTTCCAGGAGCGGCCGGCGCAACAGGTAGCGCCGCGAATACACCTCGTCCTCCTCACCAGCCCCGGCCCGCAATGAGAGGAGCTGCCGCTGGAAGTCCCAGTCGTACAACGCCGAATGCACGTCGATCCCCTCATGGCACTGCAAACGAATGAGGCGTGCACCACGGGCCAACGCCAGAGCCTTGGCCACCTCGGTCTTCCCGACACCCGCCTCGCCCTCGAGCAACAGCGGCTGCTCGAGGGTCTCCGCGAGATGGACGGCGGTCGCGAGCGCGCGGTCGGCCAGGTAGCCCTGCCCGCTCAGCGCCTCCGCGACCGCCGCAACGCTCAAGCCGTGGCCGCGGTGAGCGCCCGTCGGCACAGCACCCGTGCGAGGTGCTGCTTGTACTCGACCGTCGCGTTGAGGTCCGACGGCGGGTTGGTGCCCTCGGCGGCCTGCTCGGCGGCGGCGGCGATCGTGTCGGCGTTGACCGGCTGGCCGCGCAGCGCCTCTTCCGCCGCGCTCGCGCGCAGCGGGACGCCGGCCATGTGGGTCAGGCCGATGCGCACGTCGGCGGCCACGCCGTCCTCCACGCGCACCGCGGCGGAGACGGCCACCATCGCCCAGTCCTCCTGGCGGCGGTTGAACTTCTCGTAGCCGAAGCCGTAGCCATCCAGCACGGGGACGTGGACCTCGGTGATGAGCTCGTCCTGGGCCAGCGACGTCGTCATGAACCCGGTGATGAGGTCGGCCATCCCGATCTCGCGCGCCTGGCCGCCCGGCTTCATCGCCGTGACCTTGCCCTCGAGCGCCAGCAGCACCGAGGGCATGTCGGACGCGCGGTCGCCGTGCGCCAGCGTCCCGCCGATCGTCCCGCGGTTGCGGACCTGCTGATCGGCGATCGTGTGGGCGGCCATCGAGGCCAGGCCCAGGCCGGCGGCGTCGACCTCGTGGTGGGTCGTCATCGCACCGAGCCGGACCGTCCCGTTCTCGCGCTCGATCCCCCGCAGCCCGGGCACCCGCCGCAGGTCGACGAGCTTGGACGGCGCCGCGAAGCGCAGCCGCAGCATCGGGATCAGCGAGTGCCCGCCGGCGAGCGCCTTGGCGTCGTCGTCGGAGGCGAGCAGGGAGAGCGCCTCGTCGAGCGAGTCGGGCGCGACGTAGTCGAAGTCGGCGGGAATCACAGCTGCGTCTCCGTCTCGTCGTCGCCGGACATCGGCGGTGGGTTGGATCCGGTCTGGATCGCCTCCCACACCCGGATGGGCGTGAGCGGCATGTCCATGTAGGTCACGCCGACCGGCTTGAGGGCGTCGATGACGGCGTTCGTCACCGCCGAGGACGCGGCGATCGTGCCGGCCTCGCCGATGCCCTTGACGCCCAGCTCGTTGACCGGGGACGGGGTCTCCGTCCGATCGGTCTCGATCGACGGGACGTCGGCCGCCGAGGGCAGGCAGTAGTTGACGAAGTTCGAGGTCGTCAACTGCCCGGACGAGTCGTACGCGATCTGCTCGTAGAGCGCCTGGCCGATCGAGTGGACCACGCCACCGTGGACCTGACCGTCGATGAGCATCGGGTTGATGGCCGGGCCGCAGTCGTCGACGGCGACGTAGCGCACCACGTCCACCTTGCCCGTCTCCGGGTCGATCTCGACAACGGCGACGTGCGCCCCGAACGGGAACACGAAGTTCGACGGGTCGTAGAACGCCGTCTCCTCGAGCCCGGGCTCCATGTCCTCCGGCCAGCCCTCGCCCGGGATGAACGCGGCGCCCGAGACCTCGGCGAGCGTCATGGCCTTGTCCGGGGAGCCCTTCACGCGGAAGGCTCCGTCGGAGACCTCGATGTCCTCCGGGGCGGCCTCGAGCACGTGGGCGACGACCTTCTTGGCCTTGTCGACGACCTTGTTGGTCGCGCGCACGAGCGCCTCGCCCCCGACCGCGGTGGTCCGCGACCCGTAGGTCCCGAGCCCGTGCGGGCCGGTCCCCGTGTCGCCGTGCATGATCTCGACGTTCTGCGGGTCGCAGCCGAGGCGGTCGGCGATCACCTGCGCGAACGTCGTCTCCTGGCCCTGGCCGTGGGGCGACGCACCCGTGTAGGCGGTCACAGCGCCCGTGAAGTGCACGCGCACCATCGCCGACTCCCACAGGCCGGTCTGCAGCCCGAAGCCCTGCGGGCCCGTGACGCGCGACGGCGCCAGCCCGCAGATCTCCGTGTACGTGGCGAAGCCGCAGCCGAGCAGCTTGCCCCGCTCCTTGGCCTTCGCCCGCTCCTGCTCGAACCCGGCGACGTCGAAGTGCTCGAGCAGCTTGTCCAGCGTGCCGTGGTAGTCGCCGGAGTCGTACACGATGCCCAGCGCCGTCTCGGCGGGGAACTCCTCGAAGAAGTTGCGCCTTCTCAACTCGAGCCGGTCCATGCCCAGCTCGTCGGCGAGCTGGTCCATGCACACCTCGATCAGGTGCGTGGCCTCGGGCCGCCCGGCGCCGCGGATCGCGTCCGTCGGGGTCTTGTTGGTGTAGACGCCGGTGATGTCGGTGGCGACGGCAGCGAACTTGTACGTCCCGCTCATGACGAAGGCGCCCAGGGACGGGATCGTCGGCGTGAGCAGCATGAGGTAGGCCCCCATGTCCGCTGCGATCTTCACGTGGATGCCGGTGAGGGTCCCGTCGCGCTTGGCGCCCATCTTCACGTGCGCGATCTGATCGCGCCCGTGGTGGGTGCACATCAGGTTCTCGGAGCGGGTCTCGATCCACTTCACCGGCCGCCCCAGCTTGCGCGCGGCGGCGGCCAGCAGGATCTCCTCGCCGTAGATCTGCAGCTTGGCCCCGAACCCGCCGCCGACCTCGGGCGCGATGACCCGGACCTTCTCCTCGGACTCGCCGAGCAGCAGCGCGGCGAACAGTCGCAGGAAGTGGGGGACCTGGGTGGAGCTCGTGATGGTGAGGCCGGCGCCACGCGGCTCCGCGACGACGCCGCGGGGCTCGATCGGCGCGCCCGCCATGCGCGGGTTGACGACCCGGCGCTCGATGATCGTGTCGGAGTCCGCCCAGGCGGCGTCCAGGTCCCCGCCGGCGAGCGACCACTGGTGGGATTCGTTGGTGCCGAGGTCCTCGTGGACGAGCGGCGAGTCGTCCCGGAGGGCGGCCTCGATGTCGGTGACGGCGTCCAGCGGCTCGTAATCGACGAACACCTCGTTGGCGGCGTCGACCATGGCGGCGCGACCCTCGCCGATGACGACCGCGACGGCGTCACCCACGTGGTTGACCTCGCCGCGCGCGAGCGGCCAGTGCGGGGCGTTGCGGACCTCGACGTCGGGCGGGACCCAGGCCATGGGCAGCGCGTCGAGGATGCCGAGCGCCTCCATGTCGTCGCCCGTGTAGACGGCGAGGACGCCGTCGCGTGCCTCCGCGGCCGACGTGTCGACGCTGAGGATCTTCGCGTGCGCCTCGGGGGAGCGCACGAACGCGCACCACAGGGTGCCCTGCGGGGTGGTGTCGTCGACGTACTTGCCGCGACCCGTGATCAGGCGCGGGTCCTCCTTGCGGCGCAGCCGCTGGCCGACGAACTTCTCGGGGGCGACGGTCATGCCGATGCCCCTTCCGACTTCGAGGCCGCGTCGAGCACCGACTTGACGATGTTGTGGTAGCCGGTGCAGCGGCACAGGTTGCCCGCGAGCGCCTCGCGGACCTCGCCCTCCGTCGGGTTCGGGTTGCGCTCGAGCAGGTCCGCCGAGGCCATGATCATGCCCGGCGTGCAGTAGCCGCACTGGAGGCCGTGGTTGTTCCAGAACGCCTCCTGCAGCGGGTGCAGGTCGTCCGGGGCCGAGCCCATGCCCTCGATCGTCTTGACGTCCGCGCCGTCGGCCTGGACGGCGAGCACGGTGCACGACTTCACCGCCTCGCCGTTGAGGTGGCACGTACACGCCCCGCAGTTGGACGTGTCGCACCCGACGTGCGTGCCGGTCAGCCCCAGCGTGTCGCGCAGGAAGTGCACGAGCAACGTTCGGGCCTCAACCTCACGGTCGTAGTGGGTGCCGTTGACCTCCATCGACACGCTGACGCGTGACATAACCCGGTTCTCCTCCCGGTCGCTTGTGCCGAACCGTACTCCTCAGGGACGGATGCCGTTGAGCCACGTTGTGAACGCGTCCGCGAGCGCACCGTGATCGGCTTTGAGGCCATGGTCGCCCTTGATCACGACGGCGCCTTCGGGGACCCCGAAGCGATCGTTGGCACCCTGCACGATCAGCAAGGGGACGTCCACCGCGTCGAGTTCCTCCTGGCGGCTGACCCCCTTGGGCGTCACCAGCGGGAAGGCCAGCGCGAGCACCCCGATCGCCCGCCCGGAGGTGCGGCAGGCGACCCGCGCGCCCGACGACCGGCCGCCGAAGATGAAGGGCAGGTCCTGGGGGAGCTGGTCCACCACGGCGTCCCACGCCGCGTCCAGCACCGGCGGCCGCGGCGTCGACTTCTTCCCCGCCACCCGGTAGGGCTGCTCGACGAGCACCACGCTGACCCCGTTGTCGAGCGCGACCCGCGCCGCCGTCTGCAGGTCGGGCGCCGACACGCTGCCGCCGGCCCCGTGACCGAGCAGCAGCCGCGCCCACGGTCGGGCGGGGGTGGGATCCTGCTCGAAGACCCTCGCGGTCCCCTGCGGCGTCTCGATCTCCCTCATACTCGGAACGCTATGCGGATCGACAAGTGGCTCTGGGCGGCGCGCATCACCAAGACCCGCGGGCTCGCCGCGGAGGCGCTGAAGGCCGGCCGGGTGACGGTCAACGGCGCGGTCGCCAAGGCCAGCCGGGAGGTCAAGGTCGGCGACGCCCTGGAGCTGCGCATCGGCCCGACCAAGCGCGTGCTGACCGTCGACGCCCTGTCCGAGGGCCGCGTGTCGGCAGCGCTGGCGGCGGGGCTCTACACGGAGACGGACGAGTCCCTGAAGGCGCGCGCCGAGGCGAACGAGCAGCGCCGCCTGGTCCGGGGTGGGCGGGCCTATTCCGACGCCGGCGCGCGCCCGACCAAGCGGGACCGCCGGCGCCTCGACCGCGAGCGCGGCCGCTAGTCGCAGGGACCGTGGACGAAGCGGTCCACGACGCGCTTGCCTCCGGGGACGTCGACCTTCACGTGGACCGCCGTGCACCACTGCTGCGAGTGGTAGACCGGACCGGCGAAGTAGCGGTAGGCGCCGGCGTCGAACCCGCCGCAGCCCGATCCCCGGCGCGGCCCGACCTGCTTCGCGCAGACCTGCAGGAACATGTAGTGCGGCGTGCCCCTCCACTTGACGGCGCGCAGCACGGTGCAGGAGCCGTAGTCGCGCGTGGAGTGGATCCACACGCGGGCGATCAGCTCGCCGTTGGCGCGGATGGGCCGGCTGAACGACCCGTACTTCGGGTTGACGTTCTTGCAGACGGTCCCCGCGTGCGCGGTGGACGTGGCACTGAGGGCGGTGAGCGCGCAGAGCGAGACGGCGATGAGAAGGCGTCGCATGGCACCCGCAACCCGCGCCACCGCTCAGGGTTGCGGTCGCGGAAGCCCGGGTCGGGCGGTCCCGGGCGCTGGTCGGCGAGCCGACCGCTCAGAGCAGCAGGGCGTCGGCGTAGCCGCCGACCGGGATGGCCGGCGCGTGGTCCGGGGCGATGACGAAGGCGTCGGCCTGGGCGAGGGCGAGCGTCATGGCCGAGCCCTGGGCGTCGGTGGGCGTCGCGTCGTAGATGCCGTCCGCGCCACGGGTCAGCGTCGCCGTCAGATAGGTGGTGCGGCCGTCCTCCGGCGCGATCTCGCGGGTCGTGCGCACGCGCACGCGGGGCTCGACGGCGTCCGCCTCGCCCGCCATCCGGCGCAGCAGCGGCGCCACGAAGACCAGGAAGCCGACGAACCCCGACAGCGGGTTGCCCGGCAGCCCGAACGCCCAGGTCCCGTCCGCAACGCGGCCGCAGAAGAGCGGCTTGCCCGGCTTGATGCGCACGCGCCAGAACAGCTCTTCGACGCCGGCACGATCGAGCGCGCCCTTGACGTGATCGTGATCGCCGACGCTCACGCCGCCCGCGACGAGCAGGACGTCGCAGTCGGTCAGGCCGCGGGTCACGCGCGCCTCGATCTCCGCCGGGTCGTCCGGGGCGGTGCCGAGGTCGACGGGGATGGCGCCCGCGCGCTCGATCAGCCCGCGCAGCGCGACGGAGTTCGTCTCGTAGATCTGGCCCGGGCCGAGCGGCGTGCCGGGCGCGACCAGCTCGTCGCCTGTCGCCAGCACCGCCACCCGCGGCCGGCGGCGGACGGACACCGACCCGACGCCGGCGGCGGCGATGGCGCTGAGCGCGTGCGGCTGGACCAGGTCGCCCGCCTGGAGCATCGTCGTCCCGGCGGGGACGTCCTCGCCCCGGAAGCGCACGTTCTGGGCGGCGCCGACCGCGTGGTCGATCTCGACCCACCCGTCCTCGAGGACGGTGACGACCTCCTGGCGCTCGACCGCGTCGGCGCCCTCGGGCAGCGCGCCGCCGGTGAAGATGCGCGCGCACTCGCCCGGGCCGACCACCAGGGCGCCGGCGGCCCCCGCGGCCATCTCGCCGACCACCCGCAGCCGGCCCGGAGCGGCGGTCGCGTTCAGGGCGTACCCGTCCATGGCGGACCGGTCGAAGCCCGGGATGTCGATCGAGCAGACGACGTCCTCGGCCAGCACGCGACCCGCGGCCGCGTCGAGCCGGACCGTCTCGGCGGGCAGGACGCCGGCGCGGTCGGCGATCAGCGCCCACGCCTCCTCGCGGGAGCGGAGGCTCATCCGCCGATCTGGGACATCGAGCGGGCCGGCTGGACGAAGCCCGGCTCGTTGATGTGGTGCTTGAGCTCCTTCTGCCAGACGGCGGTGCGGATGATCGCCTCGAGCTCGTCGTCGGTCGCGCCGTCGCGCAGCGGCCCGCGCAGGTCGGTCTCGTTGAGCGAGAACAGGCAGGTGCGCAGGCGGCCGTCGGCGGTCAGGCGGATGCGGTTGCAGTCCGAGCAGAACGGGTGGCTGACCGGCGAGATGAAGCCGATCGTCCCGGCGCCGTCGGCGAACCGCCAGCGCGACGAGGTCCCCGAGCGCGGGCGACCCATCGGCTCCAGCGGGTACGTCGCGTCGATCAGCGCGCGCAGCTCGTCGTTGGGCAGGACGCGGTCGGGACCCCAGGTGCGGTCGGCGTCCAGCGGCATGAACTCGATGAAGCGCACCTCGTAGGGCTTGCGGCGGGCCAGCTCGGCGAAGCGCAGCGCCTCGTCCTCGGTGAAGTCGCGCAGCGCGACCGCGTTGACCTTGATCGGCCGCAGCTCGGGGTAGGCCTCGGCGGCCTCGAGCCCGAGCAGCACCTCGTCGAGCGCGTCGCGGCGGGTGAGCTCGAAGAAGCGGTCGCGCGCCAGCGAGTCCAGCGACACGTTGAGCCGCTTCAAGCCGGCGGCGACGAGGTCGGGGAGCTGGCGGCGCAGCAGGTAGCCGTTCGTGGTCAGCGACAGGTCGTCCGCGACGGGGGCGACCATCTCGATCAGCCGGTGCAGGTCGCGCCGGGCCAGCGGCTCGCCGCCGGTCAGCCGCACGTCGCCCACGCCCATCTCCGTCAGCAGGGTGATCAGCCGCGCCAGCTCCTCGTAGGAGAGGACCGACGAGCGCTCGAGCCACGGCAGGCCCTCGGCGGGCATGCAGTACTGGCAGCGGAAGTTGCAGCGATCGGTCACGGAGATGCGGACGTCGCCGATGGTGCGGCCGTGGCCGTCGATCAGCGGCTCACGCATGCCAGTCACCCGACTTGCCACCCGTCTTGTCGAGCAGCCGGACCGACTCGATCACGACGCCCTTCTCGACCGCCTTGACCATGTCGTAGACGGTGAGCGCGCCGACGGAGGCCGCGGTGAGCGCCTCCATCTCGACGCCGGTGCCGGACACGGTGCGCGCCTCGCAGGTCAGGACGACGGCGTCGCCGGAGACCTCGACGGAGCAGTCGGCGTGCGACAGGGACAGCTGATGGCACAGCGGGATCAGCTCGGCGGTGCGCTTGGCGGCCTGGATCGCAGCGATCCGCGCCACCGACACGACGTCGCCCTTGGGCAGGTCGCCCCCGCGCACGAGGGCAGCGGTCTCCGGTCGCATCCGGACGACCGCCTGCGCCCGCGCCCAGCGCTCCGTGAGCGCCTTGGCGGACACGTCGACCATCCGGGCGTTGCCCTCCGCGTCCAGGTGCGTGAGCCCGCTCTCCACGGCCCGGAGTCTAGGCTCGACCTCGATGTTGCTGACCGTCCGCCTCTTCGCCGGCCTGCGTGAGCGCGCAGGCGCCGACACGGTCGACCTGGAGGTCCCGGACGGCGCCACCGTGGGGGACGTCCGCACCGCGTTCGACCCCGACCTGCCCTACATCGTCGCCGTCAACCGAGCCTACGCCGACGACGCCGACCCGGTGCGCGCCGGCGACGAGGTCGCGCTCGTCCCGCCCGTCTCCGGCGGTGCGGGCGACGCGGTCCGCCACGTGCGCATCACGGGGGACGCCATCGCCGCCGCGCCGCTGATCGAGATCGTCCGCGATCCGCGCGCCGGCGCGCTCGTCGTCTTCGAGGGCATGACGCGCGAGGTCGACCACCTCGACTACGAGGCGTACGTCGAGATGGCCGAGCCGATGCTGCGTTCGATCGCCGCCGAGGCGGCCGACGAGCACGGATTGACCGCCGTCGCGGTCGAGCACCGCATCGGCCGCGTGGGTCTCAGCGAGCCATCGGTCATCGTCGCCGCGTCCGGGCCCCACCGCGGGGAGACGTTCACCGGCGCGCGCGCGATCATCGACCGCCTCAAGGCCGAGGCGCCGATCTTCAAGCGCGAAGCGGGCGACTGGGTGGAGGGCGACCTGCCCGCCGCTCAACGAATGTCCGAGACCTGACGCGGCGCCCATCTGCCGATACGCAGGCAGATGACACCGGAGCTGCTGACGGACGCCGCCCTGCTCCAGGAGCTCGAGCGCAGCCGGCGCATGCTCGCCGACGCGCAGTCCCTCGCGAAGGTCGGGAGCTGGGAGTGGGACGTCGCCGCCAACCGGGTCACCTGGTCCGACGAGCTGTTCCGGATCTACGGCTACGAGCCACAGTCCTTCGAGCCGACCTACGAGACCTTCCTCGCCCACGTGCACGAGGAGGACCGCGCGTCCGTCACCGAGCGCAACGAGCAGGCGTTCGCCGACCGCCGGCCGTTCGCCGACATCAAGCGGATCCTCCGGGCCGACGGCAGCGACATCCTCCTCAGCACGCGCGGGGAGGTGCTCGTCGGGCCCGACGGTGGCGTGGCGCGCATGCTCGGCGTGTGCGAGAACGTCACCGACCGGCTGCGCGCGCAGGAGGCGCAGGCGCTCCTCGCGAGCGTGATCGAGTCGTCCAACGACGCGATCTACACGATCACCGACGGCGACGTCATCACCACCTGGAACCCGGCGGCCGAGCGCCTGTTCGGCTACACGCACGCCGAGGCGATGGCGCTGCCCGCGCATCGCCTGGTCCCCGACAGCCACGCCGACGAGGACGAGCGCCTCGTGGCCCGCGCGCTCGCCGACCGGCCGCTCGAGTCGTGGGAGACCCTGCGCCTGCGCAAGGACGGCAGCCTGCTCGCGGTGTCCGTCGCCATGGCGCCGATACGCGACGCCCGGGGGGTCGTCACGGGTGTGTCGGTCATCGCCCGCGACGTCTCCGAGCGCCACCGCTTCGAGCAGCAGCTGCGCTACCTGTCCGACCACGACGCGCTCACCGGCCTCCCGAACCGGCACCGGTTCGAGTCCGAGCTCGAGCGCGCGGTCGACTACGCCGAGCGCTACGCGAGCGGAGGCGCGCTGTTCCTGCTCGACCTCGACGGCTTCAAGCGCATCAACGACTCCCTCGGCCACGCCGCCGGCGACGAGCTGATCCGCTCGGTCGCGCAGGCGCTGCGCGCGCGGCTGCGCTCGACCGACATCCTCGCCCGCGTGGGCGGCGACGAGCTGGCCGTGCTGATCCCGGTCGCGGACGCCGACCAGGCCGAGGCCGTGGGGCGCAGCATCGTCGCGGCGGTGCGCGCGCACGAGGCGCTGGTCGGCGGCACGACCGTGCGGATGACCACGTCGCTGGGCGGCGTCCGGCTCGCGGAGGCCGGCGGCTCGGCCAGCGCCGCGCTGGCCCGCGCCGACATCGCCCTCTACGCCGCCAAGGACGCCGGCCGCGACCGCGCGGTCCTGTTCGGCCCGGAGCACGAGCGCGCCCGGATCGCCTCCGGCGGCGACTGGGAGGAGCGCATCGACCGTGCGCTCAGCCACGGCGGGTTCGAGCTCTACCTGCAGCCGATCCTCGACCTCCACGGCGACCGCCGCCCGCGCTTCGAGGCGCTCGTCCGCATGCACGACCGGGGCGAGATCGTCCTGCCGGGCGCGTTCCTGCCGACCGCCGAGCGCTCCGGGCAGATGCACGACATCGACCGCTGGGTGATCCGCACCGCGATCGCGCTGCTGGCCGAGCACGAGGACATCGAGCTCGAGGTCAACCTCAGCGGCCGGTCACTCGACGACGACGAGATGGTCCAGGTGATCAGCACCGAGCTGGGCGCGCACGGTGTCGACCCGGCGCGGCTGATCCTCGAGATCACCGAGACCGCCACGATCGCGAACATGCACGACGCCCGCCGGATGGCCGACTGCCTGGCCGAACTGGGCTGCCGCTTCGCGATCGACGACTTCGGGACGGGCTTCGGCTCGTTCTCCTATCTCAAGCACCTGCCGGCGGCGTTCCTCAAGATCGACGGCGAGTTCGTGCAGTCGCCACGGTCGCGCACCGACGAGCTGGTCATCGAGGCGATCGTCGGCATGGCCCAGGGACTCGGCAAGCAGACCATCGCCGAGTTCGTCGGCGACGACGAGACGGTGCAGATGCTGCGCGCCGCCGGGGTCGACTACGCGCAGGGCTACCACGTCGGCCGCCCGTTCCCGGCTACCAGATTGTCTGGAACAGCAGGCTGACCACGAGGCCCTGGCCGACCAGGGACGCGGCGACGAGGCGGGTGCGACCGAGCGGGAGGACGGTCGCCGCCGCCACGCACGCGAAGGGGACGAACGGGAGCCAGATGCGCTCCACCTCGGCCTTGGTGAACCCCGCGACGGCGGCGATGACGATGACGGCGGCGAGCGCGACGGCCGCGGGGTGGCCGCGCCTGGCGGCGACCAGCCAGCCACCGGCGATCGCCGGGCCCATCATCGCCGCCCA
Source organism: uncultured Solirubrobacteraceae bacterium (assembly GCA_963740765.1). Lineage (GTDB taxonomy): Bacteria > Actinomycetota > Thermoleophilia > Solirubrobacterales > Solirubrobacteraceae > DATLGB01. The sequence goes on along the minus strand of CAVUFN010000017.1, from coordinate 234,840 downwards.
CGCGACGGGTGAGCCGATCCACCAGAACGCGTAGGGCCGGATCCGCGCCAGCGACTTCTCGTAGTAGTGCGAGGTGGCCTGCAGCGTGCCGATCGCGTCGTAGCCGGTGGTCAGGGCGAGCACGCCGTTGAGGGCGAGGACGGCAACCCCGCACGCGACGGCCAGGACGACGGCGTGGCGCAACCCCTCGCGCTGCCAGACGACCACCGCGGCGAAGAAGCCGACCGCCAGCAGCGACCAGGCCGTGAAGGTGATGCCCGCGAACACGACGACCCCGAGCCAGCGCGTGCGCGGGGCGATCAGCAGGACGGCGGTCCCGGTCCCGAGCGCGGCGAAGATCGCGTCCGCCGACGTCATCCCGAACAGCAGCAGGGCGGGGGAGAGGGCGGCGAGCACGCCGGCCAGCCGCGCCTGCTCCGCGGGCAGGCCGAGTGTCGTCGCCAGGCGCACGGTCAGCGGAGCGGTGACCGCGACGGCGGCGACGCAGAGGGCGGCGAGTCGCGGCGCCGTCGTGATGCCGAACGCGTCCATCGCCAGCAGCAGCCCGGGCGGGTGGCCGCCGACGTTGATCGGCAGCGACGGCACCAGCTCGGCGAAGCGGTCCAGGTAGACGTGCGCGCCGTAGCTGAGCGCGCCGAGCCCGGGCAGGTACTCGTTCTTGGCCTCGAACGAGCCACCCGGCCCGAGCTCGAAGACCACGTCCCAGCCGCGCGGCCCCAGCGGGATCACGTTGAGGGCCAGGCCGGTGGCGGCGGCGAGCAGCGCGACGGGGGTCCGGTGGGCGAGCAGCACGGCGGCGACCAGGACGGGCAGCGCGAGCAGCGTCCACGCGCTCGCCCGCGGCAGCCACGCCATCACGAACGGCGACAGCGCCGTCCCCATCGTGTGGCCGAACGGCCGCACCCCGAGCCCGACCGCGATGGTCGCCGCGGCCACCACCGCGGCGACGCTTAGGATCCGGGCTTCTGCGGAGGCTCGTGCTGTCATCGGTGGTCGTGCTCGCGGGCTGCGGAAGCGCACCGCTGCCGCCGGCCGCCGCACCGTCGCCGCCCTCCGTCGACGGCGTCAGGCTGGACACCCGGGCACGGACCCTCACCGTCGCGGGCCGCAGCGTCGCGGCCGGCGTGGGGCCGACGTCGCTCGCGGTCACGGACGAGCGCGTCTACGTGACGGACCGCGCCCAGGATGCGCTCCTGATCTTCCGCCGCCGTCCCGACCTCGAGCTGCAACGCCGCGTGTATGTCCGGGGCGGGCCGCGCCGGATCGAGATCCGTGACGATCGCTTGATCGTGACCGTCGCTCAAGGTTCGGTCGAGCTGACGGCCGACGGGGCCGCCAAGGTCCTGCGCCGGCGCACGAAGTAGACGATCGCGCTGATCACGAACAGCGCGGCGCTGACGACCAGCCAGCGCGTCACGTAGCCGTCGTAGGTCTGCCCGGACGCGTTGCGGTACGCGTTGCCCCCCTTGCCGGAGATCGTTCCGATGAAGACGAGGCCGAGCAGGAGGCTGAGCCCCAGCGGCACGCGGAGGTAGTTCGAGAGGGGGCTGAGCCCGATCGTGTACAGCGGCCACAGCACGGCATCGTGCAGCAGGACGGCGCCGATCAGCCACACCACCACGTTGCCGGCTGCGCCGAGCGTGAAGATCTGCGTGATCGCGTAGGCCGTCAGCACGAACAGCGCGACGTGGCCGAGCAGGTGCCAGGGCGGCGCGCCGTACCGCTTGCTCACGAGAAGGTCATCCTCGCCACCCACTTGGTGTTGTGCACGCCGGGCAGGGCCGGCACGATCAGGCGGGCGGGGTAGCCGTGGTCGAGCGAGAGGTCCTCGCCCGACACCTGCAGCGCGAGCAGCGACCGGTCGTCCTGGAGCTGATCCTCGGAAAGCGTCACCCGGCGGAGCGCACCGCGCTTCTGCAGCGACTCGACGAGCACACGGGTCGCCCCGGGCACCCCGGCGATCTCCGCGAGCTCGCTCAGGCGCACGCCGGTCCACTCGCGCGTCGCGGTCCAGCCCTCGACGCAGGCGATGGGGAGCGACTGCGTGTGCTGGGGCATGGCCATCAGCTGGTCGCGGGTGAACTGCTGGTCGCCGAGCTGCAGCCGCCACGACGGGCCGGTCGCGGCGGTCGGGATGCCGGCCTGGCGGGCCGTCTTGTTGACGGGGAAGCCGCTGTCGCGCCGCGGCGCCAGGAACGCCAGCTTGCGGAACGGCCCCCCGAGGGCCTGGCCGGCGTTGCCCACCACGACGAGGCCGGCGCCCGCGCCGGTGAACGCGAGCAGCCCACGGCGCGAGATCGTGGCCGGAGCGGGCCGCGCGGCCTTGAGCACGTCCGGCTCGTCCTCGCGGCGCCCGAGGGCGACGGGGAGCTTGATCGCCACGTGCAGCACGAAGGAACCGAGGAAGATCACCGCGCCCCAGTAGTGCGCGACCACGAAGTTGAAGTGGAACGGGTACCAGTACTGCGAGTTCACGAGGCCAGTGGCGAGCTGGAAGATCGTCGAGGACACCAGCAGCGCGATCGAGAGCCGTTCGAGCGCCTGGGCCGGCGACGTGAACGGCGGCCACGCGAACAGCCTCGGCATGACCGACCACAGTTTCGCCATCACGATCGGGATGACGGCCAGGCCGATCGTGACGTGCAGGCCCTGCGTGAGCCCGTACAGCCAGGACGGGTGGGTCGGCCAGTCGAAGGTGAACGGCAGGTCCTTCGTCTTGTCGACGATCGCGTTGTCGCCGAGGTCCGGCATGTACGCGGCGTGCGACAGGAACCCGGTGATCAGGACGATCGTCAACCCGGCGAGCAGCGTCAGCCCGAGGATCGACGTCAGCCGCCGGCTGCGCAGCGGCGACTTCCAGAACGTCGGGTCCAGGGGCGTTACCGGAGCCATGCGAACCACCGGTCTCCGAGCAGGCGGATGCGTTGCACGTCGCCCAGTCCGGTGATGCCGTCGACGTCGACGTGCGCCCAGTCGAACCACCGGCTGGCGACGTCGCCGGCCTCGATGCGGACCCGGCGGATGCGGGTGCCGCTGCCCGGCCCGTCGACCTCGACGATCGCCACGTCGGCCAGCGTCCGGACCCGCTGCAGGAGCGCCTGCGGGTCCCCGCCGATGCCGATGCTGCCGTCGAGCAGGAGCGCCGTCGCGTACGTGCCCGGAACGGCGTCGAAGATGCTGCCCAGGTGGACGTTGCGCCCGCGGCCGCGCGCCAGCGCGATCGCGGCCGGGGAGAGGTCGATGCCCAGCGCCGCCTTCCCGCGCAGCGCCAGCGAGTCGAGCAGCCGGCCTGGTCCACAGCCGATGTCCAGCACCGGGGCGACCGCGGCGTGCGCGATCGCGGTGTCCACCGGGTCGCACGGGCCGAGCCACCGATCGTGGGGGAGCGGGATGCGGCGGCCGTCGTCCTCCCACAGCAGATGCGCGTCACGGCGCTCGGTCAGCACGGTGTCGAACAGGGTTCCGGGGTTCATGCCGTGACCTCGAGCCGGAGCGCGGCCACCGCGGCGGCGAAGCGCGTGCCCGGAGCCAGGGACGCGACTGCGCGGGCGTCGGCGATCGTGTCCACGTCGCGCAGGACGGGGAGCGGCGTGGGGTCCAAGCCCACCTCCCGCAGGCGCGCGAGCTGTCGCAGGCCGGTGTCGTCCGCACTCATCGGGACACCCTCGAAGACGGGACCGAGGGGACTGTCCCCCGAGTCCCCCGGGAGGGAGAGGCCCCACCAGCCGCCGTCGGTGGCGAGGCCGAGAGCGCAGGGCTGGGCGAGGCCTGCATCGAGCAGGGCGGGGGTGATCTGCGGGGTGTCCATGCCGACCAGGAAGGCGGGCTCGCCCGCGTCGGCGAACGCGGCGGCGAGTCGTTCGCCGAGCCCGTCGCCGCGCTGGGGGACGACCTCGAAGCCCTCCGGCAGCCAGTCGCCGGGGGTGCCGTCGAGCGCGAGCATGCGGCGGCCGGCGCCGCAGGCGACGACGGCGTCGAGCGTGTCGGCCAGCGCCGCCTCCGCGAGGACCGCCGCCTCGTGCGGCGTGCATGGGGGGGTGAGGCGCGTCTTGGCGCGCCCGGGCGTGGGCGCCTTCGCGATGACGATGACCGTGCTCATGTCGCCAGGACCGCCCGCATGTCGCGGACGGTGCGCAACGTCCCGCGCACGGTGCCGGTCACCTTGGAGCGGCCGGAGCGCGGCCGGTAGGAGACCTCGGTCTCGGCGATCCGCCAGCCCGCCCGGCGTGCGCGGACGACCATCTCGAGCGGCCAGCCGAAGCGCCGGTCCTCGATGCCGAGCGCCAGCAGCGCCTCGCGGCGGGCCGCGCGCATCGGCCCGAGGTCGCGCACGCCCAGCCCGCGCACGACCGCCCGGTTGCCGAGCCGCTGGTGCAGGCCCATCGCGCCGGGCGAGCAGCGGCGCGCGCCCAGGACGAGGTCGGCCTCGCCATGCCGGACCGCGCCGGCGACGGCGGGTAGCTCCCCCGGGTCCATCGAGGCGTCGCAGTCCATGAAGCAGACAATGGCGGACGTCGCGGCGGTCAGCCCGGCGAAGCAGGCCGCGCCGAAGCCCGGCCGCTCCTCGCGGACCACCGTGGCACCCAGCGAGCGGGCCAGCTCGCCCGAGCCGTCGGTCGAGCCGTTGTCGACGACCAGCGGACGGAAGCCGTCCGGGAACCGGGCCAGCACCCATGGCAGGGCGTCGCGCTCGTCCAGCACCGGGAGGATCACGTCGATCACCGGGGTTACCGTCTCAGCGTGCGCGTTCTCGTTACCGGCGGCGCCGGCTTCATCGGCGGGCACGTCGTCGTGCAGCTGCTCGCGGCCGGCCATCGGGTGCGCGTCGTCGACCATCTCCACCCCTATGCGCACGCGGGGGTCCCTCCGGATCTCCCGGCCGACGCCGAGTGGCTGCGGGAGGACCTGCGCGACCCGGCCGTCGCGGAGCGGGCCGTCGCCGGCGTCGACGCCGTCTCGCACCAGGCCGCGATGGTCGGGCTCGGGGTGGACCTCTCCGACATCGCCGAGTACGTGAGTCACAACGACCTAGCCACTGCCCAGCTTCTGCGAGCCCTGCACACGCGCCGCTTCGACGGACGCCTCGTGCTCGCCTCGAGCATGGTCGTCTACGGCGAAGGCGGCTACGCCTGTCGGGAGCACGGTGCCCAGCCCGCGCCGCCCCGCGTCCCCGCGGACCTCGACGCCGGGCGCTTCGAGCCCGCCTGCACCGTCTGCGGCCGTGACCTCGAGCCGCGCGCGGTCCCGGAGGACGCTCCCGCCGACCCGCGCAACGTCTACGCCGCCACCAAGCTCCACCAGGAGCACCTCGTCACCGCGTACGCCCGGGAGACCGGCTGCTCCGCCGCCGCCCTGCGCTACCACAACGTCTACGGGCCGCGCATGCCCCGCGACACGCCCTACGCGGGCGTGGCCTCGATCTTCCGGTCCCGCCTCGCCGCGGGCGAGCCCCCGCTCGTGACCGAGGACGGCGGCCAGATGCGCGACTTCGTCCACGTCCGCGACGTCGCGCGGGCCAACGTCCTGGCGTTGGATTCGAACGCTGTCGGCGCCTTCAACGTGGCTTCGGGCGAACCCCGCAGCGTGGGGGAGATGGCGATCGCCCTGTCCGCCGCCTGTAGTGGGCCGGCGCCTCAGGTCACCGGCACCTGGAGGGCGGGTGACGTCCGGCATGTCTTCGCGTCGGTGGAGCGGATCCGATCAGGGCTCGGCTTCGCCGCCCGGGAGGGCTTCACGGAGGGAATGGAGGAGTTCGCCGCTGCTCCACTGCGGGGCGACTGAACCGCGCCCGGGATCGACGTCACGGAGCGCGGCTCGCGGCGATGTTGAGGCGCACGTAGTCGAGCTCGTCGAGCTGGGGCGCGCCGGCCGCCGCGAGCGCGCGGGCGTCGGGGGCGCCGTGCAGGATCACGGTCTCCAGGTAGGCGGCCATGTCGGCGACGTGCGTCGGCTTCGGCTCCAGCCACGCGCGCGCCTCGCTGAACCCGGCCCCGCGCAGGCGCGTCTCGGTGTCCTCGGCGGTCGCGTAGAGCCAGGTGCCCGGACGCTCGCCGACGACCTCGAGGACGTGGGCGATGTTCCCGAAGCCGCCGCACTGGGCGACGAGCCGTCCGCCCGGCCGCAATGCCGCGTGGAGGCGCGCGAACAGCGTCTCGTGGTCCGTGATCCAGTGGAAGACGGCGCAGGAGAACACGACGTCGACCGGCGCGTCCACGGACAACTCGAGGAGGTCCTGGTGCAGGACCGGGACGGACGCGGGCAGCTCGGCGCGCGCCTTGTCGACCATGGCGGGGTCGCCGTCGACGGCCACCACGTCGTCGGTGCGCTCGAGCAGGAGCTTGGTGACCCGGCCGGAGCCGCAGCCGGCGTCCAGCACGCGCTCGCCGCGCCGGATCTCCGAGCGGGCGATGATCTCGCGCGCCCACTGCTCCTGCGGGTCGGCGAGGCGGTCGTAGGCGGCGGCGTCCCAGCTGCTCACGCCGGCACCTCCGGCTCCGAGTGGCGCGCCCGTGCGGCGGGTGTCGGCGATGAGCTGGTCGCGCGCGGCACGGCGGCAGGCGTCACGGTCGCATAGGCGGCGGCCAGAGCTAGCCGGCCTCCGCGCGCCGCTTGAGCTGCTCGGGCCTCGCGTTGACCATGAGGTCGCGGATGCGGTCGACGACCGGACCACGCGCGAGCACCCCGAGCACGCGACCCGGGTCGATCGCCAGCGCGTAGGTCGCGGTGGTGACCCCGCCGGCCTCGCTGAAGGCCCACGAGCCCTCCAGCGACTTGAGGTCGCCCTTGGTCTGCTTCCAGCTCAGCCCGTGGGGCGGGTCGTAGCTGAACCGGACGCGCACCTTGACCGTGCGGATCTTCGCGTCGTTGAGGATCTCGGCCACCAGGGCCCGGCCCTCGGCGTCGCGCTCGAGGATCTCGACGCCGACGACGCCCTCCTGCCAGTCCGCGATGTGATCGACGTCGGCGGCGATCTCGTAGCAGCGGTCGAGCGGGGCGTCGACGGTCACGGTCGCGGTGCCGGTGAGTGGGGCCATGCGAGCGAACCTACCCATATCTTTTCGCCGTATGAGGAGAGGCTTCTTCGCGCTCGTGCTGTTCGGCGCGCTCACCACCCCGGCCGCCGCAGCGCCGCACATCGCCACGCTCTCCAACCGCGCCGACCTGATCTCCGGAGGCGACGCCCTCGTGCGCGTCACGCCCGCCGGCGCCCAGGTGCGCCTCAACGGCGCCGACGTCACATCCGCCTTCGCCGTGCGCCCGGACGGCCGCTACCTCGGACTGCTCGAGGGCCTGAAGCCGGGCGCCAACCAGGTCCGCGTGATCGGCCGGAAGGGCCGCTCGGCACGGCTCACGATCACCAACCACTCGATCGGCGGCCCGGTCACCGCCGGCCCGCAGATCACGCCCTGGAAGTGCTTCGACGGGTCCATCGACGAGCAGTGCAACCGCGAGACGGAGCTCACCTACTCCTACAAGTCCACCGCCGGCGGGCCGCTGCAGCCCTACGACCCCGACCGCCCGCCGTCCGACGTCGCGACGACGCAGACCGACCAGGGCAAGACCGTCCCCTTCATCGTCCGCCTCGAGACGGGCTCCATCGACCGCGACGAGTTCCGCGTCGCCGCGCTCTACGACCCGAGCCAGCCGTACATCGCCGCGGCGCCCCAGGACGGCAACAACCACAAGCTGCTGATCACGCACGGTGCGTCGTGCGACACGGAGTACCAGCAGGCCGCGGCGCCCGACGTGATGAACGAGACGGCGCTCAGCCGCGGCTTCGTGGTCATGTCCAACGCGCTCGACAACGCCGGCCACAACTGCAACCTCGCCACGCAGGCCGAGTCGCTGATCATGACCAAGGAGCACGTGATCGACCACTACGGGACCGTGCGTTACACGATCGGCACGGGCTGCTCGGGCGGCTCGCTGGTCCAGCAGCAGGTCGCCAACGCCTATCCCGGCCTCTACCAGGGCATCACGCCCGCGTGCTCGTTCACCGACGCGTGGTCGTCGGCCAACCAGTACGTCGACTACCAGCTGCTGCGCCGCTACTTCGAGACCCCGTCCGGCCACGCGCCCGGCACGGTCTGGACGCCGGACAAGATCGCGGCCGTCGAGGGCCACATCAGCCCCGCGAACGCGGTCTCGTTCACGACCGCGATCCCGTCCAGCGGCGACCCGAGCCGCTCCTGCACCGGCGTCCCCGCCGACCAGGTCTACGACGCGACCGCCAACCCGGAGGGCGTCCGCTGCTCGCTGCAGGACTACATGGTCAACGTCTTCGGCAAGGACCCGAAGACCGGCTTCGCGCTGCGCCCCTACGACAACGTCGGCGTGCAGTACGGCCTGAAGGCGCTGCTGGCCGGGACGATCACGCCGACCGAGTTCGTCGACCTCAACGCCAAGACGGGCGGCTGGGACATCGACTACAACCCGACGGAGGGGCGGGTCGCCGGCGACCCGGACGCGATCACCCGCGTCTACCGCTCCGGCGCGATCAACCAGGGCGACAACCTCGACGAGGTCGCCATCATCGACCTGCGCGGCCCCGACCCCGGCGCCTTCCACGACGTCTACCGCACCTACACGATGCGCGCGCGGCTGCAGCGCGAGCACGGCACGGCCGACAACCAGGTCCTGTGGCGCGGGCTCGTCCCGCTCCTGGGCGACGCCGACTACACCGACGAGGCGATCCTGGCGATGGACGCCTGGGTGGGCAGGATCGAGGGTGACGGGCGCGCCGTCCCGCTCGCGCGCAAGGTGCTCGAGAACAAGCCGGCCGACCTCGAGCCGCGCTGCACCAACGGCGCGGGGGAGGACGTCGACGCGTCCGTCTGCGACGGCGCCGTACGCGCCTACAGCGACCCGCGCCAGGTTGCGGGCGAGCCCGAGGTCGACGACATCGAGAAGTGCGACCTCAAGCCGGTGGCCCGCGACGACTACCCGGGCATCACCTTCACCGACGCGCAGTTCGAGCAGCTTCAGAAGGCGTTCCCGGACGGGGTCTGCGATTGGGGCAAGGACGGCGTCGGCCGTGTCGAGACGTCCGTCTGGCAGACCTACCAGAACGCCGACGGCAGCGCGCTCTACGGCGGCCGGCCGCTGGGCGTGCCGCCGCGGTCGGTCGCGCTGCGTGCCCGGGTCCGCCTGCACCGCACGTGCGCGACCGGGCGCCTCGTCGCGCGCGTCAAGGGCGCGAAGGCGAGGTCGGTGCGCCTGCGCTTCGGCCACCACGGCGTGCGCGGGAAGCCGCCGCTCAAGGTCAGGGCCGGCCGCGCGAAGCTGAAGGTCCGCGTCGTCGTCCGGCTGCGCGACGGCGGCGTCATCCGCGCCACCCGGCGCTTCCCGGCCTGCCCGTGAGCGCCCGGGTCGCGGGCCCGGGCGACCTCGCGGGCGCGGCGGCGCTGCTGGATCGCTTCAACCGCGAGTACGCGTCGCCGACGCCGGGCGCTGAGGCGATCGCGGCGCGGCTGGCCGAGCTCGACGACGTCGTCGTGCTCGTCGCCGGAGACGGGCCCGACGGCGTCGCGGCCGTCCGGACCCACCGCTCCATCTTCACCCCGGGCGTCGAGGCCTACCTGGCGGAGCTCTACGTCGTCCCGGAACGACGGCGCGAGGGTCTCGGGCGCGCGCTCGTCGACGCCGTCCTCGGCCTGCCCGACCTCGACTACGTCCTCGTCGTCACCAGCGACGACGACCAGGAGGCGTGCGCGCTCTACGAGCGCTGCGGGTTCATCCGCACGGAGGGGCCCGGCGGGCCCCGCATGCGCGCGTACGAACTCGAGCTCTAGGTTCAGCGGCATGAGCTCTCACTGGACCGCCGCCGACATCCCGGACCAGCACGGGCGCACCGCGGTCGTGACGGGCGCCAACAGCGGGCTCGGCCTGGTCACCGCGCACGAGCTCGCGCGGGCGGGCGCGCGAGTCGTGATGGCGTGCCGCAACACCGCCAAGGGCGAGGACGCCGCCACGCAGATCCGCGAGGACGTCGCGGGCGCCGATCTCGAGGTGGCCGAGCTCGACCTCGGCTCGCTGGATTCCGTGCGCGCGTTCGCGGACGCCTTCGACGGGGAGCTCGACCTGCTGATCAACAACGCCGGCGTGATGGCCCCGCCGCGCAAGGAGACCGCGGACGGCTTCGAGCTGCAGTTCGGCACCAACCATCTCGGCCACTTCGCGCTGACGGCCCGCCTTCTGGACCGCGTGCGCGACCGCGTCGTCACGCTCTCCAGCGGCGCCCACCGCATCGGCAAGATCGACTTCGACGACCTGCAGCGCGAGAAGCGCTACTTCCGCTGGACCGCGTACGGGCAGTCGAAGCTGGCCAACCTCATGTTCGCGCTCGAGCTCGACCGCCGCCTGCGCGCCGCCGGCTCCCCCGTGAAGAGCGTGGCCGCTCATCCCGGCTACGCGGCCACCAACCTCCAGTCGGCCGCAGCGCCCGTGTTCGACCGGATCTTCATGAAGTTCTCGAACGCCGTCGTCGCCCAGAGCGCAGAGATGGGCGCGCTGCCGACGTTGTACGCGGCGACCAAGCCCGGCGTCGAGGGCGGGACGTTCGTCGGGCCGGACGGCATCGGCGAGCAGCGCGGGCACCCCGAGCCCGTGCAGCCGAGCGCGGCCGCACGGGACGAGGACGTCGCCCGCCGGCTCTGGGAGGTCTCCCAGGAGCTGACGGGCGAGTCGTTGCTCAGTTGAGCGCCATGAGGCCTGGCGCAGGCAGTTGCGCATGGCCAGCCGACTCCAGTAGCTCGCGTGGCTGCCTTCCTGCAGCTGATACGGACCGCCGATCGTCGTGACCGTGCGGACCTGGGAGACCCACTCCGTCCGGTCGACCGCGCCGTGTTGGGGGGAGAAGCCAGGGCTCACCGAGATTCGCAAAGCGAGCCCTGGGTTCTGCTCGCACAGGGGGGAGAACCCAGGCCCCGGTCCGCGGTCAACCCACCGTGAACGGCACGCGCACGGCAGGCGATCGCCGGTCGGCGGCACGCCCGCGCAACACGGCGACGTACCGCCCCGGGCGAAGCGCGCGGAAGCGGGTGGTGGTGCCCGCCACCGTCCGCGCGCGGACGCGCTTCCCGCGGCGGCGCACCACGACCCGGGTCGCCTCCGTCCCGTCACTGACGGCCCACTCCAGCCGCACACTGCGCCGACCGGTCGTGGCGCGCGCGGCGCTGACGCGCAGCGGCGCCGGGCAGCCGGTGATGGCGACGGTCGGGTTCGCCTTGCTGACCTCGTCGTCGTGGCTGGTGAAGGTGACGTCGAACTGGTATTCGCCGCACGTCGCCGGGTTCTTGACGAGCCCGCGCCCATCGCCGTCGAGGTCGAGCACGAACGAGCTCAGCGGCAGGTCCGGGGTCCCCGAGAAGGACACCGTGAACGCCTTCGACGGGGCGAGCCCGGTCGTTCCGACGACCTTGAACTTCACGAAGCCTCCGACCGCCTCCACGAAGGCGACAAGGCGGAGGTCCTTGGTGATGTAGATGCTCCCAGACGCCGAGGCGATCGCGCTCGTGCCGCTCACCGTGCCGATCTTCGAGCTCTCCGGGCACGCTTCCGCCTGCTCCTCGTCGGGCTGGCACCGCGGGCGGCTGGAAGCGGTCGTTGTACGTGAAGCCGACGGGGAAGACGACGTCCACCGTCTTGATCGCCGACTCGCCGCTGGCCTGCGTGACCGTGGAGACGATCGCCGGGGGTGCCTTGGGCGCGGGCGTCGACAGCTCGAGGGCCATCGCGGGTGCGAACGGCATCGCGCTGTTCTATAACACCGGGGGTGCGGAGGACGCTCATCGGGCTGCTGGTGCTGCTCCTGTGGCCCGCGGCCGCGACCGCCAAGCCGATCGCCATGAGCTCCGGCGAGGCGAGCATCTCCTTCGACATCGACTTCGGGCTCAAGCTGCTCCAGTACGGGGTGACGCCGGGGCCGATCGCGCCGTCGACCCAGGACGGCCTCGTCGTCACACTGCCCGTCCGCCGCGGCGGGCACATCCGCCGCGACGGCAAGCGCGCGACCATCGACACTGCCGGCGGGGTCTCGCAGGTCGGCGCGGACTTCGAGGTCCTGCTCCAGCAGCTGCGCTTCAACGTCCGCGGCCGCACGGGCCGGCTCTCCGCCTATACGGCGATCAACGGCCTCGACACCGACCGCTTCACGTTCGCCAAGGGGCGGGCGAGGTCGGCGCGGCGCACCGCGGGCGGCTACGTCGTGCGCGACCTCGAGCTCGAGCTCAACGACATCGGAGCCGTGACCCTCAACTCCCAGCTGCGCACGGATCAGTTCAAGGTCGGCGAGCTGATCGGCGTCGCCGCGATCAGCGCGCGGCGCTGACGGCCGGCGCGCGGTGGCGCGCGTACATCTCGTGGACCCACTGGCCGCCGCGCCGCGCCTCCAGCTCCTCGCGCAGCTCCTGGACGCCCTCGACCACGCGCACCGGCGGGTACTCGCGGCCCGCCGGGCAGATCAGCGGCGTCAGCAGTGAGGCGGCGGCGAGGTCGGCGACGCTGAACGCGTCCCCGACGAGGTAGTCGCCGCCGTCGAGCTCGTCCTCGATCCGCGTGACCGCCGCGCGCAGGCCCGCGCGGGCGAACTCGGCCGCCTCGGCGCTGATCGCGTAGTCGCGCTTCATGATCGGGCGGACGACGGGGAACACGAACCGCAGCGCGCGCTGCTGTGCGGGCGGGGCGTGGGGGACCAGCGAGTCCTGGACCGCGTCGGCGTCGTGGATCATCTGCTGCCAGGCGAAGCGCCGCATGTCCGGCCCGACCTCGCGGTCGAAGTAGCGCTCGATCTCCAGCGCCCGCGCCTTCTGCTGCGGGTCGGCCGGGTACAGCGGCGGCTCGGGGTAGTCCTGCTCGAGCGCCGCCACGATGTCGGCGGAGTTGCCGACGATGCGCCCGTCGGCCATCCGCATCACCGGGAAGCGATCGTGCCCGCCCTTGGTCAGCGCCAGCGCGATCGGGCGATGGGTGCCGGGCGGCGGCGTGCGCCGCACGTGGTCGACGCCCTTGTAGGCGAGCGCCCAGCGGATCTTCTCGCTGTACAGCGACAACTGGATCTGCCACAGCACCGGCTTGGCCATCACCCACGCCCCGTCTTCACAAAGCGATGCAGCACCAGCACGACGACCGCTCCGACGGCGATGCCGAATACAGCAGAAGCGCCTGTGTTGGCCAGCCAGCCGCCGACCGCGCCCAGCGCGTGGCCGACGTCCTCCTCGAGGTGGTGGACGACGTCGTAGAGGACGTGGACGCCGAGCTCGTCGAGGCCGACCAGCAGGATGTGCCCGCCGACCCAGAGCATGGCGGCGATCCCGACCGCCGACAGGACCGACATCACGATCGGCATCCCGCGGACCAGCCCGCGCCCGACGGCCGCCGCCGCGCCGTCGCCCGTCTTGACGAGCCTGAGGCCGATGTCGTCCATCTTGACGATCAGGCCGACCGCGCCGTAGACGGCAGCCGTGATCGCGAACGCCACGGCGACGAGGATGATCGCGCGCGAGACCAGCGGCTCCTCGGCGACCTCGTTGAGCGAGATCACCATGATCTCCGCCGACAGGATGAAGTCCGTCCGGATCGCGCCGGCGACGAGCTCGTCCTCGTGCGCGGGGCCCTGCGCCGGCGCGGCCTCGTCGGCGTGGTGGCCGCCGATCTGCTCCCAGAGCTTCTCGGCGCCCTCGTAACACAGGTACGCGCCGCCCACCATGAGGATCGGGGTGAGCAGCCAGTCGAGCAGCTCGCTGAGGACGAGCGCCGCAGGCAGGATGAAGAGGAGCTTGTTGCGCAGCGAGCCGCGCGCGATCCGCTTGATGATCGGCAGCTCGCGGTCGGCCTCGAAGCCGCGGACGTAGCGCGGCGTGACCGCGGCGTCGTCGACGATCACGCCGGCCGCCTTGACCCCGGCCTTGCTCGCGCCGGCGGCCACGTCGTCCAGCGACGCTGCCGCCACACGGGCGAGCGTGGCGACGTCGTCGAGGAGCGCAGCGAGTCCGGCGGCCATCGCGCCGACACGCTAGGGACGCGTAAGTGACACCCGATCAGGTATCATGCTGGCATGGACGTCGGAACGGAGATCCGGTCGGCCCGTCACGAGGCGGGCCTGAGCCAGCGGGGCCTCGCCCGCCGCGCCGGCACGTCGCAGAGCACGCTGTCGGCCTACGAGGCCGGGACCAAGCAGCCCTCCGCGGCGACGCTCGCGCGCCTGCTGGGCCTCTGCGGCGCCCGGCTGTCGGTCCGCCCGGTCGGTGGGGGGCAGGGGCTCACGCGGGCGGGTCGCCACCTCGCGGAGGCGATCGCCCTCGCCGAGGCGCTGCCGTACCGCCCGGCCCGCGAGCTGCACTTCCCGCGGCTGCCCACCGGGCCATGACGCTCGCCGAGCGCCTGCTGGCGATCCACCGTGCGCTCGCCGCGGCCGGGCTCCCGCACGCCTTCGGCGGCGCGATCGCGCTCGCCTACTGGACCGCCGAGCCGCGCGGCACCCGCGACCTCGACGTCAACGTCTTCGTCCCGTCAGCCGACGCCGCGGTGGTCACGGCCGCGCTGCCGGCACCGGTCCGGGCGACCGCCTCGGACCTGCGGGCGCTGACGGACACCGGGCAGGCCAGGCTCTGGTGGGACGACACCCCGGTCGACGTCTTCCTCGACTACGCGCCGATCCACGCGGCCGCCGCGCGCAACCGGCGGGAGGTCCCGTTCGAGGGCGAGACGATCCCCGTCCTGGGCCCGGTCGAGCTCGCCGTCTTCAAGGCCATGTTCGACCGCACGAAGGACTGGGCCGACATCGAGGCCATGATCGCCAACGACAGCCTCCCGCTCGAGGTCGTCCGGCGCGAGATCGTGGCGATGGTCGGCGAGGCGGACGCGCGCATCGTCCGCCTCGACACCCTGGCCTGAGTGCCACTCTCCGGCACCGCCTCGGTTCCAGGTTCACATAACCGGCATTATCGAGCACAGGACGAAAGCTCCCCTCGATCAGCGGCGCCGGAGCCATTCGGCGAGGAGCGGATCCAGGAGCATCGGCGAGCCGCCCTCGGAGCGCTGGACCTGGCGGCCGTCGGCGAGCAGGCGGTCGACGCCCGCCTGCAGCGTGGAACGCGCGACGCGGTGGTCGTCGGCGACCCGGGATCCCGTCGGCGACTGGCCGTCGGCGAGCGCCAGGCAGACGATCCGCTCGACCCGCGAGAGCGCGTCCCACAGCGCCTGATGGGCGTCACGCGTCTCGGTGAGCGCGCGCTCGACGGCCTCGAGCGTCGGATCGTGGTCGCCTCCCCCCGCGTCGAGCACTTCGTACAGGTGATGTGCGAGCAGCATCGTGCGCTGTGGGTGACCGCCGGTGAAGGCCAGCAGCTCGTCCACGGAGTCCGGGGCCCGGGCCAGCAGGTGGTCGCGCTCGAGCAGCGCGGCGATGTCGTGCGCCGCCTCGTCGACCGGCAGCGGCGGCAGCTCCAGCGGACGGGCCTGACCGTAGAACGGCCGCTCCTGGTCGCTGAACAGCGCCTGCATCAGCGACGGCTGACTGCCCGCGAACACGTAGGCGGCCGCGCGCCCGTGGTGCTGGATGACCGAGCGCACGAGGCCGTCGAGCTGGGTGTCCGCGACCAGCAGGTCCTGGAACTCGTCGAAGCAGACCACCGTGAGGCCGGCGTCGGCCTCGGCCAGGCCGAGGGGGACGTCGAGCAGTTCCAGGAGCGCCGCTCGCGCGTCATCGGGACCGGGCCGGGACGAGCGGGGCGCGACCTGCGCTCCGAACGGCCCGATCCTGGCGCTCACCCCCAGCCGGGCGGTCCAGCGGGCGGCGCGCCGGCGCGGATCGGCGGGAAGGTGGCCGTAGGCGATCGCGAGCCGGGTGGCGGCGTCGGAGATCGTCGCCACCTTGGAGAAGTCGACCCGGACGGCCCGGTGCCCCACCGCGCGCATCGCCGCCACGTGCGCGTCGAGCAGCGACGTCTTCCCGTACCGCCGCGGCGCGGCCAGGCGGATGGCGGTGCGATCGGCGGCCGCCCCCTGGAGTGCCTCCAGCTCGGCTCGGCGGTCGATGAGGAAGCCCGCACCGACCGGGCTCTGGTAGTCGAACGGGTTCATGTTGTCGCCCCAGTGTACGATACTTTCGTACACTGTTGTACGAGTTGAACGTTACCGAGACGCTTCCGCCCAGTCTTCGAGGCGCTCGATCGCCGTGTCGAGGACGTCGGTGCGCTTGCAGAAGGCGAAGCGCAGGTAGGTGGACAGGCGGTCGCGCTGGGCGAACGGCGCCAGCGGGATCGCGGCGACGCCCGCCTCGTGCGGGAGCCGGAGTCCGAGCGCCTCGGCGTCCTCGCGCACGTCGGCGCACAGGAAGTACGTGCCCTCCGTGGCCAGCACGTCGAAGCCGACGCGCGCCAGGCCGGCGGCCAGCCGGTCGCGCTTGCGGCGCAGCTCGTCCCTCAGCGGGTCGGCGGAGATCGTCAGCGCCCTCGCCGCGGCGTGTTGCAGCGGCGTCCCGCCGGCGAAGGACAGGAACTGCTTGACGTCTCGGACCCTGGCGACCAGCTCCGCCGGCCCGGACGCCCACCCCGTCTTCCACCCGGTCAGCGAGTGGGTCTTGCCCAGCGACGAGATCGTCAGCGTCCGGTCGGGGATGAGCGTCGCGAGCGGGACGTGCTCACCGTCGAAGACCAGGTGCTCGTAGACCTCATCGGTGATCGCGATCAGGTCGTGCTCGGTGCAGAGGTCGGCGAGCCGTCGCAGCTCGTCGCGGTCCAGCACCCGGCCGGTGGGGTTGTGCGGCGAGTTGAGCAGCAGGACGCGGGCGCGCGGCGACGGCGTGACCTGCGGCAGCCGCCAGTCGGGCGGCTCGAGCTCGATCGGCACGAGCACACCGCCCGCTCGCGCGACGATCGCTCCGTAGCTGTCGTAGCTCGGGTCGAGCGCGAGGACCTCGTCCCCGGGCTCGACGATGCCCAGCAGGGCGCTCGCGAGCGCCTCCGTGGCGCCGAAGGTCACCTGGACGTCCTCCGGGTCGAGGCCGTAGTGCTCGCGCTGGTGCGCCCGGACGGCGTCGATCAGCGGCGGCACCCCCGCGAGCGGCGCGTACTGGTTGTGCCCGGCGCGCATCGCGGCGACGGCCGCCTCCACGATCGCCGCCGGCCCGTCCTCGTCCGGGAACCCCTGGCCGAGGTTGACCGCGCCCGTCTCGTTGGCCAGCGCCGTCATGCGGCTGAAGATCGTCACGCGGGCCATTGTGCGGCACGGCCTGTGGTGAGGTCGTGTTCGTGGCGCTGTTCGGACCGAGTCGCGTCGAGCGGCACCCGCCGGCTTACGGATCGATAGTGTCCCGCCGCATGAGCAGAGTCGTGCTGGTCACCTTCGTGCTGGTCCTCATGCCGAGCGTCGCGCTCGCGCACCTCGAACGGCCTTCCTACTGGCCCGATCCGACCCCCGACACGTCAGTGACCCCGGCGGCCGGCGGGGCGGTGCCGAAGGCGCGGTCACTGGCCTCGGCCGTGACCGGCGCCGGACCCGGCCGCGTCCGCGTCGTCTGCCAGAAGTCGTCGCTGCGACGGGCCAAGCGCGCCATCCGCTCCGCCCGCAAGCGCGGCTTCCGGATCCGCCCCAGCCAGCCGGTCATCAGGTACTCGGGCAAGAGGGCCAAGCGCATGGTCAAGCTCAACAAGAGGCTGCGCAAGAAGTGCCGGTTCAACTCGATCCAGCCGGCCATCGACGCGTCGGGCAACAACGATCGCGTCGTGATCATGCCGGGCATCTACACCGAGCCGGCCTCGCGCGCCGCCCCGGTCAACGACCCCAAGTGCAACCCGTCCCTGCTGCAGAAGGACGCCAGCGGCGATGCGACCCCGAGCTTCGAGTACCAGGCCACCTGCCCGCACGACCAGAACCTGGTCTACGTGCAGGGCCGCGCGGTGAAGGGCAAGCCGCTCGACGCGCCGCGCGACAACCGCATGGGCATCCCGGAGCAGGAACTGGGCGAGTGCATCCGCTGCAACTTCCAGATCGAGGGCTCGGGCCCGAAGCCGACGGACGTCATCCTCGACGCCGGCACGGACTACGAGAGCAAGTCGGTGGAGGCCAAGCCCGCCAAGCCGGGCAAGCACGTCGTGATGCGCGTCGACCGCGCGGACGGCTTCGTCGGGCGCAACCTGCTCTTCCGCGGCGCGCTCGAATTCGGCTTCTACGTCGAGGAGACCGACGGCGTCCTGCTCGACAAGACGAAGTTCTTCTGGAACCTCGACTACGGGCACCTGTCCTTCACGACCGACCACAACCGGATCCAGAACTGCGACGGCTTCGGCTCGGGTGACGCGGTCGTCTACCCGGGTGCGGCGCCGGAGACGGGCGCGCAGGCGGACAAGTCGTTCTATCCCGACGCGCCCCGCATCAACACCACGGTCACGAAGTGCGACCTGCGCGGCTCCGAGCTCGGCTACTCGGGCTCGATGGGCAACGCCGTCCGCATCACCAACAACCACATCTACGGCAACACGACCGGCATCGCGTCGGACACGCTGTCCTCCGCCGGGCATCCGGGCTTCCCGGCCGACTCGTCGGAGATCGACAACAACTTCATCTACGCCAACAACTTCAACGTCTACGCCGACGACTCGAAGGTCAAGCCCCTGGTGACCGTCCCGGTCGGCACGGGCATCGTCTACGCCGGGATGAACTCCGCGAGGGTCCACGACAACTGGTTCTTCGACAACTGGCGCTACGCCACGATGCTGCTCGCCGTGCCGGACGCGCTCGTCCACGGCGGCGGTGCGGAAGGCCAGATCAACCCGGGCGTGGCGTGCCCCGGCGCACCGGACAACGGCCTGTCCACCTCGTGCGACAACCACTACTTCAAGAACAAGATGGGCCAGGTGCCCGCCGGCTTCACGTTCCCGAAGGCGCTCGACCAGTTCGGCGTGCCCCACAGCGAGCAGGCCGCGGCCACGATGCCGAACGGCGTGGACTACTGGTGGGACGAGTGGTCGGGCAACACCGGGAACTGCTGGTACGAGAACCAGGGCCCGGACGGCAAGCCCGGCAGCGTCACCGGCCCCGGCCCTGCAGGCCGCGTCCCGGGTGCGCCGCCGTCCACGCTGCCGAACTGCGCCAACGGGACCGACCCGAGCTCGAGCGTCGGCCCCGGCGACGTCGCCAAGGTGCAGTACGCGCTCGACTGCTCCAACGGCCCCGACAAGGACACGAGCCCGATGGCCTGCGACTGGTGGTTCGCTCCGGCCAAGCCCGGGAGCGCGGCGGCCCGCCGGCGCAGCGCGGCACGCGTCGCGGCCGCCCGCGACTACGCCGCGTCGCCGGCGGGCGAGGCGATGGACGAGCGGGTGCGCCGGCTCTCGTTCGGTGAGTAGGCGCGCGGCCGCTGGGCTCGCCGCCGCCGCGCTGGCGGTGGCGGGCTGCGGCGACGCCGAACCGAAACGCGCGGCCGCCCCCGCGGCCAAGCCGGTCGGCCCCGAGAACCAGGGGTCCGTCGTCCAGTTCGCGGACTGCGCCGACTGGAAGCAGGGGAGCACCGCGGAGAAGAAGGCCACGGTGGTCGCGCTGCGCGGTCAGCTGACCCCGCAGAACTCGGCCGACGCGGCCTCCCCCCTCCCCGACGACCGCGCGTTCGACATCCTCGAGAAGACCTGCACGGAGAGCGGGATCGACTCCCTGCGCCTCTACAAGCTCTACGTGCGCGTGCAGGCCTACGCGCCGGTGGACCCGCTCAGCGACTGACCGACGAGCGCGACCGCGTCGTGCGGCGTGCCGTCGGCCTGGCGCCGGTGCACGTACTCGGTGCGCGATCGGATCGGGAGCCGGTCGAGCACCTCCGGATAGCCCGTGGCGACGCCCTCGGGGTCGGTGCTGTCCGGCATCAGCGCCGGCGTGACCGCGAAGGCGAACAGGCCGCCCGGCTCGAGCAGGCCGAGGACGCGCTCGAGGGCCGGCGCCGGCAGGTGGCCGACCCCGACCGCGGACAGCGCGAGGACGGCGGTGAACCCGCGCGCGCGCAGGGCGTCGAGCTCCAAGGTGAGCAGGTCGCCCACGACGTAGTCGTCGTAGACGCCGGGCCGGTCGCGCAGGGCGGCGACGCGTGCCCACGGCTCGAGGTCGAGCCCTGTGATGTGCGCGACGCCCAGCGCCCGGATGCGCTCGCCGCCGATCCCGTTCCCCGCCCCCACGTCGAGCACCCGCTCGGACTCGGGCGCGCGGCCCAGCTGCCGCAGCGCGTCCGCGTAGGCGCCGACCACCGTCTCCGCCGAGCACATGCCCAGTTCGTCGTAGAAGACGCGCTCGTAGAGCCCCGGCACGGCGTAGATCGCCGCGTAGTCGTGAAAGGCCAGCCGCCGCCGCTGCTCGCCGTCCTGGTACTCGAACCAGGCCTCGGAGCCGTCGGCGGGGAAGGTGACCGGGCCTAGGACGTCACGCGCCATTGGCGGCGGCCCGCGAGGCGGACGACGACGTGGGCGGGCCGCGTCGGCGCGGCCAGCGAGAGGAAGTCGCGCACCACCCCGGCGTGGTCGCACAGCGGGCAGGCCAGCGGTGCGGTCAGGCGCATCGAGCCGATCGGCGCGACGGGCGCGTCGCAGTGCGGGCACGCGAGCGTCCCGGCCGCGACGACGTCGCCGCGGCGCTTCTCGGGACGAATTTCAACGTCGCGGCTCACGCGGCCTCCCGGCGCGCGACCTCGCGCAACATGTCGAGCAGGACGCTCGGATCCTGAGCGCCGGCGGCGCCGACCTTGCGGTCGACGGCGAAGAACGGGACGGCCTGGATCTTGTTCGCCGCGGCGAGCTGCTCGTCGTAGCGGACCGCGTCGGAGAGCCGGTCGCCCGCCAGCAGCTCGGCGACCGCGTCCTCAGGCACGCCCGCCTCGCCCGCGAGCCGGGTCAGCGTCGCGTGATCGGACAGCGACTCGCCGTCCGTGAAGTAGGCCTGGAAGAGCCGCTCGGTGACCACGTCCCCGACGCCGTGTTCGCCGGCGAGCGCGATGACCCGGTGAGCGTCGAAGGTGTTGCCCGAGCGCACGCGCTCGAAGCGCATGTCGATACCGACCGTGGCCGCGACGCCGCGCAGCTGCTCGTTGAGCTGCGTGGCGCGCTCGACCGTGATGCCGTACTTGCGCGCCAGGTGGTCGACGACCGAGCCCTCGCGCTCGGCCGGAGCGTCCGGGTCGAGCTCGAACGCCCGGTAGGTGACGGTGACGTCGTCGCGGCCCTCGAAGCGCTCGAGCGCCGCGTCGAAGCTGCGCTTGCCCACGTAGCACCAGGGGCAGGCGAGGTCGGCCCAGATCTCGACCCGCACTACGCCCGCTCCGCCAGCCAGCGCTCGACGATCCGGCGCTGCACGTCGGTGAGCAGCGGCGGGTCCTCCCCGCGCTCGAGCGCGGCCGCGGCTGCCGCCACCGTCAGCCCGGTGCCGGTGAGCACGGAGCCGACGAGCGGCGGCACGTCGGCGCCGCAGATGCCGGTGGCGCAGCTCGCGTCGTCCACCCCTCTCAGGTTAGGAGCGCTTCGGGAGCGTGGCCACGCATGGCGCAAAGGTTTAGCCCATGGACAGGTCAGAAGCCGATGGTTTGCTTGCTGTGCACCGCGTTCCCGTCAGCCTCCGCACGCTCCTCCTGCTGCCGCTCCTGGCCGCGGGCGTGGACGTGACCCGGGCCATGGCGGCCTGCGGATCCCAGGCGCAGACCTGCCTGGAGGCCGCGGGCCGCGGTTGGCTCGGCCCCGCCGCCGGGGTCCTCGTCGTCCTCTACGCGCTCGCCACGGCGCACTTCGTGGCCCGGCGCGCCCGGAGCTCCGACCACAGCAGCTTCGCGCAGCTCTGGCTGCTGGGGACGACGGGCGTCGCGCTCGCCTGCACCGGCCAGGCCGTGCTCGCCCGCGCCTTCAGCCCTGACGCCACCCTGGGCGGCACCCCGGTCGGCGTGCTCGCGCTGTGCGCGGTCGCGGGCGCCCTGCTGGCCCTCCTGCTGCGCGCCACGGACGACCTCGCCGAGCACCGGCCGCGGGCTCCCCGCCTGCGCCGCCGGTCCCAGCCCGCCGTCGTCTACGTCCGCACCGATGATGGGGATCCCCGTGCAACGGCTCCGCGGTCGCACCGCGGTCGCGCGCCGCCCGCCGTCTGAGGTCTCCACCATCCCTCGCCCCGTTCCGGGCGACCACCTCAGACCCAGGGAGTTCCCATGTCAGCACCCAAGCGACGGCTGGCTGCCGTCATCGCGGGCGCCGCGCTCATCGCGGTCGCCGCCATCATCATCTCCAACGCCGCCTCCGAGCCGGAGGCGCCCCAGGCGCCGAAGGCGACCCTGAACCAGCCCGCCGCTGACCTGGCGGGCATTCCCGAGAAGCGCGGCGTGCTCGGCGATCCGGGCGCGCCCGCCACCCTGACCGAGTTCGTCGACCCGCAATGCCCTGTGTGCGCTGCGGCCGCCCGCGACGTCCTCCCCACGCTCGTCGACGACTACGTCCGCACCGGGAAGCTCAAGCTCGACGCGCGCGTGCTGAGCTTCCTCGGGCCGGACTCCGTCACGGCGGCCGAGTACGCCGACGGCGCCCGCGCCCAGAACCGGCTGTGGCCGTTCCTGGAGACGCTGTACGCGAACCAGGGCGAGGAGAACTCGGGCTACATGACCGAGTCGTTCCTCGCGCGGATCGCCAAGGCCGCCGGCGTCGACGACGCGCAGGCGCGCGCGCACGACGGGAACGCCGCGGTGTCCGCCGCCAGCGCCGAGGCGAAGCGACTCGGCGTCACCGGCACGCCGACCTTCGTGCTCACCAAGGCCGACGGCAGCCGTTCGGTGGTGGACCCGAGCCAGCTGGCCGAGACGCTGAGATGAGGGTCGCCTCCGCGGCGGTGGCGGGCGTCGGGTTCGCGATCGCCGCGTACCTGACGGTCGTCCACTACGCGGGCGGTGACGCCGCCTGCTTCATCGCCCACGGCTGCACGGTCGTCCAGCGCAGCGACTACGCCGAGCTGGCCGGCGTGCCCGTCGCCCTGCTCGGCCTCGGCGGGTACGCGGCGATTCTCGCGGCGTTGCGTGTCGACGGTGAGACGGCTCGCAGCGCCGCCGCCCTGACCGCGCTGTCCGGCGCCGCGTTCAGCGGCTGGCTGACCTACGTCGAGGTGGCCCGGCTGGACGCCATCTGCGCCTGGTGCGTCGCCTCAGCGATCTGCATGGCCGCGCTCGCCGTCCTGAGCGTCGTCCGGCTCGTCCGCGTCGCGTGACTCCCACCACTTCGGCCCCCGCTCGCCGAGCGCCACCTTCGCGGCGTGGACGCGATCGCGGGCCGCGCGCTCGGCGTCCGCATCCTTCCGGCGCTTCGCGTGCCCGACCGCGGACCGCGCGCTCATGAGCTCCCGCACGAGCTCCTTCCTCCGTCCCTCCGGCAGGTCGGGATCGGTCGCCCGCCACCGCCGGCCGTCGATGATCACGTAGTGGCCGTCGGGCGTCCGCTCCGGCATGGGTAGGTTCTGCCCCATGAGCGAGTTCATCCACACCTGCTACCGGATCGGCGACATCGACAATGCCGTCTCCTTCTACGAGGCCCTCGGGTTCGAGGAGCGCAGGCGGATGGACCTCCCCGACGGCGCCATCAACGTCTTCATGGGCATCCCCGGCGACGGCGACCGCCTCGAGCTCACCTGGAACCCCGGTGTCGAGTCCTACGACCTCGGCACCGGCTACAACCACATCGCCCTCGTCGTCGACGGCCTCGACGACACCCTCTCCGCCCTGTCCGACAAGGGCATCACGCCCGAGAAGGAGCCCTACACCGTCGGCGAGGGCGGCCCCCGGATCTGCTTCGTCCGCGATCCCGACGGCTACCGGGTCGAGCTCATCGAGCGGCGCTGAGGTCGCGCTGGCGGCACGCCTCGGCGTCGACGCGCTCGTTGAGCTCGACGCCGGCGTGGCCCTTGACCCGATGCCAGCGGACGGTGTGGCGCTCGACGGCGTCGTCGAGCTCCTCCCAGAGGTCGCGGTTGAGGACCGGCTGCTTGGACGCGGTCAGCCAGACGCCGTCCACGGCGCGGCTGCGCCAGCCGGCGACCCAGCCCTTGGTGAAGCCGAACATCACGTAGGTGGAGTCGATGTAGAGGTCGACGACGCAGGGGCGGGTCAGCGCCTGCAGGCCCTTGATGGGCGCGAGCAGCTCCATGCGGTTGTTGGTGGTGTGGGCATCGCCGCCGCCGAGCATGCGCTCGTTGGGGCCGGCGATGAGCAGCGCGGCCCAGCCGCCCGGGCCCGGGTTGCCCGAGCAGGCGCCGTCGGTCCACAGCTGAACGGCCGGGGCGCTCAGCGGACGCCGGCGAGGTCGAGCTCGGCCTGGGCCTTCCACTCGGCCTTGGCGGCGCGCCACTCCTCGTCGGTGAGGCGCTGCTTCCAGTAGCCGGTGGCGGAGAGGGCCGCGACGGGCATGCCGCGGTCGCGGACGAGGTGGCGGCGGATCAGGCGGACGGCTTCGGCCTCGCCGTGGACGAAGGCGTGGCCGTCACCCGCAGGCAGCGACAAGCCGGCAACCGTGTCCACGAGGCCGCCGAGGCCGTGCAGCCAGGTCAGCGACAGATCGCCGTCCGTGGGCAAGGGCTGCTCGTGCTCGGGACCCTCGACCTCCACGATCACGATCACCGGCACGCCCGCCGGCACGCGCCGCAGCGCGGCGGCGATCGCCGGGATGACCGCCTCGTCGCCGACCATCAAATGCCAGTCGGCGTCGACCGAGGGCGTGTAGCCACCGCCCGGGCCCTTGATCTCCAGCACGTCGCCGGGCGCGGCCGAGGCGGCCCACGGCCCGGCCAGCCCGCGGTCGCCGTGGACCACGAAATCCAAAGTCAAGCGCCGCGCTTCCGCGTCCCAGTCGGACACGGTGTAGGAGCGCATCCGCTCCCCGAAGCGGCACTTGACGTAGCTGTCGGAGAAGGCGCTGGGATCGAAGCCCTCGAGGCCGTCGCCGCCCACCACGATCCGGCGCATGCCGGGGGTCAGCCAGGACGCCTCGAGGACAACGGTCTCCATGCCGCCGAGGCTACGACAGCGACTGGGCGACCCCTTCGAGCAGGTCGAGCGCATCGCGCAGGCCGGCCTCCATGCCCGACTGGAGGTGCATGTCGCGCGCCTCCGGGGTGTCGTGCTGGACGAGCAGCGTGGCGAAGGTGTGCCCGTTGCGCTCCTCGAAGGTCAGCGTGTTGAGCGCCGGGTTGTCGGGGAACGGCGCGAAGATCTCCGTGGAGACGAGCTTCTCGCCCGGGACGAGCTCGCGGTACTCGCCGTAGAACTCGACCTCCTCCCCGCCCGACTCCGCCGTCATCTTGAAGCGCCACCTGCCACCGACCTGGAGGTCGATCTCGCAGACCGTCATCGCGCCGCGGCGGGCGGTCCACCAGCGGCGGACGAGGTCCGGCTCGGTCCAGGCGCGGTAGATCAGCGCCGCCGGCGCGTCGAACTCGCGCGTGATGAG
This sequence comes from uncultured Solirubrobacteraceae bacterium, assembly GCA_963740765.1. Classification (GTDB taxonomy): domain Bacteria; phylum Actinomycetota; class Thermoleophilia; order Solirubrobacterales; family Solirubrobacteraceae; genus DATLGB01. Next base: position 209,404 of record CAVUFN010000017.1, on the reverse strand, counting down.
GATCTCGCGGTCGCCCTGCGGGGTGACGGTGGTGGTGTCGGACATGATCATGGTGATGCCTCCCTCTTGAGGTCGTCGAGGACGTCGTCGAGCGCGTCGAAGCGCTCCTTCCACAGGTGCGCGTAGGACTGCACCCAGTCGTGGACGGGCTTGAGCGCCGGGCCGTTGAGGCGGTACAGGCGCCGGCGGCCGTCCTCGCGGACGTCGACGGCCCCCACCTCGCGCAGGACCCGCAGGTGCTTCGACAGCTGCGGCTGCGAGAAGCCCAAGCGCTCGGCCAGATCTCCGACCGGCCGCTCTCCCCCCTCCGCCAGCGCGTCCAGGATCTCGCGGCGCCGGGGCTCGGCGATCGCGTTGAACGTGTCGGCGGTGGTCGCTGCGCGTGCCACATCCGGCAATATATGCCGTAATGAGCATATGTCAAGCGGAGGGGTATTCTTCGCGCGCTCATGCGTCCCCACCGCCTCCTCCCGATCCTGCTCGTCCTCCTCGCTGCCGTCATCGTCGGCTGCGGCGACACCGAGGAGTCCTCCAGCTCCACGACCGCATCCGGCGGCAACACGGACGCGTGCGCCAAGGACTCGCTGAAGACGGTCACCGACGGCACGCTCACGATCGGGACCGACAAGCCCGCCTACCCGCCCTACTTCGCCGACGACGACCCGACCAACGGCAAGGGCTTCGAGTCCGCGGTCGCCTACGCGATCGCCGACGAGCTCGGCTATGCCAGGGACGCGGTCGAGTGGACCGTCGTGCCGTTCAACTCGAGCTACGCGCCCGGCCCCAAGACGTTCGACTTCGACGTCAACCAGATCTCGATCACCCCCAAGCGTGAGAAGGTGGTCGACTTCTCGGCCCCGTACTTCGAGGCGCCGCAGGCCGTCGTCGTCCCGAAGGGCTCCGACCTCGAGGTGAGCTCGCTGGCCGACCTCAAGGACGCCAAGCTCGGCGTGCAGGTCGGGACCACCTCGCTGGACGCGGTCCAGGAGACGGTGGCGCCGTCCGCGGACCCGCAGGTCTTCAACGACTCCAACGACGTCGTGCAGGCGCTCAAGCAGAGCCGCGTCGACGCCGTCGTGGTCGACCTGCCGACCGCGTTCTACGTGACCGCGGCGCAGGTCGAGGGCGCGAAGATCGCCGGCCAGTTCGCCGCTCCCGGCGGAGACAAGTGGGGCGCGCTGCTGCAGAAGGGCTCTCCGCTCACGCCGTGCGTGTCGAAGGCGGTCGAGGCACTGCGCAGCTCCGGCGAGCTGGACGAGATCCAGTCGCGCGAGCTCGGCGAGGCCGCCGGCGCACCCGAGCTGAACTGAGTGGCGCCGGCTCCCGGTGAGCGCCAGGCGCTGCGCGCAGAGGCCCGGCGCCGGAGCAACCGCCGGGGCGGACTCGTCTCCGCGGTCTCCACCGTGCTCGTCCTGGGGACGATCACCGTGCTGGTCGTCACCAGCCCGGGCTGGGACGCGTTCGCGCAGACGTTCCTGAGCGCGGACGCGTTCAAGGCGTCGTTTCCCGACGTGCTGGACGGCTTCTGGCTGGACGTCAAGCTGTTCCTGATCGTCGAGGTGATCGTGCTGGTGCTCGGGCTGGTGGTCGCGCTGGCCCGCACCACCTCGGCGCCCGCGCTGTTCCCCTTCCGCGCCCTGGCGGTCGTCTACGTCGACGTCTTCCGCGGCATCCCGACGATCCTGATGGTCTACCTCGTCGGCTTCGGGATCCCGGCGCTGGAGCTGAAGGGCGTGCCGACCGACCCGCTCGTGCTCGGCGGGCTCGGGCTCTCGCTCTCCTACGGCGCCTACGTGGCCGAGGTCTACCGCGCCGGCATCGAGTCCGTCGACGACCGCCAGCGCGCCGCTGCCCTCGCCGTTGGCCTCACCCCCGCGCAGTCGCTGCGCTTCGTGGTCGTCCCGCAGGCGCTGCGCCGCATCGCCCCTCCCCTGCTCAACGACTTCATCGCGCTCCAGAAGGACGTCGCGCTCGTGTCCATCCTCGGGCCGCTCGAAGCGTTCCGCGTCGCCCAGATCGAGGCGAGCTCGAACTTCAACTACACGCCGCTGCTGGCCGCAGCGCTGCTGTACCTGGCTGTGACGATCCCGCTCGCGCGGCTGCTCGACTACCTGCGCGCCCGGCAGCGCGCCAGCGGGACGGTGGTGGCGGCATGACGGCCGTCCTCGAAGCCCGGGCGGTCACCAAGGCCTACGGGGACCGCGAGGTCCTGCGCGGCGTCGACGTCGTCGTCGAGGCTCACCGGGCGGTCGCGCTGATCGGCGCGTCGGGGTCGGGCAAGTCGACGTTGCTGCGCTGCCTGGATCTGCTGGAGGAGATCGACGACGGCGACGTCCTGCTCGACGGCGAGGTCGTCACGGAACCGGGCGTCGATGCGGTGCGGGTCCGCCGCCGGCTCGGGATGGTCTTCCAGGGCTTCGACCTCTTCAGCCACCTGAGCGTGCTCGACAACGTCACGCTGGGGCTGATCCGCGCGCACGGGACGCCGCGAGACGCGGCCCGCGAGCGAGGCCGCGAGCTGCTCGCCCATCTCGGCCTCGAAGGCCGCGAGCACGACCGCGTCGAGCGGCTCTCGGGCGGCCAGCAGCAGCGGGTGGCGATCGCCCGCGCGCTCGCGCCCCGCCCACGAGCGCTGCTCCTCGACGAGATCACCAGCGCGCTCGACCCCGAGCTCGTCGGCGAGGTCCTCGCCGCCGTCGCGGACCTCAAGGCCGACGGCGTGACGATGGTGATCGCCACGCACGAGATGGGCTTCGCCCGCGACATCGCCGACGAGGTCTGCTTCCTGCACGAGGGCCGCATCCTCGAGCGCGGGGCGCCCAAGGATGTGCTCACCGCCCCGCAGCAGCCCGAGACGCAGCGCTTCCTCGCGCGCTTCGCCGCCCGCTAGACCGTGACGAGCTCACGCTCGTCATCGACGTTTCCCTCGGCCTGCGCCTCGGCGGGCGCCTGCAGCACGAAGATGGCGGCGCTGAGCGCGACGACGACGAGCGCGGCGCCGACCAGGTAGGCGACGTGGTAGCCGCCGTTGAGCGCGGCGGCGGCCGACTCACCGGCCTTCGCCAGCGAATCGGTGCGCGACGCGGACAGCGTGGCCAGGACGGCGAGGCCGATGGCGCCACCGACCTGGACCGTCGAGTTGACGATGCCGGAGGCCAGGCCCGAGTCCTCCATCGCGACGCCCGCCATCGAGAGCGACATCAGCGACGGGAACGCCAGGCCGGCACCGACACCGATGAACAGGGTCGGGGGCAGGACGTCGGCCCAGAGGCTGCCGTCGACCGGCGTGCGGGCGAACAGGAGCAGGCCGATGCCGATCGACACGACGCCGGGGATGAGGATGCCGCGCGCGCCGAAGCGCATCATCAGGCGCTCCGTCAGCCGCAGGGAGATGACGCCCATGAGGACGCTGGAGGGGAGGAAGGCCAGCCCGACCTCGAGCGGGTTGTAGCCGAGCACCTTCTGCAGGTACAGCGCGCCGAGGAAGAACATCGAGAACATGCCGGCGACGAGCGGCGCCATGGTCAGGTTGGCACCGGTCACGTTGCGCGAGCCGAACACCCGCAGCGGCATCAGGGGCTTCTCGATCCGCGTCTGGCGGGCGAGGAAGGCGGCCAGCAGGGCGGCGCCGATCGCGCCGGGGACGAGCACGCGCGACGAGCCCACGCCGTCCTCGCTGACGCCGAGGATCGCGTAGACGAGCAGCATCAGGCCGGTGGTGGCGAGCACGGCGCTGGGGAGGTCGGCGCCGGCCTTCAGGCCCAGGCCGGGCTTGTCCTCGACCATGCGCAGCGTGGCCAGCGCGGTCGCGATGCCGACCGGGACGTTGATGAGGAAGATCCAGTGCCAGCTGATCGCCTCGGTGAGGACGCCGCCGGCGACGAGGCCGATGGAGCCACCCGCGGAGGCGACGAAGCCGTAGACGCCGATCGCCTTCGCCTGCTCGCGCGGCTCGGGGAACATGGTCACGATCATGCCGAGGACGACCGCGGACGCCAGCGCGCCGCCGGCGCCCTGCACGAAGCGGGCGGCGATCAGCATGCCCTGGTTGACGGAGACCGCGCACAGCATCGAGGCGACGGTGAAGACACCGAGGCCGAGGAGGAAGATGCGGCGCTGGCCGAGCAGGTCACCGAAGCGACCGGCGAGCAGGAGCAGGCCGCCGAACGGGATCAGGTACGCGTTCACCACCCACGCGAGGCTCGAGCCGGAGAAGTCGAGGTCCTCCTGGATCGAAGGCAGGGCCACGTTCACGATCGTCGCGTCGAGGACGATCATGAGGACGCCGGCGCAGAGCGCGTACAGCGCCGGCCAGCGGGATTCGGGGAGGGTTGCGTTGTCCGTCATGAGCGGCACCTTAGCACGTTGATTTGATTTTCCAACCCCAAAGTTGGAAATATCCCGCTACACTGTCTGCCATGCCCTCGAAGCGGTCCTACGGAGACGTTTGTGGCGTTGCCCGCGCCCTCGATCTCGTCGGGGAGCGGTGGTCGCTCATGATCGTGCGGGAACTGCTGCTGGGCCCCAAGCGGTTCACCGACCTCCGCCAGGGTCTCCCCTCCCTCGGACCCGATGTCCTGGCCCAGCGCCTGCGTGATCTCGCGGACGGTGATGTCGTCGAGAAGCGCATCCTGCCACCCCCGGCGGCGTCGCAGGTGTACGTCCTCACCGACCTCGGTCGCAAGCTCGAGCCCGTCGTCATGGCGCTCGGCGCGTTCGGCTCGCACCTGCCGATCGCCGAGGACTGCCCGATGCAGATGAGCTTCGACTCCCACATCCTCTCCCTGCGCACGCTGTTCGCGGCCGAGCGCGCCGAGAACATGGCCGCGCGGATGCAGCTCGTGCTCGACGGCCAGCCCTACGAGGCCGCCGTCGACCACGGCCGCTTCAGCATCGAGCCAGGCGAGGTCGCCGGCCCCGACGCGACCATCGCGGGCGACCCGACGGCGCTGCTGGGCGTCTGCCATGGGCGCATCACCGAGGCGGAGGCCGGCCTGCAGATCACCGGCGACGCGGACGTCGCCCGCCGCTTCCTGGAGCTCTTCCCGCTGCCGCAGCCCGCCTGACATGCGGCTCATCGTGACGCAGAACATCACGCTCGACGGGGTGATCGAGGCGACGGAGGGCTGGTTCGAGCCCGGCGACGGCGACGACCAGGGCGACATCCTCGAGGTCATGCAGTCCTACATGGACGCCGAGCACGCGATGCTGCTGGGCCGGCGGACCTTCGAGGACTTCCGCTCCTACTGGCCCGAGCAGACCGACGACCGGACCGGCATCACGGCCGCGCTCAACCGCGTCCCCAAGCACGTCGTCTCCACCACCATGGAGGACCCCGGATGGCAGAACAGCGTCGTCGAGCGCGATCTGCTCGGCGCGGCCCGTGCCCTGAAGGCCGCTGAGGGCGCGGAATGCGTCGTCACCGGCTCGATGAGCCTGATGGACCCGCTGTTCGACGCCGGCCTCGTCGACGAGCTGCGCTTGTTCGTGTATCCCGTCTGGCTCGGGAAGGGCCGGCGGCTGGCCACCCGGCGCCTCGACCTCGAGCTGATCGAGACCCGCCCCTTCCGTTCCGGCGTGACGTTGCTGCGCTACCAGCCGTCCACATAGGCTGTTGCACGTGCAAGCGGTCGAGGTAGACGGACTCGTCCGCGAGTTCAAGGGTGGCATCCGGGCCGTGGACGGTCTCGACCTGGTGGTCGCGCCGGGTGAGATCTACGGCTTCCTCGGCCCGAACGGGGCCGGCAAGACGACCACGGTCCGCATCCTCACGACGCTGCTGCGTCCCACGGGCGGGGTGGCGCGGGTCGCCGGCCACGACGTCGTCTCCGAGGCCGACGCCGTCCGCCGCTCGATCGGCGTCGCGCTGCAGGAGGCGGCCATCGATCCGCTGATGACCGGGCGCGAGCTGTTGCACATGCAGGGCGCGCTGCACGGCTTCAAGCGCCCGGAGGCCAAGGCGCGCGGCACGGACCTGCTGGACCGCGTCGGGCTGGTGGAAGCGGCCGACCGCCGCGTCGGGGGCTACTCGGGCGGCATGCGGCGCCGGCTCGACCTCGCGCTCGCGCTCGTGCATCGCCCGGAGGTCCTGTTCCTCGACGAGCCGACCACGGGCCTGGACATCACGAGCCGCACCGCGCTGTGGCGCGAGGTGCGGGCGCTCAACGACGAGGGCACGACGGTCTTCCTCACCACGCAGTACCTCGAGGAGGCCGAGCAGCTTGCCGACCGGGTCGGGATCATCGCGAACGGCTCGCTCGCCGCGGAGGGGACGCCGGCCGAGCTCAAGGGCCACGTCGGCAAGCCCACCGTGCACGTCGAGCTGGTCGACCCCGATACGGCCGACCGCGCCCGCACCGCGCTGCAGAGCCTGACGCTCGAGCCCCACGACGCGGCCACGCCGTCCACCGTGCTCGTCGAGGCGCCGGACGGCAAGGGCTCGCTGGCACCGGTCGTCCGGCTGCTCGACGAGGCCGATGTCGACGTGGAGTCGATCGAGGTCCAGTCGCCGACGCTCGACGACGTCTTCCTCGCCGTCACCGGCACCAAGCTCGAGGGCGACGACGATGATCGCGAAGCATCAGGCTCAGCACCCGCCGAAGGCGGTCGATCGCGTGATTGAGGCGGTGGTGGCCCTCGGCCGCCGTTCGCTGAGCACGCAGTTCCGCAGGGCCCAGATGCTGATGCCGACGTTCGTGCTGCCGCTGATGCTGCTGGCCGTGATCGCGTCGGGGACCAGCGCGGCGCGCGGTCTGCGCGGCTTTCCGGACGTCAGCGCCTACATCTCCTTCGTCGTGCCGGGGACGATCATCCAGGGCGCCCTGCTGATGGGGCTGACCGCCGGGATCGCCCTGGCCTCCGACATCGAGTTCGGCTTCTTCGACCGGCTGCTGGCCGCGCCCGTCCCGCGGGTGGCGCTGGTGCTCGGCCGGCTGGCGGGCGTGTTCGTGCTGACGCTGGTGCAGTGCGCGGTGTTCCTGCTCGTCGCGCTGGCCTTCGGCGCGCGCTATCCCGGTGGCCCCGTCGCCATCCTCGGCGTGCTCGTGCTGGCGCCCATCACCGCCGTCGGGATCGGCGGGATCGGCGCGGCGATCGCGCTGCGCACCGGCTCCATGTCGCTGATGCAGTCCATCTTCCCGTTCGTCTTCGTCCTGCTGTTCACCTCGCCGGCCTTCTTCCCCCGCGAGCTGCTCTCGCCGACCCTGCACGACCTCGCCGCCTTCAACCCGCTGACCTACATCGTCGAGGCCGTCCGCGGGCTGCTGCTCGACGACGCCGCCGCGAAGCCATGGGAGGGCTTCCTCTCCGCGGTGGTGCTGGCGCTCGTGACGACGGGGATCGCCACCCTGGCCCTTGCCGACCGGCTGCGACGGCTGTGACCCTCGCCTGGCCCATCGTCGTCGTCCTGTGGCGGCGCTCGCTCAACGAGGTCACCCGTGTCCGCGGCGCGCTGCTGCCGTCGGCCATCGCGCCCCTGATCTTCCTGGTCGGCTACAGCGGGCAGTTCGGTCGGCTCACGGACCTGCCCGGCTTCCCGACCGACTCCTACTCGTCCTGGGTCGTGCCGCTGAGCTGTCTGCAGGCGGCCGGGTTCGCCGGCGCGGCCGCCGGGGTCAACCTCGCCCGCGACATCGAGCAGGGCTGGTTCGACCGGCTCCTGGTGGCGCCCGTGCCGCGCTTCGTCCTCGTGGCCGGCCCGATCCTCGGCGCGGTGACCCGCTCCCTCGTCCCCATCACCATCGTGCTCGTGGCCGGCTTCCTGCTCGGGGCCGAGCTGACCGGCGGCGTGCTCGGCATCGTCGCCCTCTACGTCGCCACCTCGGGCTTCTGCGCCGTCGCCGCGCTGTGGGGCACCTTCATGGCCGTCACGTTCCGCACCCAGCAGGCCGGACCGCTGATGCAGCAGGGCGTGTTCCTCGCCGTGTTCCTCTCCACCGCCTACACGCCCGAGGTGCTGCTGCGCGGCTGGCTGTCCGACGTGGCCCAGTACAACCCGACCACGCAGATCCTCGAGCTCGCCCGCCAGGCCACCGTCTCCGGCATCGAGCCGAGCCTCGCGCACAGCTGGCCCGGCCTCGTCGCCCTGCTCGGGATGGGCGGCGCCCTCGGCGCGCTGGCGCTGTTCGGACTGGGCCGGATGAGCCGATGAGCGGCGCGCGGAAGGTCTACTCCACGACGGACGGCGACCTGCGCAGGGCCAGGGACCCACAGGAGAAGGCGCGCCTGACCTCCGACAAGGTCCGGGTGCGCCGCGAGGTCGGCGGTCGCAAGGGCAAGACCGTCACCACCGTGACCGGCGTCCCGCTGCGAGATCCCGAGCTCAAGGCCCTCGCCGGTCGCCTGAAGAAGCGCTGCGGCGTCGGCGGGGCGATCAAGGACGGCGTCATCGAGCTCCAGGGCGACCAGGTCGACACGGTCATCGAGATCCTCCGCGCCGACGGGCACACCGTCGTCCGCTCCGGTGGCTAGCGGCGGACGAGCGGCTCGAGCCGCTTGAGGATGTCGTAGTAGCGGACCGGGGCCGCGCGGACGAGCGCGGACAGGAAGTAGGCGTCCGGGCCGATGAGGATGCGGTCGCGGCCGCGCTCGACGCCCTTCTGGATGATCGCCGCCGCCTTGTCGGGCGAGGTGCGGGTGATCTTGTCGAAGTCGGTCTCGAGCACGGAGCGGTCGGTGTTGCCGCGGTCGTCGACGTGGAAGCGGGCGTTGCGGACGATGTTGGTCGACACGCCGCCCGGGTGGACGCAGATGGCGCCGACGTTGGTATCGCGCAGCTCGTGGCGCAGCGCCTCCGTGAAGCCCTTGACGGCCGCCTTGGAGGCGCAGTAGGCGCTCTGGGTCGGGAAGCCCATGAGCCCGAAGACGCTGGAGGTGTTGACGATCGACCCCGAGTTCTGGCGCTGCAGGAGCGGCAGGTAGGCCCGGGTTCCGTGGATGACGCCCCAGAGGTTGACCTCGAGCACCCACTCGTCGTCCTCGGGCGAGGCGCCGGCGACGCTCTGGGACACGGTCACGCCGGCGTTGTTGAAGACGGCGCCGATCGGGGCGGGCGCCCACGCGTCGACCTCGGCGGCGAAGGCCATCTGGGCCTGGCGGTCACGGACGTCGAGCTTGCGCGACAGGACCGGGCCGTCGATCGCGTCGACCGTCTCCTGCAGGGCCTCCTCGTTCCAGTCGAAGGCCGCGACCGGGCAGCCCTGGCGGCCGAGCCGCTGCGCGAGCGAGCGGCCCATGCCCGAGCCGGCGCCGGTGACGACGACGGTGCGTCCCGCCAACGTGATCGGCGGCGCCATCAGGTCGCCTGGACGAGCTGGAAGCGCACGCCGCCGGACGTCGCGGGGTCGGTCCAGAGGTGACGGTTGCCGCGCAGCGCGACCGGCTCGCTGATGTGGTCGGACGTGGTCGGGCCGGTGAAACGCACACCCTGGGCGGCGAGGCGCTCCTGCTCGGCATCAAGATCCTCGACCGTCACCGCGATGTGGTCGACCGATCCCTCGCCGTCGGGCCGCCGCCCGTCCGCGATCGTGAAGATCTCCAGGAGGCCGTCGCCCATGCCGAAGAACGCGCCGGCGAGCCCGTGCTCAGCGGCCTCGAACTCGGCCTGGGGCTCGCCCAGGCCGAGGATGTCACGGGCGAAGGTCTTGCCGGTCTCGAAGTCCTCGACGAGGACACCGACGTGATGGATGCGCATGGGGCTACAGCTTGTCAGGGAAGTGCTCGAGGACCCACGCCGGGGTCAGCTCGGGCCGGCGGAAGTCCCGCCCGTGCTGCAGCACGTACTCGCCCGTGCGCGGGTTCATCGGCAGGTCGCGCTCGACCGGATACCAGGTGTTGTGGGCGCGGATGAGCGCGTTGATCTCCTCGAAGCGCTGCTCGTGGGCGATCTCGCGCCAGCGGGCGGCGAAGCGGCCGGGCTCGGCCGCGTAGCGCTCGCGCAGCTCCTCGTAGCGCCTGGCCAGGCGCCGGTGCTCGCGCCCGATGCCGTTCTCGACCTGCATGAAGCGCTCCATCCACCGCGGCGGGCCACCGGTGAGCAGGTAGCCCTCGATGGTGCGCTGCCGCTGGCGCGACCCGCGTGTGAGCTGCTGCCCCTCCACTACTCCACGGTCTTGACGATGCCCCTCAGCAGCGCGCCGATGGCCTGCTTGAGCACGAGCCCGACCGCCGGGCCGGGGATGGAGGGCGTGTAGTTGATCGTGTAGGCGACACGCGTCCCGTTGCTCGTCTCCGACAGCCGCACCTCGCCGAGGTGCTCCTTGACGGGCAGGCCCTTGACCGCCTTGTAGGCGAAGTAGGTCGGTCGCTCGTAGCCGACGACCTCCTCGACGATGGGCGGGCCGGCGAGCGTCAGCTTGCGCACGGCGCCGATGCCGTTGGGGGCGGGGTCGCCCTCCCGCTCGAGGGTCGACTTGCGCATCGGCGTCATGTCCGCGTAGGCGCGGTGGTCGGTGAACGCGTCGAAGACCTGCCCGATCGGGGCGTTGACGGTGCGGTTCAAGGTGAAGCTGGACTTCACGAGTGATCTACCTCCAGGACGAGCTTGCCGATGTTGTCGCCATCGAAGAGACGGCGCAGGACCTGCGGGAACTGATCGACCGGGCCGGGGACGACGTCCTCGCGCGTCTTGAGGCGCCCCTCCTGCATCCAGCCGGCGATCTCCTGCGCGGCCTCGCCGAAGCGCCGCGCGTAGTCGAAGACGAGGAAGCCCTCCATGCGGCCGCGGCGCACGAGCAGCTGCATGTAGTTCGCGGGCCCTTCCACGCGGTCGGCGTTGTAGGACGCGATCGCGCCACAGATGACGACGCGCCCGTGCATGTTGAGCCGGGCGAGGACCTGGTCGAGCGTCGGGTTGCCGACGTTGTCGAAGTAGACGTCGACGCGGTCGGGGCACAGCTCCTTGAGCTTGCGGCGCACGTCGTCGTTCTTGTAGTCGATGCAAGCGTCGAAGCCGAGCTCGTCGACCACGTAGGCGCACTTCTCGGGCCCGCCGGCGAGACCGACCACCCGGCAGCCCTTGATCTTCGCGATCTGGCCGGTGACGGACCCGACCGCGCCCGCGGCACCGGAGACGACCACCGTCTCCCCCGTCTTGGGCTGCCCGATGTCGAGCAGGCCGAAGTAGGCGGTCATGCCGGTCATGCCGAGCACGCCGAGGTACGTGGGCAGCGGCGCCTTGTCCGGGTCGACCTTCTGGACGCCCTTGCCGTCGGACACCGCGTGGGTCTGGACGCCGAACGTCCCGTAGGCGTGGTCGCCCTCCGACCAGCCCTCGTGCTTGGACGCCACGACCTCGCCGACGCCGCCGGCGCGCATGACCTCGCCGAGGCCGACCGGCGGCAGGTAGGACTCGACGTCGTTCATCCAGCCGCGCATGGCCGGGTCGAGGGAGATGTGGCTGAGGCGGACGACGAACTCGCCGTCGCCGGGCTCGGGGACCTCCTGCTCGTCGACCTCGAAGGTGGATTCGTCGGGGATGCCCTGGGGACGCTGAGCGAGCAGGACCCTGCGGTTCACAGCCATCCCCAGCAGGCTACGGGACGACGTCGACCTGCTCGTGCATCGTCATCGGATGCAGGTAGCAGAACAGCTGGTAGCGGCCGGGGACGTCGAAGCGCGTCGAGGTGCGTCCGCCCTTGCCCAGCGTCTGACCGGCCACGGCCCGCGGACCGGACGCCTGCGTGAGCTGGTGGTCGGTGGCGTCGTCGAAGCGCCAGTTGATGGTCGAGCCGGCCTTGACGACGACCTTCTCCGTGGGCTGGAAGCGAAAGCGCTTCAGCGCGATCGTGCCGCCGTCGGCGAGCGGCGTGACCGGGCCGGGCGGCTCGTCGAGCCTGACGGGCAGCTTGCGCTCGTCGAGGCGCCACAGCGGGATCGGCTCGTACGGGGCGCGGGGGCGCAGGCCGGCCTGCATCGGCTCCTGGCGGGCGTCGGGCGGCAGCGGCGGGCAGCCGGAGGGCGCCGGGTCGGTGGGAGCCGATCTCGCGATGTAGATGTGCGTGATCGCCATCACGAGCTGGCGCGCGTACTGGCCCTCGTAGAGGCCGTGCAGATCGAGCCGCTGGCCCTTGGCGACGGGGATCCCGTCGCCCGACGTGTACCAGCTGGTCTGGACCGGGCCGGCCTCGTGCAGCTTCGGGACCGCGGTGTAGAGCAGGTCGGTCGGCGGCGCGTAGAAGGGCCGGTTGTCGAGCAGGACGCGGTCCCCGCAGGCCGGGTCGCGCAGCTCCATGTTGATCGCCCCGGCGTGCAGGTGGCCGCCCGCCGCCACGATCCGGCCCGTCATCGGCACGGTCCAGTGGTTGACGCGGTCGTCGACCGTGCCCGGCAGCCCGGTCCCGCGCACGTGGTAGCCCGAGTCGATCCCGCAGCCGTTGGCCCGCACCCAGAACGGGCGCACGCCGGTCAGCCGCTTCGTCTCCACCGTCCCGCTGTACTCGACGTAGACGTTGCTCGGCCGCCAGCGATGGCCCATGATCATCGCGCCCATCTGCCAGTGGTCGCCGCGCTTGAGGCGGTAGCCGTACCCGGCCGGGAAGCGCATGACCTCGTTCTCCTCGCCCGTCCCGTAGAAGACCTCGGGGTGGGTGCCGGAGCAGTTGCCCGGGTGGCGGTTGCGGTCGATGTTGTTGAAGAAGACGTGGTGCAGCATCGCCTCGTCGACGAGGACCGGGCGGCCGCGGCTGTCGACGAGCCGCGCGCGCATGCTCGTCACGAAGCCCTTGACGCGCGGGGTGCGCACCTTCGTCTCGGGGAACTGGGTCGAGTAGCCGGCGAGCTTGTATGGCCCGGCGCGCAGCTTGAAGCGGTGCGTGCTCGCGTCGGCCGGGGCGACGGAGACGACGAGCGCGACGAACAGGAGGAGACCGAGCCGCCGCATGGGACGGGACCCTAGATCACGAGCGAGCGGAACAGGCGCTCCAGCGTGGCCTGCGGGTCGTCGGTCAGACCGGTGTGCACGGCGGAGGGCTGGACGATGGTGCTCGCGGGCGCCGCGAGCCAGTGGAAGCGCTCGGACCGGTCGAGCCGGGCGACGGGATGGTCGCCCTCGCCCGCGGCGACCTGCGCAAGCACCTCGAGATGCCCGCGCACCGCATCCGGTTCGAGGCCCTCGCCCAGGATCTTCAGCTTCGCGACGTCCAGGCTCACCTCGGCTCGGAGGAAGCGGGCTCGGCGGCAGTGGAGGACCACGCCCGCGTTGAAGCGCTCGCCGCGCTCGATGGACGGAACCACCTGCAGCACGGTGTACGAGAACGCCTCGCTCATGCGCGCGCCTCCAGGAAGCGCTTGTAGTCGTCGCGCGACGGGCCGATGAGCCACTCCTCGGGCACCAGGTCCACCACGTTCACGTCGATCTCCGGGGACAACTCCCGCCAGTCGCCGGCGTGCGGGAGCAGCACGTGCTGCTCGATCAGCGGGAACGGCTGCCTCGCGCTGCCGGCGAAGTCGCCCTCGGCGTGCTGGCGGTACAGCGCGGCGCCGTGGTCGATGAGCCACGTCTGACGGTGCCACCTGAGCAGGTTCGGGTTGCGCGGCGTCCGGTCCACGTTGGTGATGAGGTTGTCGAGCCAGACGACGGCCGCGGCGAACGGCTCGTCGATGGGGCCGGCGCAGTCGAAGGCCAGTGCGCCGGGCAGGAAGTCGACGCCGAGGTTCAGCCCTGGGCTCGCCTCCAGCAGCTCCTGGATCTCCCGGTCCGGCTCGGCGACGCCCAGCGCGGGGTCGACCTCCAGCAGCACGAGCTCGGGGACGGGCAGCCCGAGCCCGCGCGCCAGCTCGCCGCCGATGATCTCGGCGACCAGCGCCAGCGGGCCCTGGCCGGCGCCGCGGAACTTGCAGACGTACAGGCCGTCGTCGTCGCCTTCGACGAGCCCGGGCAGCGAGCCGCCCTCGCGCAGCGGCGCCACGTACCGCGTCGCGCGCACGGTCCTCATTCGAAGCTCACCCGGTTGCCCCACGGGTCCACGATCGCATCCCGCGCCCGCAGCGCGTCGAGCGCCACGACGCTCGGCCCCGCCCCTTCGACCAACCGCAGCCCGACGGCGGCCGGCTCGACCCCGATCGCGTCCGCCCAGAAGGCCTCGGCAGCGGCCAGGTCGCCGACGCGCAGCTCCACGGCGCGCAGCCCGGTGACGCCCGCCCCGCGCACGTCCGCAACGACCTCCCCGTCGCGCAGCCGGATCACGCGCGGCGCCCGCGCGGCCAGCTCGGCGTCGTGGGTCACCACGATCACGGTGCGCTCGAGCGAGTCGAGCAGGTCGGCGACGACCTCGGCGGCCGCGCGGTCGAGGTTGCCGGTCGGCTCGTCGGCGAGGACGACGTCGGGCTCGGTGGACAGGGCCCGCGCGATCGCGACGCGCTGCTGCTCGCCGCCACTGAGCTGCGTCGGCAGGTGATCGGCGCGGCCGGCCAGGCCGACGTCGTCCAGCCGCGCGAGCGCCCGGTCGCGCCGCTCGCGCCTGCCGAGCCCGAGCGGATCCAGCGCCGCCTCGACGTTCGCGCGGGCGGTGAGCGTCGGCACGAGGTTGAACTGCTGGAAGACGAAGCCGATCCGACGTAGCCGCAGCGCGGTCAGCGCCCGGTCGTCGAGTCCGCTCAGCGTGTCGCCACCCACCGACACCTCACCCGACGTCGGCCGGTCCAGAGCGCCGAGCAGCTGCAAGAGCGTGGTCTTGCCGGAACCCGACGGCCCGGTGACCGCCACGTGCTCTCCCGCTTCGATGCCGAAGGAGATCCCCGCCACCGCCTGAACCGGTCCGAAGGACCGAACCACATCACTGAGGGCGATCAATCCAGCCTCCTCAATGCCTCCGCCGGGCGCAGCCGGGCCGCTCGGATCGCTCCGACACCGCCCGCGAGCATGCCGGCGAGGATCGCGAGGCCGACCGCCAGCAGGACCAGCTGAGCGTCCACCGGCGCGTCGAGCGGGATCTCCACCGTGGTCGGCTTGGTCCCGCCGCCGCCGAAGATGCCGCTGAAGTCCACCGCCTGCGCAGCCTTCGCCTTCAGCGGCGGGACGATCTCGGCCGTCAGCGCCGCCGCCGCGACGCCCAGTCCGACCCCGAGCACCGCTCCCAGCGCGCCCAGCGCCGCCGACTCGCCCAGCACCAGCCCGACCACCCGCGGCCGCGACCAGCCGAGCGCCCGCAGCGTCCCCAGCTCGCGCGTCCGCTTGGCCACGCTGGCGAGCATCAGCAGCGCCGCGATCCCCACCGCCGCGGCGAGCGCGACGATCGCCAGCAGCGTGGCGAGCCGGTCGCGCAGGTCGTCGGCGCCCACGAGCGAGCCCTGCACGGACTCGGCGAGGTCCTTCGAGGACGACGCCACGATGCCGGGGATGAAGCCTTCGACCGCCTTGGCCAGCTTCCCCACGTCGGCCGAGTCGCGCGCCCGGATCAGCAGCAGGTTGACGCGGCCCTTGCGGTCGGCGACGCGCTGCAGGGTGCGCAGTCCGGTGTAGATGTCGGCGGTCTGCGTCCCGATCGGCGGCCGCGCCAGGCCGACCACGTCGTAGCGCTTGGCGTCGAGCTCGAGGGTCGACCCGACCCGCAGCTTGCGCCGCGCCGCGTAGGACTCGGCCAGGACGACGTCGCGCGGCTTGTCGATGAAGCGCCCGCGGGTGACCTGCTTGGGCGTGATCAGCCCGAAGCTGCCCTTCTCGACGCCGGCCACGGTCGCCGTCGAGATCTGGATGTCCGTCCCGTTGAAGCCGGCCCCCTGCTGCTCGGGCACCTCGCCCTCGGCGTGCACGAGCAGCACCGTGAGCGCGCGGCCGACGCCCGCGACCTCGGGCACGGTCCCGACTGCCCGCGCGGCCGCCTCCGGGAAGGTCAGCTGCGTCGCGGGCAGGAACGAGTCGGCCGCGAACTTCTCACCCGGCTCGCCGAGGTCGGCCGGGTCGACGAAGGCATCCTCGTTCTCGTCGCGCAGCGCCTTCTGCTCCTTGGGCGGCAGCGCGGCGAAGGAGGCGAACGACGCGGAGTCCTTGCCGCTCCCGAGCTCCACCGGGCGCGAGACGAGCAGGTCGGTCCCGACGCCCGCCAACGGAGCGAAGACGCGGTCCTGCGCGCGGTCGAGACCCGTCGACAGCGAGGTGACCGCGACGACCAGCGCGATGCCGAGCCCGAGCCCGAGCGCCGTCAGCAACGCGCGCCCGCGCCGCCGCCGCAGCTCGTTGCCGATGTACGCCAGCCGGAACACCTAGGCGGGGCCCCGCATATGTCTCGGACCCTACGAGAGGGCTTCGACGAGCTCGTCCTTGGACATCTTCGAGCGGCCCTCGACGCCCGCGTCGGCGGCCTTCTCGACCAGCTCCTTCTTGGAGAGGTCCTCCAGGCGCTCACCCTTCATCTTGGCCAGCGACTCCTCCAGCGCGGCCATGAGGTCCGGCGTGGCGGCGGGCTCCTTCTCCGGCTCGACGGCCTTGACGGTGCCGCCCTTGCGCTTGGCCTC
Source organism: uncultured Solirubrobacteraceae bacterium (assembly GCA_963740765.1). Taxonomy (GTDB): domain Bacteria; phylum Actinomycetota; class Thermoleophilia; order Solirubrobacterales; family Solirubrobacteraceae; genus DATLGB01. The sequence goes on along the minus strand of CAVUFN010000017.1, from coordinate 192,955 downwards.
GATGACGTCCTCGAGGCGGGCGCGATAGTGGTCCTCGTAGCGCTCGGGCTCCCAGTCGACCGACAGCTCCTCGATCAGCGCGCACGCCGTCGTGACGGCGTCCTTGTCGGCCTCGGCGTCGGGCGCGATGCCCTTCGGCGAGCGGACCTCGTCGTGCCAGAGCAGCGTCACCAGCTGGAGCCGGCCCTCGCGGGCGCGCACGAGCACGAGGTACTCCTTGGTGCGCATCACGAAGCGGCCGAGCGCGGCGCGATCGGTCGACGCCATCACCTCGACGAGCAGCTGGTAGGCCCGCAGCGTGCCCTCGCTGTCGCCGATCGGCAGCAGCACGTAGGGATGGTTGAAGTACATCGGGTCGACGTCGGAGAGCGGGACGAAGGACTCGATCTCGACCGTGCGCGTCTTGCGCGGCTCGACCGTGGCGAGGTCGTCGTCGGTGATCACCACGATCGACTTGTCCTCGAGCTCGTAGCCGTGGCCGACCTCCTCCCATTCCACCGGCTCGTCCTCGACCGAGCAGAAGCGCTTGACCTCGATGGGCGCGTTGGAGTCCTTGTGCAACTGGCGGAAGCGGATGCGCTGGTCGCGCGTCGCCGACACGAGCATCACGGGCACGTTGACGAGGCCGAAGCTCAGAGAGCCTGTCCACATGGAGCGCGGCATTACTTCTTCATCCCCTTAACGGACGCTTCCAGAGCGGCGAACAGGTCGGACTCCTCGGCGGGCTCGTCCTCCTTGGGCTTGATGACCTGCTTGCCCTTGGCCTTCGCCTCGATCATCTCCACGACGCGCTCCCGGTAGGTGTCCTCGTAGTCGTCGGGTGTGAAGTCCGTCGCCATCGACTCCACCAGCGAGCCGGCCATCGTGACCTCGCGCTCGCTGGGCCCGCGGCCGGGCACGGCCAGCTCGAGCTCGTCCTCGCCGGCGACCTCGTCGGCGAAGCGCAGCTGGTGCAGCGCGAGGACGTCGTCGAGCGCGCGAACGGCCACGAGGTACTCGCGGTCGTGGAAGGTCATGCGGCCGATGCCGGCCCGCCCGGTCTCCTCCAGCGCGGTCTGTAGCGCCTTGTAGGCGGCCTCGCCGCCCTCGCGCGGTCCGACGTAGTAGGTCTTGGCGAAGTACACGGGGTCCATGTCCGCGGCGGGCACGAACTCCTCGATCGGGATCGTCTTCGTGCGCTCCCCGGCGGCGGCCTTGACCTCCTCCTTGGTCAGCACCACGTACTCGCCCTCGGCGATCTCGAAGCCCTTGACGATGTCGTCGTACGGGACGACATCACCCGTCTCGGGGTCCAGCCGGCGGTGCTCGAGCGGCGCGCCGTCGGTCTCGTGGACCTCGCGGAAGCGCACGGTCTTGTTGTCCGTCGCCGTGTGCAGCTTGATCGGGACGTTGACGAGGCCGAACGTGATGGTCGCGTTGAAGATCGAGCGAGGGGAAGCCATCTTGCTGAGTAGGTTTTACCCGATCAGGGGGCGTTTTCCTCGGCCTGCAAGCGCAGGATCGGCACCTCGGCGGGCGCGCGGACCCGGATCGGGAGCCCCGTCTCCCCCACGCCCTGCGTCACGAACAGGTGCCGGCCGCCCTCGACGACGTGGCCCTGCTTGAAGCGCGTGCCGTGGCGCGTGGGCATGATCCGGCGCAGCAGCGGCAGGTCCACCTGGCCGCCGTGCAGGTGGCCGGCCAGGGTCAGGCTCACGCGGGCGGGCACGTACGGGAAGACGTCGGGATCGTGCGTGAGCAGCAGGATGGGGGGCTCGGCGCCGTCCAGCGCCGTGCCGACCCGGGCGTCGCGCTCGCGGAGGTCGGCGATGCCGGCCACGGTCAGGGCGCCCCCGCGCAGCGCGACGGCGGTCGCGTCGTTCTCGAGCACGCGGAGGCCGGCGTGGCGCAGCGCGCGGGCCATCGCGTCCCCCTCGTGGTGCCAGTCGTGGTTGCCCAGGACGGCGACGGCGGGCGCCTTCAGGCCCGCCAGCCGCCGCGCGACCGCCCCGGGATCCACTCGCCCGCCGCCGAGCACGAGCGGGTCCACGTAGTCGCCCACGAGCGCGACGAGATCGACCGCCCGGTCGTTGACCGCGGTCACGAGCCGCTCGACCCGCCGCGTGCCCACGAGCGGCCCGCCCGTGTGCAGATCCGCGACCACCGCGACCCGCAGCCCGTCGAGCCAGGAGGGCCAGTGCGGGAGGACGAGGTCGTGCTCGGGGAACCGCACCCCGCGAGTATGGTCGGCCCCATGGTGCTCTACGAGCGGGCGGGTGACCGCTTCCAGCCGACGGCGTACACGCGCGGACCGTGGAGCCCGGACCACCAGCACGCCGGGCCGCCCTCCGCGCTCCTGTCCCGCGCGCTCGAGCAGCAGTCCGGCCTCGAGCACGGCCAGACGGTGCGCCTCGCGTTCGACATCCTCCGCCCCGTCCCGATCGGCCCGCTGGAGATCACGACGCGCACGCTCCGTCCCGGTCGCAACGTCGAGCAGGTCGAGGCAACCCTGGCCGCCGACGGCGTCGAGGTCATGCGCGCCCGCGCGTGGCGCATGCGCCTGGCCGCCGTCGAGCTGCCCGACGGCCTGTCGGACGTCTCGCCCGGGCCGGCGCCGCCGGAGGACGCGGACGAGTTGGAGCGCGCCGGCTTCTTCACCGACGACATCGGCTACGTGGACGGGTTGGAGTGGCGCTTCGTGCGCGGCTCGTGGAACGAACCCGGGCCGGCGACCTGCTGGACGCGGATGAAGGTCGACCTCGTCGAAGGCGAGACGATCAGCCCGCTCCAGCACCTGCTCGTGATGGGCGACGCCGCCAGCGGCGTGTCCGCGGCGCTGGACTGGAGCACGTGGACGTTCCTCAACGTCGATCTGTCCGTCGCGCTCGAGCGCCCGCCGGAGGGCGAGTGGATCGCGATGGACGCCGAGACGCGCTTCGCCGGCGCCGGCGTCGCGACCGCCCACGCCGTCTACGCCGACCGCGCCGGCCGGGTCGGGACGTCCACGCAGGCGCTGCTCGTCGCGCCGGCGTGAGCTTCCGTCCGGGGCCGCTGGAACACTCGCCCGCCATGGCGCACACTCTCCGTCTCCCCCGTTGGGATCCGCAGGCCGCCGACCGTCTTGCCAAGGCGGGAGTCGGCGTCACCGACCCGCCGCAGGGCTACGTCGGTCACGGCATCGAGGTGCACGTCGAGGTCGCCGGCGGTGATCCGGTCGCGACGGTGTCCCAGGCCCTGCGCGGGTGGACGGTGATCCTCCCGCGGGACTTCGTCAGCCCGCGGTAGACGGCTGGGGCGCGGGGCCGCAGCCCGGGCACTGAACTGCGGCAATGAGGGAGTGGGATTGGGCGGGGGCCGTTGAACCGTGCTGTGGAGGTTCCGGTGGCTGCGAACTCTGCTGCGTAGGTTCCGTAAAACGGAACCTATGGAGCGGAGTTGGTGCTGACCGGAACTCAGGCAGCAGAGTTCAACCGCCCCCGCCCGCACTCCCTCCTTCATTGCCGCAGTTCGGAGCCCGGGCCGCAGCGGCGCGCCCTAGCCCGAGGTCAGCGCGCGGAGCTCGCGGACGACGACCATCAGCCCGGCCAGCTCGGCGCCCTCGACGCTCAGCGAGCGCATGACCGCCGCGAGGTGCTCCGCGCGGTCGGCGTGGTGTTCGACGAAGACCTCGATCGCCCGCGCCGGGTCGTCGGGACATTCCCGCAGCGCGGCGGCGACCAGCTCGCGTCGTGCCTCGCGGGCGTCGTCGCGCAGGCCCTGGACCGCCCAGCGCTGGACGCGCTGGGTGGCGACGAGCGAATCGAGCTCCGCTTCCAGCCAGCCGAAGCGCAGCCGGTCGCCGAGCAGCGCGAACGCCAGCCCGACCTCTTCCAGCGACCGTGAAGACTCTGCCGCGACGGTGATGACGTCCGGCGCGAAGGCGAGGTCTCCCGACAGCGCGTGGGACTGTGCCAGCGTCTCCGGCACCCCGTGGGCGACCAGCCGCTCGACCGCCGCGGCGACCCGATCGGGCGGGGCGGCCTCCAGCGCGTCCTCGATCGCGTCGAAGCCCTCGTGGCCGCGCTCGACCAGTTCCTGCAGCGACCCCTCCGGCGCGTGCTGGAGGTACCAGCGCGTGACGGTCTCGACCAGCCGCTCGACGCCCGCGATCAGCTCGAGCTCGGCCTCGTCGTCGAGGTCGGTGTCGACCGCGTCGATGGCGGCGAAGCGGCTCGTCGCGCCGGTGACGTCGCGGGCGATGCGGTAGGCGCGCACGACCCGGTCGGTGGGCGCCCCGAGCTCCGTTTCCAGGCGGGACACGAACGACGGGCCGAGTGCGTCGACGACCTCGTTGGCGACGATCGTCGCGACCAGCTCACGCCGCAGCCGGTGCTGGCCCAGCAGGTCGCCGAAGCGCTCCACGACGGCGGGCGGGAAGTACGCGCGCAGGTCGCGCTCGAACCACGGGTCCTCGACGAGCTCGGAGTCCAGCAGCGCATCGGTGAGCGAGCGCTTGGAATGCGCGAGCAGCACGGCCAGCTCGGGACGCAGCAGCCCTTGACCCACCCGCCGGCGCTGACCGAGCGCGGACACGGTCGGCAGCGCGTCGGCGTTGCGGTCGAGGATGCCCTCCTCCTCGAGCGCGGTCATGAGGTCCTCGTAGGCGTAGATCCGGCCCGCGGAGGTGACGACCTCGCGCGACAGGATGCGCGCCTGCCGGTAGGAGTCCTGGAGCACGTGGGCGACGACGTCGTCCGTGGCCGCGCGCAGGACCTCGTTGCGCGCCTCGAACTCCAGGCCCGCGTGCGAGAGCAGGATCTTGAGGTTGACCTCGTGGTCGGAGGAGTCGACCCCGGCCGAGTTGTCGATGAAGTCCGCCGTGACCCCGACGCCGCGCTCGGCCGCCTCGATGCGGGCGCGCTGGGTCCAGCCCAGGTTGCCGCCCTCGCCGACGACGCGGGCGCGGATCTCGTCGGCGTCGACGCGGATCGCGTCCGAGGCGCGGTCCTTCGCGTCCGCGTCGGTCTCCAGCGTGGCCTTCACGACCGTCCCGATCCCGCCGTGGAAGAGCAGGTCGGCGGGAGCGCGCAGGATGGCGCGGATCACCTCGTCCGGCGTCAGCCGCTCGTCCTCGACCCCGAGCACCGACCGCGCCGCCGCGGACAGGGGGATCGACTTGGCCGTCCGCGGCCACACTCCCCCTCCCTCGGTGATGCCGTCGTAGTCCGCCCACGACGTGCCCGCACCCAGATCGAAGAGCCGCTTGCGCTCCGCCCAGGACGCCGCCGGATCCGGGGACGGATCGATGAACACGTGCCGGTGGTCGTAGGCCGCCACGAGCTTGATCGTCTTCGACAGGAGCATCCCGTTGCCGAACACGTCCCCGCTCATGTCGCCCACGCCGACGACCGTGACCTCGTCACGCTCGGGGTCCTGCCCCCGCTCGCGGAACATCCGCTTGACCGACTCCCACGCGCCGCGCGCGGTGATGCCGAGCTTCTTGTGGTCGTAGCCGTGCGACCCCCCCGACGCGAACGCGTCCCCCAGCCAGAAGTCGCGCTCCAGCGCCAGCGCGTTGGCCGTGTCGGAGAACGTGGCCGTGCCCTTGTCGGCGGCCACGACCAGGTACGGGTCGTCGCCGTCGTGGACGGCGACCCCCTCCGGGTGGACGACGTCGCCGTCGACGATGTTGTCGGTGATGTCGAGCAGCGCCCGGATGAAGCGCTTGTACTGCGTCTCCACCGCGTCACGGAGGGATCTGGACCCGCCCGCCCGCTCCTTGAGGTAGAAGCCGCCCTTGGCGCCGGCCGGGACGATGACCGCGTTCTTGGTCATCTGCGCGCGCATCAGCCCGTAGACCTCCGTGCGGAAGTCCAGGCGGTCCGACCAGCGCAGCCCGCCGCGGGCGATCGCGCCGCCGCGCAGATGGATGCCCTCCATGGCGACGGAATGCACGAACACCTCGACGTACGGCTTCGGGGACGGGATGCCGGCGATGTCGGCCGAGCGCAGCTTCAGCGCGATCGCGTCGCGGCCCGGCTTGAAGGCGTTGGTGCGCAGCGTCGCGTCGACCAGCACGAGTTGATCGCGCAGGATCCGGTCCTGGTCGAGCGACTCGACCCCGTCGAGGTCGGCGAGGATCTCCTCGCGGAGGTCGCCCGCGCTCTCCCCGTCGCGGTGGCGCAGCTCGAAGTAGCGCACGAGCTTGGCCGCGATCCCGGGCTGGGCGGCGAACGCCTCGCCGTCGTAGCGCAGCCCGAAGCGCGCGCCGGCGCGCTGGCGGTAGACCCGGTAGGCGCGCAGCATCCCCACCTGCTGCCAGGTCATCCCGGCGACGACGACGAGCTTGGACAGCCAGTCCGCGTCCGTCTCCCCGCGCCGGACGGCGACGATCGTGTCCGCGAGCCGGTCGCCGAGCTCGTCGAGGTCGAGTGGCTCGCCGTCGGGCCCGCGGACGCCGAGGTTCTGCACGTAGGTCTGACCGTCGTCGCCCGCCAGCCGGGCGGGCCGCTCGTCGTGGACCTGCAGCCCGAGCATCTCCAGGATGGGCAGGATCTCGGAGAGCTCGACCTTGCCGCCGCGCTTGTAGAGCGCCAGGCGCGTGCGCGGCCCCGAGCGCCCCTCGGCGTGCTGGAGCCCGACGACGAGCTCCTCGCCCGAGGCGGCCAGGTCTTCGAGGCGCTCGACGTCCCCCGCGGCCAGCGTCGGCTCGGTGGCAGCCTTGTAGAAGTCCGGGAAGCGTTCGCACCAGCGCGCGGTCAGGTCGTGCGCCCGCAGGGCGCCGTGGCGGCGGGTCAGGACCGCCTCGACCGCGTCCTCCCAGGAGCGGCTGAGCCGGCTGACCTCGGCCTCGAGCTCCTCCAGCGGCGGGTCGCGCAGGTCGCCCGCTGCCGCGTGCAGCGCGTAGTGCAGCCGCGCGTGCGTGAACTGGTCGTCGATGACGAGGTGGGACTCGATCGTCACCGCGTCGCCGTAGCGCTGGACCAGCAGCTTGCGGAAGCGCTCGCCGAGCTCGGCGCTGTAGCGGCGCCGGGGCAGTGCGACGACCAGTGACGCCGAACGGCCGTCGCCGCCCCGCCGGCCGAGCACCCGGACCTCGTCGGCCTGCATCGCGAGCAGCACGACGATCATCGCCCGCAGGTCCTCCCACGGCGCCGCGAACAGATCGTCCTTGTAGAACGAGCCGAAGATCGCCACGGCGGCGCGGTGATCGTGCGAGCCCTCGATCAGCGCCTCGGCCTCGAGGATGCGGCGCAGCTTGTGGCCGAGCAGCGGCGTGTCGGCCGCGGGGGACGTGTAGGCCTTGCGGGTGAACAGACCGAGCAGCCGGCACGCCCCGCGCTCGTGCGCGACGGTGACCGTGTCCATCCGCGCGTGGCGGCGGACCGGCGAGATCCGGTTGGTCTTCGCAACGGTCAAGAGGTCCTTGCTGCGCGGCGTCGGCTCGGGGTCGCCCTGCAGCCCGAGCACCGAATCGGACCCACCCACCCCGTCGTCCTCCCAGTACCCGAGGAAGGTGAAGGTGCCGTCCAGCAGCCAGCGCAGGAACGCGATCGTCTCGTTGACCTCGTCGAAGCCGTGCGGCCCGGCGGCGGCGCGCGACAGCTCGATCATGCGGCCGATGCGCTGGGTCATGGCCGGGAAGTCCGCCACCACCCGGCGGACGTCGGCGAGGACGGCGAGGAGGGTGTCGTGGATGTCGTCGAGCTCGGGCTGGTCGAGGCGGCGGTCGAGCTCGAAGTGCATGAACGACTCGCGGCGGGCGCTGTCGCGCGGGTCACCGACGCGCTCGAGCGCCCCGTCCTGGCCCCGCTCAGTGCCGAGGATCGGGTGCATGACGCGGCGGATCGCGAGGCCGCGCGCCTCCAGCTCCGCGGTCACCGAGTCGACCAGGAACGGGAGGTCGTCGGTGGCCGTCTCGACGACGGAGCCGACCGCGTCGTAGCCGTCCTCGTCCTTGCTCGGGTTGAACGCGCGCACGGCGGCGGGCTCGCGGCCGCGCTCGGCCATCAGGGCGAAGGCGCCGCGGATCTCGCACAGCACGCGCTCGGGGTCGGCGTCGGGCTGGTGGTGGCGGTGCAGGTACGCGTGCGTGAAGGCACGCAGCTTGTCGTCGCCGGCCAGCGCGGCGACGCGGTCTCGCAGGCTCTCCTCTGCAAGGGTCACGCATCGGGCAAGCTACCGCGGATGGAGCGCAGGGACACCACCCGCTACATGGCTGCACTGGCTCTTGCGGGTTCGTTCGCGCCGTCCCTGATGCGGCGGGGACGGCGGGACCAGATCGCGGTGTCGGCCGGATCGGCCGTGCTGGGCGCCGCGGCGGGGTGGGCCGGGGAGTCGCTGGTGGCCCAGCTGGCCCGCCGGTCCGAGCGTGGCGAGACCTACGCGCGGTTGACGATCGCGGGCGTCGGCGCCGCGGCGACGGTGCTGAAGCTCGACCAGAAGCGGCCCGCGCTGGCGCTCGTCGGCACGGGCGCTCGCGTGGCCGGCATCGCGGCGCTGGTGGGCTGGGCGGCGCCGGAGCGGCGGCGCGTCGCGGGGTTCGACCCGCTGCCGATCGCGGCCGCCGCCGCGCTGGCGCTCGGCACCCAGGCGCTGCGGGCCAGCGCCCGGAAGCGGACCCGCCCGCCCCTGCCGTACCCGTGGGACGAGTACCTGCCGACGACCTCTCACGACCTGCCCGGCCTGGACTTCGAGGGCCAGCGCTTCTGCGCGGGCGCCACCACGGGCCTGGCGACCGACCCGGTCCGGGTGTTCGTGAGCATCAAGAGCGCCGGCTCCGTCGCGGAGCGCTGCGACCTCGCCGTCGCCGAGCTGGAGCGGCTCGGGCCGCGGTCGCGCGTCGTCGTCTGCAGCGCCACGCTGCGCGGCTACGTCAACCCGGTCCCGCTCGCGGCCGAGGAGCACTTCGCGGACGGGGACGTCGCGCACGTGTGCGTCCAGTACTTCGACCGCCGCACCCCGTGGCTGTGGCGCAAGGTCCCGATCGCCGGTCAGACGCACCGCGAGCTGCTGGCACGGCTGTCGGGCCATCCCGACCTGTGCGTCTACGGCGAGTCGCTCGGCGCGTGGGCGAGCGCGCGCGACTTCGCGCCGTTCTCCGGCGCCATCAGCCGCCTGTTGTGGGTCGGGACGCCCTACCTGTCGCGGGTCGGCCGCGGGGCGCGACGGCACCCGGACTTCCAGGTCGTGCGGACGGACGACCTGCCGGACGTCAAGCTCACGTCACGGTTCGTGTTGTTCGAGCGGCTCACCGACCCGGTGGTCCTCTTCCCCGGCCTCGAACTGCTGTGGCGGCGGCGCGGGCCGAACTGGAAGCCCGGCGTCTCGTTCGTGCAGGGCCTGCTGGACCTGATCAAGGCGACCCGCTGGACCGCGGACCAGCCGTCCGCGGCGGGCCACGACTACCGGATCGAGCTGCCGCTGGTCGTCAACCTCGCCTTCGGGCACCACCGGCCGACCGCAGAGGCCGAGGCGATCGGCAGGCTCGTGCTGGAGACGGAGGCGGCGCGGGCCGCGGCGGTCAGGGACGCGCGACAGCGCGCACGCTCGGAACGGCCAGCACGCACGCCCCGATCGCGACGCCGGCGGCGCTCATCGCCATCAGCGTCTCCTGCAGGCCGATCGCCTCGCTGAGCGGCCCGGCGATCGCCGTCCCCACCGGCAGCAACCCGGTCGCCACGAAGAGGTCGTAGGAGCCGACCCGCGAGACCGCGTGCGCCGGGATCTGCTCCTGGATCGACGTCTCCCACAGGACGAAGTACATCGTCACGCAGACGGCCGAGACGGCTTCGAGCCCGGCGATCGCCGCGACGGGCAGACCGGAGCCGATGATCGCCGCCTGGCACGAGGCGACGAGCAGGCAGGCGGCCGACGCGCGGACGGCGAGGCGCGGGCGCCAGCGCAGCAGGATCAGCTGGCCGACGACCGCGCCGGCCCCGAACGCCGCGGTGATCGCGGCCCAGGCGCCCGCACCGCCCAGCTCGCGGTCCGCCAGCACCGGGCCGAGCACGAACACCGACGGCAGGACGATCGCGTGGTAGGCGCCCAGCCCGACGAGCATCGCCATCACCCACGAGCGGCTGCGCACCTCCCGCCAGCCCGCCCTGAGGCCGGCGAGCAGGTCGCGCTCGACCGCGTCGACCTCCGGCGCCTGGTCCGCCACGGCGCGGCGCAGGCGCACCAGGAAGGCGATCGAGACCGCGAAGGTCGCCGAGTCGACCAGCAGCGCGCCGCCCGCGCCGAGGCCGACGACGAGCAGGCCCGCCACGGCCGGGCCGATGACGAGCGCGCTCGAGTCCACCAGCCCGCGCAGCGCGTTGGCCTGCTGCAGGTCCTCCGCCGGGACGAGCTCGGGCATCAGGCCGTAGACGGCGGGCTGGAAGAACGCATCCGCCGTCCCGAAGACGAGCCCGATCACGGCCAGGTGGCCCCAGTGCGCCGTGCCGGTGACGAGCAGCAGCCCCGCCAGCAGCTGGCAGACGAGCCGCACGACGTCCGAGCCCAGCATCAGCGTCCGCCGGCTCGTGCGGTCGGCGACCACCCCCGCGACCAGGGAGAACAGCAGAAACGGCAGCGTGGTCGCCGCCACGACCAGCCCGACCTCGGCCGCTCCCGCTCCCGTGGCCAGCACCGCGAACGGCAGCGCCACGAGCGTGATCCGGTCCCCGACCTGCGACAGCGCCTGGCCCACGAAGAAGAGCCGGAACTGCGGGTGGTCCCGCAGGACCTGGGGCATCACCCGGTCGGGTTGCGCTGACTGACGTCCGGGATGGCGCTCGCCGGGCTGACCTGCCCGCCCTCGTAGCGGAACTCGACCGCGATCGAGTCGCCGGAGGGGTCGTCGGCGCTGTCCCCGGGCTCGTAGACGCCGTAGTCCAGCGTCACGGAGATGTCGTCCGTCGCCTTGACGCGGAGCTTCGCGCTGGTGTCCGACGAGTCGTTGCCCAGGTACTGGCCGTCGACGAAGAAGAACGCCAGCTCGCCACCGCTCGAGGACTTCCCGATCAGGACCTGGAGCGTGTCGTCGGGCTTCCAGTCGCGTTTCTTGACGATCTCGAAGCCGCGGCTGCGCACCACGTCGATGTCGTTCTGGCGATCGAGCTTCTCGTCGGCGGTGAGCGGGGTGACCGTCGGCGCGGGCTTCGGCGTGCGGGTCGGCTTCGGTGTGGGCGTCGCCGTGGCGGTCGGCGCCGCCGCGGTCTCGGGCTCGTCGTCGCCCCCGCCGCTGATCGTCGTGACGATCAGGATGAGCACGACGAACAGGCCCACGACGCCGGCCACGGCCAGCGCGCGTGACACGTTCGGGTCCGGGGGCGGCTTGCGCCCCGGCATCGGCTTCCTGGGCTCCGCCATCTGCGCGGCGATGCTATCCCGCCGCGCGGCACCCACTCACATATCGCCGCTTGGTAATATGACCCGTCATGTCGGCCTATGCCGCACTCGCCGAGCCCAACCGCCGGGCCATCCTCGAACTGCTGCGGGGCGGCGAGCGCTCCGTCGGCGATCTCGTCGAGGCGTTGCCGGTCGGGCAGCCCGCGGTGTCCAAGCACCTCGGTGTGCTGCGTGACGCCGGCCTCGTCGAGGCCCGTGCCGACGGCCGGCGCCGGCTCTACGCGCTGCGCACCGAGCCGCTCGTCGAGGTCGACCAGTTCCTGGCGCCCTACCGCGCCTTCTGGTCGAACCGCCTCGACGCCCTCGAACGCCACCTGGAGGCCAATCCGTGAAGCCCGTCGTCCTGAACCGCCGTCTCCCCCATCCCGTCGAGCGCGTCTGGCGGGCGATCGCGAACGAGCAGGAGCTCGCGGCATGGTTCCCGGGACCGCCCGGGCACGGGACGGTCACCGAATGGGACGAGCCACGGGTGATCGCGTTCGGCGACGGGACCCACCACGTGCGCTTCGAGCTCGTGCCCGACGGCGACGGCACGGCACTGACCTTCACCCACACGTTTCCCTCCGGTGGCCACGACGACTTCGCCGCGGGCTGGGAGATCTACCTCGCGATCCTCGACGCGCACCTGTCCGGGGTCCCCCTCGGCGAGCAGGCAGCTCACGACGAGCGCAGGTTCGCGCTCGGCGAGGGCCCGGCGCTCCGCCTCGAGCGGGGCTTCCTCGTCGGTGTCGACCGCCTGTGGCGCGCGTTGACCGAGACGGACGAGCTCACCCACTGGTTCCCGGAGGCGATGGAGGTCGTGGAGTCCGACCCGCCGCGGTTGCTGGTCGCCCGCTGGCACGGCTCGACGCTGCGCTTCGAGCTCGAGCCGGACGGCGACTTCTCGCGCCTGACGTTCGTCCATGCCTTCGACGACCGTGACCAGGCCGCGCTGACCGCCGCCGGCTGGGACCGCTGCTTCGCCCGCCTGGAGGCGCTGCTCAGCGGCGCGCCGATGGGCGAGAAGGCCTCGCTGGAGCTGTGGCCGCACGTCCACGAGGGCTACGCGGAGACCTTCGGGGTCGACCCCGAGATCGGTCGGCGGGCGTACTCGGAGCGTCCCGCAAGCTGACCTGCAACCGCTCCGATCGCAGCGCGTGGCTGTTATCACGGAGGTCGTGCCGTTCCGTCTCACCCGCCGCCGCGCGTTCGCGCTCGCTGGTGCCGCCACTGCCTCGGCGGCGCTGCGTCCCGAGTCCGCCGCAGCCTCGTTCACCCGTTCCGTCCCGCTCACCGGCGCGCCCCAGCGGGCCGGGCGCTTCGATCTGATCGGCCTCGACTTCGGACGTGCCGCGCACGTCCACGCCGAGGTCCGCGCGCGCCTGGGCCGCGGGCCCTGGACGGCGTGGACGCCGGTCCACGACGCCACCCAGCCCGTGTGGACGGGTCCCGCCGACACCTTCCAGGTCCGCCACACCGGCGTCGCGCGGCGCCTGCAGGCCCGGCTGACCCGGACCGGTCCTGCGCCGCGGATCACGGCGCGCGGCGCGCGCCAGTCCGGGGGCCAGCCGCCGATCATCGCCCGCTCGGCCTGGGGCGGCGACAAGGTCCCGCCGCGGCAGGACCCGATCTACGGCGAGGTCCAGGCCGGCTTCGTCCACCACACCGTCACCGCGAACGACTACGGCCCGGAGGACTCGGCCGGCATCGTCCTCGGCATCGCGCGCTACCACCGCGACCACAACGGCTGGAACGACATCGGCTACCAGTTCCTGGTCGACAAGTACGGGCAGATCTTCGAGGGCCGCGCGGGCGGCATCGAGCTCGCGATCGTCGGCGCGCAGGCACAGGGCTACAACTCCGTCTCCACCGGCGTCTCCTGCCTGGGCGACTACACGAGCGGCCCGCTGACCGAGGAGGGGCTCGACGCCGTCTCCCGGCTGCTCGCCTGGAAGCTGTCCCTGCACGGGGTGCCCGTGACCGGCGAGGTCACCGTGGTCTCCCAGGGCGGCGAGACCAACCGCTACGCCGCGGGCCGCAAGGTCACGCTGCAGCGCATCTCGGGTCACCGCGACGGAGACGCGACGTCGTGCCCGGGCGAGGCGCTGTACGCCCAGCTCGACGACATCCGCGCGCGGGCGAGCCGGCAGGCGACCGCGGTCGCGGCCCTGACCATCGCGACGGGCGACACCAAGCTGCGCTACCCGGACGGGAACGTCGACGTCACGGGCACGCTGCGCCTCGTCGACGGGACGAGCCCGGCCGGCCAGCCCGTCAGCTTCGAGTACCAGAAGCGCCCGGGCGCGCCGTGGGCGGCGGTCGCGGGCGCGACGACGGACGCCGCCGGCGCGTTCGCCGCCCCCGTTCCGGTGCCCGGCTCGGGCCGCGTGCGGGCGGTCGCCGCGGGGCTGCGCTCCTCCCCCGTCTCGTTCACGGTCATCCCGCGGCTGACGCTGTCGCTGAGCCCGCGGCGGCTGCGCTTCGGGCGCCGGACGCGCATCACCGCCTCCGTCGAGCCCGCCACGATCACGCGGGCGACGCTGATCGTCGAGCGCCGCGTCGGCTCGCGCTACTACCGCGTGTCGCGCCGGAAGGTGACCTTCGTCGACGGACAGCTGTCGACCACGTTCCGGCCGCCCCGGACCGGACGGTTCCGGGTCACGCTTCAGGCGCGCGGGTCGACGATCGCGCGGCTGGTGCGCGCGGTCAGCAGGTAGCGGTCCCCACCGTCTCCCCGCCCGCCTGGCGAAGCGCCAGGTCCGCTCCACCAGGCCGTCGCCCTGCGCGCGATCGCCGCGGGCGCGCCCGGCGTCCCGGCGCGGTGCGCGTCGTCGGGTTGCGCGACCCGGCCGGAGTCGCTCAGCGCTTGCTGATCCAGTCCGAGAGCTTGTTCGTCGCGTCGGTGAGCTGCTCGCCCACCTTCGCCACGCTGTCGGTCGCGTCGTCGAAGAAGCCCTTGAAGCGCTGGGCGTAGTGGTCGGTCGCCGTGCCGGACTCCTCGCGCGCGCCCGGCTCGCCGCCGCGCTTGACGTACTCGCCGGCGAGGATGCGGTCGTACTCGCCCGACTGGACCCAGGTCATCAGCTCGTGCACGCGCTTGACCGCGTACGGGTGCGTCTGGAACAGCTCGGAGCGCATCCGCGCGAGCTTGTCCCAGCCCTCGACGTCGCGGTACTCGGTCCCCTGGCGGATGAACGCGTCGAGGTTCATCTTGTCCGAGCTGACGCCGGAACCCATCACCATCAGCGTCCGGCACGTCGCCATCGGGTCGCGGGTGACGAGCGTCGCGGCCCGGTCGGCCGAGAGCTCGGCAGCGCGGAACCACTCCAGCAGCGCGAGCCGGACCGCGACCAGCGGCAGCCCCGCCAGCATCCCGAGCGGCGTGCGCGTCAGCGACAGCAGCATCATCAGCGCCGTCCGGTACATCACGTGCTCGGCGAGCACGTGGCCCGCCTCGTGGCCGAGCACCGTCCGCACCTCGCCCTCGTCGAAGAGGTTCAGCGCGGCGCTGTTGACGATCACGAACGGCTTCCCCGCCCCCACCGCCGCGGCGTTGGTGACCGGGAACTGGGTGACGAACAGGTCCGGCACCGGCTCGAGGTCCAGCCGCGCGTACGCGGCGACGTGGTCGGCGTAGACGGTCGGCAGCTGGTCGCGGTCGATCCGCACCGAGGACGCCAGCAGCGTCGACCGGAACGCCCGCTCGTAGCCCAGCTCCGACAGCAGCCGCACGACCCGGTCGAGCATCGGGATGCTCTTCAGCGCCGCCGTCGCCGCGCGGTCGGCCGGGTGCTCGAACGCCCGCGCCGAGATCTCGATGAGCCGCTGGTCCTCGGGGAGCGTCGCCGTCATCCGACTGACGCTACCGAAGCTCCTTCCGGATGACTAAACGGAGGCCCGACCAGACGGCGTCGATCGCGCAGACCTTGTTGTCGACCAGTCCGGTCGGCAGCGCCACCTCGCGCACGACGTCCTCCGTCATGTCCGTCGGCACCCCGCTCGCGCGCTTCGGCCACGCGATCCACAGCCCCGCGTTGGACACCATCTGCGCACGCAGCCCGGCCAGGTCCCGCTCGAACTCGCGCCGCTCCATGAAGAAGGCCACGATGACGTCGGCCGGCCCGGTCTCCACGACCTCCCCCTCCCCCGTCTCCACCTCGCCGCCGAGCACCAGCACCCGGCTGCCGGGCTTGATCCCGAGCTTCTTCGGAAGCGGCGTCCCGCTGTACCCGGCGGTCATGCTGCGGACTCTGCCAGAGGGGGAGATCGCAGGTCTCAGCGCTCCACGAGAACTGAGACCTGCGAAATGCGCCAACAGGGGGGATTCGACAGGACTCGCCCACCGATCGCAGCGAGCGGTGACACCGCCGGTGATCTGACCAAGTCGTCGGGTATTTGCAAAGTGCCCGCCCTACGCGGCGCGGGCGGCGGTCTCGGCGATGATGCGCGAGAGCTGGCCACCTTGCCAGGCGAGCGGGGACTGGCCGGGGTCCTCCGTGCGGAGCTCGGCGCCGGGGATGGCGGCGGCGTAGCGCTCGCCGACCGCGAGGGGGTGCTCGGGGTCGGCCTCGTCGCGGGAGGCGACGACGGTCACGGGCATCGTCAGCGCGGCGAGGTCGGCCCAGGCCTCGAAGGGGCGGGACTGCGGGAGCTGCTCGATGGCGTCGGCGACCGCGGCAAGCGAGGCGTGCTCGGCCATCCGCTGGCGCACCACGCGCTCGATGACCGGATGCCACCTCTCCGGCGAGGAGAACGGGCGCATCGCGTCGAGGAAGCCCTCGATGCCGCCCTCGCGCAGGCCCCGGGCGCGGTCGGACCAGAACGTCAGGTCGCGATCGTCGTCGGGGTCGAAGGCGGGGGTGATGAGGACCGCGGCGCGGACGAGGTCCGGGTGGTCGAGCGCGAAGCGGACGATCGTGTGGCACCCCATCGAGGCGCCCGCCAGCACGGCTGGGCCGTCGAGCAGCGACTCGAGGTCGGACGCCAGCGCGGCGTAGTCGTAGTGGTCGCCCGCAGGCGACTGCCCGTGGCCGCGGGCGTCGTACTTGACGACGCGGTGGCCGGCGCGTTCGAGGGCCTTCGAGCCGTGCACGACGTAGCGCCGTGTGGCCGTGAGGCCGTGCAGCAGGACGACCGCCGGCCCCTCTCCGTCATCATCGAACGCCAAGCGCATCGCGTGCAGCCTCGCAGGCGCGATCGGGACTGCGCCACGCGGCCTCGGATGGCTCGTCCCGTAGCCTCGGGGTCATGGTCATCGACGTCACGGATGCGACCTTCGAAGCGGAGGTCGTCGAACGGTCCAAGCAGCTTCCCGTGGTGGTCGACTTCTGGGCCGCCTGGTGCGGCCCGTGCCGCCAGCTGACGCCGGTGCTCGAGCAGGCCGCGAACGACCGCGAGGGCAAGGTCGTCCTCGCCAAGCTCGACACGGAGGCCAACCCGCGCATCGCCCAGGCCTTCGGGATCCGCAGCATCCCCGCGGTCAAGGCGTTCAAGGACGCCAAGCTCGTCTCGGAGTTCGTCGGCGCCGAGCCGCCGCCGCGAGTCGCCGCGTTCTTCGACGCCCTCATCCCGAGCGAGGCCGCCGAGCTCACGCGGCAGGGTGGCGAGGACAACCTCCGGCGCGCGCTCGAGCTCGAGCCCGCCAACACCGAGGCCGCCGTGGCGCTGGCGCGGCTCCTCTACGAGCGCGGCGACAACGCGGCTGCGCTGGAGCTCGTCGACGGCCGGCCCGGGTTCGCGGCCGAGGGGCTCTCCTCCCGGCTCAAGCTGGAGGACGATCCCGCCGTGGCGACCGCCTTCGCGCTGCTCGACAAGGGCGAGCAGGAAGCCGGCCTCGACGCGCTCATCGCCGCGATCGCCGCTGAGACGGAACCCGACCGGCGGGACGAGCTGCGGCGCGCCGTCGTGGGCGTGCTCGACCAGCTCGGCGTCGAGCACCCGCTCGCGCGCGAGTCACGGCGCAAGCTGGCCTCCGCGCTGTACTAGTGCTCGTGGTCGTGGGGCTGGGCGTCGCCGAAGGCGTTCTCCAGCACCTCGAGCGCGAGCAGCTGGGCCGGCGTGCCCGCGACCTCGTCGGAGCTGACCTCCTCGAGCTGGGGCGAGAACTCGACGGCGATGTCGACCTCCTCGGAACCCGCCGCCGAGTCCGTCAGCGTGATCACCGCGCGGCCGAGGCCGGCTGCGAGGTGCTCCGTCCCGATCGCGCCCGCGGCGCTCAGCATCGACTGCGCGACGCGCAGGTCGTCCACGCCGGGGCCGCGACCCTCGGGCGCGGCGTGCGCCTGGGCGGCGGCCCAGATGCGCTTGCGGTCATCTTCGCTACCGGGAGTGATCCCCGCGGTCGCCTCGATCTCCTCCGGCGTCGGCATAGGCCGTCCACCCTAGGCGCGAACATGCGTTCCGCGTGACCCGCACAGTCATCGCCCATCTCGATCTCGACGCCTTCTACGCGTCGGTGGAGCTGCTGCGCCGCCCCGGCCTGCGCGGCAAGCCGGTGATCGTGTCCGGGGACGGGCCACGCGCCGTCGTCACCACCGCGACCTACGAGGCGCGCAAGTTCGGCGTCGGGAGCGCGATGCCGACCAGCCGCGCCCGGCGCCTGTGCCCGGAGGCGATCCTGATCCCGCCCGACCACGCCGCCTACCGCGAGGCCTCCAAGCGCGTCTGGGAGATCGTCCGGCGCCACATCGAGCTCGTCGAGCAGTGCGGCATCGACGAGGGCTACCTCGACGTGAGCGACCACGTCGCACCAAAGGCCAGCCTGCGCAAGCTCGTGTCCGAGGTCCGCGCCGCGACCGGCCTGAACGCCTCGATCGGGATCGGACCCAACAAGCTCGTCGCGAAGATCGCCAGTGACGCCGAGAAGCCGCAGGGGTTCGTCGCCCTGTCCCGCGAGATGGCCTGCGAGCGCTTCCGCCACGCCTCCCCCGGCTTGATCCCCGGCATCGGCCCGAAGACCGTCGAGCGCCTCGCCGCCCGCGGGATCACCTCGCTCGGCGCGCTGCAGGAGACGACGGAGGCCGAGCTGGCGGGGCTGCGCCGGCTGGCCAACTTCCACGGCTCGACGACGCTCACCCTCGAGCGTGAGGCCGTCTCCGAGTCCTGTGAGCGGACGTTCGACACCGACATCCGCGATCGCGCCGAGCTCGAGGCCAAGCTCGCGTCCCTCGCGGAGCTGCTGTGCACCCGGCTGAAGAAGTCCGACCGGCGCGGGCGCACGATCGGCATCAAGGTCCGGCTCGACGACTGGACGACGGTCACCCGGGCGCGCACCCTCACCGTGGCGACCAACGAGGAGCCGGTCGTCGCCCGCACCGCGCTCGAGCTCCTGCGCGAGTACGACCCGGCCAAGCCGGTCCGGCTGCTCGGCGTCCGCGTCGCCGCCCTGGCTTCGCCGGGCGACGACGCGCAGCTCACGCTGCTCTAACGCGTGACGAGCAGGGCGCCGTGACCCGTGAAGCCGAGCTTCTGGGCGGTGGCCTGCGTGAGGTCGTACTCACGGCCGCCGACGTAGGGGCCGCGGTCGATGACCCTCACGCGGACGGTGCGCGAGCCGTGGCGCAGCGTGACCTTCGAGCCGCACGGAAGCGACTTGTTGGCGACGCCGAGCGTGCCCGGGGACAGCGTCCCGCCGCAGCCGAGGTGGTTGCCGTACAGGCCCGGGCCGTACCAGGACGCCTGTGCGGAGCGGTAGATGTTGAGCCGGCCGACCTTGCGGGTCCTGCCGCCCGCGGCGATGCGGGCCGGGGCGCTCATCGCCGTCCGGGCGCGTGCCCGGGTGACGAACTTGCCGCCGCGGCGGACCGTGGCGCGGTCGAGCGTGCGCCAGCGGCCGCTGCGGAACGCCTGCAGCCGCACGGTCTTGCCCGGCGCGTAGCGGCCCTTGACCACCGCGGAGCGGCCGGCGCGGACGTGCAGCCGGCGCCCACCGATACGGAGGCCGCGCACGAGGCGGACGCCGACGGCGCGCGAGACGACCGGCGCGGTGGCCGAGTTGGGGACGACCCTGACCCGCAGCGACCCGTTCGCAGGCGGCTTGCCGGCGACGCGGAAGCGGTCGCCGCCGCCCACCTTGGTGGTCGCGAGCGGGCGGTACGCCCGCGAGCCGGCCGGGGCGTACTCGAGCGTCAGGGTCCGGCCGTAGGACGTCTGGGCCTTCCCGGAGACGACGACCTTCTGCCCAGGGGCGGGCGTCCGGTCGCTGAGCGACACCGACGGGGTCGGATCGGGGGAAGCGAAAGCTGTGGCGCCGCCGGCGGCAGCGATGGAAAGCGCGCCGACGGTGACGCCGGTACGCGTGGTGATCCTCGGAATCGAGGGTCCTCCTGAACTTCGGTGGCCAGGGGTGCCTACGGAGGAGCGGGGCGCGATGACACCCCGGTTGAATCGACTCCGCCCGCCGACGCTTCTGGCGTCAGCGGCTCAGCGTGGCCGTCCTGTCCCGGCCCGCGACGGAAGTCGCTGGGCGCGGGGAACGTCTGTTCCTACACAGACCCCTCAACACCCGGTCCGTTGCGGTCCCGGACTGTGAGGGCGCGCACAGTGGTCAGGCCGCGGCGGCGAGCGGCGTGTCCGCCATCCCCGCCCGCAGCTTGGCCAGGCCGAGCCGGATGCGGCTCTTGGCGGTGCCCAACGGGATGTTCTCCTGGTGGGCGATCTCCTCCGCCGTCAGCCCGCCCCAGTAGGCGAGGACGAGCGCCTGGCGCTGCGGGTACGGAAGCTCGCCGAGGGCGGCGCGCACGGCGCTGCGGTCGTCGTCGCGCTCCACGACGATCTCGGGCCGGTCGTCGGTCCTGGGTTCCGTCTCGGACACGACGACCTTGAAGCGGTCGGCGGTCCGCGATCGAGACTGGCCCTCGCGGATCAGGTCGATCGCGCGGGAGCGGGCGATCAGGCGCAGGTAGGTGCCGAGATCGGCGCGGTCGGCGTTGAACGCTCCCGGCCGGCGCCACAAACGCAGGAACACGTCCTGCGTGACGTCGGAGGCAAGCGCGTGGTCGCCGACGACCCGGAGGGCGGTGGCGAAGACAGAGCGGTGATGCTCGTCGAAAGCGTGTTCGAACTCCTGGGGGCTGGTCAGATCCATAGCTTCAACAGACATTGTACACGGTGTTGAAGGTTTTGAAACGTCCGCATTGACAGCCACCATGTCCAGCCGTGAGACGTGTGCTTCCGATCGTGGTGGGGATCGTCCTGGTCGGCGCCGGCCTCGTGGGCCTGCTGGCGGTCTTCCACGACCGCGACTCCGCCGAGCTCTCCGGCGACACCAGCGCCGCCGCTGGACCCGGAACTGCCGAGCAGGCTCCCGGCGACCCGCCGACCTCCGGCACGCCCGGCGGCAACCTGGAGCAGGAGGGCGAGGTCCCCGACCCCGTGCTGGTCCGCGCGCTCGCCACCGGCGACGTGGCGCTCGTCTACGGCACCGCCAAGCCGCCGCCCGAGCTGAGCCGGCTGCGCGACGACGCCACCGGCCCGTTCGATCCCGAGCTCGCCGCCGCCGGGCAGATGGCGTTCCTCGTCCGGCGCAAGGGCGTCGACGGCGTCCAGGCGCTCGCCTGGCAGCGCCGGCTCGAGGTCGACTCGCCGGCGGACCCCCGGCTGCGCGAGTTCATCGACGCGTGGCTGGGCAAGGGCAGCGGGTGATCGCGGCGGTCGGGGCCGGGTGGGTGGGACCGCATCCCGCGTACTTCGCCGGCCGCCCCGTCCACATCACCGCCGCGACCGGCGGCCACGTCGAGATCGTCCGGCGCACGCCGCGCCGTGTCGTGCGCGCCTACACGCGCACGGGACCCGTGGACCTGCGGTGGGGCGGGCTCACCGCGGCGGGTGAGGTCGCCGCCACCGGGCGCTACGCCGTGCGCCTGGACGGCAACCTGCTGGGCACGTTCGGCTTCCGCTCGCACATCTACCCCATCCGCGGATCGCACCACGACCGCGGCGGCATCGGCGACTTCCACGCGCCGCGCAACGGCGGGCGGATCCACGAGGGCTACGACGTGATGTCCCCCTGCGGGACGCCGCTGGTCGCCGCCCGCGGTGGGCGGGTCCGCAGGAGCACCTTCGACCCGGTCCTGTACGGCAACCTGGTCATCATCCGTGGCCGCAGGACGCACCGCGACTACTGGTACGCGCACCTGCAGTCGACGCCGCGGGTCACGAAGGGCGACCGCGTCCGGACGGGCGCACGGCTGGGCGAGGTCGGCGCGACCGGCAACGCCGCCTCCGTCGGATGCCACCTGCACTTCGAGGTACGTCAGCGCGGCGAGCCGATCGACCCGGCGCCGCTGCTGCACGAGTGGGACCGCTAGGGCTCAGTCGCGATCGCGGACCGCGATGGTCACGCGGACCAGCGCGCACGGCTTGCCCGCCCCCGACAGGACCTCGACCTCCCAGACCCACGTCGTCCGGCCGCGATGGCGGGGGGTCGCGACGGCGGTGATGGTCTCCCCCGCGAACACCGGTCGCAGGAACGACGTCTGGTTGGACAGCCCGGCGACGAACTTCTCCATGCCGGTGCCGAGCGCGGTCCCGTAGGAGGCCAGCGACTCGGCCAGCGCGGCGTACACGCCGCCGTGGACGAGCCCGAACGGCTGCAGGTGACGGTCGTCGATGTCGATGTGGGCGCGCATCTCGTCGCCGGAGGCCGCGTCCACCTGCAGGCCGTAGAGCGCGTCGAAGCCCGTTGCCTCCGTGTTAGCAGGGTCCTGCATCCGGGCGAGGGTACCCGCCGCCTCCACTACGCTTTCGCCCTCGTGAGCCTGGACGCCCTCGCCCCTGACCAGCGTGCCGTCGTGCAGCTGGTCCTCCAGCAGGATCGCTCCTACGACGACCTCGCCGCGCTGCTCGGGATCACCCCCGAGGCCGTTCGCGAGCGGGCACACCACGGCCTTGAGCGCCTCGCCCCTGGCGGTGGCGTGGACCCGGCCGACCGTGCCGAGATCTCCGACTACCTGCTGGGCCAGCAGTCCGTGTCCGGCCGCGAGGCCACGCGCTCGCTCCTGCAGCGGTCCGAGCCCGGCCGCGCGTGGGCGCAGGCCGTTGCCGCGGAACTGGCCGACGTCGCCCGGTCCTCGCTGCCGGAGGTCCCCAGCGCCGGCGCCGCCCCGACGGTCGATCCGGAGCCCGAGTCCGTGCCCGTGGCGCCGATCACCACCTTCGACGCTCCCGCCGTCGCCGATCCGGTGCCGGTGGTCGAGGAGCCCGTGCCGACCCGCGCCCGGCCGCGCCCCCGTCGCGAGGCTGCGCCCGTCGCCGACTTCGGCTTCGACACCGAGCCCGAGCCCGCGCGCGGCGACGACGATCTGGCCGCCACCGGCACCAGCCGCCTCGGCGGCGCGCTGCTGATCGCGGGCCTCGGCATCTTCGTCGCCGTCCTGATCGTCTGGCTCGTCAGCCGCGGCGGCGACGAGGATCCGAAGTCGGCCAGCACCGGCACCACGGCGACCGAGACCGCCACGGCCGCTCCGAGCGCGACCGGCGCGCCGGACTTCCAGGCCATCGGCAAGCTCGACCTCAAGTCGGCCACCGGCGGTAGCGCCAAGGGCTCGCTGATCGTCTTCGCCGCCCAGACCGGCGAGGTCGCCTTCAACATCAAGGCGACCAAGGTCCCGCAGACCGCGGAAGGCGAGGCCTACGGCGTCTGGCTCACCGGGGGCGACAAGGATCACTTCCTCGGCTTCGCTCCAGCCGTCGGCGAGGACGGCAAGCTCGCCGTCTCCGGCCCCCGCGACTCGGACCAGTCCAGCTTCGCCAAGTGGCTCAGCAGCGCCAAGCAGGTCGTGGTGAGCACGGAGACCTCCGAGGGCGCCAGCGCGCCCGGGCCGCTCGTGCTCGAGGGCGACATCGCCACCGGTGACGCCGGCGGCGCCGCCGCATCGCCCACGCCCTAGGGGTGGCGCAGGCGGCCCGTGCTCTCGGGCGACATCGAGGGTCGTGATTCGCCGCCGGAGGCGGGCCCCCGAACGGTCGCGAGGAGCTTCCCGGGGTTCATGATCCCGGCGGGGTCGAGCCGGTCCTTGAGCGCCTGCAGCAGCGCGACGCCGCCCGGGTCCTCCTGCGCCAGCCACGGCGCGTGGTCGCGACCGACCGCGTGGTGGTGCGTGAGCGTGCCGCCGGCGGCCAGGATCGCGTCGCACGCGGCCGCCTTCGCCGAGCGCCACTGGGCCGCGGGGTCCGCCTCCGCGCGCCCCAGCGCGGTGAAGTAGAGCGACGCGCCCGTCGCATAGACGTGGGACACGTGGCAGCCGACGTGCAGCCCGTCGAGCGCGGCGGTGACCGCCGCCCTGAGGCCGTCGAGCCGTGACCACGTCGTCGCGGTCTCCAGGGTCTCGACGAGCACGCCGCGGTCCATGAGGTCGTCACGCAGGTGCGGGCCCGCGTACCGGGACTTCAGCCACGCCCGGCCGACCGGCCCCAGCGCGACCTTGGGCAGGTGGGCCCGCGCCGTGCGGCGGCGTGCGCGCACGTCGCCCTCCCAGCCGCACACGAGCATGCAGCGACCGGCGAGCGCCTTGCCGAGCCGGTCGCGGCCGCTCAGCGCCAGCGAGATGCGCGTCTCCTCCTCGTCCGAGAGCCGCGTCACGTCGGGCGCGCACTCGGCCTGCGCCAGCGCGCGCAGGATCTCGGCGCCCTCCTCGAAGCTCGACACGAAGTACCCCTCGTAGTGCCGCTCTCGCGCGATCGGGCGCACCCGCAGCGACACGCCGGTGATGACGCCGAACGCACCCTCGCTCCCGATCAGCAGCTCGCGGGTCAGCGGGCCGGCTGCGCTCGCCGGCTTCTCGCGCGTGGAGACGGCGCCGACCGGAGCGGCCAGCTCCAGCGCCACGACGTTCTCCTCGATGCGCCCGAAGCCCGTGGACGCCTGGCCGGCCGACCGCGTGGCCACGCAGCCGCCCACCGTCGCCCACTCGTAGGACTGCGGGAAGTGGCCGAGGGTGAGGCCGTGGCGGGCGAGCGCCGCGTCGAGCTCGGGCAGCCGGATGCCGGGGCCGACGCGGGCCAGCAGCGACCGGGCGTCGACCTCGACGGCGTCGAGCGCGCCGAGGTCGAGGGACACGACAGCCTCGCGGCCGCCGCGCTCCGGCGCGACGCCGCCGACGACCGACGTCCCACCGCCGAACGGCACCACGGCGACGTCCGCCTCGTTGCAGGCCCGCAGGACCGCGACGACCTCGTCGCGCGACCGCGGCGCCACGACCGCGTCCGGCGCCCCGTCGCAGGCGCCCGCCCGCTGGGCCAGCAGGTCGGGGTAGGACTTGCCGGCGGCCCGCAGCACGCGGATCTCGCGGTCGTCGCGGACCGGGGCGACGGCGCGCAGGCGCTCGCCCAGCGCGGCGGGCAGCGCGGCCGCCCCCAGCCGCACGTCGCCCAGCGCCACGGGCGGGGCGACCACCGTCCCCTTCACCCCCAGCTCGGCCTGCAGGAACGCCTCGGCGTGCTCGGGCAGCGACGGGCCGGCGCCCGGCTCGCCCCACCCGTGGAAGACCTGCTCGCGCCGGCTCACGGCTCGAGCGCCCGGGCCAGACCCTCGAGGGCCTCGTCGAGCTGGCGCCGCATCGGCCGGCGCAGCATCCAGGGCATCACCCGCGCGAGGCCGCGCGGGCGCTGGTCCATCGACAGCGTCACCGACGTCCCGCCGTCGACCTTGTCCAGCTCGGCCTCGATCGCGTTGCGGGTGAACAGCCGCTCGAACGGCGTCCCCGCGATGTCCTGCGACCAGCGGCGCGCGACCGGCTCGCGGTTCTCCTCCACGGTCCAGTCCGTCCGCACCGTGTTGCCGCGCGCGGAGATCAGCACGTGGGTCCAACCCCGCGAAGTGACGCCCTCCACGCGCTCGACGCGCGGCCACCAGCGCGGGTGGTGGTACGGGTCGCCGACCAGCTCCCACACCTGGTCACGCGACGCCGCGATCACCCGCGTCCGCGCCGTGCGCATCATTCGCTCTCGTACGAGATCAGCGAGTGCACCGGGAAGCCCTCCAGCGCCTTGCGGCCGCCCAGGAACGCCAGCTCGATCAGGAACGCGCAGCCGACGACCGTCGCCCCCGCCCCCTCGACCAGCTCGCACAGCGCGCGGGCGGTCCCGCCCGTGGCCAGCAGGTCGTCGTGCACGAGCACCCGGGCGCCGTGCGCCAGCGCGTCCGCGTGCATCTCCAGGGCGTCGACGCCGTACTCGAGGATGTACTCGGCGGACACCGTGTCGTGGGGCAGCTTGCCCGGCTTGCGGGCGGGGACGAAGCCGGCACCGATCTGCCGGGCGACCGCCCCGCCGAGGATGAAGCCGCGCGCCTCGGCGGCGACGACGAGGTCGACGTCGCGCGGGCGCACCCAGTCGACCAGCCCGGCCACGGCCGCGTCGAGCGCCGCCGGGTCCAGCAGCAGCGGCGTGATGTCCCGGAAGACGATGCCCGGCTTCGGGTAGTCCGGGATCGCCCGGATGTGGTCCTCGAGCACCACTAGAGGAGCTTGCGGAGGTCGCTCACCAGCAACAGCGAGTTGAGATGGCTGGCGATGGCGGCGAGGTCCTCGAGCGTCTCGATGGCCTCGCGCTTGCGATCCGGGTTGCGCGACCGCAGCGACGGCGCCAGCAGCTGCTGCAACAGCTGGGACTCGCGGTCGGCGGAGGTCTTGAAGACGCGCAGGTTGCGGCCGTGGACGCCGAAGCGGGCCAGCTCGTGCGCCACGCGCACGATCTCCCGGTCGGTGTCGTCGTACAGCCGCGCCTTACCCGGGTGGGCGGGGCCGGGTGTGCGGCGGTTGGCGATCAGCCCGTACTCCTCGAGCTCGGCGACGAGCTGGGCGCTCGCGCCCGTGGCCTCGAGCACCTCCTCCAGGGACATCAGCTGGCCGGACTCGCGCACGGACACGCCGGTCCGCCGCGGCGCCGGGCGCGCTTCGCGGCGGGCCTCCTCGCCGATCTCGTTCTCCGTCCGCCCGCGCGCCAGCTCCTGGCGGATGACGCGCAGCGGCAGGAACTCGTCGCGCTGCAGGCGCAGGATCGTCCGCAGCCGAGCGACGTCATCGGGCGCGTAGAGGCGGTAGCCGCCCGCCGTCCGGCGCGGGGTGACGAGCTTCTGATCCTCCAGGTAGCGGATCTTCGAGATCGAGATGTCCGGGAACTCCTGGCCCAGCGCCTTGCAGACGGCGCCGATGGTCAGGGACTTCACCGACGGCGCGGGCGCCTGGGCCTCCGGGGGTGCGGTGTCGGTCACGACGCCAGGAAGGCGAGCCGGTACTTGCCGACCTGGACCTCGTCGCCGTCCTCGAGGAGGTGCGTGTCGATCCGGTGGCGGTTGACGTACGTGCCGTTCAGCGACCCGGAGTCCTCGAGGTGCCATGCGCCCTGGCGGTGCACGAGCGAGGCGTGGTCGCGGGAGACGGTGACGTCGTCCAGGAACACGTCGGCCTCCGGTGTGCGGCCGATCGTCATCCGCTCACCCCGGAGCGGGAAGACCTGGCCGACGCGCCCGCCACCCGACCGGATGACCAGCGAGCCGCCGACGTTGGCGTCTTCGACCGGGCGCAGCTCGCCGGTCGACTCGTCGATGATGTACGTCGCCGTCGTCCCCTGGGTCGGCCGCGGTTCGGGCGAGCCGATGAAGGAGCCGCAGCGCGAGCAGTAATGCGCGCCATCGGCGTTGACGAACCCGCACTCAGGGCAATGCCGCGCCATCCGCGGCGGCTACTCGTCCGGGTTTCCGGCCCGTCCGGCGAGGATGTCCGTCAGCTTCTCGACGTCGGAGAAGGAGACCACCTCGTCGCCCGACTCGTGCTTCTTGCGCAGCCGGTTGACGAGCTCCGCTCGCAGGATGTCGATCTTGCCGTGGAGGATCCGGCGCTTGTAGGACACCTCCTGCTCTTCGTCGGTCAGCTGCTGGATGAGATCCTTGAGCTCCTGATCCGAGAGCGAGCCGAGGTCCGGGAAGGTGTCCATGCTCATGTCGCGCACTCTACCTCAGGTTGAGGCTCTGGAGGCGAAGCCCACCCGCGCGTACATCGCGAACGAGATCAGGGACAGCGCAACCCCGAGGTAGAGCGAGATCTCCGCGGCGGTCAGCAAGTTCACCAACCCCATGAAGATTGCGGTCATCACGGGCCAGACCGCCAATCGGCCAGGCCAGTTGATGTCGAGGTCGACGCCCTGCTTGAGGCCGTAGCGGGCCAGGCCGAGCATCGCGATCTCCCGGACGACGAGGACGGCGAGCGCCCAGCGCGGCAGCAGCTCGAAGTTCCAGCACACCACGATCCCCGAGATGATCAGCAGCCGGTCGGCGATCGGGTCGATCAGCGTCCCGAGCCGCGAGTACTGGCCGGTGACCCGCGCGGCGATGCCATCGGCGTAGTCCGTCCAGGCGATGACGCCGAACAGGATCGCCGGCCAGGCGCCCGTCCCGTCGCCCGAGGACATCGCCACGATGAAGAAGACCGGGATCAGCGCCAGCCGGGCGAAGCCGATCGCGTTGGGGATCGTCCACGGGTTCAGCGGCGCTCCCGCCAGCGTCATGGGCGGAGGCGGGCCCGAGCGGTCCAGCCCGAAGAGCCGGCGGAACGTCAGCCGTGGCTTCTGCCACGCTGATGTCGCGCCCAGGGGTGGCGAGGCCCTGTCGCCCGCGCCCCGCGGGCCGAGCCGGGTCCCCCTGTCGTCTCCTACGGGAGCGTCTCCCACAGCTCCCTCACCATGTGGGGGGCGTCGTCGAGGGACGGGATGGTGCGACTCTCGCGTCCGCGGCGGACCTGCGCCTCCAGGGCACCGTCCTCGAGGGAACGGCGGCCCGCGGTCAGCCGCAGCGGGCAGCCGAGCAGCTCGGCGTCGGCGAACTTCATCCCGGGGCCGCCGTCGCGATCGTCGAAGACCACGGACAGCCCGGACGCCTCCAGCTCCACGTACAGGCGCTCGGCCAGGGCGCGCTCGTCCGTGTCCGGCTTGCCGAGGCCGACGAGGTGCACGTCCCACGGCGCCAGGGAGCGCGGCCAGGAGATGCCGTGCTCGTCGGCGTGCTGCTCGACGGCGGCGGCCATGATCCGCGCGGGGCCGATCCCGTAGGAGCCCATGACGACGTGGCGCGCCTTGCCGTCGCGGTCCAGGACCGTGGCGTCGAGCGGTTCGGAGTAGCGGGTGCCGAGCTTGAAGATGTTCCCTACTTCGATCGCGGGCTCGATCTGGATGCGTTTGCCGTCCACGGTGTCGCCGTTCTCGACGGAGCGGACGTCGCCGCGCTCGAAGGCGAAGTCGCGCCCGGGCTCGACGCCGCGGAGGTGATGGTCGCCCTCGTTGGCGCCGCACACGTGGCCGCCGGTCGCGGGGACGGCGTCGTCGAGCAGCACGGGAAGGCGGGTGCCGACGGGCCCGATGAACCCGGGCGGGCCGACCTGATCGGCGATCTCGTCCGCCCGGGCGGCGCGGGCGGCCTCCCCCAGCGCGTTGGCGAGCTTGATCTCGTTGACGCGGTGGTCGCCGCGCACGACGACCATGACCATGCCGCGCGACTCGGTCACCACCGGATAGGCCTTCAGCAGCGCGCCGGCAGGGACGCCGAGCGCCTCGGAGACCTGGGCGACGGTGGTCGCGCCGGGCGTGTGGACGGGCTCCGGCGCGCCGAGCGGCGCGGGCAGCGCGACCGGCTGCGCGTCGGCGCTCGCGACCTCGACGTTGGCGGCGTAGCCGGGCGCGAGGGCGACGTCGTTCTCCCCGGCCGGGCACGGCGCCATGAACTCGTGGGCGCCGATGCCGCCCATCATCCCGACGTCGGACTCGACCGCGTACCACTCGAGCCCGGCGCGGTCCATGATCCGCTCGTACGCGCCGTAGTGCTTCTGGTAGCTGACCTCGAGCCCCTCGAGGTCGAGGTCGAACGAGTACGAGTCCTTCATGATGAACTCGCGCGTGCGCAGCAGGCCGGCGCGCGGCCGCGGCTCGTCGCGCTCCTTGGTCTGCTGGTGGTAGAGGATCAGCGGCAGCTCCTTGTAGGAGCGGACGAGCTGGGAGACGTGCCAGGTGAGGACGTCCTCGTGGGTCATGCCGAGCACGAGGTCGGCGCCGCGGCGGTCCTTGAGCTTGAAGAGCTCGTCGATGCCGTAGCGGCCCGTGCGCTGCCACACCTCGGCGGGCTGGAGCACCGGCATCAGCATCTCCTGGCCGCCGATGGCGTCCATCTCCTCGCGGATGATCTGCTCGACGCGGCGGTGCACGCGCCAGCCTGCCGGCAGGAACGTCCACAGCCCGGCTGCGAGCTGCCGGATCATGCCCGCGCGGACGAGCAGCTTGTGACTCAGCGCTTCGGCGTCCGCGGGAGGCTGCTTCTCGGTCGGGAGCAGGTACGAAGAGAGGCGCGTCATGCCTGAATGACCCTACCGGTGGTAGTACTCATGGCATGGCTTACTCCGTGCCGGATCTTCCCTACGACTACGACGCCCTCGAGCCCCACATCGACGAGGCGACCATGCGTGTCCACCACGACAAGCATCACCAGGCCTACGTGGACAAGGCCAACGGTGCCCTCGAGGGCACCGAGTGGGCGGACAAGAGCATCGAGGAGGTCCTCCAGAACCTCTCGTCGCTGCCCGACGACAAGCAGGGCCCTGTCCGCAACAACGGCGGCGGGCACTACAACCACTCGCTGTTCTGGGAGTCGATGAGCCCGGACGGCGGCGGCGACCCGAGCGGTGACCTCGCCGCGGCGATCGACTCGAAGTTCGGCTCCTTCGACGACTTCAAGGCCGCCTTCAAGGAGGCCGGGATCGGCCAGTTCGGTTCCGGCTGGGCGTGGCTGGTGGCCGACGGCTCCGGTGGCGTCGACCTCGTCAAGACGGCCAACCAGGACACGCCGCTGTCGGACGGCAAGACGCCGCTGCTGGGCATCGACGTCTGGGAGCACGCCTACTACCTGAAGTACCAGAACAAGCGGCCCGATTACATCGACGCCTGGTGGAACACCGTCGACTGGGCCAAGGTCGCCGAGCGCTTCGACGCCTCGAGGTAGGCCGGCCACCCGACGGTCAACGGACGGCGGGTGGACTCGCCCGCCGTCCCCGCCCCTAGCTTGAGGTCCGATGCGCCGCCTCCTCATCGTCCTGCCCCTGCTTGCCGCACTGGCGGCGCCGGCCGCGTCCACCGCGAGCCCCGACACCCAGCTGTCGATCATGATGGACGACGACCAGCTGATCTACCGCGGCGACACCGCGCGGGAGTTCGCGATGCAGCGCATGAAGTCGCTCGGCGTCGACTACGTGCGCGTGACCGTCCTGTGGCGCGTGGTCGCGCACAAGATGAAGAAGGCCAAGCGCCGCAAGGCGGACTCGCCGAAGGCGTACCCGAAGGTCAACTGGGACCGTTACGACGCACTCGTGCGCTCGGGGCAGCGCAACGGCATCGGCGTCTACCTCGACGTCACGGGCCCCGGCCCGAAGTGGGCGATGGGCAAGGCGCCCAAGTCGCAGAAGAAGTACCGCGACACCTACAAGCCCGACGCGCGTGAGTTCTTCAAGTTCGTCAAGGCCGTCGGCACCCGGTACAACGGCACCTACTCCGACGAGAACGAGGACGGCTCCAAGCTGCCGCGCGTCGCGTTCTGGGCGATTTACAACGAGCCCAACCAGCCCGGTTGGCTGACGCCGCAGTGGAAGGGCAACACGCCCTACGCCCCGATCATGTACCGCGACCTCTGGTACTACGGGCGCGCGGCACTGGACCTGACCGGCCACAAGAACGACATCGTCCTGATCGGCGAGACGGCGCCGCTGGGCGGCAAGCACGCCAGCGACGTGTCGCCGATCTACCCCAAGCGGTTCATCCGGGAGTTCTTCTGCATGAAGGGCGCCGGCAGCCGCTGCTCGACGCTCAAGCGCATCGAGCCCTTCAACTACACCGCGTGGGCGCACCACCCGTACACCAAGAAGGCGGCGCCGACGGCGCGGGACTCGAACCGCGACTCGATCACGATGGCGAACATCGGTGAGCTCCCGGCCCTGCTGAAGCAGGCGACGGTGAAGAAGAGCGGCCTCGCGGCACTGAACCTCGCCGCGCTCACCGAGTACGGCTACGAGACCAACCCCCCGGACCGGTACTCGGGCATCTCCCCCGCCAAGCAGGCCGCGTACATCAACGAGGGCGACTACCTCGCCTACAAGCAGCGCAACATCATCAGCCAGACCCAGTTCCAGCTCCGGGACGTCCCGCCGGTCAAGAAGGCCAAGGGCAAGGCGAAGTACTTCACCTACCAGTCGGGCCTCCTGTACGCCAACGGCAAGCCCAAGCCGGCGCAGGCCGCCTACAAGCTGCCGCTCGTGGTCACCGCGAGCAGCGGGTCCTCGACGAGCTTCTGGGGCCAGCTGCGGTTCCTGGCGACGGGCGTGCGGACCTCCGTCCAGATGCAGTTCAAGGCGGCCGGCGCACCCGACTTCGCCAACGTCGGCGACCCGATCGCGGTGACGAACCTCAACGGCTTCTTCGAGGGGACGATCGGCCAGGGCGGCCCGGGGGTCTGGCGCGCGGTGTGGACCAACCCGTACAACCCCGCTCAGGTCAACGTCTCGCGCGAGATCGAGACGTCCTGATCGCGACCCGCTGAAGGCTTAGCCTTCGGGACGTGGCCACGACGGACACCCGGCGCGCGCATCTCGGCGGGCGCGGCCTGCGCGCCCACGCGGCGCGCGGGGTGCTCCTCAACGGCGGCGTCACCCTGGCCGTCAGCGCCGTCACGCTCGTCCGCGGCTTCGCGCTCGCGGCGTTCCTGACCGCGACGGACTACGGCGTCTGGGGCACGGTGCTGGTCGTGCTGATGATGATCCTGCTGGTCAAGCAGGTCGGCATCAGCGACAAGTACGTCCAACAGGACGAGGCCGATCAGGAGCTGGCCTTCCAGCGCGCGTTCACGCTGGAGGTCCTGTTCTCCGGGGTCGCGACGCTGGTGGTCGCCGCGCTCGCCCCGGTGATCGCGCTGGCCTACGGCGACGGCCGGCTGCTGCTCCCCACGCTCGCCTTCGCGGCGGTGCTCCCGGCGACAGCCCTGCAGCTGCCGATCGCCTCCTTCTACCGCTCCATGCAGTACGGGCGCCAAGCCGTCCTGCAGGCGATCGAGCCCATCGTGATGACCGTCGCGTCGCTCGCCCTCGCGCTGGCGGGCGCCGGCTACTGGGCCCTGTTCGGCGGCTTCCTGGCCGGCGCGTGGACGTCGGCGGCCGTGGCGGTGCGGGTGTCGCCGTACCGGCTGCGCTGGCGTTACGACGCACCCTCGCTGCGCACCTACTGGTCGTTCTCGTGGCCGCTGTTCATCTCCGCGGCGGGGTCGACGGTCATCGCGCTGTCGGCGCTGGTCGCCGCCAACGTGCACCTCGGACTCGCGGGCGCCGGCGTCCTCACGCTCAGCGCCAGCATCTCCGCCTTCACTCAGCGGGTCGACTTCCTCGTGACCGGGACGCTCTACCCGGCGATCTGCGCCGCGGCGGACCGCCTCGACGTCCTCCGCGAGTCGTTCCTGAAGTCCAACCGGCTGGCGCTGATGTGGGCGATGCCGTTCGGTGTCGGGCTGACGCTGTTCGCCGACGACCTCGTGCGCTTCGTGCTCGGTCCCGGCGAGTGGGCCGAGGCCATCATCCTGCTGCAGTTCTACGGCGTCACCGCGGCGGTCGGGCAGCTCGCCTTCAACTGGGACGCGTACTTCCGCGCGCGAGACGACACTCGCCCGATCGCGGTGGTCACCGTCGGCAGCACCGTCGTGTTCCTGATCACGGCGATCCCGCTGCTGTTCATCGACGGGCTGCGCGGGTTCGGCATCGGCGTCGCGCTTCAGATGCTGGTCAGCGTCGGGCTGCGCCTGCACTTCCTGCGGCGGCTGTTCGGGGATCTCGGCTTCCTCGGCCACCTGAGCCGGGCGGCGCTGCCGATCGTCCCGGCGTCCGCGGCGGTGCTGATCCTGCGCGCGGTCGACGGCACCCGCTCGCTGGGGACGGCGGTGGCCGAGCTGCTGCTGTTCGTCGCGCTCACCGCGGCCGCCACGTGGCGCCTGGAGCGTCCGTTGCTGGACGAGGTGGCCGGCTATGTCCGCGCCGTATGACGCATCCCTACGTTGAGGCCCGCATGCGTCGCCTTGCCTTCCTGACCTTGGCCCTGCTCGTCGTGGCGGTGCCCGCCGCCCGGGCGAACATGGCCCAGGAATCGATCTTCGAGGACGGGACGGTCCTGCTCCAGAAGGGCCCGGCGCGACAGGCGTCGGCGCTGGACGAGATCGCGGGGCTGGGGGCGGACACGGTGCGGGCGCTGGTGTTCTGGCGCGACGTGGCGCGCTCCCCGGACGCGCGCAAGCGCCCGAAGACGTCGTTCTCGGCCACCGGCTTCGACCGCTACGACGACCTCGTCCGGGGCGCCACGGCGCGGGGGCTGAAGGTGTTGCTGACCCCGGTCGGGCCGACGCCGCGCTGGGCGTCGGGCTGCCGCCGGCCGCCGTCGAGCCAGCGCGGCTGCAAGCCGTCCCCGGCGCGCTACGGCGCCTTCGTGGCCGCGCTCGGGCGCCGCTACTCGGGGACCTACGCGGACGAGAACCAGGGCGGCGGCCTGCTGCCGCGGGTCGATCGCTGGTCGTTCTGGAACGAGCCCAACCAGGCCGGCTGGCTGTCCCCCCAGTACGCCCGCCGCGGGGGCGGCGTCGTCAACGTCGCCGCCGTCCGCTACCGCAAGCTGGCCGAACGGGCGGTCGCCGCACTGCGGACCACCGGGCACGGCAGCGACGTGTTGCTGCTCGGCGAGACGGCGCCGGTCGGGCGCACCTCCGGCAAGCTCGCGATCCGCGCAGCCGACCCGACCACGTTCGTCAAGACGCTGCTGTGCGAGGGCCGCTACCGCCGCCGGGCCGGGTGCGGCAAGGCCAGGCGCCTGCGGGTCGGCGGCTTCGCCCATCACCCCTACACGATGGGCGCGCACGACGCCCCGGGCGCCCGCCTCTCCCCCGGTCAGATCTCCTTCGACAACGTGAGCGTGCTCCAGCGGCTGCTGGACCGCTCCCGGGTCGTCCGCCGCGGCCTCCCGATCTGGTACACGGAGTTCGGCTACCAGACCAACCCGCCCGACCCGCGCCTCGGCGTCCCGCCCGCGCAGGCGGCGACGTACCTCAACCAGGCCGACTACGTCGCCGCCCGCAACGCCCGCATCCGCAGCGTGTCGCAGTACAAGCTGGTCGACGACCAGGACCAGGCGTCCTTCCAGACGGGCCTGCGCCGGTACGGCTCGCTGCGCCGCAAGGAGACCTACGCCGCGTACCGGCTGCCGATCTACCCCGTCCGCCGCGGCGGCGAGGTGTCGGTCTACGGCCAGCTGCGCCCGGCCCCCAACGGCGAGGCGGCCTTCGTCGAGATCCAGCGCGCCGCCTCCGCGCGCGGGCCATGGTCGAAGGTCCAGGACATCACGGTCAAGACGCGGTACCACCAGTTCCGCTTCCGGGTCCCCTACCGCCGCGGCGTCTACCGCCTCGCCTACACGCCAGCGGGCGGCGGTGCCACCGTCTACTCCCGCGCCGCCACCCCGGCACGGCGATGAGGCGTGCCGCGGCGGCGGTCCTGCTGGCGCTCGCCCTGCCGGCACAGGCACTGGCATCGCGCGACCTCGAGGTCGGCCTGGAGGACGAGCACATCTTCCTCGACTCCCCGCGCGCGCCGGCGGTCGCGAGCCGGTGGGCCAGGCTCGGTGTCGACGCCGTCCGCATCCACGCCCGCTGGCGCGACCGCCACGATCTCGCCGGCCTCGACGCGGCAGTCCAGGCGGCCGAAACCGCCGGCCTGAAGGTGCAGCTGACGATCACCGGCCACGCCCACCGCCCGGACCCGCGCCGCTACGCCCGCTTCGCGACGAAGGTCGCCCACCGCTACCGCGGCCGCGTCGTCCGCTACCTGATCTGGAACGAGCCCAACATCCCCGGCTGGCTGCGCCCGACCTCCCCCCACCGCTATCGCGCCCTCGTGCGCGCCGCGGTGCCCGCCGTCCACGCCGCCGACCCCGGCGTCCCGGTCCTGATCGGCGAGCTCGCCCCGATCGGCGAGGGCCGGCGGGCGCCGCTGGCGTTCCTGCGCGCGTTCGGGTGCGTCGACCGCGCCTTCCGCCCGGTCACCCGCGGCCGCTGCCGGTCCTTCCGTCCCGCCGCCGCCGACGGCTTCGGCCACCACCCGCACGGCCAGCACGCCTCGCCGACCAACGTGTCCTCCAACCCCGACTGGGCCAAGGTCGCCGAGCTGGGACGGCTGGAGCGCGTCCTGGACCGCCTCACCAGCGCGCACCGGATCGTCGCGCCCGGCGATCGCTTCGACCTCTGGCTGACGGAGTTCGCCTACCAGACCAACCCGCCCGACCGCGACGACGGCGTCTCGCTCGGGCGCCAGGCGCGCTGGCTCCAGCTCGCCGCGTACCGCGCGTGGCGCGACCCCCGGATCCGCTCGCTGACGCTGTACCAGTGGGAGGACGAGCCGACCTACCGGCGCAATCCGGGCGGCTCGCCGTTCGCGGGCTGGCAGTCCGGCCTGCGTTTCGCCGACGGGCGCGCCAAGCCCGCGCTCCACGGCGTGCGCGTTCCCTTCGTGGTCGACCGCGACCGCGGGCGGGTGTGGGGGCAGGTCCGCCCCGGCGGCGCCCACACCGTGACGCTCCAGCGCCGCGCGAACGGCGCCTGGGCGCCGGTCGGCGGGCCGACCGCCACCGACGACCATGGCGCCTTCCTGATGCCGGTGCGGCTGCGCACCGGCGCGCGGCTGCGCTACGTCACCGAGACCGGCGGCCGCTCCGGCGCGGCTCGCGTGCCCGCCCGCGGCGTCAGCGCGCCGCAGCGCTGAGCCGCGCGATCAGCACGGCGGGCCGCCCCGGCCGCGCGCTGTCGTAGGGCGCGTTCTGATGCATCGTGGCGAAGAGCCCGCCCTCGTGGCGCTCGAGGTCGTGCCGCGCGACCACGTCCAGCACACCCGTGAAGCGGTCCAGCACCTCGGTCCCGAAGGTCTGCGGCTCCATCGGCGTGGGCTCGTGGTTGACGTCGGTGGCGAGCAGCAGCGTCCCGCCCGGCGCCAGTACCCGCAGGATCTCGGCGCACGCGCTGGCGACGTCGTCGACATGGTCGAGCGAGTTGAAGGTCGTCACGACGTCGAAGCTGTCGTCGGGCTCGGGAATCGCCTCCGCGCCCGCGGCGAGGTACTCCATGGCGTGACGGCCGGCCCCGAGCTCGCGCCGGTAGGCGTCCGCCAGCGGATCGAGCCCCACCCGCCGCGCGGCCATGTCCGCCCACTCGAGGCTCCCGCGCGGGCCGCAGCCGACGTCGAGGACCCGCAGCCCGTCGTAGAAGGCACGGCCGAGGCCCCACCAGGCGGTGAAGAAGTGCTCGTAGTGCCCGTGCTCGAGCGTGCCGCCCTCGGCGGCGAGGCGCTCGCGCCAGAACTGCAGCTCGTGATGGGCTTTGGACCGGCGGCGGCGCACGCGGCGCCGATGATCTCAGAGGGCGCGGAGCGACCCGTCGGGGCCGATCGACACGTTCGCGTCGCGGGCGGAGCGCGGGGCGCCGTACTGCGAGGCGCGCGGGTACGAGGTGACGTCGATGTAGCCGACCTGGTCCTGGACGCCGCTGACGAACACGGCGCGGGTGTCGGTGCCGGGGTCGTAGACGGTCAGCGCGCAGCTGTCGGCGGCCATGACGGTGCCGGGCAGCGGGGCGACACGGCCGACCTTGGCGTACGCACCCTCGAACTGGCCGAGGGTGACGCGCAGCTGGGCGGCGGAGCCGCTCGTGGCCGTGTTCCACTCCTTCTGGCAGCTGCGCTCGGCGGCCGTCAGCGCCGGGCGGGCGTTCGCGGACTTGCGGGGCTTCGCGGTGTCGTCGCCCGAGAGCACGTTGGTGCCCAGCGCGGCCACCGCGGCCACGGCGACGACGGCGCCCGTGCCCGCGAGGGCGGTCCGGCGACGCGGGGCGGCGGCGGGCGGTGCCGCCGGCGGCGCCGGGCGGGCCGCGGGGACAGGGACGGGAACGGCGACCGGCGCGGGGATCGACTCGCTGGCCGGCGTCTCGATACGCACCGGCACCTCGACCCGCACCGGGACCTGCACGCGCACGGGGATCGGCGAGGAGATCGTGTCCAGGGGCGATTCGTAGGCCGGGCGCGCCGGCAGCTCGAGGTCGATCGGCTCCGCTGCGGGCGCTTCGGCGATGCTGAGCTCGAAGAGATCGCCCGGATCGGACCAGGAGAACTCGATCGGCTCGAAGTCGTCGAGACCCTCGTCGTCGACCGGGAGGTCGGTCCACTCCCGCGCGTCGGTGAGGGTGTCCGCGAAGATGTGCCGCGCCACCGGGTCCGACTCCGGCTCGGGGGCGTCGGTGGTGAAGTCCGACCAGTCCGCCCCGTCCCACCAGCGCAGACGGTCCTCGTCGGTGCGTGGATCGGGGTACCAACCCGGGTCCGGAGCACGAGTGGCAAGGGCGGTGGCGCTCACAAGGCAAGAATCGGCTATTCGTCCAGGGAGCTTTAGCCGCGTCAACCGGGTAGAACTGACGGAGATGGCAGTCGGGTCGGAGCTGGTGCAGCGCCTGCGCACGGTGTGCGGCGACGAGCACGTCATCACGCACGCCCACCAGCTGAAGACCTACGAGTCCGACGGGCTGCTCCAGTACGCGGTCACGCCGGGCGCGGTCGTGCTGCCGGGCAGCGCCCAGGAGGTCGCGGCCGTCGTGCGCGCGTGCCACGACACGCAGACGCCGTTCGTGGCCCGCGGGGCGGGCAGCGGGCTCAGCGGCGGCGCGCTGCCCGTCGAGGACGGGATCGTCATCGGCCTCAGCCGGCTGCGCAGCGTGCTCGAGGTCGACCTCGAGAACGGCCGCATCGTGGTCGAGCCCGGCGTCACCAACACGGCCGTCTCGGACGCCGTCGGCCCCTCGCACTTCTACCCGCCGGATCCGAGCAGCCAGATCGTCTGCACGATCGGTGGCAACGTCGCCGAGAACTCCGGCGGCGCGCACTGCCTCAAGTACGGGTTCACGACGAACTACGTCCTCGGCGTCGAGGCGGTGCTCGCGGACGGGACGCTGATGGAGATCGGCGGGCCGCAGGCGGATCTGCCCGGCTACGACCTGCTCGGCGCGCTCGTCGGCTCCGAGGGCACGCTGGCCGTCGTCACCAAGGTCACCCTGCGCGTCGTCCCCAAGCCCGAGGCGGTCCGCACGCTCGTCGCCTTCTTCGACCATCCCAAGCAGGCGGGCGAGGCGGTCACCGCCATCACGCGGGCGGGCGTCGTCCCCGGAGCGATCGAGATGATGGACAACCTCGCCATCCAGGCCGCCGAGCCGATGGCCGAGGCGGGCTTTCCGCTCGACGCCGGCGCCGCGCTGCTGGTCGAGCTCGACGGCGCCGAGTCCGAGGTCGAGGCCCAGTTCGCCCAGCTCGAGGACTTCTGCTCCGAGGCGACGGAGATCCGCGTGGCGGAGGACGACGCCGAGCGACAGCGGTTCTGGCGCGCGCGCAAGGCCGCGTTCGCCGCCATGGGCCGCATCGCCCACGCCTACTACGTCCAGGACGGCGTCATCCCGCGCACCAAGCTGCCGGACGTCCTGGACCGCATCGAGCGCCTCGGCGAGGAGTACGGGTTGCGCGTCGCCAACGTCTTCCACGCCGGGGACGGCAACCTGCACCCGCTCGTCTGTTACGACTCGGCCGACGACGCCGAGCGTGCCGCCGAGCTGTCCGAGCGCATCCTCGACGCGTGCCTGGAGCTGGGTGGCTCGATCACCGGCGAGCACGGCGTCGGACACGACAAGAAGAAGCACATGGGCAAGCAGTTCGAGGAGGCCGATCTGGCCGCGTTCCAGAAGCTGCGCTGCGCTTTCGACCCCGACGGGCTCGCGAACCCCGGCAAGGTCATGCCCACCCCGCGGCTGTGCGGCGAGGTCCCGGGTCCGTACCGGCGCCATCCACTCGAGGAGGCGGGCCTTGCCGATCGCATGTGACCTGGCCGAGCGGCTGCAGGCGGCGCCCGCGCGGATCGAGGGCCGGGGCACGCGCTCGTGGGGCCGGCCCGTGGAGGCCGAGCCGGTGTCGACCCTCGGACTGGACCGCGTCATCGCCTACGAGCCCGAGGACTTCACCGCCGTGCTCCAGGCCGGCGTGTCGCTCAGCGACGCCCAGGCGACCTTCGCCGAGGCCGGCCAGATGCTGGCGATCGACCCGCCCGGGGACGGGACCATCGGCGGATTGTTCGCAACGGCGGACTCCGGACCGCTGCGCCACCGCTACGGCGCGCCGCGCGACCTCATCATCGGCGTCGAGCTGGCGCTGGCCGACGGGACCGTCGCGCACGGCGGCGGCCGGGTGATCAAGAACGTGGCCGGCTACGACCTGCCCAAGCTGGCGGCCGGGTCGTTCGGGACGCTCGGGGTGATCACGGAGGTGGCGGTGCGGCTGCATCCGAAGCCGTCGGCGTTCGCGACCTCGGTGTTGCGGGGCGATGCCGACGAGTTGCAGCGTCACGCCATCGAGTGCGCCTCGCGCCCGCTGGAGGCCGAGGCGCTGGACGTTCGCTGGGATGGCAATGAAGGAATGGTGCTCGTGCGGTTCGCCGGGGCCGCGGCGGGGAAGCGCGCAAGGGCGGTGTCGGACGAGGTCATCGAGGAGGACGAGGATGTGTGGGCTGAGCAGCGCGACCGTCAGCGGGGCGAGGCCGTCGTCCGGGTCCATCACCTCCCCACCCAGCTCGCCTCGGTGCTGCGCGCGGCGCCGGAGGCGGTCGGGCGTGCCGGGATCGGCCTTACTTACGTCCGTACAGACGCGCCGGCGCGCCTAATAGGGGCTCTGGCCCCGATTACCTGCGTCGTCACCGACGGACCGCCCGGCGACGACCCGTTCTCCCTCGGTGCCCGACCCGAAAGAGACCTCATGAAGTCCGTGAAGCACCGCTTCGACCCCGAGAACCACTGCAACCCCGGACTCATGGGCCTGTGACCGGACTCCAGGAGCTCATCGACGACTGCGTCCACTGCGGCTTCTGCCTGCCGACGTGCCCGACCTACGGGCTGTGGGCGGAGGAGATGGACTCGCCGCGCGGGCGCATCGTGCTCATGGGCGCTCTCGAGGAGGGCGAGATCTCCGACGAGCTCGTCCAGCACGTCGACAACTGCCTCGGCTGCATGGCGTGCGTGACCGCGTGCCCGTCCGGCGTCCAGTACGACCTGCTCGTCAACCGCGCACGCGCGGAGATCGAGACGCGCTACGAGCGACCGCGGCTCGAGCGCCTCAAGCGCAGAGCGATCTTCAGCATGTTCCCGTACCACCGGCGCATGCGGGCGCTGATCCCGCTGCTGCCGTTCGCGCGCTTCGCCCCCTTCGCCGCCGCCCGGCTCGCCCCCAAGCGTCCGCCGCGGGTGAAGCCGATCCCGGAGCTGGTCGGCACCGGCCCGCGCGTCGGCTTCCTGCAGGGATGCGTCCAGCGCGCCTACTTCCCCCACGTGAACGCCGCGACGGTCGCGGTGCTCGTCGCCGAGGGCTACGAGGTCTACTCCCCCACCGAACCCGGCTGCTGCGGCTCGCTCGAGCTGCACGCCGGCGAAGCCGAGCGCGCCGAGCGACGCGCTCAGGAGGTGATCGAGGCGTTCGCGGGCGTCGACACGATCATCACCAACGCCGCCGGCTGCGGCAGCGGTCTCAAGGAGCACCCCGCCCTCAAGGACAAGGTCCGCGACGTCACCGAGTTCCTGGGTGAGCTGCGGTCGCCCCGCCGCCACCTCGGCATGACCGTCGCCTACCACGACGCCTGCCATCTCGCCCACGCCCAGGGCATCCGCGAGCAGCCCCGCGCGCTGCTCGACGGGGTGGTCGACATCGTCGAGCCCGCCGAGTGGGAGATCTGCTGCGGCAGCGCCGGCATCTACAACATCACCAAGCCGGAGGCGGCGGCGGAGCTCGGCCGGCGCAAGGCGGCCAACCTGCTGGCCACCGGCGCCGAGGCCGTCGTGGCGGCGAACCCCGGCTGCGCGCTGCAGATCGCCGCGCACGCCAACCTGCCCGTCTACCACCCGATGGAGCTGCTGTACCGCTCCCTCACCGGCGCGTAGCGGCGTGATCTCGCGACGAGCCTTCCTGGGGTCGGGCCTCGTGGGCGCGACCGCCCTCTCGTTCGGACCGGCGTTCTGGCGCAACGCGCTCGCCAGCGCGCCCGCCAGGGCCGCCGAGGGTCCCTACGGCCCGCTGCGCGCGCCCGACGCCAACGGCGTCATGCTCCCGCAGGGCTTCAAGTCGCGCGTCATCGCCCGCGGGATGCAGCCCGTCGCCGGTACGGACTACGTCTTCCCGTACTTCCCGGACGGCGCCGCGACCTTCCCGACACCCGACGGCGGCTGGATCCTCGCCGTCAACTCGGAGATCCCCAACATCGGCGGTGCGTCGGGCATCCGCTTCGGCGCCGACGGGACGATCATCGACGCCTACCGCATCCTCGAGAACACGAGCACCAACTGCGCCGGCGGCCCGACGCCCTGGGGCACGTGGCTCTCCTGCGAAGAGGTCGACGCGGGCCTCGTGTGGGAATGCGACCCGACCGGGGCGACCCAGGCGGTGGCGCGGCCGGCGCTCGGCACGTTCAAGCACGAGGCGGCGTGCGTGGACCCGGCCCGCGAGCATGTGTACCTCAGCGAGGACCTCAACGGCGGCGGCCTCTACCGCTTCACCCCGCTCGCCTATCCCGACCTGAGCGCCGGCACGCTCGAGGTCGCCTGTGACGGCGGCGCCGGCAAGGTGACCTGGAAGCCGGTGCCCGACCCCGCCGCCACGGAGACGCCGACGCGCACGCAGGTCCCCGGCCTGCTCCCGTTCGCCCGCGGCGAGGGCATCTGGTTCGACGCCGGGGTCGTGTACCTCGCCACGACCGCGGACGAGACCATCCACGCCTACGACACCCGCACGGAGCGCATCGAGGTCATCTACCGCGCCGACGACGTCGAGGGCACCCCGCTGCGAGGCGTCGACAACCTCCACGTCTCCCGCTCCGGCGACCTGTTCGTGGCCGAGGACTCCTACACCAACGATCCGGACGCGATGGATGTCTGCATCATCACCCCCGACCGCAAGGTCTCGCGCTTCCTGAAGCTGACCGGCGCCGAGCACCGGCTGCCGGGCCAGGCCGAGTCGGAGACCGTCGGGCTGTGCTTCGATCCCGGCGGCACCCGGCTCTACGTCGGCTCCCAGCGCGGCGCGTTCGGCCCGGGGATCGTGTACGAGATCACCGGCCCGTTCCGGCAGAGCCGCCCGGTGAAGGCGCGGCCCGGCACGCCGATCGGCCTCGGCGTCGCGCGGCGGGCGCGTTTCGGCCGTCGCCTGCCGATCGGCATCACCGTCGATTCGCGCAGCACCGTCACGGCCCGGCTGACCGCTCGTGGCCGCACCCTCGCCCGCAGCTCGCGCACCCTCGACGCCGGCGCGCACATGCTCCGGCTGCGCCCCCGCCGCCACCACCTCCGCGGCAGGGTCCGCGCCCGCCTCGTGGTGCGCGTCTCCACTCCCGGCAACCCCGATCGCCTCTTCCGACGGAAAGTGACCCTTCGATGAACCTCTTCGACGACACCGCCAACCGCCTGCTCAACCGGCTGCACGACGAGCTCGACGGCGAGCGCAGGCGACTCCTCTCCGAGCGCCGCCGCGACGGCGAGTTGCTCGACTTCCTGCCGGAGAGCGAGGCCACGACCGGTGACTGGAAGATCACCCCGGTTCCGCCCGCGCTCGAGGACCGGCGCGTCGAGATCACCGGCCCGACGTCGAAGAAGATGGTCATCAACGCGCTCAACAGCGGCGCGCGCTGCTTCATGGCCGACTTCGAGGACTCCAACTCGCCGACGTGGGCCAACATGACCGAGGGGCAGGAGAACCTCGCCGCCGCCATCCGCGGGACGCTGCGCCACGCCGAGGGCGACAAGGAGTACGCGCTCGACGACGACATCGCGCTGCTGCTCGCCCGCGTCCGCGGCCTGCACCTGCCCGAGAAGCACCTCGATTCCGGCGTCTGCGGCGCCTTCATGGACTTCGCGCTCTACGTCCGCCACAACCACGAGGCACTGGCCGACCGCGGCTGGGGCCCGTTCTTCTACATCCCCAAGCTCGAGTCCCATCTCGAGGCGCGCCTGTGGAACCGGGCCTTCGAGATCGCCGAGGAGGAGCTGTCGCTCGAGCGCGGGACGATCCGCGCCACCGTCCTGATCGAGACCGTCCCCGCCGCCTTCCAGATGGAGGAGATCCTCTACGAGCTGCGCGAGCACGCCGCGGGCCTCAACGCCGGCCGCTGGGACTACCTGTTCTCGATGATCAAGTGCTTCCGCGACCGGCCCGAGTTCGTGCTGCCCGACCGCAACCAGGTCACGATGACGGTCCCGTTCATGCACGCCTACACGGAGCAGCTCGTCTCCGTCTGCCACCGCCGCGGCGCGCACGCCATGGGCGGCATGAGCGCGGTCATCCCGTCGCGGACCGACGCGGAGGCCAACCAGCGCGCACTCGACGCCGTGTCGTCGGACAAGAGGCGCGAGGCCGAGCAGGGCTACGACGGCACCTGGGTCGCCCATCCCGATTCCGTCAGCGTCGCGATGGAGGAGTTCGACAAGGTCCTCGGCGACCGCCCGAACCAGCTCGACAAGCTCCGCGACGACGTCGCCGTCACCGCCGGGGACATCCTCGCGGTCGGCGAGACGCCCGGCACCGCGACCGTCGACGGCCTCGCCAACGACGTCAACGTCGGCATCCAGTACATCTCGAGCTGGCTGCGGGGCAACGGCGCGGCCGGCATCTACGGCCTGATGGAGGACGCCGCCACCGCGGAGATCGCCCGCAGCCAGGTCTGGCAGTGGATCCGCCACTCGATCACCCTCGACAACGGCCGGCCGGTCACCCCCGAGCTCGTCCGCGAGATGGGCGAACAGGAGCTCGCGAAGATCCGCGCCGAGATCGGCGACGACGCGTGGTTCGAGCGCGAGGGCCGGCCCGACCTCTCCCGCGAGCTCTTCGAGTCCATGGCCCTCTCCGGCGACGACAGCTTCGAGGAGTTCCTCACCCTCCCCGCCTACGAGAAGCTGCTCGAGATCGAGTGAAGGCGCCCGTCGCCATCCTGCTGGCCGCCGCCGCGCTGGCCGCTTGCGGCGACGAGCCGGAGCGTCCGGCGCTCTCGCCCTCCGGCCTGCTCGTCACGATCTACCCGGAGGGCAAGGACCAGGGCCCGATCCGCACCCGGCGGGTCGAGTGCGCGGACGTGGCGGCCTGC
Source organism: uncultured Solirubrobacteraceae bacterium (assembly GCA_963740765.1). Classification (GTDB taxonomy): domain Bacteria; phylum Actinomycetota; class Thermoleophilia; order Solirubrobacterales; family Solirubrobacteraceae; genus DATLGB01. The sequence goes on along the minus strand of CAVUFN010000017.1, from coordinate 148,381 downwards.
CGCCGGCGGCTCGCGCCGGTCCCGGCCGGCACGATCTGCACGAAGATCTACGGCGGGCCGGCCGAGGCCACCGTCAAGGGGACCCTCGCCGGCCGTCCGGTCGACGCGCGGTTCTCGCTGGCGAGCGGCTGCGAGATCGACCGCTGGAAGCGCGCGTCCGCCCTGCTCGGCGACCCGCCCGGGTGACCGACCTCCCCCCGGTCGTCGCTCCGGGGCTGTTGATCCTCTTCTGTGGCATCAACCCCGGACTGCGGTCGGGTGCGACCGGGCATCACTTCGCCGGCCCGAGCAACCGCTTCTGGCCGACGCTGCACGCGGCCGGGCTGACGCCGCACCGGCTGCGACCGGAGGACGACCGGTCGCTGCCCGAACACGGCCTCGGCATCACCAACCTCGTCGAGCGCACCACCCGCGCCGCCGATGAGCTCAGCGCCGACGAGCTGCGCGCCGGCGCCGCCGCACTCGAGGCGCTCGTCACCGAGTACGCGCCGCGGCTGGTTGCCATCGTCGGCCTGGTCGCCTACCGCACCGCCTTCGGCCGGCGCCGGGCGACGATGGGCCGCCAACCCGAGGCGATCGGCGGCCGGCCGGTCTGGGTCCTCCCGAATCCGTCCGGCCTCAACGCCCACTACAAGCCCGCCGACTTCGCCCGCTTGTACGCCGAGGCCGCCGCGTTCGCGCGAACCCTGTAGGACTCCGCACATGGACACCGCGACCACCAAGAAGGCCATCGCCGCGATCGAGCTCGGGATCGGGATCGGGGCGACGTTCGCACCCGACAAGCTCATCGCCGCCTACGGGATGAAGCCCTCGGACCTCAACGGGATCGGGAAGTTCGGCTTCCGGCTGTTCGGGATCCGCAACTTCATGGTCGGGCTGCTGCTGTTCTCCGGGCGCAAGGAGGCCGAGGACTTCACCCTGGCCGTGCAGGCGCCGGACCTCGTGATGTTCGCCCACGCCTACAAGACGGGCTACGTCCCCAAGCAGGCGGCGGTGGGCGCGATCGCGACGGCGGGCCTCGTCAGCGGGCTGGCCCTGGCCGCGCGCCGCTAACGGACGAGCAGGCGGACCTCGCGCGCCGCGGTGACCTTGGTCCCGTTGCGCGCGTCGGTCACGACGGCGAGCAGGTTGAGGCTGCCCAGCGACCGCCTGACGATCCGGCGTGCCCTGCGGCCGAGGCGCACGCGCAACCCGCGCCGCCGGCCCGCCATCAGCTTGACGGTCCGCTCCTTCGCCGGCTGGCTCCCGCGCGAGAGGCGCAGCTCGGCGAACGCGTCCCGATCGGACCGCAAGGAGACCTTCAGGCCCTTGCGCAGCAGCCTCGAGAGGCGGATACGCCTGGCTGACCTGAGGCGCACGACGGGCCGGACCGGGCCGCTCGGCGCCGGCGCGGCGGTCCCGCTCGATCCACGCGGGTCCGCGCCGACGACGACGGTGGCGCGCGACGGCTCACCGATGACGGCGCCCCGGAACGCCGACAGGGCGACCGTGAACGACTCCTCCGGCTCCGGATCGCTGTCGCGGATCAGCTTGATGACGGCGGTGGCGCGGTCGGCGCCGCGGGGGAGCGTGAGCGTGCCGCTCGCCGTCACGTAGTCGTCTCCCGGGGTCGCCGTGCCGGCCTCGTTGGTGAGCTCGACCCGCGACACGCGGTCGAGGTCGCCCGTGCGCGTGACCTGCACGTAGACGAGGCCGTTGCGCTCGGCGGCGTCGATCCGGTCGGCGGCGAACTGGAGGGTGGGCGTCGGCGGCGTGGCCTGCGGCTCACCGTAAGCCACGTCGTCGAGCGCGACGATGTCCGTGGTGCCCAGGACGTCGGCCGCCCCGATCGGGTCCGAGCCGGCGATCACCCTCACGCGGCCGATCCGCTCACCGGCGTCGAAGGTCACGCCGACGAACGACAACGTCCCGGCGCCCGACGAGACGGGGACGTCGAAGCTGCCGAGGCTCTCGCCGTCCGGAGTGAGGTAGACGACGCGCGAGCCCGGCGCGTCCACGTCGGTCAGCACGACGCCGAAGCCGTTGGTGTGCGCGGGTTCCCCCGCCGGCGTCCGGAAGCTGAACTCCGTCGTGGTCGACCCGAAGGGCGCGAACAGCCGGTCCTTGCTGAAGGCCTCGAACTGGGCGGCATAGCCGGCCTGCTGGTCGGAGAAGTTGCGCTTGTCGGGATCGGGGTCGGCGGGGGTGTTCCCGTCCATGGACACCCGCTGGTCACCGGCCGAGCCGCGCACGATCAGGCCTCGCCCGGCGTAGAAGGCGGACGGCAGGGTCGCCGGTTCCGCGAGCTCGTCCGGGACGTCGTCCCACGTGACGTCGCGCCGCGCGCCGACGGCGGTCCGGAAGTCCGCGACGGCCGACTCGATGTTCTTCGGCGCCGGGCCGGCGGCGGCGAACACGCGCCCTGCGGCTCCGGCATCCGCGCTCGGGACGAGCGTCGCCGCGGCGCAGAGACCCGGCACGATCCACTTTCGCACGCTCATGTACTTGATTAACGAGCCGAGAGGGCCCGGCCTGACGGTCAGGCGCGCGTGAAGCGGCGGCCGGCGGTCGGGGACTCCGACTCGTCGAGGGCAGCCGCCTTCTCGAGCGCCGCGAGGCGCTCCGGCGTCATGTCGTGGGCGTTGGCAGCCTCGATCTCGGCCAGCCACTCGGCGCCTTCGGCCGCCGCCGCCTCGTCCACGACGATCTCCTTCGAGGACGCGTAGTACGTGTCGATCTCCGCGAACAGCTCGTCGACGAGGTTCTCCGTCTTGACCTTGCGCAGCGCCTTGCCGCGGCTGAAGATCAGGCCCTCGTCCTTGGCGCCGGTGATGCCGAAGTCGGCGTGCGACGCCTCGCCGATGCCGTTCACCGCGCAGCCCAGCACCGCCACCTCGATCGGGTCGGCGTAGTGCTCCAGGCGGCGCTCGATCTCCGCCACCACGCTGTCCATGTCGAACTGCAGGCGACCGCAGGTCGGGCACGCGATCAGGACCGGGCCGCGCTCACGCAGCTTGAGGGCCTTGAGGATCTCCCAGGCGACCTTGACCTCCTCCTCCGCGTGGAAGGTGGAGAGCGAGATGCGGATCGTGTCCCCGATGCCGTCGGCGAGCAGCGTCCCGAGACCGACGGCGGACTTGAGCGAGCCCGACCACTTGGTGCCGGCTTCGGTGATGCCGAGGTGCAGCGGATACGGGATCTTCTCGCTCAGCAGCCGGTTGGCGGCGATCGTGTTCGGCACGTTGGTGGACTTCAGCGAGACCTTGAAGTCGTAGAAGTCGAGCGACTCCATCAGTGCGGTGAACTCGACGGCCGCGGTGACCAGCGCCTCCACCGGGTTCTCGCGCTCGAGGTCGTGGAGGTGCTTGGGCAGCGAGCCGGAGTTGACGCCGATGCGCATCGGCGTGCCGGCGGCCGTGGCGCGCGCGGCCACCTCGGCGACCTTGTCCGGACCGCCGATGTTGCCGGGGTTCAGGCGCACGCAATGAGCTCCGGCGTCGATCGCCTTGAGCGCGAGCGTGTGGTTGAAGTGGATGTCCGCGATGATCGGGATCGGCGACTCGCGCACGATCGTCCTCAGTGCCTCGACGTCGCGATCGCGCGGCACGGCGACGCGCACGATGTCCGCGCCCGCGTCCGCGACCTTGCGGATCTGCTCCATCGTGGCGGTCAGGTTCGCCGTCTCGGTCTTGGTCATCGTCTGCACCGCGACCGGGGCGCCGCCGCCGATCTGGACGCCTCCGACGGTCACATGTCGCTCTGAAGCCATCCCCCTAGAGGATAGGGAGCCAGAACTCGCCGTCCCGCCGGGCGTGACCGGCGGCCGTGGCGGCGATCAGCGACGCTTCGGCGGCGGCGATGTGGACCTCCGAGGCCGCGCCGGTCGCGGAGATCGCGGCGACCTCGGCCGTGTACAGCCCGCCCGGGAAGGCGGCCAGCGCCTCCGCCGGATCCGCGGGGGCCGCGCGCCGGGTCAGCGACGGCGCGAGGTTGGCGAGCAGGACGTCGTAGGCGACTAGCGACTGGTAGCCGCCGGCCACGAGCTCGCGCCCGCCCGCGTGGAAGGTGAGCGACGGGGCGGTGAAGCGCACCGGGCCGTCGGAGGTGGCCGTCTTGCCCTGCGCCTCGGCGGGCGTGCCGGCGGCGCTGCGAGCCTCGGCGCGGTCCCGCTCGTACGCCTCGAGGACGTCGGGGTCGTCGATCCGCGCGGTGACGTCCTCCCCCACCGCCCGGGCGATCGCGGCGTCGTCGTCGAGCCGGTCGCCGGTGAGGAACTGCAGTCGCTGCAGCGCGCGCAGCGCCTCCCACTCCCGGGCGGGGTCGGCGAGCCGGACCGCGATCACGGCCCGGCAGGCGCGCGACGTGCCGGCCATGGCGCGCTTCGGGATCGCCCCGAGCGGCATTCCGAAGCGCCGGAAGCGGGCCTGGCTCTCCGCCTGGCGCACCGGCGTGTAGCCGCGCCGGACGTACTGGTCGCCCGACTCGGTGAGCCCGATCATCACATGGCGCCAGGCGAGCTGGTCGCCGTAGCGCCACTGCAACGCGGCCAGCGCCGGCGAGGCCGACCACGCCCACGGGCACCCCGGATCCGTGAAGTGGACGACCTCGACGATGCGTCAGACGCTAGAGCTTGGGTGGGCCCTTCTTGCGCTTCTTGGTGCACGGGTGGTAGACCCGCTTGCCCTTGAGGACCTTGCCGGTGGACGTCTTCGCGCGGATCTTGAGCACGATCCTCTTCTTGCGGGTCTTGCGCAGGTTGATCACCGCTCCGATCCGCTTGCCGAACCGGCGTGCCTTGACCTTCTTGCCGGCCAGCCTGAAGGTCGCCGACTTGTAGACGACACCGTGACGCTTGCGCAGGACGATCCGGAACTTCCGCCGGCCCGCGCAGCGCCGCGACTTGCCCGACTGACCCTGGACGCCCCCGCTGGGAGCGGTGCCCGCCGGTCCCGGCGTCGGGATCGAGTAGACCGGCGCCGCAGGCGGCGGGGCCTCGATGCCCTCCCCCAGGCAGGCCGTGTCGTAGTTCCCCTCCCAGGTCAGGCGCACCTGGACCTCCGACGGGTCCGAGCCGGTCCCGTTGAGCGTGACCAGGAACTGCGGCCGGTCGATGTCCTCGAGACCGATGCCGGTGAGATCGACCGCTCCGGCGGCGTCCAGGGACCGGTCGGCGATGCCGGTCGAGGAGCCGTTGTTGTCCGCGAACCCGAGGATGCCGTCGGCGTAGGCCGAGCGCGCCGGCTGGAGCACCTCGAACTTCCGGTACGTGGCAGGCTCACACTGCTTGTCCGACGCCACCAACTGCTCCGAGAGCACCCGCGTGGCACCCTGGCCACACGGCCCGCCTGTGAATGCGTCGAAGTTCTGGATCTGGCTGGAGCCGCCGTTCGCGTTGACCCAGATGCACGTCGGCCGCTGCGGGTCGCGGTTGACCGTGTAGATGTAGCTGGCGTCCGGCGTCGGGTGCGGGAAGCTCGCGCACTCCGCGGCCGCCGCGAAGTTGTAACAGCGGATGGTGTCGTCGTCGCCGTGCGCGATGTAGACGCGCGCGCCGATGGTGACGGCCTGGTTGTTGTACGGGGTGGACGTGCCGCCCATCGCGGCTGCCAGGCCCGAGGGGCTCGCCGTGCTCGTCCCGTCGAGGGCGAAGCAGGGGGTCGTCGCCGTCGGCAGGCAGAAGCCGCTGATCGCCCCGTTGGCGGCCAGGAGCGGGAAGGGCGAGCCGTCGTCTCCCACCGATCCCGCCGGGGGCTCGATCGGCCAGCCGCCGCCACACTCGGCGGCCGTCCCCGCGTCGAAGCACGCGATGCGCGCGGTGCCGTCGGTGATCACCGGGACCAGGATCTGGTTGCCGAGGGCTGCGGTCGCCGGCCCGAAGCCGTAGACGCCCATGGTGACGGCGCCCGGGCCGATGTCGAGGGCGTAGGGCTGCCCCGCGCACGCGGTTGCGGTGTCCAGGTCGAAGCACATCAACCGGTCCTTGTCCCCGCTGGGCACCCCGGACACGAAGTTGAACGCGTACAGCTTGCTGCCGACCTTCATCGGGAGGCCGGTGCCCTGGCTCGCGGCGTCACCGACCGCCGTCAGCGCGGTGAAGCCGCAGAACGGGTTCGGGTTCGCGGCGGCGACGGTGGTGTCCACGCACACGACGCCCGCGGTGCTGTCGTCGCGTACCGCGTAGACGTACAACTTGCCGCTGGCCTGGTCGAGGTAGGTGCCGGCTTGGTTGGACGTGCTGAAGCCCGTGCCGCCGTCGGTGATCGTGCGGGCCGGGTAGCACGCGGACGCGTCGCTCTGCTTGTGGCAGGCGACGTTGAGGCTGCCGGAGTGATGGAAGACGTTGAAGACCTCCGTGGGCGACATCGAGACGTCCCAGCCGTCGCCACCACCCACGCCGGCGTAGTCGGACGCCGGCGGGACCGGGATGGTCTCCGTCGAGGTGTACGTCGTCGTCTGGGCGCCGGCGGGGCCGGCGAGCGCCAACAAGGCAGCAGTGGCGACCAGAGCCGCCCTCCGAGCACGCCTGGACATATGTCCGACGCTACTCCTTGGTCAGCCGGATGACAAGGGCCGGTTCACGACTCCGTCGATCTTCCGACCCGGAGGGCAGACGGCGCGACTCCCAGCGCGCCGTCGGGGGCGGCCCTACTCCGGCTTCGCCTTCTCGTACATCGCGGCGATCTCGTCGCGGTACTTCTCCCCGATCGGCTTGCGCTTGAGCTTCATGGTCGGCGTGAGCTCGTCGCCCCCGGGCACCCACTCGCTGAGCACCGTGAAGTACTTGATCTGCTCCACGCGGGCGAGCTTGGCGTTGGCGGTGTCGACCGCCGCCTGCAGTTCGGCGCGGACCTGCTCGTCATCGGCCAGTGCCTCCAGCGAGGTGTCCTCGATGCCGTTCTGGGACGCCCACGCGGGCGCCATGTCGGCGTCCAGCGCGATCAGCGCCGTGTTGTACGGCTTGGCGTCCCCGATGCAGCAGGCGAAGCCGATCAGCCCCGAGGCGGACTTGACGGTCGCCTCGATGTTGGCCGGCGACATGTTCTTGCCGGCCGCGTTGATGATGATCTCCTTCTTGCGGTCGACGATCTTGAGGTACCCGTCCTCGTCGATCTGGCCGATGTCGCCCGTATGCAGCCAGCCGTCGCCGTCGATCGCCTCGGCGGTCTTGTCGGGCAGGTTGCGATAGCCGCCGCCCATGACGACGTCCGAGCGCATGAGGACCTCGCCGTCGTCGGCGAGCTTGATCTCCACGCCGCGCACGGCCGGGCCGACCGTGCCGATCTTGATCTTGTCCGGCGGGTTGACCGTGCCGGCGCCGCAGGTCTCGCTCATGCCCCACAGCTCGCCCAGCGGGACGCCGACGGCGTGGAAGAAGAGGATGACCTCGGGCGGGGTCGGGGCAGCCCCCGCGTTGACGGCGACCGCCTCGTCCAGGCCGAGCATGCCGCGGACCTGGGCGAACTTCTCCTCGCCCTTGGCGGCGACCGCTCTTACGTCGTCCGGGACCTCCTCGCCGGCCTGCTGGAGCTCGACGGCCTTGATGGCGGCGTCGAGGTGCTCGCGATCCTCGGACCCGGGCGTGAACACCCCGCCGAGCATCGCCCCGCGGAGCTTCTCCCAGATGCGCGGGACCGCGAAGAACCACGTCGGCTTGACCGCCGGCAGGTAGCCGATGATCTCGCGCGGGTTCGGGCACGCGGTCACGGTCATCCCGAACACGATCGGCAGGTAGTGATGGGCGGCCCGCTCGGCGATGTGGGCGTGCGGCAGCCAGGAGATGACGCGGCTCTCGGCCGGGAAGTCGACCACGTCCTCGATGCTCGCGACCGCGGTCATCAGGTTCTTGTGGGTGAGCTGGACGCCCTTCGGCGGCCCGGTGGTGCCGCTCGTGTAGATGAGCGTGAGCAGGTCGTCGGAGGCCTGGTCGCGCCAGTGGGGCTCCGGGTCGAAGTCGGGATCGGCGCCCTCGACCTGATCCCAGGCGAGCAGGCTCTCGTCGTCGGTGCCCTCGAGGACGACGATGTGCTCGAGCTCGGGCAGCCCGAGCTCGCGCGCGCCGACCATCTGCTCGCGGTGGGACTCCTCGATGAGCGCGACGTGCGCGCCCGCGTCCTCCATCACGTACTGGATCTGCTCGGGCGAGTAGGTCGAGTAGATCGAGAACGGCGTGGCGCCGAGCGTCATCACGGCGAGGTCGGCGATGTGGAACTCGGGGCGGTTGGAGAACATCAACGCGACCGTGTCGCCCTTCTTGACGCCGAGACCGGCGAGGCCGCCGGCGAGCGCGTCCACCCGATCACGCAGCTGCGCGAAGGTGAGGCTGATCGAGTCGTCCTTGGTGCGAACGGCGACGGTATCGGGGAGGTCCTCGACGGTCATGCGGAAGGCCTCCGCCATCGTGGCCGCGTTCACGGCCCGACGGCCGGGCGCGACGGTGCTGCTCTCCATTACCTCAACCTCTCCTCGAGCTGGGACGACGGTTCAGAACAATACTGACGCAGCTCACTGCCCGGCCACGCCTTCGGCGGTCTCCGGGCCGACCGCTTCGCTAGCTATCGACCGCCGGAGAGGTCGAACCCCGGCCCCGCCAGCGTGTTCAGGTCGTTCGTCAAGCCGATCGCGGCGAACATGATCACGATCGCGAAGCCGACCACCCCGGACTTCTCCATGACGCTGAACGGGATCGCCTTGCCGCGGATCTTCTCGGCGACCGCCCAGAACACGTGCCCGCCGTCCAGGGGCAGGAACGGGAACAGGTTGACGATGCCCAGCGACAGCGAGATCAGGCCGAGCACGAGCAGGGCGGTCGTGAGGTTGAGCGAGAAGGCGCTGCGCGACGTCTCGTAGGCGCCCACGACCCCGTTGATGTCCTTGCGCTTCTGGGGATCGAAGATGCCGACGATGCGGTCCACGCTGGTGGTCGTGACCATCCACATCTGGTCCAGCGACTGCCCGACCGCGTCGCCGACGCTCGCGTCGCGCGTGTTGGACTCCGAGCTGAAGCCGATCCGCATCTTCTTGGCCGTGGGGTCGTAGAGCGGCGTGACGCGCTCCACCACCCGGCGCCCGTCGCGCTGGATGGTCAGCGTCACGGGGGAGGTCGCCTCGCAGCCCCGGGTCAGCTTGCCTGCGCAGCGGTGGGAGGCGATCCGCGCCGACAGCGCGTCGCGGTCCCCGCCGCGGCCGTCCACGCGCGTGATGACGTCACCCGGAACGAGCACGCCCTCCGCGGGCTGGTTGCGCTCGACGGCGGCGACCTTGGCCCCGTCGCTGGGGACGCCGTTGTGCAGCCACAGGCCGGCGAAGATCACGAACGCGAGGACGATGTTGACCAGCGGCCCGGCCAGGATGACCACGATCCGCTTCCACGGCTTCTGGCGGAAGTACGCCCGGTGCTCGACCTCGGGCGGGAGCTCCTCGTAGGGGCTCATCCCGCTGATCTTCACGTAGCCGCCGAGCGGGATCGACCCGAGCGCGTACTCCGTCTCGCCCTTGCCCCGCTTGCGCAGCAGCAGCGGCGGGAAGAAGAGGGCGAAGCGCTCGACGCGCATGCCGACCGCCTTGGCGGCCACGAAGTGCCCGAGCTCGTGCAGGATCACCAGCACCATGAAGCCGAGCGCGGCGAGGATCGCGGCGGTCATGTGGCGTGGACCTCGACCAGCTCGCCGGCGATCGCGCGGGCGCGCGCGTCGGCCGCGAAGAGGTTCTCGAAGGAGTGCACGCGACCGCTGCCGACCTGGTCGAGCGTGGTCTCGATCACCTCGGCGATGCCCAGGAACGACAGGCGCCCCGCCAGGAAGGCGTGGACGGCGATCTCGTTGGCCGCGTTGAGGACGCACGGCGCGGTGCCGCCGGCGAGCGCCGCCTCGCGCGCCAGGCGCAGGCACGCGAACGTGTCCGGGTCGGGCGGCTCGAAGTCCAGCGAGCCGACCTCGGCCAGGTTCAGCGTCGGCACGGGCACCTCGACGCGGTCCGGGTGGTGCAGCGCGTAGGCGATCGGGACGCGCATGTCGGGGTGCCCGAGGTGGGCGAGCGTGGCGCCGTCGCAGAGGGCCACGAGGGCGTGGACGAGCGACTGCGGGTGCACGACCACGTCGATGCGGTCGTAGGGCGTCCCGAACAGGTGATGGGCCTCGATGACCTCGAGCCCCTTGTTCATCAGGGTCGCGCTGTCGATGGTGATCTTGCCGCCCATCGCCCACGTCGGGTGCTCCAGCGCATCCTCGACGGAGACGTCCTGCAACTGCTTCCGGCTCCAGCCCCGGAAGGGTCCGCCGCTGGCGGTCAGCGTTATCCGGTCGATCACGCCCGGCCGCTCGCCGGCGATCAGCTGGTGCAGGGCGGAGTGCTCGGAGTCGACGGGGATCAGCTGGGCGCCGGTCGCCTCGCACAGGGCGGTGACCAGCTCGCCGCCGACGACCAGCGACTCCTTGTTGGCCAGCGCCACGTCGATGCCCTCCGAGAGCGCGACGATGGTCGGCCCGAGGCCGGCCGAGCCGACGATCGCGTTGAGGACGAGGTCGGCGCCGGACTCGGCGACCAGGCGCGCGAGCCCCTCCGTCCCGCTCAGGACCTCGGTGTGCTCCGCCGCGCGGGCGGCGGCATCGGGATCGGTGAGGGCGAGGCGCGGGTTCCCGTGCGCCGCGGCCAGCTCCAGCAGCGCGTCCGAGCCCCGGTGGGCGCTCAGGCCGACGAGCTCGAAGGCGTCGGGGGCGCGGCCGACGACGTCGAGCGCTTGCCGCCCGACGGAGCCCGTGGCCCCCAGGATCACCAGCCGCTTCACCACACCGAGGCTAGGCCCGGGCCCTAAACGCCGAGCACCCCGGACAGGTACCCGAGAAACGGCCGCGCCGCCTGCGCGCGCCGGTCGAACTCGTCCAGGAACCCGCGTGCGGTGACGTCCTTCTGGGTGAGCCGCGACACCACGGCGAAGCTCTTGCGCTTGAGGTCGTCGACTAGCGGGTGGTCGGCCGGGAAGCCCGCGGGCGCGCGCTTGAGCGCCTCGCCGTCGGTCAGCTCCCAGTCGGGCGCGACGCCGTCGACCACCGCGCGCCACGCGTCCGGCCGGGTCGCGATCGCCGTGCGGATGCGCTTCAGCGACGCCGAGCCGGGATGCCAGATGCCGGCGCCCATGAACACGTGGCGCGGCTCGAGGTGGAGGTAGAGGCCGGGCGACTCGGCGTCGGGGTCGCGGTTGCGGAAGGAGATCCCGACGTGGGTCTTGTACGGCGTCTTGTCCTTGGCGAAGCGCGTGTCGCGGTAGATGCGGAACATCGAGCCCGGCTCGGGCAGCCGGTACCCCATGTCCTCCACGAACGCCAGCGCCGGCTCCTTGCAGTGGTCCTCGTAGCGCTGCTTGTTGGCCTGGAACCAGGGCCGCTCGTTGTTGTCGGCGAGCTCGCGCAGGAACGCGAACAGCTCGGGACCGAAGGACGGAGCGTCGTCCTTCACACCATCGCGCCCCACACGTAGTAGCCCGTGATGAGGGCGAAGAAGGCGGCGTCGAGCCGGTCCAGGGCGCCGCCGTGGACGCCGAAGAGGTTGCCGGCGTCCTTGGTCCCGGCGTCGCGCTTGACCTGGGACTCGAACAGGTCGCCGAGTGGCGCGGCGAGGCCGACCGCGGCGCCCAGCGCGAGCGCGTGGACCGCGTCGAGCCAGTCCTGGTAGAGCCCGGCCAGCTGCACCGCGATGATGCACGTGACGAAGCCGATCAGCAGCCCCTCGACCGTTTTGTTCGGAGACACGCGCGGCGCGAGCTTGGTGCGCCCGAACTGGCGGCCGCCGAGGTAGGCCCCGCTGTCGCCGATGAAGGTCCCGATCAGGACGTCGATGACGATGTCGCGCCCGTGGGGCAGCTCGCGCAGCAGGACGGCGTGGGCGACCGCGAAGCCGATCCACATGATCCCCATCGTGGTCAGCGACATGCGGGCGGTCATCGACGGTCCGCCCGGCGTCAGCAGCGCCAGGACGAACATCACCGGGAAGACGGAGACCGCGACGAGCAGGACTTGGTGCTCGCCGCCCCAGTACGCGGCGGCGATGAACGCGGCGACCGCGATGAAGCCGGCCAGCTTGATCGGAGCCACGCGCTCGTACATCCCCCACAGCTCGCCGATCGCGGCGCCGCCCAGGAACAGCGCGGTGACGGCGAACCACGGCCCGCCCAGGACGATCATCACGACGGCGACGGCGGCGGCGGGGACGCCGATCGCGACGCGCTGGGCGAAATCGCTGGGCACTGCCCGGCGACCCTACCGGCCGCCGAAGCGGCGCTGCCGCGCCTCGTACTCCTGCAACGCTCCTTCCAGGTCCTCGCGGCCGAAATCGGGCCACAGGACCGGGGTGAAGACGAACTCGGAGTAGGCGCACTGCCAGAGCAGGAAGTTGGAGATGCGCTCCTCGCCGCTCGTGCGGATCAGGAGGTCCGGCGGGTGCATGTCGGGCGCGTAGAGCCGCGCCGCGAACTCCTCCTCGGTCGTCCCGGTGAAGCCGCGCGCGGCGTCGACGATCTCGGCCCGCCCGCCGTAGTTGAAGGCGACGAACAGCGTGATGCGCGTGTTGTGCGCGGTCGTGTGCTCGGCCCACTCCATCAGCCCGATCAGGTTCGGGTCGACGCCCTCGCGGCGGCCGAGGAAGCGCATCCTGACGCCCTGGTCGTCCAGCTCGGGCGTCTCCCCCAGGATCCGCTCGGCGAACATGCTCATGAGCGCGTTGACCTCGCTGTCGGAGCGCGACCAGTTCTCCGTGGAGAACGAGTAGACGGTCAGCTCCTCGATGCCGAGGGCAACCGCGTCCTTCAGCCTTGCCTTGACGGCGTCGGCCCCGGCCTGGTGGCCCGCGGCGACGTCGACCCCGTTCTGCTGAGCCCAGCGCCCGTTGCCATCGGTGATGATGGCGACGTAGCGAGCGCCGCTCAAACCTCGAGGATCTCGGTCTCTTTGGCCTTCAGCACGCTGTCGACCTCGCCGATCGTCGCGTCGGTGAGCTTCTGCAGCTCGCCCTCGGCCCGGTGTTCCTCGTCCTGGCCGACGTCCCCGCCCTCGCGCAGCTCGCGCAGGTCCTGCATGGTGTCCCGGCGGATGTTGCGGATGGCGATGCGGCCCTCCTCGGCGACCTGCCGGGCGACCTTGACCATGTCGCGGCGGCGCTCCTCGGTCATCTCCGGGATCTGCAGCCGGATGAGGTTGCCGTCGTTGTTCGGGGTCAGGCCGAGGTCCGACTCCTGGATGGCGCGCTCGATCGCCTTCATGGCCGACTTGTCGTAGGGCTGGATCGTGAGCAGCCGGGCCTCCGGGGCATTCAGCGTCGCCAGCTGCTTGAGCGGCGTCTGCGTCCCGTAGTAGTCGACCACGATGCGGTCCAGCAGGGCCGGGCTGGCCCGGCCCGCGCGCACGCTCTGGAACTTCGTGCGGGTCGATTCCACGGACTTCGCCATGTGCTCCTTGGCGTCAGCGAGGAAGTCGTCGATCAGGCTCATGATGGGGTGCGCACGATGGTTCCGACGCGCTCGCCGGACACTATCCGACCGATGTTGCGCTCGTCGTCCATGTTGAACACGTGGATCGGCGTGCCGTTGTCCATGCAGAGGCTGAAGGCGGTCGAGTCCATGACCTTGAGGCCCTTCTGCAGTGCCTCCATGTGCGTGATCTCAGGCAGGAACTGCGCGTCGGGATCAGTCCGCGGGTCGGCGCTGAAGACGCCGTCGACGCCGTTCTTGCCCATCAGGATCGCATCGGCGTGGATCTCCTGCGCGCGCAGCGCGGCCGCCGTGTCGGAGGTGAAGAACGGGTTGCCCGTCCCGGCGGCGAAGATGACCACGCGGCCCTTCTCGAGATGGCGCATCGCGCGACGGCGGATGTAGGGCTCGGCGACCTCGGCGACGGCGATCGCCGACTGCACGCGCGAGTGGACCCCGAGCGCCTCGAGCTTGTCCTGCAGCGTGACCGCGTTGATCACGATCGCCAGCATGCCGAGGTAGTCCGCGGTGGCGCGGTCCATGCCCTCGGCGGCGCCGGCGATGCCGCGGTAGATGTTGCCCGCGCCGAGCACGACCGCGATCTCGACGCCGCGGTCGTGGACGCGCTTGATCTCGCTGGCGATGCGGTCCACCGTCTCCGGATCGATGCCGTACTCCCGGTCGCCCAGGAGGGCCTCGCCGGAGAGCTTCAGCAGGATCCGGGAGAAGGCGGGGTCAGCCACTTACGCCCCGATGGCGAAGCGCGCGAAGCGCTTGATGACGATCGGCTCCCCCAGCTGTCCGGACAGCTCGGCCCGGATCTGCTCGATGGTCTTGCCGTCGTACTTGTCCGCGTTGACGTGCTGCTGGTCGACGAGGGTGACCTCCTCGAGCCACTTGCGCAGCTTGCCCTCGGCGATGCGCGGGCGCACGTTCTCGGGCTTGTCGGCGGCCTGCTGCTCGAAGACCCGCGTCTCGGCGTCCTTCTCGTCCTGCGGGACGTCGTCCGCGGAGACGTAGCGGATGCTCGGGATCGCGGCGACGTGCAGCGCGATGTCCTTGGCGAAGTCGATGAACTGGTCGTTGCGGGCGACGAAGTCCGTCGCGCAGTCGACCTCGATCAGGACGCCCACCTTCGCGTTGGAGTGGATGTAGGACTGGACCGTGCCCTCCGTGGCCTCGCGGCCGCCGAGCTTGAGGGCCTTGTCGCCGAGCTTGACGCGCAGCAGCTCGACCGCCTCGTCGACGTTGCCGTCGGTCTCGGTCAGGGCCTTCTTGCAGTCCATCATCCCCGCGCCGGTCTTGTCGCGGAGCTCCTTCACCATGCTGGCGGTGATGTCAGCCATTCGTCGTCTCCTCTGAAGAGGTGTCCTCGGCGGGCGCCTCGGCGGCGGCGGCCTTGGGCTCCGGCTTCGCCTTGGGCTCGGGCTTCGGCTCGGCGGCCGGCTTCGCCTCGGCCTCGGCGGCCTCGGGCTTCGGTGCGGGCTTCTTGGCGGCGGCCTTGGCCTTCGGCTTCGCCGCGCGCTTGCCGGACGGGCCGGGCTTGGCGGGCAGGTCGTCCTCGACCGTCGGGGCCGGGTGCTGGCGGGCACCCTCGCCGCCGGAACCGGCGTCGACCGGGGCCTGCGCCTTGCGGCTCGCGGCCGCCTCGGCCTGAGCCACCTCGACGCGCTCGGCGCTGGCGGCGGCCTCGGCCGCCTCGGCCTCGGCGCGGGCGTTCTCCTCGGCCTCGCGCTTGGCGGCCTCCTCGGCGGCCTTGCGGGCGGCCTCCTCGGCCTCCTTGCGGACGCGCTCCTCCTCGACGTGCTGCCAGGCGGCACGGCCGGAGCGGATGACGTCGCCCAGCGCGCCGGTGATGACGGCGCAGGACTTCATCGCGTCGTCGTTGCCCGGGATCACGTACTGGATGCCGTCGGGGTCGCAGTTGGTGTCGACGAGCCCGATGATCGGGATGCGCAGGCGCTTGGCCTCCTTGACGGCGATGTCCTCCGTCTTGAGGTCGATCACGAACATCGCGTCCGGCGGGCGCTGCATGTTCTTGACGCCGCCGAGGTTCGCCTGGAGCTTGGCCAGGTCGGCGAGCGCCTTCATGCGCTCCTGCGTCGGCAGCAGCTCCAGCTGCCCCTCGCGCTGGTAGCGCTCGAGGTCGTGCAGCCGCTTGATGCGCAGCGAGATGGTCTGGAAGTTGGTGAGCACGCCACCCAGCCAGCGCTGCTCGATGTAGGGCATGCCACAGCTCTCGGCGACCTCCTTGATGGAGTCGCGCGCCTGCTTCTTGGTGCCCACGAAGAGCACGACGCCGCCACGCCGGGCGATGCCACCGGCGAACTCCTGCGCCTTGTGCAGCAGATCCTCGGTCTTGTTGAGGTCGATCAGGTAGATCCCCTCGCGTTCGCCATGGATGAAGCGGCGCATCTTGGGGTTCCAGCGGCGGGTCTGGTGACCGAAGTGGACTCCGGCTTCCAGCAGTTCTCTCAGGCCGACGTCGGCCATGGTGTTGCTCCTTGATGGTGGGACTGCGCCCTCACAAGCCGCTTGCGAGACCCCGTGTTCGGGGCAGGACTCGGGCGACCGGTTCAGTGAGGGGTCGGGTTTCTGTGCCGTTCGAGGGTAGCGGCGAGGTCGTCGGGCAGCTCGGACCGCAGCTCGACCCGTTCGCCGCCGACGGGGTGCGCGAACGAGAGCCTGCGGGCGTGGAGGAACTGGCGGTCGAGGCCGGGCTCCGGGACGCCGTACTCGGGATCGCCGAGGACGGGGTGCCCGATGGCCTTGAGGTGGGCGCGGATCTGGTGGGTCCGGCCGGTCTCCAGGCTCACCTCGAGGAGGGTGGCGTCGGGGAACTGCGCTTCGATGGAGAAGTGGGTGATCGCGTCGCGGGGGTTGTCCGTGTCGCTGGACATGCGGGTCCTTCGCTTCCGATCCCGGCCGAGGGGCGCGTCGATCGTGCCGGTCATGGCGGGTGGGCGGCCCTTGACGAGGGCGACGTACTCCCGCTCGATCTGCCGCCCCTGCATCTGCTCGGTCAACGAGGAGAAGGACTGGGGCGTCTTGCTGAACACGAGCAGTCCCGACGTGTCCCGGTCCAAGCGGTGGATCACCCCGGGCCGTTGCGGGTCGTCGCCACCGGCGACGCGCCCTTCGAGCGCCTGGACCAGCGTTCCGGCGGGCACCGCGCTGCCGGGGTGCACGACGACTCCCGCGGCCTTGTCGACCACGAGCACCTGCTCGTCCTCGAAGACCACGTCGAACCGTGGCGCTTTCGGCATCTCCTGGATGCCCAACTCGCCACGGGCGACCTCGATCGCCTCCTCGCCGGTCACCTGGAAGCGCTTCTGGCGTACCAGCCCGTCCACGGTCACCAGACCCTCGGTGATGGCTTTCTGCGCCGCGGCCCTTGACCCGAACCGTGGCGTCAGCCAAACGTCAAGACGAGGCACGCTTCGGCCCCTCGAGCACGTAGAACAGCGCCAGCACCCCGAACGTGATCGCCATGTCGGCGACGTTGAACGCCGGCCACGCCGGGAGCTTGATGAAGTCCGTCACGCCGTCGTCGCGGGTGAGGCGGTCGATGACGTTGCCAAGCGCGCCGCCGAGCAGCAGCCCGACCGGCAGCCACAGCCACGGGCGGGTGCGGTGCATCCAGAAGAACCCCAGCAGCGCGATGACCACCCCGGCGGTGATGGCGGCGACGATCCCGCCCTTGCCCTCGAGCAGGTTGAAGGCCACGCCGCGGTTGCGCGAGTTGACCAGCTCGACGCCCGGGAAGATCCCGTCGCGGGAGCCCATCCGCACGTTGGCCCGGACCAGCGCCTTGGTGGCCTGGTCGACGCCGATGATGGCCGCGGCCGTCAGCCCCGCCCGGACGGCAGGGTTCACGCCGGGTCGATGATGCCGACGACGATCCGGGCGGCGACCTGCAGCACGATGATCGCGACGATCGGCGAGAGGTCGACCGGGCCGATGCGCAGACCGAGGCGCCGGAAGATCCGCAGCCACGGCTCGGCGGTGTCGCGCAGGAAGTCGAGCACCGCGTTGGCCGGGCGCGAGTACGGGACGGACACGCCCAGGGAGAACACGAACTGGGTGACCACCCAGGCCAGCACGATGATGATGTAGACGCTGAACAGCGCGGAGACGAAGTCCGCGATCTCGACGCGGGCGCCGGCGGCGAAGACGACGCTCATGTGGACGAGAACTCGACGACATCGTCCATCGCGGCCGCGAACGCGCGGCGGACGCCCTCGCGTTCGAGCGCGGCGAGCCCGCGCGCGGTGGTGCCGCCCGGCGAGGTGACCCCGCGGCGCACGGCGAGCGTGTCCTGCTCGCGCAGCAGGGCGGCCGCGCCCGCGAGCGTCTCGGTCACCAACGAGGTCGCCAGCGACGCCGGCAGGCCGGCCTTGACGGCGGCGTCCGCCCAGGCTTCGGCGACGAGGGCGACGTAGGCCGGCCCGACCCCCGAGATCGCGCCCGCGATGCCCATCAGCGCCTCGGGGACGCGGACGACGCTTCCGAGCTCCGACAGGAGCGTCAGCACCTCCTCGTCGCCGGCGTCGACCGGCACGACCAGAACCCCCTCCTTCAATGCCACCGGAGTATTGGGTTCCACACGCGTGACCACCGCACCCGGGTAGGCGCGCTGAAGATCGGCGACCGTCGTGCGCCCGAGCACGGAGAGGATCCGCTTCGGCGAGAGTCCCGAGGCGACCGCTTCGAGCTGCGCCGGCTTGTGGGCCAGCACGACCAGGTCCGCCCGCTCCGCGATCTCCGCGTTGTCGAGCACCGCGCCGCCGAGCTCGTCCACGAGCGCCGCGGCCCGGCCCGAGCCGTTGTCAGACGCCAGCACCGGCCGTCCCCAGCCGCGTGCCATGGCCGAGCCCATGTTCCCGGCCCCGATGAGCCCGATCTGCATGCCGGGGAGGCTAGGACTGGTTGAAGAAGCCGCGCTCCATCAGGCGCGCCTTCTCCTCGGCGCTGACCTCGACGTTGCGCGGGGTCAGCAGGAAGGTCTTCTCGGCGATCTTCTGCATCCCGCCGTCGAGCGCGTAGGTGAGGCCGGAAGCGAAGTCGATGATGCGGATGCTCAATCCCGGGTCCACGCCCTGGAGGTTGAGGATGACCGGGATCGAGTCCTTGAACTTGTTCCCGACGTCCTGGGCGTCGTTGAAGCTCTCCGGGACGACGAAGTGCACGCGGACATCGCTCTTGGCGCTGCCGTTGCTCGGGCGCACGGAGCGCAGGACGTTGGTGCGGCGGTCCTCCTCGGGATCGCCGAAGATGTCGTCGATCTCGTCGCGGCGGCGGCGCGACTGCAGGCGGCGCACGTTGGGCCGGTCGCGGTAGCGCTCCTCGATCTCGGCCTCGGGGTTGGGCCGGGGCGCGGCGGCAGCCCGGGGCTCGTCGTAGTCATCGTCGTATCGCTCCTCGGCGAGGCCGAAGTAGACGGCGGAGCGATGCATGAGGTCTCGAAAGGCCATAGACGACACGGAAGTTCGCCACACCCGGCGAACTCCCTGCAAAGAGTAGCCCGGCGAGCGTTCCCGGCCCCGGTCAGCGGCCGAGCAGCTTGACGATCCGCGACGGCGGACCGCTCGGCGCGTCCGGCTGGACCCGGAGCGAGTTGAGCGCCATGGCCAGCATCTCGTAGTGGCCGATCAGCAACAGGACCTCGATGCACTGGTGCTCGGCCAGCTCCGCGCGCAGCTGCGCCCAGAGGTCGTCGGGCAGGTCGCGGTCGGCGTGCAGGGCGTCGGCGACGCGCAGCAGCAGCGCCTGCAACGGCGGCCAGAAGTCGTCCCCACCCACCGTGCCGCCCGCGCGCGCGACCTCCTCCTCGCTCAGCCCGGCGGCCAGGGCGATCCGCTCGTGCTGCTCGAGCTCGTACGCGCTGCCGCAGTTGTGGGCGACGCGCAGGATCACGAGCTCGGTGTCCTTGCGCGACAGGCTGCCGAACGGCATCAGGCCGCCGGCGAACACCAGCCAGCGCCGGAACAGGCTGCGATGGCGGGCGAGCGTGGTGAAGACGTTCAGCGGCCGGCCACCGGTGGCGAGGCCGAGCACGCGCAGGATGGCGCCGTTGACGAAGCCGACGTCGGCGCGGGTGCCGGGGCTGACGCGGGGCCCGTTCACCGGTGGTAGAGCGCGGATCCCACCCGCACGATCGTGGCGCCCTCCTCCACGGCGACGGCGTAGTCCTGCGAGGTGCCCATGGAGAGGTGGCGCAGGCCGTGGTCACGGGCCAGGTGGGCGAGCCTGCGGAAGTGCGCGCGGTTGCCCTCGGGGTCCTCGACGAACGGCGGCATCGTCATGAGGCCGACCACCCGGACCGGCGCGCGCGCGATGAACGCCTTCAGCTCGGCCGGCGCCACGCCGTCCTTGGAGTCCTCGCCGGCCACGTTCACCTGCACGAGGATCTCGGTTTCCGGCGTCCCGTGCCTGCCGAGCTGCTCCAGCGCGGAGTCCGACGCCACGGAGTGGATCAGCTGCGCGTACGGGAGGATCAGCTTGACCTTGCGCGACTGCAGCTGGCCGATGAAGTGCCAGCGGAAGCCAGGCCAGTTCTGCGCCTTCTCCTCCAGCGCCTGCGCGCGGTTCTCCCCCAGCGTCTCGATCCCGGCCGCCTCGAGCGCGCCGAGCTCGGCCGTCTCGAGGTACTTGACCGCGGCCAGCAGGTCGACGCCCGCCGGGTCGCGCCCCACCCGGTCGCAGGCGGCGGCGATCGCCTCGCGCACCGGTGCCACGTCCACCCTCAACTCGGCCATGCGATCCCTCCTTGCCGTCCCGCGGCGTCGCCCTCGCGGCGGTAGCTGAAGTAGCGCTCGTCGCAGATCGTGCAGATGCCGGTGTCGTGGATCTCCTCCACCCCCGCCGCGCGCAGCTGCGCGACCGCGACGCGTTCGAGGGCGAGGTTGCGCTCGCCGACCCGCGCGTCGTGGGCGGCGAAGTGCGCGTGGACCTCCTCTCCCACCTCGTAGCAGCAGCCGCGAGCGCTGGGCCCGAGGGCCGCGGCCTTCACGTCCCCCAGCGCGGCGACCCCGATGCCCAGGATCCCGCCCGCGAGGCCGCGCCAGCCACCGTGCAGCATCGCGACGCCGTCCGCACCGGCGAGGGCGACCGGCAGGCAGTCCGCCGTCCGCACCAGCGCACCCCAGGCGGGGTCGGTGGAGATGAAGCCGTCGGCCTCGCCGCCGGCGTCGCGCAGGACGACCGTCCCGTGGACCTGGTGGCCCTGTCGACAGGGGCCGAACGCGTCCGGTTCGGCCCGCAGGTCGACGCAGCGGTCAGTGAAGAGCACGCGCGCGCTCGGGAGGGCCAGCTCGATCACTCAGCTGCCCCCACCGCGATCGCCAGCTGGCTCTCCCGGTCCCCCGCCTCGCCGTTGAGCGCAGCGGCGTGGGCCGCGCGCAGCCCGGTGCCGATCGCCGGCCCGCGCAGCCCGGCCTCCAGCAGGTCGTCCCCGGTGATCGCGAGCCGCACGTGGCGCCACTCGTCCAGCCACCGGGCGACGGGCTCGGCGGCGCCGAGCGCGGCCGCGACGGCCAGGGCCTCGGCCGGCTGGCGGGCGACGACCCCAGCGACGTCCGCGGGCGAGCCGGCGCCGTGCAGCGCCGCGGCCAGCTCGCCTGCGGCGGCGGCGGCGGTCACGATGTCCCGCTCGCCGGCCGGGATGGCGAGGACGTCGAGCGCGGAGGCGACGCCCTCGGCGTCGAGCAGGCAGGCGCCGAGCGCGGCGAGGCCCGGAACCGCGCCCGGCGGCGTGGCCGCCAGGACGGCCGCGATCAGCTCCGCGTTCGCGTCGAAGTCCCGGTGGATCACCTGCGGGCCGAGGCCGCTGCGGTCGAGCTCGAGGAGCGCCGCGGGCAGCGGCTCGGTCAGCGCCAGCCGGATCTCGGCGCCGAGCCGGGCGCCGGAGACGGTCGCCAGCGCGCCGGACCGGATCGCGGCGGCGGCGAGCGCCTCCGTCCCGTCCTCGATCGTGAAGCCGAGCCGGGCCGCGTAGCGGGCCATGCGCAGCAGGCGCGTCGGGTCGTCCTCGAAGGAGCGGCGGTGCAGGACCCGCAGCCGGCCCGCCTCGAGGTCCTCCAGCGCCCCGGGCCAGGCCTCCTCGCGCCCGTCCGCGACCCGGACGGCGAGGGCGTTGACGGTGAGGTCGCGCCGGGCCAGGTCCTCGGCGACCGTCGCGCCGAGGGTGACGTCGGGCAGCGCCCCCGGGTGCGCGTAGGTCTCGCGCCGGGCGGCGGCGACATCCGCCCCGGCCACGATGGCGGTGCCGAAGCGGTCGTGGGTCGCGGTCGGGACCCCCAGGGCGCGCACGACCGCAGCCGGGTCGCCCTCCACGAGCAGGTCGAGCTCCTTCGGCTCGCGGCCCAGCAGCGCGTCGCGCACCGCGCCACCCACGACCCAGACGCCGGTCAGCCCGGAGACCGCGTCGAGGACGGGTGAGCGGAGCCGGTCGAGCACGCCGTCGCCCCAGGTCGCCATTAGCTCGGGACCCTAGTCTCCGGCGGTCCCGATGCTGACGCGCAAGCGCATCCTCCTCGGCCTGGCGGTCGTCCTGGTCGCCGCCGCCGGTGCCGCCTACTTCGTGCTGAGCCACGGTCCCGGCAACGTGTCCAACCCCGGCGTCGCCTTCGAGGACGAGGAGACGCCGAGCCCGTCTCCATCCCCGGAGCCGGGCAAGACGAAGCCGTCCGCGAAGCCGTTCCTGTGGACCACCTACGGCTACACGCCCGACCGCAGGCGCACGGTCGACGTCGCCGACGACCTCGTCGAGCCGCCCTTCCACCAGCGCTGGTTCTACGACGGCAAGGGGCTGCTCGAGTTCCCGCCCGTGATGAGCGCCAAGTCGCTGTTCATCCTGCGCTACGACGGGACGGTCCAGTGCATCTACAAAGACACCGGCAAGGTGCGCTGGTCCAGGCACGTCGGCTCGCTGGCGGCGTCCTCCCCGATGCTCGACGTCAAGAACGAGCGCCTGTACGTGACGCTGCTCGAGCGCCCGGGCGGATCGGGTGGACGCGTGGTCGCGCTCGACACCCGCCAGGGGCACGTCGAGTGGAAGCGCGACCTGCCGGGCCGCAGCGAATCCTCCCCCATCCTTGACGACGGAACGCTGTTCTTCGGGGCCGAGAACGGGACGGTCTACGGGCTCAACGCCAAGTCGGGCGGCGTGCGCTGGACCTACAAGGCCGCCGGGCCGGTCAAGGCGGCGCTGGCCCTCAAGGACGGCAAGCTCTACTTCGGCGACTACTCCGGGCGCCTGTACGCGCTGCGGGCGGCGACGGGCAAGCTGGTCTGGCAGGCCAAGACCCAGGGCGCGAAGTTCGGGTTCGCCTCCGGCCGCTTCTACGGCAACGCCGCGGTCTCCAACGGCCGCGTCTTCATCGGCAACGTCGACGGCTACGTCTACTCGTTCTCGGCCGAGTCCGGCGAGCTCGCGTGGCGGACCAAGACCAACGGCTACGTGTACGCATCGCCGTCGGTCGGCGCCGGGCCGGGCGGCAGGCCGACGGTGTTCATCGGCTCCTACGACGGGACCTTCTACGCGCTCGACGCGCGCTCGGGCGCCGTCCGGTGGCGGAAGTCGACGGGCGGCGCGATCTCCGGCGGCTCGACAATCCTCGGCGACACCGTCTGGTTCGGCAACATCCGCACCCGCCGCACCTACACGCTCGACGTGCGCACCGGCAAGCAGGTCTTCGGCTTCCGCAAGGGCGGCTACGCGACCCTGATCACCGACCAGAAGACGCTCTACCTGGTCGGCTACGGCGCCATGTACGCGCTCGAGCCGCTGAGCGCCGAGAAGCGCCGCAAGCTCTACCAGGCGAAGATCCGCCGCCGCCAGCGGGCCGTCGAGCGCCGCCGCTTCTGCGCGCGGCGCGCCAAGAAGCTCTACACGCGCCCCAAGCGCCGGACGGAGGCGTTCCGCAACTGCGTCCGGCGCCAGAACGCGTCGTCGCTGTCCCTGCGCGAGCTCGCCGAGGCGCGCAGGAAGGCCAAGCGCAACCCGGACTACAAGATCCCGCGCGAGTTCCGCGGGCTCGTGCAGCGCCCCGAGGGTTAGCGCGGGCGGATCGGCACGCCCGCCGCGATCAGCGCGTCGCGGGTCGCCTCGATCGAGTAGGTGCCGAAGTGGAAGATGGACGCGGCGAGCGCCGCGTCGGCGCCGGCCGCGAAGCCCTCGACCATGTGCCGCGGCTCACCCACACCGCCCGACGCGATCACCGGGACGTCGACCGCCTCGGAGACCGCCCGGACCAGATCGAGGTCGTAGCCGTCCTTGGTGCCGTCGCGATCCATGCTGGTGAGCAGGATCTCCCCGGCCCCGCGCTCGACGCCCTCCCGGACCCACGCGAGCGCGTCCCGCCCCGTCGGCGTGCGGCCACCCGCCACGACGACCTCGTAGGTGCCGTCGGCGCGGCGGCGGGCGTCCACGGCCAGGACGACGCACTGGTCCCCGAACGTGCGCGCCATCTCCGTGATCAGCTCGGGCCGGGCGACGGCTGCGCTGTTGACGCCGACCTTGTCCGCGCCCGCGTCGAGCACGGCCTGCGCGTCCGCCACCGTCCGCACGCCGCCGCCGATCGTGAACGGGACGAAGACCTCGTCCGCCGCGCGCCGGGCGAGGTCGACGACGGTCCCGCGCTTGTCCGACGTCGCGGTGATGTCGAGGAAGATGACCTCGTCGGCGCCGTGGGCGTCGTAGTAGGCGGCCAGCTCGACGGGGTCCCCCGCGTCGCGGATGTCGAGGAACTTCGTGCCCTTGACGACGCGGCCGGCGTCCACGTCCATGCACGGGATGATCCGCTTGTAGTGCACCTACTTGAGGGCGGCGATGCCCTCGGCCACCGTGAAGGCCTTCTCGTACAGCGCCTTGCCCGAGATGACGCCGGCGAGGTTGAGCAGGCGCAGCGCCCGCAGCGACTCCAGGTGGGCGACGGTGCCGATCCCGCCCGAGTAGATCCAGCGGCCGCGGACGACCCGGGCGAGCGCGCGGACGTCGTCGAGGTCGGGGCCTTGCTGCAGGCCGTCGCGGTCGGCGTCGGTGTAGACGAACGAGCGCACGCCGCGGTCCTGCAGCGCCGTGATCGCCGCGGTGGCGGGCATGTCGGAGGTCTCCGTCCAACCCGCGGTGGAGACGTTGCCGCTGCGGACGTCGACGGCGACCACAACGCGCGACGCGAACCGCGCGATCGCCTCGTCGAGCAGGTCGAGGTCGCGGAAGGCAGCGGTGCCGAGGATCACGCGGTGCGCACCGGCCTCCACGGCGGAGGCGACGGCCTCGATCGAGCGCAGCCCGCCGCCGTACTGGACGGGGACGCCGAGCTGCGCGATCTGCTCGAGGTGCGCGATCGACCGCGGCTCCCCGTGGCGGGCGCCGTCGAGGTCGACGACGTGCAGGTGCGTCGCCCCGGCCGCGACCCAGTCGCGCGCCGCCTCGAGCGGGGTGTCGGCGTACACCGTCTCGTCCTCGAAGCGTCCTTGGACGAGCCGCACCGCGCGGCCGTCCTGGATGTCGATGGCGGGATAGAGGATCACGCGGCGGTCACGAAGTTCTTCAGCAGCGCCAGCCCGTCCCGGGAGGACTTCTCGGGATGGAACTGCGCGCCGAAGACGTTCCCGGACTCGACGATGGTCGCGAACTCCTCGCCGTGGGTGGCCGTGCCGACGACGACGCGCTCGTCCGCGGGCCGCACCACCAGCGAATGCACGTGGTAGAAGGCGACGTCGCCGAGCCCCGCGGTCAGCCGGCCGGGCCGCGTGCGGACCAGGTTCCAGCCGATGTGCGGCAGGCGCTCCCCCTGGGTGTCCAGGTAGGTGACCTCGCCCTCCAGCAGGCCGAGGCCGGGCGCGCCGCCGTGCTCCTTGGAGGACTCGAACAGCAGTTGCATGCCCAGGCAGATGCCCAGGATCGGGACGCCGGAGCGGGCGCGCTCGCGCAGCAGCTCGGTGAGCCCGAGCGCTTCCAGGCGCTCCATCGCCGCCGGGAACGCGCCCACGCCGGGGACGACGATGCGCCTGGCGGCGGCGATCAGCTCGTGGTCGGAGGTGACGAGCGTGTCGGCGCCGACGTGCTGCAGGGCCTTCTCCACCGAGCGGCGGTTGCCCATCCCGTAGTCGACGACCGCCACCGTCATCTCAGAGCATGCCCTTCGTGGACGGGATGCCGGTCTCGTCGGGATCGAGGCTGACCGCCGTGCGCAGCGCGCGGGCGAACGCCTTGAAGCACGCCTCGATGATGTGGTGGGTGTTCGTGCCGGCCTGGATGTCGACGTGCAGCGTCAGCCGGGCGGACGACGCGACGGCACGGAAGAACTCCTCCGCCGCCTCGTGCTCGAAGCCGGCGATGTCCCCCGGCGGCAGGTCGACGCTCCCGCCGAACGCGCAGTACGGGCGGCCGGAGAGGTCCAGCGTCACCGCGGCGCGCGCCTCGTCCATCGGGATCACGGCGTGCCCGTAGCGGCGGACCCCGGTGCGGTCGCTCAGCGCGCGATCGAGCGCCTGGCCGAGCACGATGCCGGTGTCCTCGACGGTGTGGTGCGAGCCCGTCTGCAGGTCCCCCGTGACGTCGACGGTGAGGTCGAGCGTGCCGTGCCGGGCGAGCAGGTCGAGCATGTGGTCGAGGAAGCCGATGCCCGTGTTCCGCTGGCCGGCCCCGGTCCCGTTGAGGTCCAGGGAGAGCGTCACGTCGGTCTCCCCCGTTGTCCTGGTGATGTCAGCTCCACGTGTCATTGGTGCCCTCCATTCTCGCGGCCAGAGAGGCGGCATGCGCGCCGAAGCCCTCCGCCCTGGCGATCTCGAGCCCCGCCGGCGCCAGCCGCGCCGCCGCCTCCGGGCTTATGTGAACCTCGCTCATCACCCGGACGAAGTGCCGGACGTTGAGCCCCGAGGCGAAGCGCGCGGCTCCTTCCGTGGGCAGGACGTGGTTCGAGCCCGCCACGTAGTCGCCGAACGCGGTGCCGGCCGCCGCCCCCACGAAGACCGCGCCGGCGTTGCGCACGCGCGGCGCGAGCGCCTCGGCGTCGACGCCGACGAGCTGCAGGTGCTCGGGTGCGAAGGCCTCGCTGAAGGCCAGCGCGTCGTCGAGCGAGGCGACGTGCACGGTCTCGAAGGGCAGGTCCTCCAGGATGGCCGCGTCCGTGGAGACGACGGCGACCACGCTCCCCTCCCCGTGCTCGGCCTGCGCGGCGGCGTCGTACGCGAGCGCGTCGTAGGCCTCGGAGGCGATGATGACGAGGTCCGACGGTCCCGCGAAGCCGTCGATGCCGACCGCGTGGGCGACCTGGCGCTTGGCCTCCTGCGCGTACAGGGAGCCCGGCCCGACGATGACGTCGACCGGCGCGATCGTCTCCGTCCCGTAGGCGAGCGCGGCGATCGCCTGGGCGCCGCCCATCGGGTGGATCTCGTCAGCGCCGCACAGCTCTGCCGCGGCCGCCATCACCGGGTGCCCCGCGCAGACGGCCACGGACTCGACGCCGGCCGCCCGCGCCGTCGCAACGCCCATCACGACCGAGGACGGGTACGGCGCCTGCCCGCCCGGCGCGTAGACCCCGGCGCGGCGCACGGGCACCTCGCGCACGCGCACGCGCTGGCCCTGGGGCAGCTCCACGTCGCGGTCACCGGCCAGCGAGGCGCGGGCGACCGCGAAGACGTTGTCGTAGGCGAGCCGCAGCGCCGCCTCCAGCTCGGCGCTGAGCGGCTCCGGGACGGCCTGCGGGCCCGCGAAGCGCGCCTCGTAGTCGGCGACGGCCGCGTCCCCGCGTACGCGGACGTCCTCGACGATCGCCCGGACGGCGTCCGCGACGGACGCGCCCGTCCGCACCTTCGCCCGCAGCGCCCGGGCCGCCGCGACCGGATCAGCCGGCATGGATGCGCTCCAGGAGCGCGTCGATCTCCGCTGCGCGGGTCCGGTAGGCCACCGGGTTCGCGATCAGGCGCGCGGACGAGGTGAAGATCTCCTCGCGGACGACGAGCCCGTTCTCGCGCAGCGTCGTGCCGGTCTGCGTGAGGTCGACGATCCCGTCGACGAGCCCGGTCAGAGGCGCGAGCTCGACCGACCCCTTGACCTCGACGATCTCCACCTGGCGTCCCGTCGCGGCGAAGAAGCGCTCCGCCGAGCGCGGGTACTTGGTGGCGATCCGCATCACGCCGAGGCGGCGCAGGGCCTCTTCGGCCGGGTTCTCGCCCGCCTCGGTGGCGAACACCATCTGCGTCGTCCCGAAGTCGAGGTCGACGAGCTCGACGATGTCGCGCTCGGTCTGCTCGCGCAGGACGTCCTTGCCGGTGACGCCGACGTCGGCGGCGCCCGCCTCCACGTAGGTGGGGACGTCGCTGGGCCGCATCGTGATCAGCCCCTCCTCCTCGAAGAGCAGCTTGCGGTCGTTGCCGCGCACGGCGTCCGTGTCGATCCCGACCCGGTCGAGCAGGTCCAGCGTCTCGGAGAACAGCGCCCCGCGCGGGACGGCGATGCGCAGGGGGGTCATCGGCCCGCCACCAGCGCCGCGTGGACGCGCTCGACCTCGACCGACCAGCCGACCGCGGGCAGCGCGCGCCCGAACCGGCCGCAGAGATCGTCGTAGCGGCCGCCGCCGCCCAGCGGCAGCCCGGCCGCCGCGGGCAGGACCTCGAAGATCGCGCCCGTGTAGTAGCCGAGCTCGCGGCGCAGCAGGCCGAGGTCGAAGATCACCCGCGCGCGGATGTCGTCGGGGAGCTCCTCGTACAGGGTGCGCAGGGCGGCGGCCGGCTCGCCGACCGCGTCGAGCACCTCGACGCCCCCGCGCAGCTGGGGCACGCTCAGCAGCCGCGGGTCCAGGCCGGCGGTCTCCCGGGCGAGGCCGGCGAAGTCGCGGGTGGAGAGCTCGCGCAGGAGCTTCTCGCGCGTCTCGTCGGGGACACCGACCTCGTCCATCAGCGCCGGGTACAGCGACGCGCTGCCCAGGGCGATGCGGTAGTCGGCCAGCCCGGTGGCGTCCAGCGCACGGCACAGGACGCGCAGCGCCTCGTCGGTCCCGGACGGCCCGACCAGCTCGAGCCCGGCCTGCAGCTGCTCGCGGGTCTCGCCGCGCTGGGGGCGCACGGACCGGTACGAGCGCTGGATGTAGAAGAGGCGCAGCGGCGGCTCCACGTCGGCGTAGCGCGTCGCCACCACGCGCGCGATCGGGACCGTCATGTCCGACCGCAGCACGAGCACGTCCCCCGACGCGTCGAAGAGCCGGTAGGCGCCACGCAGACCCGCGCTCTCGGACTCGAACTCCAGCGCCGGCGTGTAGACCTCCCCGTAGCCCGCGTCCTCGAAGACCGCGCGCATCGCCTCCGTGATGGCACGGAGCTCGCGCATCTCGTCGGGCAGCACGTCGCGCGTCCCGCTGGGGATGTGGTGCAACACGCCGCCGAGCCTAGGCGGCGCCCCGCCGACCACGGGGGCGCGGCCGGTGGTTAGGCCGCGACGCGGTCGATGCGGGCGCCCAGCGCCCGCAGTCGCCCGTCGATGTCCTCGTAGCCGCGGTCGATCTGCTCGATCGAGCCGATCTCCGACTCGCCCTCGGCGCACAGGGCGGCGATCAGCATCGCCATGCCCGCGCGGATGTCCGGCGAGACGAGCTTGGCGCCGCGCAGCCGGGTCGCGCCGCTGATGACGGCGCGGTGCGGGTCGCAGAGGATGATGTTGGCGCCCATCGCGACGAGCTTGTCCGTGAACACCAGGCGGTTCTCGAACATCTTCTCGAACATCAGGACGCTGCCCTCGGACTGCGTCGCGATGGCGACGGCGATGGAGGTCAGGTCGGCCGGGAACGCAGGCCACGGGCCGTCCTCGACCTTGATCTGGTAGCCGCCGTGGTCGCGGCCCATCACGAGCTTCTGGCCGCCGGGCACGAGCACGTCCTCGCCGTCGAGCGTCGACTGCAGGCCGAGGCGCCCGAACGCGAGCCGGATCATGCGCAGGTCGTCCGGGACGGTGTCCTTGATGCGCAGCTCGCCGCCGGTGACGCCGGCGAGGGCCATGAAGGAGCCGATCTCGATGTGGTCCGGGCTGACCGCGTGGTCGCAGCCGCCGAGGCGGGCGACGCCGTGGACGGTGAGGACGTTGGAGGAGATGCCCTCGATCGCCGCGCCCATGCGGACGAGCATCCGCGCGAGGTCCTGTACGTGCGGCTCGCAGGCGGCGTTGCGGATGATGGTGGTCCCCGGCGTCAGCGCGGCGGCCATCAGCGCGTTCTCGGTGCCCATCACGGACGGCTCGTCCATGAAGAAGTCGACGGCCTCCAGACCGGTGTCGGGGGCCTCGATGCGGATGTCGGAGATCGTGTGCTCGACGCGGGCGCCGAGGGCGATGAAGGCGTCCAGGTGCGGGTCGAGGCGGCGCCGGCCGATGACGTCCCCGCCCGGCGGGGGCATGTGGGCGGAGCCGAAGCGGGCGAGCAGCGGGCCCGCGATCAGGAAGGACGCGCGGATGCGCTCGGCGAGGCCGGCGTCGACCTCGGTGGTGCGCACCCCGCCGGCCTGCAGGTGGACGGTGTTGTCCTCGGCCCACTCGACCCCGACGCCGAGATCGGCGAGCAGGTCGGCCATCGCCCGCGTGTCGCGGATGTCGGGGACATTGCGCAGGATGACCTCGTCCTCGGTCAAGAGGGCGCAGGCGAGCAGTGGGAGCGCGGCGTTCTTGTTTCCGGCGGGCACGAGCGTGCCGGACAGCGGAGCGCCGCCTTCGATGACGAACTTCTCCATGAGGGCGGGATGCGTAGGCGCGGAAGCCAACGGCCGGGGTACCGTAACAGCCATGTCTTCCCCCCTTTCGCGTGACGAGGCCTGGACCCTCTTATGTGAATGGACGGAATCCGACTCGTTGCGGCGCCACATGCTGGCCGTGGAGACCGCGATGCGCGCCTACGCGGAGCGGTTCGGCGAGGATGCCGACGAGTGGGGCACGGTCGGGCTGCTGCACGACGCCGACTACGAGCGCTTCCCGGATCTCGGGACGGGTCATCCACGCGAGATCATGGCGGAGCTCGAGCGCCGCGACGCCCCGCCGTCGTGGGTGCGCGCGATCGCGTCGCACGCCGACTTCATGGAGGTCTCGCGCGACTCGCCGATGGAGAAGACGCTGTTCGCGGTGGACGAGCTGTCGGGCTTCCTGACCGCATGCGCCTACGTCCGGCCCGAGGGCATCAACGGCCTGACGCCGAAGTCGGTCAAGAAGAAGCTCAAGCAGCCGTCGTTCGCGGCGGCCGTGTCCCGGGACGACGTCCGTGGCGGCGCCGAGCTGCTCGGCATCGACTTCGACGAGCACGTCGCGTTCGTGATCGCCGCGCTGGAGACCCGGGCCGGCGAGCTCGGGCTCAACGGCAGCGGGTATTGAACGCCTACGAGGCGCGCGTCGCCGGCGATCGCCGGGTCGCCACGTCGTGGGAACCGGTGCCCGGCGGCGTGCGACTGCGCACGCCGGAGCTGCGCGCGTCGCGTGACTACAACGGCGTCGTCCTCGCCCCGGGTGCGCCCTTCGCGATCGACGACGACGTGCGCCGGGTCAACGCGTTCGACTTCGCCGGCCCGGTACCGGACGGCTGGGACGCGATCGAGATGCTGGTCCTCGCCTTCGCCGGTCCGGCGCCGGCGATGCCGGGCGCGGTGTCGCCGGTCGGGATCGCGATCGTGCGCGCGGCGCGGGCCGAGGTGTGGCGCTCCTACGGCCTCGGGGACGCCGACGTCGAGCAGATGCTCGAGATGCAGACGCGCGAGGCGGCCGCCGGCACGCTGCTCGCCCACGTGCGCGACGGGATCCCGCTGGCCTGGGCCCAGGTCGTCGGCGGCTACATCGACGACGTGTTCGTCGCCGAGGCCGAGCGGGGGCGCGGTCTCGGGCGCCTGCTGACGGTCGCCGCGATGGCGTCGGGCGGGCGCTTCCTGTTCGTGGAACCCGGCAACGAAGCGGCCCTGCGGCTCTACTGCGGCCTCGGCTTCGCGCAGGCCGCGACGCTCACACAGCTCACACGCGGGTAAGACTCCCGTCATGCGGATCATCGTGCTGGAGGGTGACGAGACGGGCCAGGAGCTGCTGGAGGCGTCGCTGCGGCTGTTCGACGCCGACCTGGGCGTGGAGGTGTCGCTGGAGCGCTTCGACCTGTCGCTGGAGTCCCGCCGGGACACCGACAACGAGATCGTGACGGACGCCGCCGCGGCGATGCGCGAAGCCGGCTTCGGGTTGAAGGCCGCCACGATCACGCCGGAGGGCAAGGACGACGTCGGCTCGCCCAACCGCCTGCTCCGAGAGGCGGTCGACGGCAAGGTGATCGTGCGCACCGGACGGCGCATCCCGGGGATCGTGGGGCCGGTGGCGGGCGTCCACTACCCGATCAGCGTGGTCCGGATGGCGGTCGGGGATGCCTACGGCGCCGAGCAGTGGCGCGAGGAGATCGACGGCGACGAGATCGCCTACCGCACGGAGCGCATCTCGCGGTCGGTCTGCAGCGCCGTCGCCGAATTCGCCTTCCGGGAGGCCGACCGCACGGGCGGCCGGGTCTACGGCGGACCCAAGTGGACGGTCTCCCCGGTCTACGAGGGCATGCTCAAGGAAGAGATGGACGCGGCGGCCGAGCGCCACCCGGACGTCGACTACCGGCCCGTCCTCGTCGACGCGATGTACGCGGGGCTGATCTCCGGCGCCGCGGACGCGCCGCTGTTCATCCCGTCGCTGAACCGCGACGGCGACTGCATCTCTGACCTCGTGATGCCCATGTTCGGCTCGATCGCCGGCGCCGAGTCGGTGCTGCTGGCCTTCGACGACGACTTCGGGGTCGACGTCGCCATGGCCGAGGCCCCGCACGGGACCGCTCCGACCTTGTTCGGCAAGGACCTCGCCAACCCGATGGCGATGATCCTCGCGTGCGCGGCGCTGCTCGGCCAGGCGGGTGCCGCGGGCGAGAAGGGCGCCGAGCGCGCCTCGCGCGCCGTCTACGAGGCGACGCTGGAAACGGTCGCCGGTGGCCTGCGCACGATCGATCTCGGAGGCCACGCCGGGACGACCGAGTTCGCCGACGCCGTGGTCGAGCGCGTGAGCTCGAAGCTCGAGGCGTGGGACTCGCTCGGAACCTGAGCGGCACCGTCACCGGCGTGACGAACTTGGTTCGGGGGCTGCCATAACGCGCATTTCCAGGGCTTTTATGGGTACCACTGCAAGAGTCGTTGCAGAACACCCGTTCCGTCCGACCCTGTTGAGAGGCTTCCGAACACATGTTCCCTTCACCGACGATCGACCGCCCGGCACGCTCCACCTTCGCTTCTCTGAAAAGCGTCCGTGAGTTGATGCGCGGCGCCCTCGGATCGGCGCTGGAGTTCGCCACTCTGGGCGAGGCCACTCTGGACCGGGCACCGGCACCTTCGGCGCTCCTCGTCCCGCCCGTCCTCTCCGGCGAACCCGCCACCGCAGGCGCACGCTCCCAGCGAGGCCCTCATCCCCGCTTCGAGCATCCGCACCGCCAGGCCCTCGTTCGCCCCAGGCGCCCACGCCGGCCGGGAGCGATCCCGCCCCGCGTTCCGGTCTGCACGCTTCCGGCCTCCACGCCGGCGCACCGCTGACCGGCCCGTCCCGCCGGCCTCGCGCGTCCTTGGGAGGAGCGCGCGGCCGGCGGAGACGGCGCCTCTGGCTTCATGACATCGCCGGGCCGCCTTGGGGCGGCCCGACGTCGTTGTGGGGCCTTCTTCCCCTCCCCGCCGTCCCACCCAGCCGGAGCCAGGCAGCGTGCGCCGCACAGCGCTGCGAAGATCCCAACCGTGGCTCTGAAGCGCTTCGACGTCAACTCGGCGGAGCTGTACCCCCAGCAGCCCGGCGCGCCGGAGCGGTTCGGGTCGCTCTGGGCGTCGATCCACGCGGCGATCGGTGGTGAGAACGTGCAGGGCAACCTGATCGTGGTCCCGCCCGGAGTGACGGCCGCGCCGTACCACTGGGAGGCGAGCATCGAGGAGTGGCTCCTGGTGCTGGCCGGGACGCCGACGGTGCGCACGCCGGAGGGTGAGCAGGAGCTGCGCCGCGGGGACGTCGTGTGCTTCCCCGCCGGGCCGGAGGGGGCGCATCAGGTGATCAACCGCGCCGAGGAGGAGGCCCGGATCGTCCTGCTCTCGGATTTCATGCGCCCGGAGGTGATCGTCTATCCCGACAGTGGGAAGGTGATGATCACCGCCCGCGGGGTCGACACGATCCTGCCGATCAGTGCCGGGACCACATACTGGGACGGCGAGTGACGTGAGGGTGTTCAACGTCCTCGACGGCCCGCTCGAGGCCGACGCGTCCGAGCCGGAGGGTTATGGATCCCCGTACGCGAAGCTGCGCGACAACATCGGCGCGGAGCGGCTGTCGGGAACCGTCGCCATCCTGGCCCCGGGCGAGTGGGTCTGCCCGTACCACTACGAGCTCGTCGAGGAGGAATGGCTGTTCGTCCTCGAGGGGACGGCGACGGTGCGCACGCCCGACGGTGAGGAGGCGGTCGCCGCCGGCGAGATCGTGTGCTTCGCGCGCGGCCCGGCGGGCGCGCATCAGATCGGCAACACGGCTGCTGAACCACTGCGCATCGTGATCATCGGCGAGCGCGCGCAATGCGCGGCCACCGTGTACCCCACGGGCGACAAGATCGGGGTCTTCGGCCCCGACCTGCGGTACCTGTTCCGCCGCGAGGACGCTCGTGACTACTGGGACCGCGAGCCGCGCCCGTAGGCATTAACGACAAAGAGCCCCCGCAGGGGCTCCAAGTCATAAATAAACCGGCGGCGACCTACTCTCCCGGTCCCTTGCGGGACAAGTACCATCGGCGCTATGGGGCTTAACTTCTCTGTTCGGAATGGGAAGAGGTGTTTCCCCCATGCCAGTGCCACCGAACTTGTCGAGACCGCGCTCGGGCGGGCCCTGAAAACTGCATAGCAACGCGCCTTCGGCCCCTCTAGGCGTCAGCGCGCACGTCAACGAAACGAGAGATCGAGAAAGAAAACCGTCAAGCCCTCGACCCATTAGTACCAGTCTCCTGCGCACGTTACCGTGTTTCCAGATCTGGCCTATCAACCTGGTGGTCTACCAGGGGTCTTACCCACTCAAGGTGGTGGGAGAGCTCATCTCGAGGCCGGCTTCCCGCTTAGATGCCTTCAGCGGTTATCCGATCCGGACGTAGCTAATCTGCAGTGCCGTTGGCACGACAACAGATACACCAGAGGTCCGTTCACCCCGGTCCTCTCGTACTAGGGGCGAATCCTCTCAACTCTCCAACGCCCACGGCAGATAGGGACCGAACTGTCTCACGACGTTCTGAACCCAGCTCGCGTACCGCTTTAATGGGCGAACAGCCCAACCCTTGGGACCTACTCCAGCCCCAGGATGCGACGAGCCGACATCGAGGTGCCAAACCGAGTCGTCGATGTGGACTCTTGGACTCGATAAGCCTGTTATCCCCGGAGTACCTTTTATCCGTTGAGCGACGGCACTTCCACTTGCTACCGCCGGATCACTAAAGCCTGCTTTCGCACCTGCTCGACCTGTCGGTCTCGCAGTCAAGCTCCCTTGCTGCTTTTACACTCTACGCACGGTTTCCAACCGTACTGAGGGAACCTTTGCGCGCCTCCGTTACATTTTGGGAGGCGACCGCCCCAGTCAAACTACCCGCCTGGCACTGTTCAGCGCCCTGATTCAAGGCACGCTGTTAGAAGTCCAATACATCAAGGGTGGTATCTCAAGGTTGGCTCCACACGAACCGCAGTCCGTGCTTCAAAGCCTCCCACCTATCCTGAGCGAAATGGACCGAACTCCAATACCAAGTTGTAGTAAAGGTTCACGGGGTCTTTCCGTCTAGCCGCGGGTACTCGGCATCTTCACCGAGACTGCAATTTCACCGAGCCCCTCGTTGAGACAGCATCCAACTCGTTACGCCATTCGTGCAGGTCGGAACTTACCCGACAAGGAATTTCGCTACCTTAGGACGGTTATAGTTACCGCCGCCGTTTACCGGGGCTTAGTTTCAGTGCTTTGGCTTGCGCCTAACACCTCCACGTAACCTTCCGGCACCGGGCAGGCGTCAGCCCCTATACGTCGTCTTTCGACTTTGCAGAGACCTGTGTTTTTGGTAAACAGTCGGTTGGATCAATTCACTGCGGCCCCCTCAGGCTCCGCGCGCAAGGCGCTTCACCCTACCGGGGCGCTCCTTCTCCCGAAGTTACGGAGCGATTTTGCCGAGTTCCTTAACGAGGGTTATCTCGATCACCTTAGTATTCTCTACTTGTCCACCTGTGTCGGTTTTGGTACGGGCACGTGGAATCTCCCTAGAGGCTTTTCTAGAAGGTTCGGCGTCAGAGACTCGCCGGCTTATAGCCAGCTGGCATCGCGCCTCGGGTTATGCGGCTCCGCATTTCACTTGAGCCACCCCTACACGCTTACCGCAGGACAACCATCGCCTGCTACTCGTAGCCCTCCTTGTCCCCCCATCGGTCAAACGATTCCGACGTGGTACGGGAATATCAACCCGTTGGCCATCGACTACGCCTTTCGGCCTCGCCTTAGGTCCCGACTAACCCTGAGCCGACGAACGTTGCTCAGGAAACCTTGGACAATCGGCGGAGGGGATTCTCACCCCTCTTTCGTTACTCATGCCAGCATTCTCACTTCCGATAGCTCCACGGCTGGGTCACCCCGCCGCTTCACGGCTCACGGAACGCTCTCCTACCGCGCGCTTGCGCGCACCCGCAGCTTCGGAGGCATGCTTGAGCCCCGTTACATTATCCGCGCACGATCACTTGACCAGTGAGCTGTTACGCACTCTTTCAAGGATGGCTGCCTCTAAGCCAACCTCCTGGTTGTCTGTGCAATCGCACATCGTTTGCCACTTAGCATGCACTTAGGGTCCTTAGCTGGCGGTCTGGGCTGTTTCCCTTTTGACGCTGAAGTTTATCCCCCAGCAACTGACTCCCGGAGTAGACGTAGTGGTCTTCGGAGTTTGCCTGAAGTCGGTAAGCTGGTAAGCCCCCTAATCCAAACAGTGCTCTACGGCCACAACGCATATTATCCGAGGCTATACCTAAATATATTTCGGAGAGAACCAGATATCTCTGAGCTTGATTAGCCTTTCACTCCGACCCACAGGTCATCCGCCCAGTTTTCAACCTAGGTCGGTTCGGTCCTCCACGGGGTCTTACCCCCGCTTCAACCTGCCCATGGGTAGCTCGCTCAGTTTCGGGTCTGCCGCGTACGACTAAATTCGCCCTGTTCGGACTCGCTTTCGCTACGGCTCCGCTCATCGCTTAACCTTGCCGCACACGAGCAACTCGCTGGCTCGTTATGCAAAAAGCACGCCGTCACATCCGAAGATGCTCCGACCGCTTGTAGGCACACGGTTTCAGGTACTATTTCACTCCCCTTCCGGGGTACTTTTCACCTTTCCCTCACGGTACTAGTCCGCTATCGGTCACCAGGTAGTACTTAGCCTTGGAGGGTGGTCCCCCCAGGTTCAGACCGCGTTTCACGGGAGCGGTCCTACTCAGGTACGCCTCTCAGGAGGCTCATGCATTTCGCTTACGGGACGGTTGCCCTCTATGGTGCGCGGTTCCACGCGCTTCAGCTATACACGAACTTTGTAACTCCTGC
The DNA here is from genome assembly GCA_963740765.1 of uncultured Solirubrobacteraceae bacterium. Classification (GTDB taxonomy): domain Bacteria; phylum Actinomycetota; class Thermoleophilia; order Solirubrobacterales; family Solirubrobacteraceae; genus DATLGB01. The sequence continues at coordinate 111,338 of CAVUFN010000017.1, read as the reverse complement.
CAGGGCATGTACACCCTGGGCAAAGCGCCCTACAACCCCCAGCCGGCAACGCGTACACGCTTACACCGGTTGGGTTTGGGCTGATCCCCTTTCGCTCGCCACTACTCGGGGAGTATCGGTTGATTTCCTTTCCTCCGGGTACTGAGATGTTTCAGTTCCCCGACTTGTCCCGGTCGTACCTATGTATTCAGTACGCCGTACCGCCGTATTACCAGCGGTGGGTTTCCCCATTCGGGTATCCACGGATCACAGGCTATTCAGCGCCTCATCGTGGCTTATCGCAGCCGTTCACGCCCTTCATCGACTCCTGGTGCCAAGGCATCCACCATGTGCCCTTGACATCTTGACGGTGATCTTTCTCGATCTTCCCGGCGGCACCGCCTAGCTCTTCAGCCGGCGGCGGATAAACCCGCCGAGACATTGCGCCGCACCCTGTTAAGGAGGAGGTGCGGCACCCGTTTCGTTGATTGCTATGCAGTTGTCAAGGTCCGCTCGAGTGAACGAGCAACGGCGGCCGGGGACTCCGGCCGCCACCGCGGTCTCTCAAAACTCAACAGCATGCGGGCCCGCGTCTTTCTCGTACGCGTGCCCTGCGTCCTCCGCGCACCTGGAAGGGTGCGCGGCGCTAACCGGCCTTGCGGGCCGGCAGTCAGATCCGGTCGACGTCTAGTGACCCGTTGCGGCCAGCACCCGAGAGCGGTATTGCTCCACGGGAGCCACAACGGGCGCTCCAGTCCTGGAGCTCCCTAGAAAGGAGGTGATCCAGCCGCACCTTCCGGTACGGCTACCTTGTTACGACTTCACCCCAGTCACGGGCCCCACCTTCGACGGCTCCCTCCCCAAAGGGGTTAGGCCACCGGCTTCGGGTGTTGCCCACTTCCGTGGTGTGACGGGCGGTGTGTACAAGGCCCGGGAACGTATTCACCGTGGCAGTGCTGATCCACGATTACTAGCAACTCCGCCTTCATGCAGGCGAGTTTCAGCCTGCAATCCGAACCGAGACGCACTTTAAGGGATTCGCTCCACCTCGCGGTATCGCAACCCTCTGTATGCGCCAATGTAGCACGTGTGTAGCCCTGGACATAAGGGGCATGATGACTTGACGTCATCCCCACCTTCCTCCGGTTTGTCACCGGCAGTCTCGCATGAGTCCCCAACTAAATGCTGGCAACATGCGACGGGGGTTGCGCTCGTTGCGGGACTTAACCCAACATCTCACGACACGAGCTGACGACAGCCATGCACCACCTGTGATCCTGCCCCGAAGGGAAACCGTGTTTCCACGGCGGTCAGGAACATGTCAAGCCCAGGTAAGGTTCTTCGCGTTGCGTCGAATTAAACCACATGCTCCGCTGCTTGTGCGGGCCCCCGTCAATTCCTTTGAGTTTTAGCCTTGCGGCCGTACTCCCCAGGCGGGGCACTTAATGCGTTAGCTTCGGCACGGAGGGAGTCGACACCCCCCACACCTAGTGCCCATCGTTTACGGCGTGGACTACCAGGGTATCTAATCCTGTTTGCTCCCCACGCTTTCGCGTCTCAGCGTCAGTAACGTCCCAGCGAGCTGCCTTCGCAATAGGTGTTCCTCCCGATATCTGCGCATTTCACCGCTACACCGGGAATTCCACTCGCCTCTTCCGTACTCTAGCCCTGCAGTATCCACCGGCATCCCAGGGTTGAGCCCTGGACTTTCACAGCAGACTTACAGAACCGCCTACACGCGCTTTACGCCCAATGATTCCGGACAACGCTTGCCCCCTACGTATTACCGCGGCTGCTGGCACGTAGTTAGCCGGGGCTTCTTCTGAAGGTACCGTCACTCCGGCCGGCTATTCACCGTCGAAGCTTCGTCCCAACTGAAAGGGGTTTACAACCCGAAGGCCGTCTTCCCCCACGCGGCGTTGCTGCGTCACGCTTTCGCGCATTGCGCAAGATTCCCCACTGCTGCCTCCCGTAGGAGTCTGGGCCGTGTCTCAGTCCCAGTGTGGCTGATCGTCCTCTCAGACCAGCTACCCATCGAAGCCTTGGTAGGCCATTACCCCACCAACAAGCTAATGGGCCGCGGGCCCGTCTCGATGCGAAAGCCAAAGCTATCTTTCATCATCTTCCTTACGAAAGAGGATCACATCCGGTATTAGCCCGAGTTTCCTCGGGTTGTCCCGGTCATCGAGGTGGGTTACCCACGTGTTACTCACCCGTTCGCGGCTCTGCCCCGGGGCAAGCCCCGGTTCGTCGCTCCACTTGCATGTGTTAAGCACGCCGCCAGCGTTCGTCCTGAGCCAGGATCAAACTCTCCGTGAAGTGAACTTCATGAAGAGCCTCACCGATGGAACAACGGAAGCGACCTATACACGGGTCACCGCCAGCCATCAGCGAGGATTTAATGCTTGAGCCTGCCGTCCGACGAGGTGGACGGTCAGGTCGAATCTGGACGCACAACTCGACCGCCCGGCTGAGCGGTCGTTTGTGCATGCTGTTGAGTTTTCAAAGACCGGCGGCTATCTCGCGAGGGGTCTCCTCGGTTCAAGCGGGCAAAGGATGTTAGCGCGTCCAGACGGCCGCGGCCACTCCTGAGCGACCGGAGAAGGTAGCAGGGTCTCAGCCGGCTCTGCGCAGCCTGACGAAGCGCCGCTTGCCGACCTGGAGCGTGCGCTCGTCGAGCGCCTCAGGAGCCACGTCGAGATCCGTGACAACCACGCCATCGAGGCGTACCCCACCCCCGGTGAGCATGCGTCGCGCGTCCGACCGCGAGCCCCCGAACGCGTCGGCGATCAGGGCCGGCAGATGCACCGCGGCCCCGTCCCCGGAGAAGGCGTGATCGGGCACGTCGTCCGGCGCACCCTTCTGGACGAACACGCGATCGAAGTGCTCCTCGGCGCGCGCAGCGGCGCCCGCATCGTGAAAACGCGCGATCAGCGCCCGCGCGAGGGCGCGCTTGGCGTCGCGCGGCGAGGTCTCGACCGGCTGCCCGAGCAGCACGTCGTACCAGGTCGCCAGCTCCGTGTCCGGGAGCCGCATGGTGCGCCCGAACATCTCCTCGGGTGCGTCCGTGATGCCCACCTGGTTGTCGTAGGACTTCGACATCTTGCGCGCGCCGTCGATGCCGTTGATCAGCGGCGTGGTCAGGATGACCTGCGGCACCTGCCCGTAGGCCGTCTGCAGGTCGCGTCCCATCAGCAGGTTGAAGGTCTGATCGGTCCCGCCGAGCTCGACGTCGGCCCGCACGCACACCGAGTCGTAGCCCTGCAGCACCGGATAGAGCATCTCCAGCAGTGAGATCGGCTGGTGGGCGGCGTAGCGCTTGGCGAAGTCGTCGCGCTCCAGCAGCCGGGCGATGGTCGGGACCCGCACGAGCCGGAAGAGGTCCTCCATCGGCATGTCGAGCCATTCGGAGTTGCGGCGCACCTCGAGCCGGTCCCCGCCGAGCAGGACCTTGGAAGCCTGTTCCACGTACGTGCGCGCGTGCGCGTCGATCTCCTCGCCCGACAGGACGGGCCGCGTGGCCGAGCGCCCGGAGGGATCCCCGACCCGCGCCGTGTAGTCACCGACGATCAGGACGGCGACGTGGCCGGCGTCCTGGAACTCGCGCAGCTTCTGCAGCACGACCGTGTGGCCGAGGTGGATGTCGGCGGCCGTCGGGTCGATGCCGAGCTTGACCCGCAGCGGCTTGCCCGCGGCCAGGCGGCGTTCCAGCTCGCCCGCGGGCAGGCAGTCGACGGCGTTGCGGGTGAGGAAGTCGGCCACGCTCACCGGGGCGATGGTAAGCGGTCCTCCTAACCTGCTTGAGCGGGTTATGGAGTCCTCCGAACAACCCCGCCCCCGTACCCGGGTCCGCAAGCTGCGGCTCCTCTTCGTGCTCTCGGGGCTCAGCGTCCTGGCCGTCATCTCGGCCGTCTTCGGGATGATGATGGCGGTCGCGTCCGACCTTCCGGAGATCGACGTGCTCGACGTGTCGAGCCGCCCGTCGCACATCTACGACCGCCAGAACCACGACCTCGGGGTCCTCACGGGCAACGAGAACCGGCTGCTGGTCCGCTCCAACGAGATCGCGCCGGTGATGAAGCACGCCATCGTGGCGATCGAGGACCGCCGCTTCTACACCAATTCGGGCGTCGACCTGCGCGGCATCGCCCGCGCCGCCATTCAGGACGTCGTCCAGCGCAAGGCGGCCCAGGGCGGGTCGACCATCGCCCAGCAGCTCGTCAAGAACCGGCTCGAGGCCCAGAGCGACCGCACCGTCTTCCAGAAGCTGCGCGAGTCGGCCATGGCCTTCCACATGACGCGCAAGTGGGACAAGGAGCGCATCCTGCGCAACTACCTCAACACCATCTACTTCGGCAACGGCGCCTACGGGATCGAGGCCGCGTCGCGCACCTACTTCGGCTCCGAGTTCGGCCTCGGGGGCGTCGCGCCCCAGTGCGGGAGCCGCTCGACCCAGCGCCGCTGCGCGGAGCTGCTCACGCCCCCGCAGGCGGCGTTGATCGCCGGCGTCGTCGCCAACCCGACCGCCTTCGACCCCGTCGCGCACCCCGTCGCCGCCAAGGAGCGCCGCGACGTCGTCCTCACCCGCATGCGCGAGCAGGAGTACATCACCGCCCAGCAGTACGAGGAGGCGCTCGACGCGCCGGTCCCGAACCGCGCCGAGGTCCACCCGCCCTCGCAGACCTCCAAGTACCCGTACTTCACGACCTGGGTCCGCCAGCAGGTGGTCGACCAGGTCGGCGCCGGCCGCGCCTTCGAGGGCGGGTTGAAGATCCGCACCACGATCGACCCGGACCTGCAGGAGGCCGCTCAGCAGTCGATCACGCAGTGGCTCGGCCCGACGCCCGGCCGCAACGGGACCCCTGCGGGCGCGATGGTCGTGCTCGACAACAACACGAGCGAGGTGCTCGCGATGGTCGGCGGGCAGGACTCCCAGTACAACCAGCGCCCGTTCAACCTGGCCACCCAGGGCCAGCGCCAGCCCGGTTCGTCCTTCAAGCCGTTCATCCTCGCCCAGGCGCTCAAGGAGGGCATCAGCCCCAACGCCACCTTCACGTCGCGCAAGAAGGAGTTCTGCGTCACCAAGAGCAAGAGCGGCGACTGCACCGAGGCCTTCGTGGTCAACAACTACGACGACGCCTACTCCGGGGTGACCACGCTCGCCAACGCGACCGCCTTCTCCGACAATTCGGTGTTCTCCGAGCTCGGCATCAAGCTCGGGACCCGCAAGATCGCCCGCCTCGCACACAAGCTGGGCGTCCGGACGCCGATCTCGAGCAACTACGCGATGACGCTCGGCGGCCTCAGGGAGGGCGTCAGCGTGCTGGACATGGCGCACGCCTACGAGTCCTTCGCCCAGGGCGGCAAGCTCACGTACGGGACGCTGAGCCCCGGGGCCGCCTCCTTCATGCGCAACGACGAGGAGGGCACCGCTCCCGGCCCCGTCGGCATCAAGCGCATCGACGACCCCGACGGCCACTCCGCCCGCCTGCTCACCGGTAAGAAGGCGATCAACAAGACCCAGGAGGACCGGATCCTCGACGACGGCGTCGCGGCCAACGTCCAGTCCCTGCTGCAGGGGGTCGTCCGGATCGGCTCGGGCAAGCGCGCGGCCGTCGGCGGCGTTGCCATCGCCGGGAAGACGGGGACGACGGAGAACTACGGCGACGCCTGGTTCGTCGGCTGGTCGCCCGACTACACGGTGGCGGTGTGGATCGGCTACCCGGACTCCGTCAAGTCGATGGAACCGCCGACCTTCGCCTACCAGGGCGAGCCGGTCGCGGGCGGCACCTACCCCGCGTCGATCTTCGCGACGTTCATGAACGCCGCGCTGGCGCTCCACCCGCCCGACGAGGGCGACAAGACCGACGACGTCCCCTCCACGGCGGCGACGAGCGTCCCCGGCGCGACGACTCCGGCGCCCACCACCGCGCCGAGCACGGACGACACCGCGCCCGCAGCGCCGGAGACGGACACCGGCGGCGGCACGCAGACCGACACCACGCCGCCGGCGGACACCCAGCCCACCACCCCGACCACGCCCGACACCGGGGTGGACCAGGGCGGCGCCACCGCCCCTACGACGCCCTGACCAGCTCCCCGAACCACGCGAGCGGCTCGGAGGACTTGTCGCCCGTCGCGTTGTCGCAGCGGTAGAAGGCGAGGTACAGGCCGAGGTCGTCGCCGAGGTCGCGGATCAGGGCGCGCGCCTTGCGGCGGGCGAGCCACCACTGCCCGGTCCGGTGCCCGAACCGCCACGCGCGGTAGGCGTCGTCGTGGCGCCGGACGACCTTGAGCACGGTGGGGTCGTCGGTGTGGCGGCGCGCGAAGCGGGCGGCGATGGCGGCGTGGTCCGTGCGGCCCGGGTGCCACCAGCGCACCCGGTGCTTGAACGCGTCGTGGACGAGCGCGATCACGCGCAGCCGCTCGCGCAGCTCCGCCGGCTCGCGCTCGACGTTCGCGAGCACCTCGTCGACGTGATCGCCGACGGTCTCCTCCGGGTGGCCCGGCCCCGAGAAACGGCAGGCGACCCCCGCCTGCCACTCGCGGTCGGCCCGGATGGCTTCCTCCAGGGGTGCCGGAGGCGACCCGTCTTCCACCGACGTCACGACGGTCCTAACGGGTCGCCGGAGGCGGGCCCCCAGGTCACTTCGGCCACGGACGGGACACGTGCCGGGAGCCGACGGCGCAGAAGCGCCACGGCAGCTCGGCCGCCTTGGTGATGCCGATGCGACGGCCGGTGACGACGGGCAGCGGGTCCCGGATCGCGATCCGCACCGGCCCGTCCAGCAGCGACGTCGCGTTCTCCCCCATCTCGATCCCGAGCGCCTGCGTGAGCTTGCCGGGGCCGTCGCACAGCCCGGCGGCCCGGCCGCGCCGCCGCGCCATCAGGTCCACACCGGCGGTCGGCTCCAGCGCCCGGATCAGCACGGCGGCGCCCACGCCCTCCTCCTCGCACACGGCGTTGAGCAGCGCGTGGATCCCGTAGGAGCGGTAGACGTAGGCGGTCCCGGGCGGCCCGAAGAGGACCCGCGTGCGCGGGGTGACGCCGACGAAGGCGTGGCAGGCCGGCTCGGTCTCGTGGTAGGCCTCCGTCTCGACGATGACCCCCGCGGTACCCGCGTGGGAGACCTCGCAGCCGACGAGGTCCCGCGCGACCTCGAGCACGGGCCGGTCGTAGAACTCAGAGCCCGGCACGGGCGAGCTCGAGCTGCTCGCGCACCCGGTCCAGCGCCGTCCCGCCCTCGGAGACCTTCGACTCGAGCCACGAAGACGCGTTCAGGACCTCGTAGTACTCGTCGTCGAGGACGTCGGAGGCCGCGCGGATCTCCTCCAGCGACAACTGCGACAGCCTCCGCTGCGAGTCCACCGCCACCCGCACCAGGGTCGCGACGACGCCGTGGGCGGACCGGAACGGCACGCCGCGGCGCACGAGCAGATCGGCGATGTCGACGGCGGCGATCATCTCGTCGCCGGAGGCCGTGGCCAGCGCCTCGCGCCGGAACGTCATCCCGGCGATCATCCCGGTGGCGGCGGCCAGGCACAGGTCGAGGGTGTCGACCGTGTCGAACAGGCCCTCCTTGTCCTCCTGCATGTCCTTGTTGTAGGTGAGCGGGAGGCCGTGCATGACGCCGTGGAGCGCGGAGAGGTGGGCGACGACGCGCGGCGCCTTGCCGCGCAGCAGCTCGGCCGCGTCGGGGTTCTTCTTCTGCGGCATGATCGACGAGCCCGACGCCCAGGCGTCGGCGACCTCGGCGAAGCCGAACTCCTCGCTCGACCACAGCACGATCTCCGCGCCGAGCCGGGACAGGTGGGTGGCGCAGGTCGCGGCCGCGGCCAGGAAGTCGAGCACGAAGTCGCGGTTGGAGACCGCGTCGATCGAGTTGGGCACGACCCCCGCGAAGCCGAGCTCGGCGGCGACCGCGCGGCGGTCGGTCGGGAAGTTGACGCCCGCCAGCGCGCCCGCGCCGAGCGGCAGCCGGTCGGACGCTGCGATCGCGAACTCGAACCGACCGGCGTCGCGGGTGAACATCCAGTAGTAGGCGAGCAGGTGGTGGCCGAGGTAGACCGGCTGGGCGCGCTGCAGGTGCGTGTAGCCGGGCATCGGCCAGTCCAGATGGCGCGCGGCGGCCTCGACCAGCGCCGTCCGCAGCGCGTGCAGCTGCTCCACGCGCGCGGCGGCCTCGGCGCGCACGAACATCGCGACGTCCGTGGCGACCTGGTCGTTGCGGCTGCGCGCGGTGTGGAGCTTGCCCCCGGCGGGGCCGGCGATCTCCGTCACCCGCCGCTCGACGGCCATGTGGACGTCCTCGTCCTCGGGGTGCCAGGCGAAGGCGCCCGTCTCCAGCTCGCCGGCCACGGTGTCCAGCGCGGCGTGCAGGGCTTCCCGCTCGGCGGCGTCGAGCACCCCGATGCTCGCGAGCATCGCTGCGTGGGCGCGCGACTGGGCGATGTCGTAGGGCGCGAGGCGACGGTCGAAACCCGACGAAGTGTTCAGCGCCCGGAAGACCGGGTCCTGCGGCTCGGAGAAGCGCGACACGGCCGCGTACCTTACGGGCGGCGCATGGAGATCACGGTCCGCGACGCACGCCAGGACGATCGCGCCGGCCCCGGCCTGCTCCACGAGTCCTCGCGTGCCTACTACGACGCCTTCACCGGCTCCGCCCGGCGGTCGCGCCGGATCCTGGAGGCGATCTGGTCCCGGCCGGGGCACACCGCGAGCTGGGACAGCTGCCGGGTCGCCGTGCGCGGCGGCGAGGTGGCGGGCATCCTCGTCGCCTTCCCGGCCGACGCGGGCGACGCGCTCGCCCGGCACTTCCTCGCCGTGGCGATGCTGCGTCTCGGCCCCCAGCACTGGCCGCACGTCGCGCGCCACCTCCGCGCCTCGGCGGCGGTCATGCCGGCGCCCGTGACCGGGACGCTGTACGTCGACGCGCTCGCCGTCGCCGCGGGGCACCGCCGGGCCGGGGTCGCCACCGCCCTGCTCGAGGACGCGGAGCACGAGGCGGTGCGGCGCGGACTCCGAGGTGTGTCGCTGGACACCGGATTGCAGAACACCGGCGCACGCGCGCTCTACGAGGCCTGCGGCTTCACCACGCGGGCCGAGCGGCGCGCCCCGACGGCCCGCATCGAGGCCGCCGTCGGCGGTCCGGGTTTCGTCTCGTACCTCAAGCCGCTATGACTCCCGCTCAGTGACTACATGGTCACGGTGGCCGCCTACGGGGCCATGGTCGCCACGATGAGCGCGGGCGCGCGCATCGCCGCCGACCGCGAGACGGGCTGGACGCGGCAGTTGCGCATCAGCCCCCTCCCCGTCCGGACCTACTTCCGCACCGAGGTCGTGCCTCGCCTCACCGACGGTGGGGACGACGATCGCGCTGCTCTCTACCTGTCGTCGGCTTCGCGACCGGCGTGCGCACTGCATACCGCACGCGCGTGAGCGCCTCGGCGACCTGCGCGACCTGACCTTCCGTCATCTGCGGGAAGAACGGCAGCGCGAGCGAGCGAGCCGCCACGTCCTCGGCGATCGGGAACATCCCCTCCCGGTAGCCGAAGCGCTCGCGGTAGAAGGAGTACAGGTGGATCGCGGGCAGGTACGGCTTGGCCGGAATGCCCTCGTCGCGCAGGGCGCGGATGGTGTCGTCGCGATCGACGCCGCGCGGGAGGCGGACCACGTAGACGAACCACGAGCGGTCGTCGTCGAGCGGCTCCACGTCGAGCTCGGCGAGCGCCTGGTGGTACAGCGACGCGACCCGCTGCCGGTCGCGCAGCATGCCGTCGAGCCGCCCGAGCTGGACGAGCCCGATCGCGCAGGCGATGTCGGTCAGCCGGTAGTTGAAGCCGAGCCGGTCGTGATCGAGCCAATCCATGTTCGGCGCGCGGCCCTGGTTGCGCTCGGAGTCGATGCGCTCCTTGACGGCCGGGTCGTTGGTGGTGACGACCCCGCCCTCCCCCGTCGTCATCTGCTTGTTGGGGTAGAAGGCGTAGACCGCGGAGTGATCGCGGTCGCGCACCGCGCCGAGTGCCTCCGCGGCGTCCTCGATCACCGGGACGTCGACGGTCGGGACCTCGCAGGCCTTGCCGAAGATCGACACCGGGAGCACCGCGCGCGTGCGCTCGGTGACCGCCGCCTCGACGGCCGCGGCGGGGACGCACAGCGTGTCCGGGTCGATGTCCACGAACACGGGTGTCGCGCGCTCGTAGAGGATCACGTTGGCGGAGGCGATGAAGGACAGCGGGGACGTGATCACCTCGTCGCCCTCGCCCACCCCGGCGGCGCGGACGGCCAGGTGCAGCCCGGCGGTCCCCGACGACACCGCGCAGGCGTACCGCGCGCCGACCGTCCCGGCGAACGCCGCCTCGAACTCCGGGACCTTCGGGCCGAGGGACAGCTGCCCGCTGTCGAGGACCGCCTTGACCGCCGCGAGCTCCTCCTCGCCCAGCACGGGCGACGCCATGGGGACCTTCACGACAGGGTGGCTTTGCGCCGCGCCAGCATGCCCGCCTCGAGCGAGTCCACCAGCGCGTCCCAGCTGGCCTCGATGACGTTCTCGTGGACGCCTATCGCACCCCACGTGTCGTGGCCGTCGGTGGCGTCGAGCAGCACGCGCGTGGTCGCGCCCGTCGCCTTCCACTCGTCGAGGATGCGCACCTTGTAGTTGGCGAGGCGGATGTCGCGCAGCTGCGGGTGGCGGTCCACCAGGGCGCCGCGCAGGGCGCGGTCGAGCGCGTGGACGGGTCCGTTGCCCTCGGCGGTGAAGACGACGCGCTCGCCCTCGGCCCACACCTTGATCGTCGCCTCCGTGGTGACCTGACCGTCCGCGTGCTTCTCGGCGATGACGCGCCAGGACTCGAGGCGGAAGAGCGGCTCGTACTCGCCGGTCTCCTTGCGGATGAGCAGGTCGAAGGAGCCGTCGGCGGCCTCGAAGTGGAAGCCCTGGTGCTCCAGCGCCTTGACGCGCTCGGCCACGCGCGCGGCCGCAGCGTCGTCGAGCTCGACGCCGGTGGCGGACGCGCGCGACAGCACCGTCCCCTTCCCGCTCAGCTCGGAGATGAGGATCTCGCGCGTGTTGCCGACCGCGCCCGGATCGATGTGCTCGAACGTGGCCGGGTCGGCGTTGACGCCGGCGACGTGCAGGCCGCCCTTGTGGGCGAAGGCGTTGGCACCGACGTAGGGCCGGTTGGGCTCGGGGGCGAGGTTGAGCATCTCGTCGAGCAGGTGGCTGGCCTCGGTGAGGCCGGACAGCGACGGGACGCACTCGATCCCCAGCTTGAGCTGCAGGTTGGGGACGATCGTCACGAGATTGGCGTTACCGCAGCGCTCGCCGTAGCCGTTCATGGTCCCCTGGACGAGGCCGGCGCCCTCTCGGACGGCGGCGATCGAGTTGGCGACGCCGCAGCCGGCGTCGTCGTGGCAGTGGATGCCGACGATGGGACCGAGCGCGGCGGCGACCTCCCGGGTGGCGGCGGCGAGGTCGTGCGGCATCGTCCCGCCGTTGGTGTCGCACAGCGTGACCCACTCGGCACCCGCTTCGGCGGCGGCGCGGACGCACGCGAGCGCGTACGCGGGGTCGTCCTGGTAGCCGTCGAAGAAGTGCTCGGCGTCGTAGATGACGCGCTTGCCCGCGCGCACGAGGAACGCGACCGATTCGGCGATCATCGCGAGGTTCTCCTCTCGGGAGACCTTGACGACCTTCTCGAGGTGCAGGCCCCACGACTTGCCGACGATCGTCGTCACGGGCGCGAACGTCTCCGCCAGCAGCCGCAGCGCCGGGTCGTCCTCCGCCGCCACGTCGCGGCGGCGGGTCATCCCGAAGGCGGCGATCTGCGCGTGCTGGAACGTCTCCTGCGCCAGCAGCGCGAAGAACGCCTCCTCCTTGGGGTTGGACGCAGGGAAGCCCGCCTCGATCACGTCGATGCCGAGGCCGTCGAGGACGTGGGCGACCCGCAGCTTCTCCTCGGCGGAGAGCGACATGCCCTCCCCCTGCATGCCGTCGCGGAGCGTGCAGTCGTAGAGGATCAAGTGGCTCTGACCGGCGCTTCGACGAGGTCGTTCCACTTCGCGTAGCGCTGGGCGCGGCCGTGGAGGGCGTCCTCGAAGATCGCGCGCACCTCTTCCGTGATCGGACCGGGTCGGCCGGTTCCGACCGCGTAGTTGTCGATCTCGCGGATGGGTGTGAGCTCGGCCGCCGTGCCGGTCATGAAGACCTCGTCGGCCATGTAGAGCTCGCCGCGAGCGACGTCGCGCTCCTCGAGCGTGTAGCCCAGGTCGCGGACGATCTCGATCACCGAGGCGCGGTTGATGCCGCCGAGGATGTCCGACGTGAAGTGCGGCGTGGCGATCTTGCCGTCCTTGACGATGAAGAGGTTCTCGCCCGTTCCCTCGCAGACCATGCCGCGGTGGTCGAGCAGGATGCCCTCCTCGTAGCCGGCCTTCTCCGACTCGATCTTGGCGAGGATCGAGTTGAGGTACTGACCGCCTGCCTTGGCGGCCGGGATGACGCTGCCGCTGTCGATGCGGCGCCAGCTGGACACCGCGGCTCGAACCCCGTTGAGCTTGCCCTCGTCACCGAGGTAGCTGCCCCACTCCCAGGTCGCGATGACGACCTCGACCGGCGAGTTGAGCGGGTACAGGCCCATCGGCCCGGCGCCGCGGAAGATCAGCGGCCGGACGTAGCACCCGCGGAAGCCGTTGCGCACGATCAGCTCGTCCGTCGCGCGCTTGATCTCGGCCTGCGAGAACGGCACGTCCATGTGGTAGAGCCGCGCGCTCTGGAACAGGCGCTCGATGTGCGCCGTGTGGCGGAACACCGCCGGCCCCTTCTCGGTGTCGTAGCACCGGACGCCCTCGAAGACGCTGGTGCCGTAGTGCAGCGCGTGCGACAGGACAGGTACCTTCGCGTCCTCGAAGGCCACGAACTCCCCGTTCATCCACACGTAATCCGCTGAGACCACTTTGACCGCTCCTCGGTGCTTGAAGGTCAGGTGAGCTTACCGATGACCGCTCGGGTTGCGGCATCGGTTCCTGCGTCTCCGCCCAGGTCGGCCGTGCGCAGGCCGTCGCCCAGCGCGGCGTCGACGGCGGCCTCGACGGCGGCCGCTTCGGACTCGAGCCCGAGGCCGTGGCGCAGCAGCATGGCGGCGCTGAGGATCGTCGCCAGCGGGTTGGCGATCCCCCGGCCGGCGATGTCGGGCGCGGAGCCGTGGACCGGCTCGAACAGGCCCGGCCCGTCGCCGCCCAGCGAGGCCGACGGGAGCAGGCCGATCGACCCGGTCAGGATCGACGCCTCGTCGCTGAGGATGTCCCCGAACATGTTCTCGGTCAGGATCACCTCGAAGTGGCGAGGGTTGGTGACCAGCTGCATGGCCGCGTTGTCGACCAGCAGGTGCTGGAGCTCGATGTGCGGGAACTCCCTGGCGTGCAGTTCGCTGACGACCGTGCGCCACAGGCGCGACGTGGCCAGCACGTTGGCCTTGTCGACGGAGGTGACGCGCGAGCGCGCGGCGCCGAACGCGACGCGGGCGATGCGCTCGACCTCCTCGCGGGTGTAGGCGCAGAGGTCGGACGCCGCGTCCGTCCCTTCGGTCTTGTCGCCGAAGTAGATCCCGCCGGTGAGCTCGCGGACGACGAGCAGGTCGACCTTGTCGACGTCCTTGAGCGGGCTGGCCTCCGCCAGGGCCGGGATCGCCTTGACCGGACGCAGGTTCGCGAAGAGGCCGAGCGCCTTGCGGATGCCGAGCAGGCCCTGCTCCGGCCGCGGGCCACCGGCGTCCCACTTGGGGCCGCCGACCGCGCCGAGCAGGACGGCGTCGGCCGCCATGCAGCCCGCCAGGGTGTCCGGCGGCAGCGGGTCGCCCGTGGCGTCGATGGCGGCGCCGCCGAACGGGTGCTCGGTGTAGTCGAAGTCGCCGACGGCGTCGAGGACCCGGGTGGTCGCGTCGACGACCTCCGGCCCGATGCCGTCGCCCTTGAGCAGCGCGATCCTGGTCATAGCGACGTGGTCACCGGCCCGCGGCGCTCGCGCTCGCCCTCGTAGGCGGCGATCGCGTCGGCCTGCTGGAGCGTCAGCGCGATGTCGTCGAGGCCGTTGAGCAGCCGGTGGCGCCGGTCCTCCTCGATGTGGAAGGGCACGGCGCGGCCACCGAAGCGGATCTCGAGCGCCTCGAGGTCGACCTCGGCGGTGCCGGCCGCCATCAGCTCCCGCACGTCCGCCTCCGGGATCTGCACCGGCAGCAGCCCGACCTTCAGGCAGTTGGAGTAGAAGATGTCCGCGAAGGCCGAGCTGACGATCGCCTGGAAGCCGTAGTCCTGCAGGGCCCACGGGGCGTGCTCGCGGCTCGAGCCCGTGCCGAAGTTGGGCCCGGCCGCGAGGATCGGGTTCTTCGGCAGCTCGAAGGACGGGTCGCGCCGCCACTCGTCGAACAGGAACTCGCCGAAGCCGGTCCGCTCCACCCGCTTGAGGTACTTGGCCGGGATGATCTGGTCCGTGTCCACGTCGGCACGGTCGAGGACGGTGACGCCGCCCTGGATCAGTCGGATTGCGTCCATCACCACTCCCGGATGTCGACGAAGCGTCCCTCGACGGCCGCGGCGGCGGCCATCTGGGGGGACACGAGGTGCGTGCGGCCGCCGCGCCCCTGGCGGCCCTCGAAGTTGCGGTTGGAGGTCGAGGCGCAGCGCTCCCCGGGCTCGAGCGTGTCCTCGTTCATCCCGAGGCACATCGAGCAGCCGGCGGTACGCCACTCGAAGCCGGCGGCGCGGAAGACGCCGTCGAGCCCCTCGGCCTCCGCCTGGCGGCGGACGCTGTCCGAGCCCGGCACGACCATCGCGCGGATGTTCGGATGGACCGTGCGGCCGCCCTCGAGCATCGACGCCGCCGCCCGCAGATCCCCGATCCGGCCGTTGGTGCAGGAGCCGATGAAGACGCGGTCGAGCGCGATCTCCTCCATCGGCGTGCCGGCCTCGAGCGCCATGTAGGTCAGGGCGCGCTCCTCGGACTCGGTGGAGGGCTGCGGCACCGCGCCCTTGACGCCGACCACCTGCCCGGGGTTGGTCCCCCAGGACACGATCGGGCTCAGCGCGTCGCAGTCGACCGTGATCTCGTGATCGAAGGTCGCGCCCTCATCCGAGCGCAGCTCGCTCCACGCGGGATCGATCTCGACGCCGCGCTCGCGCAGCCACGCGTACGTCGTCTCGTCCGGCGCCACCATCCCGGCGCGGCCGCCACCCTCGATCGTCATGTTGCAGACGGTCATGCGGCCCTCCATGGAGAGCGCCTCGATGGCCGGTCCCGCGTATTCGACGGCGTGGCCCGCCGCCCCGCCGGTGCCCATCTGTCCGATCGTGCCCAGGATCATGTCCTTCGCGGTGACGAAGGGGCCGGGCGTCCCGACGTAGTTGATGCGCATGGCCTTCGGCTTGGGCTGCTGCAGCGTCTGGGTCGCGAGGACGTGCTCGACCTCGCTGGTCCCGATCCCGAAGGCGAGCGCGCCGAACGCGCCGTGGGTGGCCGTGTGGGAGTCGCCGCAGACGATCGTCATGCCCGGCTGGGTGA
This sequence comes from uncultured Solirubrobacteraceae bacterium, assembly GCA_963740765.1. Taxonomy (GTDB): domain Bacteria; phylum Actinomycetota; class Thermoleophilia; order Solirubrobacterales; family Solirubrobacteraceae; genus DATLGB01. The sequence goes on along the minus strand of CAVUFN010000017.1, from coordinate 95,805 downwards.
CGCCGAGCTCCGGCCCGATGATGTGGACGATGCCCTGGCGCTCGTGCCCGAGGCTGTAGACGGGGATGCCGAACTCGTCGCAGTTGGTCTCGAGCAGCTCGACCTGGCGCCGGCTCAGCGCCTCCTTGATCTGGGACGCGACGGGCGTGCCGTCCGTGGGGACGTTGTGGTCGGCGGTGGCGAGCGTGCGGTCGGGCCGGCGGACCTCGCGGTCGGCCATCCGCAGCGCCTCGAAGGCCTGCGGGCTGGTCACCTCGTGGATCAGGTGCAGGTCGATGAAGATCAGGCCGGGTGCGACCTCGTGGGCGGCCCAGATCTTGTCCAGGAGCGTGTGTGGCATTACGAGCGGCGCAGTCCCGCGCTGAGTACGCCGAGCAGGACCGCCTCCTCCTTCCCGTGGTTCTCGAAGTGGTGGGGCAGGTCGGCGTCGAAGGTGACGCTGTCCCCCGTGTGCAGGTCGTGGCGTTCGGTGTCGCAGAAGAAGACGACGGCGCCGCGCTCGACGACCACCGTCTCACGGCTGCCGGGCTCGTGCATCGGCGCGTCGCCGGTGCGGGCGCCGGGGACGAGCGTGTGCAGGGTGACCTCGGCGCGCTGGCCGGGCAGCGCGGGCGTGAGGACCTCGTAGGCGTGGCCGTCGTGGCGCTCGCCGCGGCGCTCGGTCTTACGCACGATGGAGACGGAGCCGTCTTCGTCCAGGCGCAGGAGCTGACTCAGCCTGAGGTCCAGGCCGCTCGCGATCCTCTGCGCAACCGTCAGCGTCGGGCTCGTCTCGCCCCGCTCCACCTGACTGAGCATCGGAGCGCTGACGCCGCTGCGATCAGCGAGATCTCTGAGGGAGAGGGATGATGCCTCCCTCAGGGCTCGCACTCTCGGGCCGATCGCGGTCTGCATCAGTCGTCTGTACGTTATCGCATACGGGGTCGGGCCGCGCTCGCCCGTGCAGCACAGCATGCGGCCTACGCTCGGCGGAGTGCCGCGCCCGTTAGAGACCCTGCCGGACGTGCTCGTGCTCGGCGCCGGGGGAACCCTGGGCATCGCGTGGCTGCGCGGGATCGTCACGGGCATCGAGGAGTCGACGGGGCTCGACCTGCGCGACTGCGAGTACTTCGTCGGGACCTCCGCGGGCGCCTACGTCGCGGCCTACCTCGCCGCGGGCAAGCGCGTCGAGGACCCCGGCGTCGTGCACGACGCCTCCGTGGAACCGCACGCCGAGGAGGACGCGGCGGCGCCCGGTCCGGTTCGCCGCGCCGCCGCTTCCGGTGCCCGGCTCGCTGTCGCGGCGAGCGCTCCCCTCGTCCCGCTGGCGCTGAAGGCGACGAAGACGCCGGGGGCCGCGGCGCGGGCCGCGCTCTTGCGCACGGCCCGCGGCGAGCGCCGCGAGGTCGACCTCGGCCCGTACGTGCGTGAGCTGGGGTCCTTCGACGGGCGGCTGCGGGTCACCGCGGTCGACCGCGGCAACGGTCGGCGGGTCGTGTTCGGTGCTCCCGGCGCGCCTTCGGCCGGCGTCGCCGAAGCCGTGCTCGCGTCCTGCTCGGTCCCGTGGGTCTTCGCGCCGGTCGAGATCGGCGACCGCGAGTACGTCGACGGCGGCGTCTGGAGCATGTCCAACCTCGACGCGGCGCCCGCCGGACGCCAGGCCGAGGTGCTCGCGCTGCTGCCGACCTTCGGCCGCGGCGTCGGGCGTGGCGCCGCCTCCCTTCTGCGCGCCGCCGGGCAGGCGGTCGGCCTCGCCGAGCTCCAGCTCCTGCGCACCCGCGGCGCCCGCACCCGCATCATCGCCCCGGACGCCGGGGTCATCGAGGCCATGGGTTCCGACCTCCTCGCCCGCGGCCCCGTCAAGGCGGTCACGGCCGCGGGCCGCGCGCAGGGCCGCCGCCTGGGCGGCTAGACCGGCTGGAGAGGCGCTGCACACGTGCCGTGCAAGGTCGGGACACCCATGTCTTGTTCCGGCACACCCGTCCCGGCACCCTCCGCCGCATGGCCGCCGAACCCACCCGGAGTCGGTCCAGGTCCGACTCCGGGTGGGTTCGGGCGGACGAGCGGCTCGCGCGCTGGGGGCTCGGGCAGCACCGGCAGGTGACGACGGCGCAGCTCCGCGCGATCGGGTGGGACGGGGACGCGGTGGCGTTCCGCGTCCGCCAGGGGCGCCTGCACCCCGTGTTCGCCGGCGTGTACAGCCTCGGCGGTCCGCCGCGGTCGGACCGCGAGTGGTGGATGGCCTCCGTGCTGACCTTCGGCGCGGGGACGCGGCTGTCGGACTCGGCGGCCGCCGAGCTCTACGGCTGGGTGCGCTACCCGATCGGCGACCTGCACGTGACCACGAGCACCGAGCACCGGCCGCGGGACGGCATCACCCCGCACCACCGCACCCGCTCCACGGCGTGGCGGCGTGTCGAGGGCATCCCCGTGACCGGTCCCGAGCAGACGATCCTGGACTGCGCCGCCACGCTGCGCAACGACAAGCTGTTCCGGCGGATCATCCGGCAGGCGCAGGCGGAGAGGACGACCTCGCACGCTCGGCTCGTGCTCGCCGCCGCCCGATCAACGGGCGTGCGCGGCGTCGCCAGGCTCCGGCGAGAGCTGGTCGACGGGCCGAGCCCGACCCGCAGCGCGAACGAGGACCGTGTACTCGACCTGCTTCGCCACAGCGGCACGATCCTCACCAACCACGTCATCGACGGCGACGAGGTCGACGTCTACCTCCCGGAGCACGACGTGGTCATTGAAGTGGACAGCGGGCTGCACGACAACCCCGCCGCGCGCGCCCACGATGAGGCCAAGCAGGCCCGCCTCGAAGCCAAGGGGAAACTGGTCTACCGCATGCGCTGACCCGCCGAACCCACCCGGAGTCGGTCCATATCCGACTCCGGGTGGGTTCGGCGCGGGGGGGTCAGGGGGTGAGCGCGGCCTCCCGCGCGACGTGGCGCTCGCAGTTCGACAGGGCGCGGACGTAGGCGAGCGCGGCGGCCTCGATGATGTCGGTGGACACGCCCTGGCCGGATGCGGTCTGGCCGGCGAGCTCGAGGACGACGGACGCCTCGCCCAGCGCGTCCTGTCCCTCCCCCACCGACCCGATGCGGAAGTCGCGCAGCTTGGCGTCGCGGACGGTGGCCGTGTTGATGGCACGGAAGATCGCGTCGACCGGGCCGTCCCCGTAGGAGTCACCCGGAAACTCCGCTCCGGTGGTGTCGGTCATCGACACCTTCGCGTAGTGCGGGCGGCGGTTGGATACCTGTACGTCGAACCACTCGAGCGTCCAGGAGTCCGCGGTGTCGCGGAGCTCGTCGGTGACGAGGGCTTCGAGGTCCATCGCGGTCACCTGCTTCTTGCGGTCGGCGACCTCCTTGAAGCGCTTGAAGGCCTGGTTGAGCGTGGCGCCGTCGACCGCGTAGCCCAGCTCCTCCAGGGCCTGCTTGAGCGCGTGGCGGCCGGAGTGCTTGCCGAGGACGAGCGAATTGGCGTTGAGGCCGATCGTCTTCGCGTCCATGATCTCGTAGGTGGCGCGGTGCTTGAGGACGCCGTCCTGATGGATGCCGGACTCGTGGGCGAAGGCGTTGCGGCCCACGATCGCCTTGTTGGGCTGGACGGCGTAGCCGGTGAGCCGGCTGACCAGGCGCGACGTGCGGGCGATCTCCTGCGTGACGATCCCCGTCTCCAGGCCGACGTCGGCCTTGCGGGTCTCCAGCAGCATCGCGATCTCCTCCAGCGACGCGTTGCCGGCGCGCTCGCCGATGCCGTTGATCGCGACCTCGACCTGGCGGGCGCCCGCCTGGACGCCGGCGAACGAGTTCGCCACCGCGAGTCCGAGGTCGTCGTGGCAGTGGACGGACAGGACGACGTCGCGCAGGCCCGGGACCAGGTCGTAGAGGCGGCCGAGAAAGGCCGCGTACTCGTTGGGCATCGCGTAGCCGACCGTGTCGGGGATGTTGATGGTGGTCGCGCCCTCGTCGATGGCGATCTGGATGACCTCGGCCGTGTACTCGGCGTCGGCGCGGGTCGCGTCCATCGGCGAGAACTCGACGTCGTCGACGAACGAGCGGGCGTGGGCGACGGCGGCACGGGCCTGCGCCTTGACGTCCTCGCGGGTGGACTGCAGCTGGTGCTCGATGTGGATGTCGGACGTGGAGACGAACGTGTGGATGCGAGGTCGCTCCGCGTCGCGGACCGCCTCGGCAGCACGCTCGATGTCGGCGGCGTGCACCCGGGCGAGGCCGGCGATGACGGGCCCGTGGACCTCGCGGGCGATCGCCTGGACCGCCGCGAAGTCGCCGGGGCTGGCGATCGGGAAGCCCGCCTCGATGACGTCGACGCCGAGGCGCGAGAGCTGATGCGCGATCTCGAGCTTCTCCGCCGTGTTCAGCGAGATGCCCGGCGACTGCTCGCCGTCGCGCAGGGTGGTGTCGAAGATGATGACCCGGTTCGAGTCCATGAGCAAGCCTGTCCTTTCGCTGCGGTTTGTCTCCTACTCCGTCTACTTCCGTTTGCGGCTTCGGGCGGCCGCCACGCGCTGATGGCTCCCCCTCAGGGGAGAAGTCGAAGCAGGGCAAGAAGGGACAGGCGGGTCACTGCAGATCGAAGAATACACGGCGTAGGCTGCCGCGCGTGATCCTCTACGACTCGGCGATCTCGGGCAACTGCTACAAGGTCCGGCTGCTGTGCGCCCAGCTCGGCATCGCGCTGGAGCGGCGCGAGCTGGACGTCGTCGATCGCTCCGCCCGCCCGGGGATCCTGGGCGGTTTGAACCCCGCGCTGACCGTCCCGACGCTGATCCTCGACGACGGCCGCCCGCTGGCCGAGTCCGGCGCGATCCTCTGGTACCTCGCCGACGGCACCGACTACCTGCCCGCGGATGCCTACGAGCGCGCGCAGGTCCTGCAGTGGATGTTCTTCGAGCAGTACAAGCACGAGCCGAAGGTCGCCGTCGTGCGCTTCCGGATGCACTACGCGGCCGAGACGTTCACGGAGGACGCGCTCGCGCCGCTGCGCGCGGCCGGCCAGACGGCGCTGGAGGCGATGGAGGACCACCTCGCCACGCATCCGTTCTTCGCCGGCGGCCGCTACTCGATCGCCGACATCGCGCTGTTCGCGTACACGCACAACGCACCCGACAGCGGCTTCGTGCTCGGCCCGGCGACGCAGGCGTGGCTCGAGCGGGTGGCCGCCCAGCCCGGGCACATCACGATCAAGGACTAGAAGATCAGGTAGTCGCGGACGAGCCGCTCGAGGTCGGGCGTCTCGAAGAGCAGGGCCAGCAGCGCGGCCTGCAGCTCGTCGCCGAGCTCGCGGACGCGCTGGTAGCGCTCCGACCGGTCCGCCGCCGCCTCGGTGAGCGCGGCCAGCTCGCGGCGCGCATCGGCGTCGTCGAGGAGGTCGAGGAACTGCGCGTAGGCGTTCAGCGCGCGTGCACCGGCGTCCGGCATTCCGTGGGCGAGGAAGGCCCCGGCGAGCCGGTCCAGCGGCGGCTGCGCCAACCGCTCGGCCAGCAGCGCCGGCATGTCGGAGGCCGGCAACGAGTGGCACTCGAGCGCGGGCAGCAGCCCGCCCGCGAACAGCACCTTGCGGCTGAAGCGCAGCTTGGCGTGACGCAGACCCCATCCTCCGCCCGAGCGGGCGCGGTGCTTGCCCTCGAAGTCGACGGCGATCGTGCGCCAGTACCGGACGAGATCGTTGAGCAGGAAGCGCGGCGGCCGGTAGTCGCGCTCGTTGGCGGCCAGGTAGGTGCCCAGCAGCGTGTCGCGGGCGGCGGCGAAGGCCGTGTCGCCCGCAACGGGAACGGACTCGAGCAGGAACAGCATCCGCCGCGTCAGGTTCGTGTTGGTGTCGTCCTCGAGCCCGATCCGGTCCGTGAGGTCCCCCAGCCAGGCCGTCGCGCCGAACAGCCCCTCCGGACCGGGGGCGGGGCCGCCGAACAGGTTGGCGACGACGCCCGGCTCGGGCCGCGCGCCGTCGCGGCGCTCGCCGCAGAACAGGACGATCGCGTCATCGTCGGAGGCGCTGGTGACCTCGTGCCGGCCCCACGACCCGAGCAGGACGACGGCGGCGTCGGGGTCGAGGACGATGCCCTCCAGCCGCGACCGCCGCTCGGCCAGGCCGGCGGCCGTGCGCTCGCGGGCGCGCCGGATCGTGGCGAATTCCTCACCCGTCCGCTCGGCGAGGGCCGCGACCGACACGGCGCGAAGGCTACGCGGGAAGCGGATCGGACAGGCGCGCGGCCACGCCGAGCTCCGCGAAGATCGCCTGCGCCTCGCCGATCGCCGCCGGGTCGGCCCGCAGCGCGCCCAAGTCATTGAGCCCCTTCGCCAGCTCGAAGCGCGTGCCCGCCGCGCGCAGCCGGTCGACCGCACGCTCGAGCTCGACCTCCGCCGCGTCGCGGTCACCGCGGGCGAGGGCCACACGGCCGTGGAACGCCGCGATGCGTCCGCTGAGCTCGTCGGAGGCGAAGATCGCTCCGGTCCCGAGAACCTTGGCGATCATCGCCTCACCCTCCTCCGGCCGTCCGGCGGCGATGCTCGCGTCGAGCAGGACGTAGACCGGCCCGAGCGGGAGCGCGAGGTCGAGGACGATCTCGGCGGGTTCGCGCACGATGTCCAACGCGCGCTCGGCGTCGCCGTCGTTGAGGGCGAGGACGGCGCGACCGGTGGCCAGCTCCGCCCGGACGTCGACGTCCGACATGTCATCGCGGTCGAGCGCTGTGTGCGCCGACCGCGCCGCCGGCTCGTCGCCGCGAGCGACGTGAACGGTCATCAGGTTGGAGCAGGCAAGGGACTCGTATGGGGACGTGACCGCGGCGAGCACGCCGACGGCCTCATCCCACCGACCCACCGCGACCAGCGCCCGGACGAGGTTGACGCGCATCATCGCCGCCAGCGGCCGATCGCCGATCAGCTCGGCGTAGTCCACGCCCTTGCCGCCGACGGAAAGGGCCTCCTCGTACTGCGCGCCGCGGACCAGGAGCTCGACCAGGTTGTTGTAGGCGCGGATCACCGCGCGCGGGTTGGCCTCCTCGCCCATCCGCAGCCCGTGCTGGATCAGGGCCAGGCCCTCCTGGCAGCGCCCGAGCATGTCCAGCAGCGTGCCTCGTGTCACGAGAGCGTCGGCCAGCGGACCGAGCGCCCGGGTTCGTTCGGCGTACACCAGCGCCGTGTCGATGTGCTCGAGGCCGGCGGCCGCGTCGCCCTCGATCATCAGCAGCCGCGCCAGCTCGCCGGCGGCGAACGCGACGTCGCCGTCGACCTCCTCGGTCCCCAGGGTCGCAAGCACCTCGCGCAGGATGCGGATGCCCTCGGCGGTGTTGCCGACATGGACGAAGTGCGCGCCGAGGTGCCCGAGGCTGACGGCCGCCGCCCGCGGATCCCCCGCCTCTTCGTGCAACGCAGCGGCGCGTTCGAGCAGCTCGTTCGCGTCCTCGTCGCCGGCCAGCACTGCGCCCCGCCCCGCACGATCGAGCAGGACCGCGCGCTCCGACGCCACCTCGGCCATCTCGGCCGCCCGCTCGAACCAGCCTCGCGCCTCGTGGCCGAGGCCGAAGGACATCGCCCGCCGCCCGGCCTCGGTGAGGGTGTCGCGCGCGCGGGCGCGCAGCTGCGGGGCGTCGGCTGCGTCCGGCTCGGCCTTGACCGCCTCGGCGTAGTGGGTGGCGAGGACCTCGGCGTAGTCCTCGGCGCCGTCGCGCCAGGCGCCGGCGAGGTACTCGGCGACGCGGAGGTGGCGTGACTTGCGGTCGCGGCGGCCGAGCGAGCTGTAAGCGACCGTACGGATCAGCTCCTGCACGAAGCGGTACTGGCCCTGCTCGGGGGACAGCGGGTCGTCTTCGACTTCGAGGATCTGCTTGGCCACCAGGCTGTCCAGCGCGCCCTGCAGCTCGCGCTGCGGTGTGTCGCTGAGCGCGAGGACGGCGTCGCGCGTGAAGGTCGCGCCGAGGACCGAGCCGTCCTGGACCACGCGCCGCTCGGCCCCGGTCAGGTCGTCGAGTCGCGACGCCACGAGGGCGTGCAGCGTCTCCGGGACCTTGACGTCCTCGATGTCGCCGGTCACGACGTAGACCTCGCCCTGCTGTTCGAGCACGCCGCGGTCGAGCATCATCCGCACCGTCTCCACGGCGTAGAGCGGGATGCCCTCGGCGCGCTCGCGGATCTCGGCGACCGCCCGGTCGGGCAGGCCCGGGACGAGGCCGGCCAGCAGGTCGCCCATCGCGGCGTCGTCGAGCGGTGCGAGGCGGTGGACGTGCGGCTCCCATCCGGGCCGGCGGCCGAGCACCTCGGGACGCCCGAGCGCGAGCACCAGGATCGGCGACTCGGAGCCCCATTCGACCAGGTGGTCGATGAACTCGAGCAGCCCGCCGTCCGCCCACTGCAGATCCTCGAAGACCATGACGACCGGCTCGGCGTCGGCGAGGCGCTCGAAGAACAGCCGCCAGCCGCTGAACAGGTCGCCGGCGTCGGAGCTGCCGTCGGCCAGGCCGAGCAGGTGCTCGAGCCGCGGCCGCACCAGGCGCCGCTCGCGCTCGTCGGTGACGTAGCGCTCGACGGTCTCCCGCAGCTTGTCCCGCGCCGACGCGGCCGGCTCGTTCTCGGCGATCCCGGCGCGGGCACGGACGATCTCGGCCAGCGCCCAGAAGGAGACGCCCTCGCCGTAGGAGATGCAGCGGCCGCGATGCCAGAAGACGCCGTCGGCGATCCCGTCGACGTGCTTCTCGAACTCCCAGGCCAGGCGCGACTTGCCCATGCCGGCGTCGCCCACGACCGTGACGAGCTCAGCGCGCTTCCCGTTCGTGACGCGGTCGCCCGCAGCGATGATCGCCTGCAGCTCCGCCGCCCGCCCGACGAAGGGCGCCTCGAGGCCGGTGCTACGACCCACGCCGCCCAGGCCCGCGATGACACGCAGCGCCTTCCAGACGCGGACGGGCTGGTCGCGGCCCTTGACGGTGTGCGTGCCGGCGTCCTCGTAGGCGATCGCCGACTCCGTCGCGCGCCGGGTGCCGTCGTCGACGCACACCGTCCCGGGCTCGGCGAGCGACTGGATGCGACTGGCGGTGTTGACCGCGTCGCCGATGACCATGCCCTCGTGTTCGGCCGCGACATTGACCGCCGTCTCCCCCGTGAGCAGCCCGGCGCGGACGCGGAGGTCGGGCATGCCGATCTCCTCCCCCAGCGCCTTGACCATGGCGACCAGCTCCAGGCCCGCCCGGACGGCGCGCTCGGCGTCGTCCTCACGGGCCACGGGCGAGCCCCACACCGCCATCACGGCGTCACCGATGAACTTCTCGACCGTGCCGCCGTAGCGGCCGATGATGGTGCGGCAGCGCTCGAAGTAGCGCTCGAGCATGTCCCGGACGACCTCGGGATCACGGTGCTCGGACAGTGCCGTGAAGGACACGAGGTCCGCGAAGAGCACCGTGACCAGGCGGAGCTCCGCGTGGCTCGTTGCGCTGCTCGGAGCGGACGCTGTGAGAGGCGTGCCGCACTCCATGCAGAACTTCTGGCCCGCGGTGACAGGCGCGCTGCACGTCGGGCAGGCCAGCGCCTGCGGCGTGCCGCACTCCATGCAGAACCTCGCGCCTGCCGGGACGTCAGCCCCGCAACCCCCGCACGTCACCGTCTCGGCCATGCGTCACACAACGTACTTCGCGCGTCGATCTGACGACCCGTCAGCGCCGGGCGATCGTGACCAGGTAGTCGCCGCGCACGCCGTCGGCAGACACGTTGGCGCTCGGCGACGGCCCGCATGTCGGTCTCCAGCGCCCCCCAGCCGTCCCCGAGCACCGTTCCGGGCGGTGACGAGCGGGCCGAAGTCGTGCCGGAAGGCATGTCCCACAGCGTGTCGGCGTCGGTGACCGGCATCCACAGGGTCGCCTCGGCGAACTCCGGGCTGAAGCCGAGCGGCTCGAGCAGCCCGCGGACGTAGTCGGGGTCGCCCCACGACAGCGGCGACTGGACGCCCGCCGGTGGCGGGGGCATGTGACCCCCGATCGTCCGGAACATGTCGCCCGGCCAACCGGTCGCCCGCCAGGTGGCAAAGGCCATGACGCCGTCCGGGGCGCACACCCGGGCCATCTCCGCAGCCGTGCGGGCATGGTCGGGGGCGAACATGTGGCCGAAGGTGGACAGCACCCGGTCGAAGCTGCCATCCGGTAACGGCATGTCCATGGCGTCGCCGGCGACCCAGTCGACCTCGACACCGGCCCCGGACGCGCGGCGCCGGCCCGCTTCGAACCAGGCGTCGGTGACGTCGAGGCCGGTGACGCGCGCACCGCGCCGGGCGGCCGGGATCGCGACGCTGCCGCCGCTCCCGGTGCCCACGTCGAGCACGCGCAGCCCGTCGACGTCCCCGACGGCGTCGAGCAGCAGCGGGCCGGCCATGTCCACGAGGTCGGCGACACGATCCCAGTTGCCGGCCGACCAGATCTTGCGATTCCGCTCAGTGAGCTCGCTCATACCGGGAGCGTCCCACACGGCGCGCCGGGGTTCTAGTTCCCGCAGTGCTCGTAGGCGGTGTCGAAGCCGGCGGAGTAGGTGCCGACGGTGATGCCGCGGCCCCAGCGCACGCAGACGCCGCGCGCCTTGACCTTGATCGGGCCGGCGTGGTACTCGTAGCTCTGGCTGGAGTCCATCTCCTGCTTGCCGCCCTGGCGCTGCAGCCCCGGTGACGGCGCCTCAGGCGGCCAGGCGTTCGCCGACGGACCGCATGGGCAGCGGCGCGCGGACGGACCAGCGCGACGGCGGTGCCGCCTCGAGGATCCACGGCACGTCGCGGCAGCGGGCCAGCGCCGGGGCGAAGAGCGCCTCGTCCTCCAGCGTCAGCGTCGTGTGCGCGCCGTTGCGGATCGAGGACAGGTGCACCTCGCGCAGGCGGCCGCGGAACCGGTCCAGCAACTCGCCGGCCACGGACATCGACGGGTCGATCGTGTGGGCGTGCGCGACGTCGAGGCAGAAGCCCGCCTCAGGGAGCTCGGCGAACAGCGGCGCCAGCTCCGCAGCGGTGCGACCGGCGTCCTTGCGATCGTCCATGTTCTCGAACACGATGCGCCGCCCCAGCGCGCGCCACGGCGCCGGGTCCTCGACGAGGTCGGGATGGGCGATCAGCGTCCGCACGTCGAGCGGCAGCGCCAGGAGCGCCTCCACCCGCTCCGCGTCCGAGCCCAGTGGCGTGCCCTTGATCGGCGTGTGCACCGACACGTGCCGGAACGGGAGCCGCGGGCGGTCGGCCAGGTAGCGGACGAGCCCGTCGAGCTCAGCCGCGTCGTGCGCCGCCAGCTCGACCGCGTGGGTGGACAGCTTGCAGGCCGCGCGCACGAGCGCCGGCCAGTCGTCCCCGCGGCCGGCGACGCCGGTCGAGAGGCCCATCGGATGATGCTGGCGAATCATCAGGGTCCGAACCTATCCCGGCGCCCGGACGGAACGGCGACCCTCCCCGCACCCAGCGGGAAAGGGATCAGGCAGGCGGATCGACGGCAGCGGGCGTGTCGATCACGCTCGCGTACCCGGCCGTCATCGGGTTGAACGACCCGCCGACGGGGGCATTCGGATCCGGGCACACGCTGCCGTACAGACGCGACAGCCGTGCCTCCGTCAGCAGCGAGTTGCGCTGCCCGCCGCTGGTGGTCGGCGACTCCTCCAGCCAGAACGCGGCGTGCGTGTACTTCGCCGGCGCGTTGCCGCCCGTGATCCGCATGATCACCGACGACCGGTCGCCGTCGACGCGCAGGCACAGCACCGGGCCCGAATACGACTGCCCGCCTGTCGAGGACACCGACACCGTCCCTTCCGGCGCGCTGCCGTCCTTCAGGCTGCTCGCATTCAGGTTCAGCGTGTTGCCCTTCGGCAGCCCACCACCCGTCACGTTGACGGCGTTGGCAGGCGCGAGCGAGGCGCCGGTGACGTCGAGCGTGTAGTCGGTCGTGGTGGTGGCCACGTCCACGCTGTGCACGGCGACTACGAGGGTGCGGCCGGCCGCGATGGCGGCCACATGGGAACTGTCTTGGCTGCAGCCGAGACCCTCGTTGGCGCCGACGAAGCCGGTGCCCGCATCCTTCGGGGCGAACGTACCGAGGTAGGTGGTCGGCGCCAGGGGTTCCCCGCAGACCGGCACGGAGGACCGCACCGTGACGCAATCGGCGGCGCCGGTGTTGCGGAGCGCGTACGCGTCGTAGCTCGGGGCACCGAACGTGGCCGGCGAGACCCCGCCGCAGGTGGAGGTCGGCGAGCTGTACGCGCCGGCACTGGCCGTGGGGTCCGACGGTGAGATGGCGCCGCTGAAGCTCAGCGTGGCCGCCCCGGCCGCGCCCGGAGCGGCCAGGCACGCGGTAGCGAGGAGCAGTCCGACGAGCCTTCGGTGGGCGCGCATCGCTCGACCCAACCAGCTTGGGCGCGCGAACGCAAGCTCAGGCGAGCGAGACGGCGCGGCCGTCGACGAACCCGTCGAGCGCGACGACCTCGTCGAGCACGTCACGGGAGATCGCCGCGTCCGTCGTCAGCACCATCACGGCTGACGCGTCCGAGTGGCCCTCGGGGCGCCCGACGACCATCTGCGCGATGTTCACGCCGCGCTCGCCGAGCAGCGTCCCGACCTGGCCGATCATGCCCGGCACGTCGGAGTTGCGGAACAGCGCGATGTGGTCTTCGAGCTGGAGGTTGAAGCGCGCGCCCCAGGCTTCGAGCAGATGCGGGCGGTAGCGGTGGCCGACCAGGGTGCCGACGACGCGCACGGCGCCGTCGCCCGACCGCACGGTGACCCGCACGAGGTCGGTGAAGTCGCGGGCCGAAGGCTGGCGTGTCTCGCGGACGTCGATGCCGCGCTCGGCGGCGAGGCTCGGGGCGTTGACGAGGTTGACCTCGTCGTCGACGCGTCCACTCAGGGCACCCATCAGCACGGCGAGCGTCATGAAGCGGGTGTCGCGCTCGGCGATGACACCGAGGTACTCCGCCTCGATCGTCTCCACCGACGTGCCGCCGGCGAGCTCCATCGCCAGCTGGCCGAGCTTGCGGCACAGCGGCACGAACGGGCCGAGCAGCTCCTGGTCCTCGGCCGAGATCGCCGGGATGTTGACCGCGGTGGAGACCACGCCGCCCGTCAGCGCGGCGACGACCTGCTCGGCCGTCTGCACGCCGGCGCGGTCCTGCGCCTCGGCGGTCGAGGCGCCCAGATGCGGGGTGACGACGACGTTCGGATAGGCGAACAGCGGGTGCTCGGTGATCGGCTCCTGCTGGAAGACGTCGAGGCCGGCGCCGCCGACCTTGCCGGAGTCCAATGCCGCCTGCAGGTCCTCGTCGACGAGCAGCTCGCCGCGAGCGACGTTCAGCACGACCACGCCGTCCTTGCACTTGGCGAGCTTCTCGGCGTTGAGGAAGCCTCGCGTCTCCGGCGTGCGCGGGAGGTGGATGGTGAGGAAGTCGGCGGCGCCCAGGACGTCGTCGATCGAGTCGCCGCGCTCGACGCCGAGCTCGCGATAGCGGTCCTCGCTGACGAACGGGTCGAAGGCCATGACGCGCATGCCGAACCCGCGGGCGCGAGCCGCCACGAGCTGGCCGATGCGCCCGAACCCGAGGATCCCGAGCGTCTTCTCGTACAACTCGGCACCGCTGAGCTTGGAGCGCTCCCACTTGCCGCTCGTCAGGGACGCGTGGGCGCGCGGGATGTTGCGCGCCACGGCGAGCATCAGGGCCATCGTGTGCTCGGCGGCCGCGACGATGTTGGACTGCGGCGCGTTGGCGACGACGATGCCGCGCTTGGTGGCCGCCTCGACGTCCACGTTGTCGACCCCGATGCCCGCGCGGCCGACGACCTTGAGGTTGTCGGCGCGGGCGATCAGCTCGGCGGTGACCTGCGTCGCGGAGCGGATGAGCAACCCGTCGTACTCGCCGATGTGATCGGCGAGCTCCTCGGGGGACCAGCCCGTCTCGACGTCGACGTCGAAGTGCTCGCGCAGCGCGTCAACGCCGGAGTCGGCCAGCTTCTCTGCAACCAGGACCTTCATCAGGACGGGTCAGACTAGGAGGGCGAAGGCGACGCCCCAGGCCAGCAGCGAGAACAGCACCGCCAGCAGGGAGATCGCCAGCCACCGCAACGCCGGCCGCTCAGGATCAAGCGCCTTCACCCGCCGGGGAGGGACCCCCGCGCCACGCGGCCTCGGAGGCAGGAACTCGGTCAGAACTCCGTCTCGATCCAGTCCATCATCGACCGCAGGTCCTTGCCCGTCGTCTCGATCTGCGCCTTCTGGCCCTCTTCGCGCATGGCCTTGAAGTGCTCCTGGCCGGCGTTGTTCTCCGCGATCCACTCGCGCGCGAAGTCGCCCGACTGGATCTCGCCGAGGATCTTCTTCATGGACGCGCGCGTCTCGTCGGTGATGATGCGCTTGCCCCGCGTCAGGTCGCCGTACTCGGCCGTGTTGGAGATCGAGTAGCGCATGCCGCTGATCCCCTTCTCGTACATGAGGTCGACGATCAGCTTCAGCTCGTGCAGGCACTCGAAGTACGCCATGCGCGGGTCGTAGCCGGCCTCGACGAGCGTCTCGAAGCCCGCCCGGACCAGCTCGGAGGCGCCGCCGCAGAGCACGGCCTGCTCGCCGAAGAGGTCCGTCTCCGTCTCCTCGCGGAACGACGTGCGGATGACGCCGCCGCGGGTGCAGCCGATGCCGCGCGCGTAGGCGAGGCCGACGTCGAACGCGCTGCCCGTGGCGTCCTGGTCGATCGCGATCAGGCCGGGGACGCCCGAGCCCTCGAGGTACTGGCGGCGGACGATGTGGCCCGGGCCCTTGGGGGCGACGAGTGCGACGTCGACGTCGGGAGGCGGGCTGACTGTTTTGTAGTGGACAGAGAAGCCGTGGCCGAAGAGGACCAGGTTGCCCGGCTCGATGCCCTCGGAGATCTCGGACTCCCAGACCTGGCCGTGCAGCTCGTCGGGGACGAGGACCATGACCAGGTCGCCACGCGCAGCGGCCTCGCCGACGCCGACCACCTCGAGGCCCTCCGAGCGCGCCTTGTCGGCGGAGGACGAGTCGTCGCGAAGCCCCACTACGACGTCCACGCCCGAGTCCTTGAGGTTGAGCGAGTGGGCGTGGCCCTGCGAGCCGTACCCGATGACGGCGACGGTCTTGCCTTCGAGCAGGCTCAGGTCGGCGTCGTCGTCGTAGAAGATGTCCTTGTCAGCCATAGCGGCGCCGAGCCTACGCGGTGGCGGAGGCGACCCAGGTACGGGCGGGGATGCGCAGGCGCCCGTCGTCGCCCTCGTACCGGGCCAGCGCGGCGCGGAAGTCGTCGCGGCGCTCCGTGATGCGCGGGCCCGACCGGGACATCTCCGTCGTGCGCGTCCACCACTCGTCGAAGGTCTCCTCGACCACCAGGTCGATGGCCTCGACCTCGATCTCGTCGACGAAGCCCGCGCCCTCCAGGAGCTCCTGCAGGACGCCATCGGCCCCGAGCGCGAACTGGCCGGGGACGTCGGGCTCGGGGCGATCCCCGAGCACGCGGCCGACGATCGCCGACCACTGGTTCTCCTCCGGGGTCGTCCACGCGGCGAGCGCGACGCGCCCACCCGGCTTGAGCACCCGCCGGATCTCGCGCATGCCCGCCTCCGGGTCGGCCAGGAACATCAGCCCCCAGCGGCACAGGACCGCGTCCAGCGAGGCGGCGTCCACGTCGATGGACTCGATGTCGATCTGCTTGAAGCGCACGCCGACGAGCCCCTCGGCGTTGCGCTGCGCGACGTGGAGCATCTCCGGCGCGAAATCCGACAACAGCAGCTCGCCGCCCGGCTGGATCAGCTCGTGAGCCATCAGCCCGACCTCGCCCGTCCCGGCCGCCAGCTCGAGCACGTGGGCGCCGGGCTGCAGCCGCGCGGCGTCGAGCATCCACGCCGTCACGGGCATCCACGCGCGGCGCTGCGCCGGCGCGTGTTGCTCCCACCCGCCGGCGACCGAGCCCCAGCCCTTGCGGGACTCGGCCCGGTAGCTCACCTGACCTTGAACCTGACGAGCGTCTTCGTGGCGGTGTCGAAGGTCGTGCTGGCGTTGCCCTTCGTGTCCGTGCCGCGGGCGCGGATCTCGTAGGAACCCCTGGCGAGCCGCTTGACCTTCAGCGAGAAGCCGTTGCCCTTGAGCCTGGCCTTGACGAACCTGTACCTCTTGCAGCCGGCCTTGACGAGCTTCCTGCCGGTGTACTGCTTGCACTTCGAGCCGGTCCTGGTGATGGCCAGCTCGACGGAGGTCAGCCCGGACTCGTCGGCGTCGACGCCCTTGACCAGCAGGGCCTTGGGCTTCGGCTTGCGCTTGGCGCCCTTCTTCTTCTTGCGCGTGAGCTTGACGGCGGAGCCGCCGGCGGGCGTGGTCACCTGCAGCTGCGGCGGGGCGCCGTCCGTGACCGTGATCTGCTTGCTCACCACCGCGCTCGTGGTGAAGCTCCTGTCGGCGACGAGCATGGTCACCGTGTAGGTCCCGGACCTGTCGTAGACGTGCTGGATCACGTTGGAGGCGGTCGTGTCCTGCTTGCCGTCGCCCCAGTCGACCGCGTAGCCGAGGATGTCGTCGGCGCCGTTCTTGTCGGTCGCCGTGCCGGTCGCCGTCACGACCCGGCCGGTCTTGGGCGGGTCGGGCGTGATCGCGACGGCCAGCACGGGCGCGTGGTTGGTGTACTCGTCCGCGCCGATGTCCGTGGTAGCGCCGTTGGTGCGCGGCTCGCCGTCGATGTCGCGATCGGACTCCGCGCCGAGCGCGCCGCCCTTGTCGACGACGGGCGCGTCGCGCTTGAGGCGCAGCGCGGTGCCGGCCTTGAACAGATCGGCGTCGGGGGTCACGATCCCGTCGCCTGTGCTGGTCGCGCCGCCGGCCAGGGTCGTCTTCGTCGCATCGGAGTTCGTGTAGGTCGCAGCGACGGCGTTGCCGGTGAGCGGCGCGTTGGGGTCGCCGGTGGCGGTGGAGGCGCCGTGCACGATGGAGCCGTTGACCTTCAGCGTGATGTCGCCGGCCGCCGCGAGAGGGACGGCGCCGGCGCCGTCGAGCACGAGGCCCGAGGTGGTGGTCACGTGATTGAGGGTGAGCGCGGCGTCGTCGCTGCCGTCGGTCGTGGTGACGCGGAAGCCGGTCCCCTTCGCGCCGCCGACGACGATCGACGAGTCGACGGTGAGACCGCCCGTGGTGAGGCTGATGCCATCGGCCCCGTCCGTGGCCGCGCTGGTGAGGGCGGTGGTGCGCTGGATCAGGTTGTCCGCGCCGCTGGTGGAGATCGCCGTGCCGACCGTGCTGAAGACGGTGGCGTCGGTCAGGGTCAGCTTGCCGCCCGTGCCGGTCAGCGCCGGGTCGGTCCCGGCGGTGCGGAACAGGATCAGCCCCGCGACCGTGACCTCGGCGGAGGCGACGGCGAGGCTGCCCGCGACGGTCGCGCCCGGCTGGAAGGCGAGCCTGAGGCCGTCCTTGCCGCTCGGCACGCTGAGGTCCTCCGCGTAGCTGCCCGCGGTGACCGTGACCGTGGTGCCGCCGGCGGCAGCGTCGATCGCGGGCTGGATCTTCTGCCCGGCGGCCACGGTCGTGTCCGCCTGCGAAGCGGCGGGGACCAGGAGAACCGCGGCGACGGCGAGCAGGCAGACCCTCTTCATGCGGCTAGAGGCTACGCCGCAGGAGCTTGCCGGAGGCGGTGCGCGGCAGGGAACGGACCGTCTCGACCGATTTCGGGACCTTGAAGCCGGGCAGGCGCTCGCGAGCGAACGCCAGGAGCTCGTCGGGATCCGCCTCACCGACCACCAGTGCGGTGATCGCCTCGCCCCACTCCGGGTCGGGCCGGCCGACGACGGCGGCCTCGCGCACGCCCGGGTGCTGCTCGAGGATCCGCTCGACCTCGGCGGGCGCGACGTTCTCGCCCCCCGTCACGATCGTGTCCGCCTTGCGCCCGGTGACCCGCAGCCGCCCCGCCTCGATGACCCCGAGGTCCCCCGTGCGATGCGTCCCGCCACCGGCGACGATCGGGCCGCTGACGAGGATCTCCCCGTCGTCGGCGATGGCGACGTCCACCCCGGGCAGCGGGAAGCCGCCGAGCGTCGCCATCGAGCAGGTCTCCGTCATCCCGTAGGTCTCGAGGACGTCGGGCCGGGCGCGCTGCTCGTCGCTGACCGGGCCGCCGCCGAGCAGGATCGCGCGCAGCTTCGGCATGCCGGCGTCGAGGCCGCGGGCGAGCTGGGTCGGGACCAGGGAGGCGAGCGTCGCGTCGGGATCGTGCTTGCCGATCACGGCGGTGGTCCCGTAGACGACCGAGCGCAGCAGCACCATCAGGCCGCCGACGTGGTGCAGCGGCAGCGGCACCAGCCAGCGGTCGTCCTGGTGCACGCCGAGCAGGGCGGCGGTGCCGAGCGCGCTGGCGAGGATGTTGCCGGCGCTCAGCGGCACGGGCTTGGGCTCGCCGGTGCTCCCGGACGTGTGGACGACGAGCGGGCCGCCCGCCAGGAGCAGCGCGTGCAGGCCGATGGCGAAGTCCAGGCCCGGCGGGTGCTCGAGCGAGGCGAGGGGCGCGGCCGCCTGCGCGCGGTCGAGCAGCCGGGCGTAGGTGAGCGTCTCCCCGTCGGCCACGATCGCCGCGTGATCGGGGCGGCGGGCGGCGGCGCGCGGGAGCCAGTCCTCCATAGAGTCACTCTCGCATGTGGACAGCCACCGGTGACTACGAGGACATCCGCTACGAGACCAGCGGCGACGGGATCGCGAAGATCACGATCGCCCGCCCCGAGGTCCGCAACGCCTTCCGGCCGCAGACCATCCGCGAGCTCTCGGCCGCCTTCGAGGCCGCCCGCCGCGACGCCGACGTCGGCGTGATCATCTTCACCGGCGAGGGCGAGCTGGCGTTCTGCTCGGGCGGCGACCAGCGCGTCCGCGGCGACACCGGCTACGTCGCCGAGGGCGAGGCGGTCGGCGGCTTCGACGTCACCGACTTCCAGATCCAGCTGCGCCGCCTGCCCAAGCCGGTCGTGGCGATGGTGGCCGGCTACGCCGTCGGCGGCGGCCACGTCCTGCATCTCTGCTGCGACCTCACCATCGCCGCGGACAACGCGCGCTTCGGGCAGACCGGACCCCGCGTCGGCTCGTGGGACGGCGGCTTCGGCGCGTCGCTGATGCGCGACCTGATCGGGCCCAAGCGCGCCAAGGAGATGTGGATGCTGTGCCGTCAGTACGACGCGCAGCAGGCGCTGGAGATGGGGCTCGTGAACACCGTCGTGCCGCTCGCCCGGCTCGAGGAGGAGACGGTGGCGTGGTGCCGCGAGATGCTCGCCCTCTCCCCCTTCGCGCTGCGGCTCGTCAAGGCGTCCTTCAACGCCCACGAGGACGGCTACACCGGCATCCAGCAGCTCGCGCACGACGCCAACCTCCTCTTCTACGGATCGGACGAGGCCGCCGAGGGCCGCGACGCGTACAAGGAGAAGCGCCCGCCCGACTTCTCGCAGTTCCCCCGCCGAGCGTGAGCGCCGTCCGCATCTGGCTGCTGGCCGCGCGCCTGCGGACCCTGCCCGCGGGGGCGGCGCCGGTGCTGGTCGGGACCGCGCTGGCCCAGGACGACTTCCACGTGCTGCGCTTCGTCGCCGCGCTCGTGGGCGCGATCTTCATCCAGGTCGGCGCGAACCTCTCCAACGACTACTCCGACGCCCGCCGCGGCGCCGACACCGAGGACCGCCTCGGTCCCGTGCGGGTGACCGCCGGCGGCCTGGTCCCGCCGCGCCAGGTGCTCGTCGCCACCTACGTCGCCTTCGCCGTCGCGACGCTCGCCGGCGTCTACCTGATCGCCGTGGCCGGGATCGAGATCCTCCTGGTCGGCGTCGCCTCGATCCTCGCGGGCGTGCTCTACACGGGCGGCCCGCGCCCGTACGGCTACGAGGGCCTCGGCGAGGTCTTCGTCTTCCTGTTCTTCGGCGTCGCCGCCGTCGCCGGGTCCTACTTCGCGCAGGCGGAGCAGTGGGCGTGGGAGGCGTTCGCGCTCTCGGTGCCGGTCGGGCTGCTGGCGGCGGCGATCCTGATCGTCAACAACGTCCGCGACATGGACACCGACCGGCGGGCCGGCAAGCGGACGCTGGCCGTCCGGCTCGGGCGCGAGCGCACGCGCTCGATGTACGCCGGCACGCTGATCCTCGCCCTGATCGCGCCGGTCGTGGTGGTCGGCTCGCTGAGCGCCTGGGTGCTCCTGCCGCTGCTGACCGCCCCGCTCGCCGCCCGGCTGATCGCCACGGTCCGTGCCACCTCGGACGGCCCCACCCTCAACGCCGCGCTCGCGCAGACCGCCATGCTCGAGCTGCTGTTCTGCGTGCTGCTGTCCGCCGGAATCCTGCTCTCGTGATCGCGAAGCATCAGGCTCACCCCGCGGAGCGGTCGTAGCGTGATCCTGCGGGTCGAGCGCGAGACGCTGCGGCTCCGGCGCCCGCTCGTGACCGCCTGGGGCGAACTGACCGAGCGCGAGCTGCTGCTGATCGAGCTCGAGGATCGCGACGGGCTGGTCGGCCGCGGCGAGGCGGCGGCGCTGGAGCCCTACGACGGCGTCTCCCCCGCGCAGCTGCGCGCCGCGCTGGATGCCTACGGCAAGGTGCTGGCCGCCGCCGGGCCGGGCGCCCAGCCCGACGAGCTCGTCGACCTCTGCCGCGCCGAGCGCGACCTCCCCCAGGCGCTCGCCGCCGTCGACCTCGCGCTGTGGGACCTCGAGGGCCGCCGCGCCGGCGTCCCCGTCCACAACCTGCTGCACCCGCACGCCGCGACTGGCGTCGAGGTCAACGCCACCATCGGCGCGACCGATCGCGCCGGCGCGGCCACCGAGGCGGCGGAGGCGGTCGCCCGCGGCTTCCGCACGATCAAGGTCAAGGTCGGGCTGGGTGACGACGCCGGCCGCGTGGCCGCCATCCGCGCCGCCGCGCCCGAGGCGCTGATCCGCATCGATGCCAACGGCGCGTGGGCGACCCCGCAGGAGGCGCTCGCCCACCTGCGCGCGCTGGAGCCCGTCGGACTCGAGCTGGCGGAAGAGCCCGTGCACGGGGTCGGCCCGCTGCGCGCGGTGCGCGACATGTCCGCCATCCCGATCGCCATGGACGAGACGGCGGTGCCCGACGCGGGCGCCACGCAGCTCGTCTGCCTGAAGATCTCGCGCTCCGGTGGCATCGGCGCGCTGCTGCGCGACGCTCACGCGGCGCGCAGCGCGGGGTCCGTGGTCTACCTCGCCTCCACCTACGACGGCGCGCTCGGCATCGCCGCCGCGCTGCACGCCGCCGCCGCGCTCGCCGCCGACGGCCCGCTGCCCGCCTGCGGCCTCGCCACCCACGACGACTTCGCCGTCGTCGACGGCGTCATCGCGACCCCAGACCGGCCGGGACTGCTCTAGCTGTTCTCGACCACGTAGTCGATGCAGGCCGTGAGCGCCCGGACGTCGTCCGGATCGATGGCCGGGAACATCGCCACGCGGAGCTGGTTGCGGCCCAGCTTGCGGTAGGGCTCGGTGTCGACGATGCCGTTGGCGCGCAGCGTCCTGGCGATCGCGGCGGCGTCGATGGAGTCGTCGAAGTCGATCGTGCCGATCACCAGCGAGCGGCTCGCCTCGTCCTGCACGAACGGGGTCGCGAAGTCCGACGCCTCGGCCCAGTCGTAGAGCGCCGACGAGGATTCCGTGGTGCGGCCGACGGTCCAGTCCAGCCCGCCGTTGGCGTTCATCCAATCGAGCTGGTCGCCGAGCAGCAGCAGGGTCGCGAGCGCGGGCGTGTTGTAGGTCTGGTGCTTGCGCGAGTTGTCCAGCGCCGTGTGCAGCGACAGGAACGGCGGGATCCAGCGGTCGCTCGCCTCCAGCTCGTCGATGCGCTCGACCGCGGCGGGCGACAGCAGTGCCAGCCACAGGCCTCCGTCGGCAGCGAAGCACTTCTGCGGCGCGAAGTAGTAGGCGTCGGCGTCGGACACGTCGACGGGCAGGCCGCCGGCGCCGGAGGTCGCGTCGATCAGCACGAGCGCGTCGGTGGACGGCCGCGACACCGGCAGCATCACCCCCGTCGACGTCTCATTGTGGGCCCAGCTGATGACGTCGACGCCGTCGGCGGGCTCGATCGCGGGCGCGGTGCCCGGCTCGGAGGCGGTGACCTCGGGGTCGGCGAGGAACGGGGCGCCGGCCGTCACGCCCGCGAACTTCGACGAGAACTCGCCGTAGACGAGGTGCTGCGCGCGGTCGCGCACGAGGCCGAACGCGGCCGCGTCCCAGAAGCAGGTGGTCCCGCCGTTGCCCAGCGCGACCTCGTAGCCGTCGGGCAGCGAGAACAGCTGTGCGAGCCCGTCCTGTACCCGCGCGACGAGGTCCTTGACCGGCTTCTGGCGGTGCGAGGTCCCCATCAGCTCGGACTGCCCGGCGAGGTGCTCGAGCTGCTCCGGCCGGACCTTCGAGGGACCGGCGCCGAAGCGGCCGTCGCGCGGCCTGATGTCTACCGGGATGTCAACGACTTCTTCTGTCTGGGCCACCCCTAGAAAGCTAGGACACGCGCCACGGCGTGCGGCTGTTCGAGGTGGGCGGCGTGGCCGGCGCCCTCCACGATCGTGGGCGGCGTGGCTGGGTCCATCTCCGTCGCGATCGCGCGGAACTTGGCGTCGAACTCGCCGACCACGAGCGTCGCCGGCGGCAGGCGGTCCCACCGCGGGGTCATCGCCCCGGTGCCCATCCCGCGGAGCGCCGCGGCCAGCCCCTCCGGCGTGTTGCGCAGCCGGTCCTCGCGGGCCGCCTCGGCCACCCCGCGCGGCTGGGTCGCGAACAGCTCGAGCGCGCCCCACTCGTCCGCGAAGGCCTCGAGGCCGATCGTCTCGATCCGGTCGGCCAGCGCGAGGTCCGCCGCCCGCCGCTGCGCCCGTTCGCCGTCGTCGGCGATCCCCGGCGACGCGCCGATCAGGACCAGCGCCTCGACGCGGTCGGGATGACGGACGGCGAAGTCGAGCGCCAGGCGGCCGCCCATCGAGTACCCGCACAGGACGAAGCGGTCCATGTGCAGCGCGGCGAGGTAGGCCGCGACGGCGTCGAACGTGCACGGCCGCCGGAAGGTGGCGTCGCCGTGACCCGGGAGGTCGGGGGCGAAGCAGCGGTAGCGTCCTCGCAGCGCTTCGATCACCGGCGCCCACGACCGGCCGGTCTGGGTGAACCCGTGGAGCAGGACCAGGTCGCGCACCGCCAGGACGATGACAGCAACGGACACCTACCTCGGCCTCCGCGCCTTCGTCGACGAGCTGGCGCGTTGCGGCGTCACCCACGCGTGCACGTCGCCGGGCTCGCGCTCGACGCCGCTCGTCCTGTCGCTCGCCGCCGACGAGCGCCTGACCGTCTCCAGCCACGTCGACGAGCGCGCGGGGTCCTTCCACGCCCTCGGCGCCGCCAAGGCGACCGGGCGACCGGCCGTGCTCGCCTGCACGTCGGGGACGGCGGCGGCCAACTACGCGCCCGCGGTGATCGAGGCCTACGAGGCGCGCGTGCCGCTGGTCGTCCTGACCGCCGACCGCCCGCCCGAACTGCGCGACGTCGGCGCCGGCCAGACCATCGACCAGGTCAAGCTCTACGGCCGCGCGGCCAAGTGGTACCTGGAGGTCGACGAGGCGCCGGCGACGCCGGAGCGGATGCGCTTCCTGCGCCGCCTGGCGTGCCGGGCGGTCTGGACCGCGACGAGCGGCCGGCCGGGTCCCGTGCACCTCAACTGGTCCCTGCGCGAGCCGCTGATCCTCGACGACGACCTCCCCCGCTCCGAGCCCGGCGGCGGCGGGCGCAAGGACGGCCGCGCCTGGACCGAGCAGTACCCCCCGGCCCCCTCTGCCCCCGACCTCCAGCTCACCGGCCGCTACCCGCTGCTGGTCGCCGGGACGGGCGCCGGGGACGCCGTGGCGCGGTGGGCGGGCCAGCATTCCTGGCCGCTGCTGGCCGACCCGCTGTCGGGCGCCCGCCGCGGCGAGGCCGCGATCGCCCATTACGACGCGCTGCTGCGGGTCCCGAACTGGGGCGAGGGCTTCGCGCCCGACCTCGTCGTCCGCGTCGGGGACCTCCCCACCTCCAAGCCGCTGCGCCGCTGGCTCGCCGGCCTCGACGGGGTCCGCCAGATCGCCCTGGATCCCACCGGCGCCTGGGAGGACCCGGACGCGAGCGTGTGGGAGATCCATCCGGCCGGCCCGGAGGCGCTGCGCGCCGAGCCGCTCGACGGACGCTGGCTGGACGGCTGGCGCCAGGCCGACACGGTGGCGCGGCAAGCGCTCGGCGGCGTCATCGGCCAGGGCCTGACGGAGCCCGCCGTCGCCGTCCGCACCGCGGCTGCACTCGGCCCGCAGGACACGCTCGTCGTCGCCTCCTCGATGCCCGTGCGCGATCTCGAGACCTTCGCGGTCACCGGCGCGCGGGTGCTCGCCAACCGCGGCGCCAACGGCATCGACGGGACGGTCGCCACCGCGCTGGGCGTGGCCGCGGCCACGTCGGGCCGCACCGTGCTGCTGACCGGGGACGTCGCCGTCCTGCACGACGTCGGCGGTCTGCTCGGCGCGAACCGCCTCGAGGACGCCGACCTGACGATCGTCCTCGTCAACAACGACGGCGGCGGCATCTTCCACTTCCTCCCCATCGCGAGCCAGCCCGGCTTCGAGCGGCTCGTGGCGACCCCGCACGGGACGGACTTCGCCGCCCTGGCCGCCCTCGCCGGCTTCGCCCATCGCCGTCCCGACACGCCCGAGTCGTTCGACCGGGCGCTGGCCGAGCGCGGTCGCGCCATCATCGAGGTTCGCACCGACCGCCGCGACAACGAGCGGCTGCACCGGACGGCCTGGGCCGCCGTCACCCAGGCGATCGAGCGCGCGTAGACGCGCCCCTTCTTCGAGCTAGAGGGCCAGCACGGGGAGCAGGGCTCCGAGCTTGACCTCGGTCTCGGCGAGCTCCTGGGCGGGCTCGGACTCGCGGACGACCCCGACCCCGGCGTAGCAGCGCGCCTCGCGGCCGCGCAGCAGCGCGCAGCGCAGGCCGACGCAGAACTCGCCGTCCTCGCTGGCGTCCGTCCAGCCGATGGCGCCGGCGTACCAGCCGCGGTCGACCCCTTCGAGACCGGGGATGGCGTCGATCGCCGCGCGCGGCTCGGCACCGACGGCGGGCGTCGGGTGCAGCAGCCCGGCCAGCTCCAGCGCGCCGACGGGATGGCGCAGCTGGGCGCGGATCGGCGTCGCCAGGTGCTGGATGTTGGCGACCTTGACGACGGTGGGCTCGTCGGCGGCGGCGACCCAGACGGCGTGGCGGCGCAGGGTGGCGGCGATGCGGCGCGTGACGATCGCCTGCTCCTCGCGGTCCTTGGCCGAGCGCAGCAGCTGCTCGGCGAGGTGGTCGTCGACGGCGGGATCGGCGCTGCGCCGGATCGAGCCGGCCAGGGCCACGGTCTGGGCGCGGGCGCCCTCGCGGCGGACCAGCAGCTCGGGCGAGGCAGCGACGAAGGCGGCGTCCCCGCGGCCGACGCAGAAGACGAAGCAGTCCGCGAAGTTCGTGCGCAGGACGTCGAAGACCGCGGCGGCGTCGTGGTCGGTCGGGGCGTGGACGGCGACCTCGCGGACGAGCACGATCTTCTCGAAGTCGCCACGGCGGATGCGCTCGGTCGCCCGGTCGACCGCCTGCTCGAAGTGCTCGGGCGGCATGACGGAGGCGACGTCGGCGTGCGCGGTCGGCGCGGGGTCGAGCAGCGGCATCGGCCGATCGCCGATCAGCGCCTCGACGCGCTCCAGCGTCCTCTCGACGTCGCCGCCGGGAGCGACGGCGACGGTCATCCGGACGTCGTCGCCGGCGCGGGCGAGGCTGATCTCGGGAACCACCAGCGAGCCGGGCGCGAAGCCCGCCCACTGGCGCGCGCGGCCGCCGTCGTCGGCGAACGCGAAGCCGCCGACGGCGATCAGGCCGGCGCCCGGCGGCCCGTCGGGGGGATCGCACTCGGCGTGGGTGGCGAGGCGGCGCCAGCGGGCCGCCGCGCGCTCGAAGCGCCCGGTCCCGCGCTCCTCGATCACCGCGGCGGCGCCGAGCGCGGCGAGCGAGACCCCGTTGCGGTCGAAGAGGAACCACGGCTCGCCGTCGCGGCGCGAGGCGGCCACCACCGCGGCGGGGTCGACCGTCGCGGGCAACCGAACCGTTACCGCGGCGAGTCGGCCCTTCGCTGCCCGCCGGCGCAGGAGCACGGCGATGTCGTCCCCACCCACCCGGTCGAGCGCGAGCACGGTCACTGCTCGAGCTTCACCTCACACAGCGCGGCGTCGAGCGGACGGTCGAGCGCCACGACGCTCACCGCTTCGACTTCGCCTTCACGGACCCGACCGACCGGACGCCGCCGCGACGAGGTCGACCGTGCGGAGCTGGATCGGGCGACGCATGTCCTCCAAGTGTCGCAGGACGTTCAGTGCCGCTTGCGCCGCGGTCCCCTCAGTGACGCCTTCAGGGTGACGGTGCGCGTGTCTCCCGCGGGGCCCTTCACCACCGCGCGCAGTCTCAGCTTGACCCGGTGGCTCCGCTTGACGGCGCGCCGGACGGACCTGGCGAAGCGCAGGCGTCGCGTTCGCCGGCCCTGCGCCGCGAGCGTGAACCGCCCGCCCTTGGCCAGCGTCTTGTGGCCCTTCGCGGCCAGCGCCCGGATGGTGCCCGTGACCGCGAAGGCCTCGCGGTTGCGCAGGATGAGCTTCGCGCGGCCCCTGCGGTCGAGCTTGCCCAGCGTGGCCATGATCGGCTTCGCGGAGAGCCGCGGGAGGGCCGCCGGCCCCGGGCCGGACGGAGCGGCGATGACCGCGTAGGAGCGCGTCACGTCGGTGCGCCGCCCAGCACGGTCGACGGCGGCGACGGACAGCGTGCGCGGGCCGGGAGGCCCGGCGTCGATGCGCGCACCGCTGGCGACCGTTCCGGAGCAGACGTCGATCCCGGCGCCGGAGTCAGAGCAGCCGAAGTCGGCGGTGGCGCCCGACCCGACGACGACCTGAGCGCCCTCCGCCGGAGTCGCGATGCTGACGTCGGGCGGCCGGCTGTCGATGCGCACCGTCACCCGGCGAGGCGCCGACTCGTTGCCGGCGGCGTCGCGGCTGACGGCCTCGACGGTCGTTGTCCCGTCCTCGGGGACCGGCACGACCGCCGCGTCCCCGTCGACCGCGGCGAGGCCAGGCGAGGCGCCGGCCGCCGTCCAGCGGACCTGGTTCACGCCGCTGCCCCCGGGCGCGTCCACGCCGTCGAGCCGAACCGTCACCGGACCCGGGAAGAACCCGCCGGAGGGCACGGCCCCCGAGACCGAGCCGAGCGTGGTCGGCGCGGCGCGGTCGCAGGCGACGGTGCGTCCGGCGTCTCCCTGGACGGGCAGCGCCTCCACCTGGCCGACCCGGTCGCGGGCCGCAGTCGAGAACGCGTACCGGTGCCCCGCAACGCCCGGGTAGGTGGCCGACGTGGCGTCCGTGCCGGTCAGCCACGGGACGAACGGGGTGTCGTCCTCGGAGACCCACACGTCGTAGCTCGAGACACCGGCGCCCTCGTCGCTGCCGGACCAGGTCAGCGCGACACCGGCGCACCCGGCCGCGTCCGCGGCGGTGACGGAGCTCTCGGGCGCGAGGCGGTCGACCGTGTTGAGATGCTCGGGCGTGTCGATCGGCGCGTTGCGATCGAAGACGATCCGGGCCTGCGCGCCGATCTCGTCGCCGTGCTCGAGATCGCCGGCCGCGCGCGCGTCGTAGGTGACGAAGCCCTGGCCGCGGTGCGTCCCGTCCTCCGGCTCCAGGAAGCCCGCGTCGGCCGCCTCCTCGAGCTCACCGGTCTCCGGATCGATCGCGGCCAGCTCCCAGCGGACGGTGCGGCTGGCGCGATCGAGCTCGGCGTCGACGCGCACGACGTCCCCGCCCTCCTGCGGGACGTCGGCGTGGTAACTCTGCCGACCGGGAGGGACCGGGACGGTGATTGCGCCCCAGCCGAGCTCGCCGAGCGCGAACGTGTCGAGGTCGAGATCCGCGTCGAGCTGCGTCGTGACCGCGACCAGCACCGCCGGTGCCGTCGCCGTCGGCTGATTCTCGAAGCGAACGGTGTAGGCCAGCGCCTGGTCGGCCGGGATCCAGCGCTCGGCGCCGACACCGGCGGGGCCGAGGATGTCGTTGGGGTCGCCAGACAACCGCAGGTCGCCTCGCCAGCCACCGCTCGGTCCGGGGCCGGGCTGCCGTGGCGGGCGCGGATGTGCGGGGTCGTCGGGGCAGCCCTCGTCGGCGAGGCGCTGCAGCTCGACCGTCATCTGCTTGATGGCGGTGATCGCGTTGAGGTACTGCGCCTCGGCATCCCGGAAGGCGTCGCCGCGCTCGCGCACTTGATCAGGGAACTTGTCCGCCTCCAGTTTGAGCTTGATGATGTCGCGTAGGAGGTTGAGGTTCGCGACACCCTCCGAGAAGTCCCCGAACTGCCGCAGGTCGGTCGGGTCCTGGCGCTGGCGTGCCGTCTCCAGCGCGCCCTGGAGCTGCTCCCCGATGTCGGTGGCGCTGGGCAGCTGGCCGGAGTCGACCGAGGCGGCGACGGTCTGGGCGAGACCGAGGATCTGTGCCTGCAGCGCCCCGTCGAAGTCCCCCAGCCGCTCGAGGGCGCCCTCCGCCTGCGACAGCCGCCCGAGCGTGAGGATGTCGCCGGCGAGCTTGGCCGACGTGGTCAGGTAGCCCGCCATGTCGGCGTTGTTCTGGCTGTCCATGTCCTTCCAGGCCTGGTGGTAGCGCGTGAAGAGCTCGTTGAGCACGTGACGCTTGACGTCGAGCAGCCGGACGAGCCGCGTGGCCGTCGAGCACGGTGGCGCGTAGTCGATGTGCAGGTACTCGAGGTAGCCGCTGGACAGGTCGTACGGGTGCGGAACGGGTTCGCGCGTGCCGTCGAACCAGCTCTCCTCGGGCGGGTTCTGCAGGTAGTAGAGCTCGCGCGCGTTGGCCTTGACCCCGGGCCGCGGGACCTGCAGCTGGAGCAGGCGGCCGATGTGGGTGGGCGCGCGCCGGCCGCTGCCACGGCCCACGGTCAGCGGGTGGGTGACCGCAGCGCCCCCGGGGAGGTCGGCCACGACCTCGAAGTCGCCGCTCGGCAACGGCCCCACGGTCGCGATCCCGTCCCGCCCCGACAGGGTGGTCTGCAGCAAGGCCCCGGTGGGGACGTGGCGGACGCTGAAGCGCGCGCCCGCGGCGGGCGCCCCTCCGGGTGTCTCCAGCACGACCTCGCGCACGGTGCCGCCCTCGTCGAGCGTGCGATCGAGCGTCACGGCGGCGCCGTCGGCGACGGAGACGCCCTCGGCCAGCTCGGGCTCCAGGCCGGCCGACGCGAACCAGACGTCGTAGGTGCCCGGGCCGAGCGCGGTGACGGCGTAGTGGCCGTCGGCGGCGCTGACGCCGCGCCGTTCGCGGCCGCTGGCCCGCTCGACCGCGATCACCGCGGCGCCGGGCAGCGGGTCGCCGGCGTTTGTCGCGAGCTCGCCCTCGATCCGCGCCGCGGCGGGGAGGGCGATCGCGGCGGTACCCGTTCCGGGCGCCGCAGTGGCGCCGGCCGGACCATGGCCGGCGGCGGCGGCCTGGATCGTCAGCTCGCTCGCGGGCAGCCCGGCGAAGACGGCGTGGCCGTCGGCGTTCGTGGTGCGCTCCGGCCCAGTCCGGCGGTTGCCCTCGCGCGCCGTCACGAGCGCGCCCTCGACCGGCCCGCTGCCATCGCTGACCGTGACGGTCAGCGCGCGTGCCCCCGTGGTCAGCTCGAGCCCGGTGACGGCGGTCCCGGCGTCGACCGTCACCTCGCGTTCGGCGATGCCGGCGCCGGCGGACACCGCGCGCAGCCGGTACGTGCCCGAGGCGACGATGGCGAACGCGAAGCCGCCGGCGGCGTCCGCGCGCGTCGTGGCGATCGTGTCGTTCCCGGCGATCAGAGCCACCCGCGCGTCACCCACCCGCGTGCCGTCGGCGCGGCGCACCGAACCCGTGACGGGTGACACCGCCTTGGTCAACGTCACGTCGGGCGCCGGGTTGGCGGCGTCGATGGTCACGGCAACGGGATCAGGGCTCAGGCCGGGGTCGCCGCCGGCGGCGACCCGGTACTCCCCGTCCCCCAGCGGCCGCAGGTCGAAGCTGCCGTCGCCGGCCGTGACGTCGGACGCGCTGCGGCCGCGCTGGCCGGGCGCCGGCGCCGCGCCGACCTGGACGCCCGCCACCTCGTCCCCCGCCGGTGTCACCAGCCGGCCGGTGATGTGCCCCGCGACGGGATCCGGCGCCGGCCCGTGGACGGCGCTGTCAAGGAAGTCCCGGTCGATCGCCTCGGCCTCGATGGTCAGCGGCGCGTGGGCGACGTCGCTGGTGGACTGGAAGCGGACCGTGAAGGAGCGGGTGGCGCCGCCGGGCAGCGTGGGCGTCCCGCCGAGCAGGCCGGCGAGCTCGTCCTCGGCGATCGCCACGGGCGGGTCCTCGAAGCCGAGGCGACCGGGCAGGTTGAGCTTCAGGTTCCCCGCCGACAGGGTGACCAGCTCGAGATCGGCGTCGACGTTCCCGCGATTGTGGAGCGAGACGGTCCCGCGCCCCGTGAATCCGAAGCGCAGGATCGCCGGGGCGCTGACCGACACCTCCACCCGAGGGCGCCGGAGGGCCTCGACGGTCAGCGCGCCCAGCCGGGTCGCGCTCGTCCCGCCCGGCCCGGTGACCACCAGGTCATAGGGACCGAGGGCGGCCTCGCTGAGGTCGAAGCGCGCTTCCATGCGGGAGTGGCCCGGGTCGGTGAACAGCACGTTGCCGGGGATGTCGGCGCGCCCGACCCGGCGCAGCGCCACCGCGGTGCCCGTGAGAAAGCCGCCGCCCCTCACGGTCAGGGTCACGGTGCCGGTGCCGGCGCGATCCGGTGTCGAGTCCGTGATGCCGAGGTCGTCGGCGATGATCAGGCCGGTGGCGCGCGCCACGCCCAGGCCGGCGCCGCGAGCGCCTCGCAGCCGGAGCAGGAACGACTCGGCCGGCTCGGCGTCGGTGTCGCCCTTGACCGGCACGGTGATGAGCTTGGTCGTCTCGTCCGCGCTGAAGGTCACCAGCCCGGAGGACGCCGCGAAGTCGGCGGGGCTGCTCGCGGTGTCGTCCTGCGTGTTCCACTCCGCGGTGACCGGGTGGCCCGGCGCCTGCGCGAGCCGTGCCGTGAAGGTCATCGCGGTGGTGCCGGCGTCGCCCTCGACGACGGAGGCGTCCTCGACGGTCAGCTCGGGGCCGTCGGTGAACTCGGCCGGGTCCACGCCGCGCAGGACGACGCCGGGAGACTGGTACAGCACCGCCCACGGACCGGTGGCGCGGCCGGTGACGTTGTGGAACGTGCCGACACGGCCGGGCGCGTTCACCGCGGTCTGGTCGGCGTTCGGGTCGGGCGGAGGGTCCTCCGTCTCGATGGCGAGCTCGCCGCCGAGCGCTGCCGGCCCGCTGGGCACGACCAGCGGCGTGGAGCCGTCGTTGGAGGCGGTGATGGTCAGGCGCCCGTCGGGCGTCTGGGTGAAGCTGCCCCCGCTCGCGCGCCGACCGGCCGGTCTACGGTCACCCCGCCCAGCTCGCCGGCGTTGACGAGGTCGCCGCGGTAGGTGCCGCCGTCGGCGATGTCGCCCCGGTTGGTCAGGGTGGCGGATCGGAGCCGCTGCCTGCGGTGACCGTCACGCTCGCATCGCCGTCGAGGTCGATGACGCCGAGGTTCGTGACGGGCGCGGTCCAGCGGAGGCGCTGGGCGTCGCCGATGGCCGTCAGCCTCAGGCTGGCAGGGACGTCGCCCGTCACGGCGTGCTCGCTGTTGAAGCCCTGCGCGAACTCGACTCGGCCGGTCGCCCCGGCGGCGTCGGAGAGGTCGAGGTCCGCCCCCGGGCCCTGGAACTGGCCCCACAGCTCGACGTCGGCCGTCGCCGCGATCATGGCGTCGTGGAGGATGAGCAGCCCTTCGTCGCCGCGGACCTGGAACCCCCCGGTCCCCTCGATGGCGGCACCGTCCTGCAACTCGACGAGGGCCCGGTCCGCGTACAGCAGGGCGCCGGCGCCGACGTCGATCGTGCCCGCGTCGACGAGGCTGGGCCGCCGGTCCTCACCGAATCGCGCGAGGAAGGCCCCGGTGCTCATCACGTCGATCGTGCCCGTGTCGGTGTTGGTGAGGTTCCCGGCCAGCTGCTGCGCGCCCGGGCCGTCGAGCGTCAGCGTGCCCCGGTTGGTGAGGGTCTCCACGGTCCCCGGGTTGCCGTCCTCGACGGCGATCCGGCTGGCGCCGCCCATCGTGACCACGCCGCGGTTGGTGAGACTCTGAGTCGCCGACATCAGGCCGCTCGTCAGCGCCAGCGTCATCCCCACGGGAACGTCACCGGTGAGGGAGTGGACGCCGGCTCCGTCGACCCCGATCGTTCCGGTGGCGTCGGCGGCACCCACGAACGCCAGCGCGGCGCCCGGGGCGTTGCCGCAGCAGTTGCCGCTGCCGCCGGTGAGGTTGAGGTCGGCCGTCGCGGCGATCGACCCGCCCGACACCTGCAGCCGGCTGCTGGTGGACACGTCGATCGCCCCCGGCCGGCGATGTCGCCGTCCGTGTCCTGAACCAGCGTCGTGGCCTCGAAGGTCAGCGTGCCGGCCGCCGTCGCCTCCAGGGTCCCCCGGTTAGTGAGCACGCTCTGCCGGTTGCCGTCGGCGCGCTGGAACCGCGTCGCCTCGTGCCGCGCCGAGACCGTGCCCTCGTTGACGATGTCGCCGCCGATCCGGCGATCGTCGCCCGTCCCGGCAGCGATCAGCGAGCCGGAGTTGGTCAGCGTCTCGACCGTCGTCGCGTCACCATCCTCCGTCGTGAGCCGTGACCGCGCGCCGGCGAGCCGCACGGTCCCGGCGTTGGCCCAGTCGGCACCCGCCACGAGGACGCCGTCGTCTGCGAGC
Source organism: uncultured Solirubrobacteraceae bacterium (assembly GCA_963740765.1). Taxonomy (GTDB): domain Bacteria; phylum Actinomycetota; class Thermoleophilia; order Solirubrobacterales; family Solirubrobacteraceae; genus DATLGB01. Next base: position 62,948 of record CAVUFN010000017.1, on the reverse strand, counting down.
ACGACCTCGAAGCCCTCCGGGACGTCGCCCGACAAGGCGTGCCGGCCGCCCAGAGCGGTGGTGACGCTGACCGTGCCGGTCGCGCTGGACGCGCCGACGAAGTCCAGCGCTGCGCCCGGGACGTTGCCACAGCAGTTGCCGGTGCCGCCGGTGAGGACGACGGTGCTGGTGGCGGCGATCGAGCCTCCGGCGACCTCCAGCCGCCCGGAGGTGTCGACGTCCAGCGCTCCGCCGCCGCTGATCTTGCCGGACTGGCGGACCGTTCCGGCGGCGAACAGATGTCCCCCCGCCTGCAGCGTGATCTGGCCCGTGTTGGTGAGCTTGGGGTTGCGTCCGTCGTTGACGTTGTGCAGGGTGATCTGTGGGTGGCCGATCGTGAGGGTGCCCTGGTTGCTCAGGTCGCCCGCGATGTCCTGCGACCCGCCGTCTCCTGTCGAGACGATCGTGCCGGTGTTGGTGAGCGTCTCGGCGTTCGTGCTGTCGCCGTTCTCGGTGTGCAGGCGGGCGCCGCCACCGGCCAGCGTGAGCGTGCCGGCGTTGCTGGATCCGGCGCCCGCCGCCAGCCGCACGCCCATCACGGTCAGCGACGCACCGTCAGCGATCTCGTAGGACGTCACCGAGGCGCCCGCGCCGGCCAGGTTCACGTCGCCGTCGTCGATGCAGACGACGTCGGAGCCGTTCGGCAGCCGATCGTCGGTCCAGTTCGTGTCACCGCCGTCGCTGGTCGTCCAGCCCGAGTCGACGTCCCCGACCCAGGTGATCGTGCAGCCGGCGGCCCGCGAAGCGCCCGGCAGGCTGACCAGCAGGGCGGCGGCGAGCGCGGCGAGCAGGATGGTGCGGAGCGCACCCATACCCAAGCAACGTCGCCCGGAACCGGTTTCCGTCAGATCGACAGGCTGTGCGGTGTACGTGCGAGCGCGTATGCCCATCATGTCCCTCCGGCTTCGGTGGCCGCCCAGGCGGTCGCGATCGCCTGGGCGCGGTCGCGGACCCCGAGCTTGCGGTTGATGCGCTCGCCGTGCTTGAGCACGGTGCGCGGGCTGAGGCCGAGCTCGGCCGCCACGTCGGCGGTCGAGCCACCGCGCGCGAGCGCCGCCAGCGTGCGGGCCTCGGCCGGCGTCAGGCCGATTCCCTCGAGCGTCTGTGGCGTGAGCACGCGCTGCGCCCGATCGAGGAAGAGCATGGTGCCGCCGTCGCGGGTGCGCACGCGTGGGCCAGCAGTTCCGCGCCCGTCCGGGTTCGCACCGACCCGCGATCGGGGCCGTCGGCGAGCAGGGTGGCGACCGGGCACGGCGGGACCCGGTCGTCGACCAGCTCCTGACCGGAGATCTCGCGGACGAGGCGGCGGCCGCGTTCGGAGGCCAGCGCCACGCGACCATCCGGGTAGGTGACGATCGCGGCGACGCCGTGCGCGCCGAGGCCGGCGCGCAGCGTGTCGATCACGGCGGCGGAGCGCTCGCGCAGCCGGGCGTTGCGGTAGGCCTGGATGAGATGGGGGCGCAGGAGCCCCAGCAGGTCGCGCTCGTCGTCGCCGAAGTCGACCGTCCCGCCGCGGTTGAGCGCGATGCCGATCGTCACCGTGCGCGGTGACGGCAGCGCGAAGGCGACCTGGTGCTCGACGCCGAGTGGCCGGTAAAGCTCGCGGTAGATCCTGCTGCGGTGGAAGGCTTCCAGGTCGACGACGTCCGAGAAGCGGTAGGGGCGGCCGTCGCGCGTGAGGATGAACCGCTGGACGAGCGGGTTGACGCTCGCGAGCCGGTCCCACACCTCCAGCGCCCAGGCCGGGAGCTCCGGGTCCGTGGCCGCGACGTTGCCCGCACCGGAGCGCGAGATCTCGTTGTAGGACACGATGTCGGCGGGCACCAGCCGGCGGACGCCCGGCAGCACGGCGGCCCGGAACTCGGTCAGGTCGCGCGCATCGTGGGCCTCGCCGACCAAGTCGAGGAGGCCGCGGTACTGCGAGTCGCTGAGCCGAGCCGCTCTCTGCACCTTCGCGCAACTGTCGCGAGCGGTCGTCTCACCGCCGTCTCACAGCGTCGCGGCGAGCTTGGCGAACGCGGGCGGGACGGGAAGTCCGAGTTCGCGCAGAGCGTCTGCGCCGCGGCCGAGGAGGAGGGTGGCGCTGGCCCGGCGGCCCTGGGCGCCGAGGATCCGGGCAGCGAGCAGGTAGCGCCGTTCGTCGTGCGGGTCTGCGCCGATGGCGCGATCGAGGATCCGCAGCGCCTCGTCGAGTTCGCCCTGCGCTTCGACGGCCTCCGCGAGCCGGTCGAGCAGCTCCACGTAGGTCGCGCGCAGCCGCTCGCGCGGCGCCGCGGCCCACGGCGCATAGCGATCGTCCGGCAGCAGCTCGCCCGGATAGCGGTCGACCGCGCGCCGGAGCGCGGTCGGGTCGGTCGCCGCGGCGGCCAGCCGCTCGAAGATGACGGCATCGACCTCGGCTGCATCCGCGAGTCGCAGGCTCTCGCCCGCGCGGACCACCAGCCCGCCCGTCCTGTGCAACGCGTTGCGCAGGCCGCGGCGCCCGGCCGCCGGCGCCGTGCCGGGCCACAGCGCTTCGATGGCGACGTCGGCGAGCGTCGCGCCCCCTGAGGCGGCGACCAGCTTGACCAGCGCCTGCGGCCGGCCCTCGGGTAGGGCGACCGGCGTCCCGCCGCGCGTGACCGAGAATCCGCCGAGGACCGCGATCGCGAGGCGCGGTCCCGCGCTGGCCAGGGAGGCGGCGCTTGCGGAGCCCGCGGCGACCGCTAGCGGCAGCAGGGACTCGGCGATGGCGCGCTCGCGGACCAGCGGGAGCTGCGGCGTGCCGAGCGTGGCCGCCTCCTCGAACGCCCGCGCCGCGAGCGCACCGGCGTCGGGCGCGGCGCAGCGGTGGGCCGCGTGGGCGTCGAGCAGGAGCAAGCGCCAGCGCTCGCGTCGCAGCAGGCGCGGCTGGGCCAGCGTGGCCGCGATGGCTGTCCGCGCCGCCGCAGGATCGCCCGCGCGGGCGAGCACCGCGGACTCCGCGACGCCGAACCACATGCCCGCCTCGGCGGAGCGCTCGCGCGCACGCTCGAGATAGCGCCGAGCCTCGTTCCGGTCGCCCACCCGGTCGAGCAGGTCGGCGGCGTCGGCGAGGAACTCCGCCCCGGTCGAGTGCTCGAACCACTCCCCCGCGCGGGACTCCGCCTCCAGTAGCGCCTCCCGCGTCGCGTCCGCATCGCCGCGCAGCGACGCCAGCTGCGCGACCACCCAGGCCAGGTAGCCGTGCGCGCGCTCGTCGCCCGTGGCCTCGCTGAGCCGCCGCATCTCGGCGAAGGTCGCCTCCGCGTCCGCGAAACGCCCGCAGTCGATCAGGATCTGCGCCCGGAAGCTGAGGGTCACGGCTCGGTAGCGGCTCCGACCGGGGAGGTCGGCGAGCAGTTCGTCGATGCGCTGGACGGCCAGCTCGTGCTGCCCGCGGGCGAAATACACGCGGTCGGCCAGCGCCAGCAGGGTCTGGGCCACCCAGTTGCGCTGGCCCAGCGCACGAGAGAGCACGAGCGACGCCTCGAACAGCGCCTCGGCACGCGCCAGCGAAGCGGCGTCGCCGCGCAGCGCCTCCGCGCGGGCGCGGACGTCGAGCGCGCGGGCGCGCGTCGCGAGCTCGTCGTCGGCGGCGGCGTCGAGGACGGCGCTGGCGAGCGCATCGGCCGCCTCGAAGTCGTCGTCGCGCGCGAGGTCCAGCGCCCGTTCGACGTCGATCTCACGTCTCAGCCGGCCGGCGCCGGCGGCCGCGCGCTGCGCGCGCTCGAGCGCAGCCGTGCGCCGCTGCACCTGGGCCGCCGGCTGGCACGCTCGGGCGTAGTGCAGGAGCACGCCAGGATGCGCGTCGACGGCGCTGGCGGGCAGGGCGTCGACGAGGGCGCCGAGCTCGGCATGGTCGAGCTGGTCGACCCGGTCGGGCGCGAGCTCCGCCACCAGGTTGGCGGCGGCGTCACCGAGGCCGGCGCGCAACAGCACGGTCACGGCCGCTGGCACCTCCCCGGCGCGCAGGTACGCCGACGCCGCGTCTTCGGCGACCCGCGGGTCGAGCGGCGCCATGCCCGACAGCAGCTCCTGGACGCCGCCGGCCAGCTCCCACCACCCGTCGCGCACCCGCGCCAGCGGGATGCCGGCCGTCGTGGCGCGCCTGAGCAAATCGCCCGAGGCCATCTCCTCGCCGATCAACGGCAGGTGCGCGAGCTGCACGACGGATGCGCGCTCGGCTTCGGGCAGTGAGGCGAGGAGCCCGTGCACCAGGTGGGCCAGCACGCGCGGCTGCTCGGTCAGCTCGCGCAGCTCGGCGTCGCGGTCGCGGGCGCGCCTGAGCCGGCCGATCGCCAGGACGACGGCGGCCGCCCAGCCGCCCGTCGCCCGCAGGAGGGCGCCCGCCTCGTCCGGCGCGAGGTCGAGACCGGCGCCGAGGCCGAGCACCTCGGCGACGGTGAAGGCGAGATCGGTGCTGTCAAGGACAACGGCGTCGGGCGGTTCGGGTAGTCCGGCGGGCGCGCCCCGGCCGAGCAGCAGGAGCCGGTGGTGGCCGGGCAGGTCGGCGGCGAGCCTGCCCAGCAGCGCGGCGGCCCCCGCGTCGGCGTGGTGGACGTCGTCGACGATGAGCAGCAGGGGCTCCTCCGCGGCACCGAGGGCGTCGGCGAGCACCTCCACCGCCTCGCGGGGGTCGGCCATCGCCTCGGTGACCGCGGCGAGGGCGTCGGAGCGTCCGGCGCGCCACAACGCCCGGCGCAGCCGGCCGACCAGCCGGTCCGGTGCGCCGTCGCCTGCGTCCAGGCGGGCCTCGACGGCCGCGATGCCCAGCCCATCGCGGTACTCGGCGGCCAGCGCCGACTTGCCCCATCCTCCTCCCGCCCAGACGATCCCGAGCGGCTGCTCGCCGAGCCGTGTCGTCAGCCGCGGTCGCGAGACGTGGGTCGGCACGGCGCCGGGCCGGTCGGCTTACGTCTCGGCGCGACCGCGGGCGATCGCGATCTCGCCCGTCTGCGCCATCTCGATCAGGCCGAACGGGCGCACGAGCTTCTCGAAGCGGCTGACCTGGTCGGCCGGCCCGACGATCTCGACGATGATCGACCGCTTGGTGACGTCGATGATGCGGCCGCCGAAGATCTCGACGAACTGCATGATCTCGGCGCGGGCGGCGCTGTCGGCGGAGATCTTGAAGACCGCCAGTTCGCGCGCGATCGTCTCGTCGGGCTCGAGGTCGCGGATCTTGATCACGTTGACCAGCTTGTGCAGCTGCTTGGTCACCTGGTCGATCGGATGCGCCGCGCCGTCCACCGTCAGGGTGATGCGCGACAGCTTCGGGTCGTCCGTCGGCCCGACCACCAGCGTGTCTATGTTGAACCCGCGGCGGGCGAAGAGCCCCGCCACCCGGGTCAGGACGCCCGGCTTGTTCTCCACCAGCACGCTGAGGATGTGCTTGCGGCCGGTGCGGAAGCCGCTCGTGGCCTCGAGGTCCTCGAGCGAGATCGTCTCCGTGCGCGTCCCGGGGTCGCCCATGGCTCAGCCCACCATGTCGCGAGCGGCAGCGCCGGGCGCGATCATCGGGTACGTGTTCTCTTCCTTGGTGACGCGGACGTCGACGAACGCGGGGCCCTCGGCGGCGAGGATCGCGCGCAGGTCGTCGAGCAGCGTGGCCTTGGAGGTCAGCCGGTGGCCGGGGATGCCGTACGCCTCGGCGAGCTTGACGAAGTCGGGCCACTGGCCGGTGTCGACGCTCGAGTAGCGCCGCTCCCAGAACAGCTCCTGCCACTGGCGGACCATCCCGAGGAAGCCGTTGTTCATCAGCACGACCTTGACCGGGATGTTGTTCTCGCGGATCGTCGCCAGCTCCTGGATGTTCATCTGGATGGAGCCGTCGCCGGACACGCAGACGACGAGGTCGTCGGGCTGCGCGAGCGCGGCGCCCATCGCGGCCGGCAGGCCGAAGCCCATCGTCCCGAGACCGCCGGAGTTGATCCACGTGCGCGGGCGCGAGAAGTGGAAGTACTGGGCCGACCACATCTGGTGCTGGCCGACGTCGGAGCACACGATCGCCTCCGGCGCGGCCTGGTAGAGCGCCTCGATGAGCCGTTGCGGCTTGATCTCGTCGTCGGTGGAGTCGTCGTAGCGCAGCGGATGCTGGGCGCGCCAGCGGTCGATGCGCTCCCACCACTCGGCCAGCCGCGCCGGGTCGGTGTCGAGCTTCTCGTACTCCTCCACGAGCTTGGCGAGGATGTGCTTGGCGTCGCCGACGATCGGGATGTGCGCGGGGACGTTCTTGCTGATCTCCGCGGGATCGATGTCGATGTGGACGAACTTGGCGCGCGGGGCGAACTCGCTCAGCTTGCCGGTGATGCGGTCGTCGAAGCGCGCGCCGCACGCGACGATCAGGTCCGCCTCGTCCATCGCGTAGTTGGCGGCCCGGGTGCCGTGCATGCCCAGCATGCCCAGCCACTGGTCGTGCGGGGCCGGGAACGCGCCGAGGCCCATCAGCGTGCAGGTCACGGGGAAGCGATCCGTCGCCGCCAGGGCTCGAACCTCGTCGGAGGCGTGCGCGTTGATGGTCCCACCGCCGACGTAGAGCACGGGCCGCTTGGCCTGGGCGAGCGCCTTGGCCGCCTGCCGGATCTGCTTCTGGTTGCCCTCCGTGGTCGGCTGGTAGCCGGGCAGGTGGACGTCGGTGACGGGCTCGTAGTCGATCTCCACGCGCGTGAGGTCCGTCGGCATGTCGATCAGGACCGGGCCGGGACGGCCGGTGCGGGCGATGTGGAACGCCTCGTGGATCGTCCGGGGGATCTCCGTCGGGTGCTGGATCATGAAGGAGTGCTTGACGATCGGCAGGGTGATGCCGAACGTGTCCGCCTCCTGGAAGCCGTCCGTGCCCAGCAGCTCCGTGCGCACCTGGCCGGTGAAGAAGACCACCGGGACGCTGTCCATCATCGCGTCCGTCAGCGGGGTGACGATGTTCGTCGCGCCCGGGCCGGAGGTGGCGAAGCAGACGCCGACCTTGCCCGACGCCTTCGCGTACCCCTCCGCCGCATGCCCGCCGCCGGCCTCGTGGCGCACCAGCACGTGCTTGATGCCCGCGTCGTACAGCGCGTCGTACGTGGGCAGGTTGGCACCACCCGGGTAGCCGAATACGACGTCCACGCCCTCGGACTTGAGGCAGTGCATGATGGCGTCGACGGCTCGCATGCATCGAATTCTATGCGCCATCCGGCGCGCTTTCGCGACACCCGCGTCTTGATCGGCCACAGCGGTCTGCGCCTCCATAGGCGTATGCCGATCTTCCGCCGCCGCTCCCTCACCCCTCCCCCACCCGAACCGCGCTCCGACGGTTCCGTCTTACGGAACTCCCGGAGCGCAGTTGTCGCCAACCGGAACCGCCTCAGCGCAGTTGCGGATCGCCAGTGGGGCGTGGCGTCCTGGGCGCAGCTGCGCCGAAGGGGGATGGCGAAGGGGGCGATCGATCGCGCGATCGACTCCGGCCGCCTCCAACCGGTGTTCCCGCGGGTCTACGCCACCGTTCCGCCGTCAATGCTGTCGGTCGCGGGCTGGCACGCGGCGGCGGTCCTGTGCGGTGGCCCGGGCGCGTGCCTCTGCGCCGAGTCGGCGGCGTGGTGGACGGATCTGGTGAAGGAACCGCCGGGCCTCATCCACGTCAACGTCCGCAGCGATCACGGCTCGGTGCACGGCATCGAATGGCACCGCTTCGACCTCGGTGCTGGAGAACCGCCGAAACACAATCGGATGCCGATCACGGCCTTGGCCCGAATCCCGCTCGATCTGGCCGCCTCCCTCAGTGACTGGGAGCTTCGCGGCGTCCTCGCAGAGCTGGAGTTCCACCACGGGATCGGCCCCGAGGAAGTCCGGAAGTCACTGAGGAGGGGGAAGCCGGGCGCCGCCAAGCTCCGAAAAGCGCTCGACGCCCACACACCTCAGCTCGCGGCGACACGATCGGAGCTCGAGCGCGTCTTCGCCCGATTCGTCGATGAATGTGCCTTCCTCCAGCCCGAGTACAACTACCCGGTCGGGAAGTCCACCGTCGATGCGATCTACGTGGATCAGCGGATCGCCATCGAACTCGACGGCGTCAAGGGCCACAGCGGCGAGCGGCGCGTCCTACGGGATCACCGCCGCGATCTGCATCGGCGGGCCGACGGCTTCCTACCGCTGCGCTACCACTTCGCCCAACTCATCGACCCGAACGACCGGCGGCTCATCGAAGACGAATTGGAGCGCCTGGGCGTACCGCGCTGCTGAGGTTCCGGCCGCACCGGACCGCGCCGCGACGGTTCCGAAATACGGAACCGTGGCGGCGGGGTTGGTCAGCCGGTGGTGATGCGGTGCCAGGCCCGGTCCCAGTCCTGCCAGTCCATGCAGACCCGGCCGCGCGCGTCGCCGCAGTCTCTTGGTCGGATAGGTGCGGAAGAGGACCTTGGCGTAGAAGCTCTCGTCGTCGGCGCTGTACAGCTCGCAGTGGCGCTCGTTGCCGCGCCGCTCGAGCACGTCGCAGCTGGCCGGGTTGGCCGGGGCGATGGCGGCGTCGATGGCGGTCTGGGCGTTGACGACCGGGTCGAGCGCGCGGTTGAAGAAGCGGTAGAGGCAGTTGGGGTGCTCGGCCTTGGCTGCCGCCATCCAGGCGGGCGAGATGCCCATCGAGCCCTCGCGCGGACGGGTCGAGCCGATCGGGCCGAGGTCGCCGGGACGCTGCTCGAGCGCGCCGACGATCGCCTGCGGGGCGATACCGATGGAGGCCCGGCCGGCGCGGAACGCGTCGCGGACGGCGCCCGGGTCGCGCCAGTACTCGCTCACGTACGGGTGCTGGAGCCGCAGGATCCGCAGCACCGCGGCGAACTGCTTGCGGTCGAGCTCGTAGGGATCGGTGATGGCGAGGTCCTTGCGCTGGCGCGCCACCCACAGGGCCGTCTCGGCGATCGAATACGGGTCGTCCGGGACGATCACCTGCTCGCCGAGCGACGCCACCTGCGGCGGGTCGAGCAGCGCGCCGAGGCTCGCCAGGGTGCCCGGGACGGCGTTGCGGCGCCACACCATCACCCGCGCCGCTCTCCCGACCGGCACCGCGAACGGCTGCCCCGCCACGCTGTTGAACGGGCGCAGCTTGAGGCCCTCGTAGACGTTCTCGTAGTTCGGGACCAATTTGACGTTGATCGGGGCGATGTCCTCCGCCGCGATCAGGCGAACCATCGCGTCGCCCGTGCCGAGCGCGCCGTCGAACTTGCCCGAGGCCAGGCGGCGGACGACGTCGTCGCTGCCGCGCACCGGCGTGACCGTCACGTCGCAGCCGGGCACCCGGCGGGCCGACTCGGGGACGTAGCCGTCCGGCGCCAGCAGCGAGAGCGAGCCCTCCGGCGGCCCGACCGTGGCCGGCGGGGTGATGCCCGGCGGGGCCGTCACCCTCGGGCCGGGCTCCGGGTCCGGCTTGGCGCGCCCGGAGCCGCAGCCGACCAGCAGCGCCGCCATCAGAACCGCGAGGGTGGGTGGGACCCGCATCACGGGCGCCGAGGCTAGTCAGACGCCGAGCGCGTCGCTGTCGCTCGTGAGCCGGTGCGCGAAGTACACCGGGACGATCGAGAGCAGCACGACGAAGAACGCGACGACGTTGACGATCGGGAGCTGGTTGGGCCGCGAGAGGTTGGTGAGGATCCACAGCGGCAGCGTCTGCGTCCCGCCGGCCGTGAACGTCGTCACGATCACCTCGTCGAACGACAGCCCGAAGGCCAGCAGCCCGCCCGCGACCAGCGCGCCGCGCAGCTGCGGCAGCGTCACCAGCCGGAAGGTCTGGAACGGGTGCGCGCCGAGGTCGGCGCTCGCCTCCTCGAAGGACGAGGACATGCGCCGCAGCCGGGCGACGACGTTGTTGTAGACGACCACGATGCAGAACGTCGCATGGCCGACGATGATCGTGAACAGCGACAGCTCGACCCCGAAGACCTCGGTGAAGGTCGAGTTCAGGGCCATGCCGGTGACGATGCCCGGAAGCGCGATCGGCAGGATGACCAGGAACGAGATCGCCTCGCGCCCGAAGAAGCGGTGCCGGGCGACGGCCAGGGCGGCCAGGGTCCCCAGCACCAGCGCGATCGCGGTCGCGCCCAGGCCCGCCTTCAGCGACGTCAGCAGCGCGTCGCGCACGCCCGGGTTGTCGATCGCCTTCCCGAACCAGTCCAGCGTCACCCCGCTCAGCGGCCACCGCTGCGTGCGGTCCGGGTTGAAGGCGTAGATGATGATGACCAGGATCGGGATGTAGACGAACGCCAGCACCAGCCCCGTGGCGATCTTCAGTCCGATCCGGCTGCCGCGCGAGAAGTACACGGCGTCAGACGTTCTCGAACGCGCCCAGCCGGCGCGCGATCAGGAGGTAGACGATCATCACGACGACCGGGACCGTCCCGAACGCCGCGGCCAGCGGCAGGTTGTTGGCCACGCCCACGTTGGCGTAGACGACGTTGCCGATGAACTGCGTCGAGGAGACGATCTGCGGCGTGATGTAGTCGCCCAGGGTCAGCGAGAAGGTGAAGATCGACCCCGCCACGACCGCGGGGAAGACCAGCGGGAGCACGACGCGGCGGATCGTCGTCCACGGGCGCGCCCCGAGATCCCCCGAGGCGGCCAGCATCGAATCGGGCAACCGCTCGAGCCCCGCGTAGATCGGGATCACCATGTAGGGCAGCCACAGGTACGTGAAGACGAGGAACGTCGCGAAGGTCCCGAAGCCCGGCGACGACAGCCCGAACGGGTTCAGGAACCAGTTGAGGATCCCGTCCGTCGAGAGGATCGTCCGCCACGCGTAGACCTTCACGAGGTAGGACGACCACAGCGGGACGAGCACCGCGACGACCATCAGGTTGCGCACCCGCGGGCGCGCGAGCTTGGCCATGTACAGCGCAATCGGGAAGGCCAGCAGCACGTCGGCGACCGTCACCGCGAAGGCGATGCCGATCGTCCGGAACGCGATCGTCCGGTACGTGCCCGACTCGGCGATCTGGGTGAAGTTCTGCGTCCCGTAGTCGTGGACGACCTGGGACGTGAACGGATCCAGCCGCCAGAAGGCGGCCACGAACAGCACCGCGAGCGAGCCCAGGTAGGCGACTCCCAGCCAGCCGATCGGGCCGGCCAGGAGTAGCCCCAGCTGGGTGCGGCGATGTCCGTGGAGGACGTCTGCGAAGCGGCGGGTCAGCCCTTGATCTCCGTCCAGGCGTTGACCCACTTCGAGTAGTCCATGCACTTCGCCCCGCGCTCGTCGCCGCAATCGGCGGTCGGCGTGGTCCAGAACGAGATCTGCTTGAAGTAGTCCTCGTCCTTGGCGTGGAACGTCTCGCAGTGGTCCTTGACCGCCGTGAGGTCACACGACTTCTCGTTGGCGGGCGCCTCCCCGAACCACTCGGCCACGTCGGCGTTCGCCTGCGGGCTGATGATGTGGTCCATCCACTTGTACATGCAGTTCGGGTGCTTGGCCTTGGCGGCGATCATCCACGTGTCCGACCAGCCCGTCGAGCCCTCGGAGGGCAGCGTGGTCTTGATCGGGACGGGGTTCTTCTCGCCCTGCAGCAGGTTCGCGATGACCTGCCACGTGGTGCCGACGACGGAGTCGCCCTGCGAGAAGGCCGCCTGCTCCTTCGTGTAGTCCGACCAGTACTCGCCGATGTACTTGCGCTGCTCCTTGAGCAGGTTCACCGCGGCGTCGAACTGCTTCTGGTCGAGCTCGTAGGGGTTGTCGATCTTCAGGTCGGGCTGGTGGGTCTTGAGGTACACCGCGGCGTCGGCGATGTAGATCGGGTTGTCGTAGGCCGTGACCTTGCCCTTGTTCTCCTCGAGCTTGGCGGTGTCGAAGACGCTGTCCCAGGAGTCGAGGTCGCCGCTGACCTTGTCGCTGCGCCACATGAGCAGGTTCGCGCCGCGGCCGTGCGGGATGCCGTACATCTGGCCGTCGACCGAGTTGAAGTCGCGATCCTTGAGGCCGGAAAAGACGTCCGCGTAGTTGGGGATGAGATCCGTGTTGACCGGGGCGACGTCACCGCCGGCGATCAGGCGCAGCGTCGCGTCACCCGATGCCGACACACCGTCGTACTGGCCCGTCCGCATCAGCGTGACCATCTCGTCGGAGGTGTTGCCGATCTTGGTGTTGACCTGGCAGCCCGTCTCCTTCTCGAAGTCCGAGACCCAGTCGACCTTCGGGTCCGTCGAGCCGTCCTCGACGTAGCCGGCCCAGGCGATCAGGTTGACCTCGCCCTCCCCCTCGCCGACGGACTTGGCCATGGGCACGTCGGGCGCCTTGCTCACCTTGCCCGCCGAGCCGGAGGATGCTCCGTCGTCCGAACCGCACGCCGTCACGCCCATCGACAGGACGGCAGCGATCGCAAGCGTCGCCCTCAGTGCCTTCATGTACTTCCCTCCAGTGGTTGCTGGTTCTCGGGCCGCCACCCCACCGTGACGGCGCGGCCCCGTTGTCTGGCGACCTCGGACGAGGTCGTGTCGAGGTTCTGCTGGACGACCTGCAGCTCACCGCCGCGCTCGAGCTCGACGACGTAGCGCGTGAAGCCGCCCGCGTAGGCGACCTCGCGGATGGTCCCGCGCTCTCCGTCGTCGGCGTCCAGGCGGATCTTCTCCGGCCGGACCGTGAAGCGCTCCCCGCCGCGCTCGAGCACGTTGGAGACGCCGACGAAGCCGGCCACGAACTCCGTCGCGGGCTTCTCGTAGACGTCGGCCGGCGTGCCGACCTGGACGATCCGGCCCGCGTCGAACACGGCCAGGCGGTCGCTCATCGTGAGCGCCTCCTCCTGGTCGTGGGTCACGTAGACGAAGGTGATGCCGACCTCGCGCTGGATGCGCTTGAGCTCGACCTGCATGCCCTGGCGCAGCTTGAGGTCGAGCGCACCGAGCGGCTCGTCGAGCAGGAGCACCTTGGGCCGGTTGACGATCGCGCGCGCCAGGGCGACGCGCTGGCGCTGCCCGCCGCTGAGCTGCCCCGGCTTGCGGTCCCCGTAGCCGTCGAGCTGGACGAGCGCGAGCGCCTCGGTCGCCCGCGAGCGCCGTTCGTCACGCGCGACCTTCTTGATCCGCAGCCCGTACTCGACGTTCTCCTGCACCGTCATGTGCGGGAACAGCGCGTAGTCCTGGAAGACGGTGTTGACGTCACGCGCGTAGGGCGGGCGACCGGTGACGTCCTCACCCGCGAGCTCGACCGTGCCGCGGTCAGGCGTCTCGAACCCCGCGATCAGGCGCAGCGTCGTGGTCTTGCCGGACCCCGACGGCCCGAGCAGGGTGAAGAACTCGTCCTCGGCCACCTCGAGGTCGACCCCGTCCACGGCCGCGACCTCGCCGTAGGCCTTGTACAGATCGGCAAGCCGGATATCCGCCACGTCCATAAGCCTGTCATAAACTCCGGATCATGACCGAAACGCGGCTGTGGCACCCGTTCGCAGACATGGGCGCGGTGCGCTCGTCGGAGCTGGTCCTGGAGCGTGGTGAGGACGTCTGGGTGTACGACAGCGAGGGCGCCCGCTACCTCGATGCGACCGCGAGCCTGTGGTACTGCAACGTCGGCCACGGGCGGCCGGAGATCGCCGCCGCGGTGGCCGACCAGATGGGCAAGCTCGAGGCCTACAGCGCGTTCGGGGACTTCGTCTCCCCGGCGGCGCAGGAGCTGACGACGCGCCTCGCCGAGCTCTCCACGCTTCCGGACGCCAAGGTCTTCCTGGGCTCGGGCGGCGGCGACGGCGTCGACACCGCCGCCAAGCTCGCGCGCCGCTTCTGGCTCGAGTCCGGCCACTCCGAGCGCCAGCACATCGTCGTCCGCTCCAACGGCTACCACGGCACGCACGGCTTCGGGACGTCGCTGGCCGGGATCGAGGCCAACCGGTCGAGCTGGGGACCGCTGATCCCCGACGTCGCCGTCGTCGACCACGACGACCTCGATGCGCTGCGCGAGCACGTCGACCGCCTCGGCGCCGACCGCGTCGCCGCCGTCTTCTGCGAGCCCGTGATCGGCGCCGGCGGCGTGCGCCCGCCCGCGCCCGGCTACATCGAGGGCGTCGCCGAGCTGTGCGCCGACCGCGGCATCCTCTTCGTCTGCGACTCGGTCATCTGCGGGTTCGGCCGGCTCGGCACCTGGTACGGCATCGAGCGCTGGGACGTCGTCCCGGACATGGTCATCTTCGCCAAGGGCGTGACCTCCGGCTACCTGCCGCTGGGCGGCGTCGTCGTCAGCGGCCGTGTGGCCGAGCCCTTCTGGGGGGACGCCGGCGGCCCGGTGTTCCGCCACGGCGCCACCTACGCCGGGCACGCCACGTGCTGCGCCGCGGCGCTCGCCAACCTCGACCTGCTCGCGGCCGACGGCCTGCTCGAGCGCGGCCGCACGATGGAAGGCCCACTGCACGAGGCGCTGAAGCCGCTCGCCGACCTCGCCGGCGTCGTCGAGGTCCGCGGTGGCATGGGCACGCTGGGCGCCGTCGAGATCGAGGGCAACCCGCAGGCGCTGGCCGGCGCGGTGCGCGCCGAGGGCGTCCTCGTGCGCGCGCTCGCGAGCGGCGTTGCGGTCTCCCCGCCGCTCACCGCCACGGAGGAGCACTTCGCCGAGATCGCCCGCGCGCTGGAGGCGGGCATCGGCACCTTGGCCAGTTAGCGCCCTCAAGGAAGCGGGAGCGGGGGCCGAAAAGCGAGACAGGCCCCCTACGTCCCCAAGAGGAGCGCCATTCCCCGGCAGGTCATCACCGCGACGGCGACAGCAGACGACGAGGCCGCGCAGACCAGCACGGTCCGCATCTTCCTGCTCGACGACACGCGCGAGCTGCGCCACCGCGTGCGCCGGGTCCTGACGGAGTCGGAGGACCTCGCGGTCATCGGCGAGGCGGACGACCCCGTCGACGGCATCCCACTGATCGCCGACCTGCAGCCCGACGTCGTCATCTGCGACCTCTCGATGCCGCGGATGGACGGGCTGGAGGCGATCCCCCGCATCGCCAAGGAAGCTCCGAACGCCGGCATCGTGGTCTTCTCCGGCTTCCTGTCCGACGCGCTCGGAGCGACCGCGCTGTCACTGGGCGCGGATCGCTACATCGAGAAGAGCGCGCCGCTGAGCGAGCTGGCCGACGCCGTGCGCGCGGTCGCCTCGGCGCGCCGGGCCGGGGAACGGCCCACCCCCGCGCCGGTCCGAGCCGCACCGCCGCCGCCGCCCGAACCGGTCGCCCGGCCCGCGGTGCCCACGCTCGGAGACACGCTCGCGGTGGGCACCGGCGTCCCGCTGCGCGCGCTGCTGCTCCTCTCGGCCGTGTCCCTGCTGCTGGGCACGGGCCTGATCCTCGTGACCGGGATCGCCCCCTCCACCTTCCTGTTGCTGTGGTTGGCGCCAACGCTGGCCGCCGGCGCCCTCGCCCCGCCGCGCATGGCCGCGCTCGTCGTCCTGGCCGCGACCGGCCTGTGGGCCTTCTGCTCCTGGCACCTGGGGAACTCGACCTGGTACCTGTCCGCCTCCGGCGTGGCGGTCACGGAGGCGACCCTGGCCTACGCGGCGCGCCGCGTCGTCGCCTGGATGCAGCACCGCATCGGGCAGGAGGCCGCGCTGGCGGACGAGCTGCGCCGTTCCAACGCCGAGCTCGAGCACTTCGCCTACGTCGCCTCTCACGACCTCGCGGCTCCGCTGCGGTCCGTCTCGTCGTTCACGACGATGCTCGCGCGCCGCTACGAGGGCCAGCTCGACGACGAGGCCGACAAGATGATCGGCTTCATCACGGCCGGGACGGGCCGGATGCAGAACATGATCGACGACCTGCTGGCCTTCGCGCGGGCCAGCCGGATGGAGGACGCCGCCGCGCCGTTCGACCTCGGCGCGGTCGTCGACCGGGTCCGGGACGACCTCGCCGCCGAGATCGCCGAGCGCGACGCCCGCATCGTCAGCGGTCCCCTCCCCCGATTGCGCGGCGACGAGGCGCGTATCGCGCAGGTCGTGCAGAACCTGGTCTCCAACGCGATCAAGTTCACCCCGCCCGGCCGGCCCCCGCTGGTCGAGATCTCCGCGACCCGGCTCGCCTCGGCGTGGCGGATCGACGTCCGCGACAACGGCATCGGGATCGACCCGCGCTTCGCGTCGAAGGTGTTCGGCATGTTCCAGCGCCTGCACGCCGACTCGGAGTTCCCGGGGACCGGCATCGGCCTGGCGATCTGCCAGCGGATCGTCGAGCGCCACGGCGGGCGGATCTGGGTCGACGGCTTCGAGGACGAGGGGTCGACCTTCTCGTTCACGCTGCCCGACCGGCCGCCGGAATGACCCGCCCCTAGGCGCGCTTGTTGCGCATCCCCCAGCTGAGCGCGTAGAGCGCGAAGATCAGGAGCGCGACGAGGATCAGCGTGTGGATGAAGCCCGTGATCACGCTGAAGACGACCTTCAACAGGATCACCACCGCGACGACGATCAGGGTGTAAGCGAGCAGACGCCGCCCGAGTCCTTGCATTCGCTGTCTCACCCGTCCCACTTTTAATGGCCAGGAGTGTCAGAACACGGTGAGATCCGCGCCTCGTTGTCCAACACGCTCGTCGCGCTCATGAAGGAGCACTACGGCAAGGGTCCCACGGCGGCCAAGAGCTTCATCAACGACGAGTACGTGCTGACGGTGCTCGAGGGCGGGCTGACGCGCAACGAGGAGACGCTGCTCGAGGCGGGCGAGGAGCTGCTCGTGCGCGACTACCGGCTGCGCTTCCAGCGCGTCGTCGAGGCGGAGTTCTGCTCGGCGGTCGAGCGCATCACCGAGCGCCGCGTCCTGACCTACCACTCGCAGATCGTGTTCGACCCGCCGCGGTCGTTCGAGATCTTCGTCCTGGACCGGCCGCTCTGAAAGTCGGGCTCGTCGCCGCCGCGACCTTCGTGGCGGGCTTCGGCGTGGCCGAGCTGACCGATGTGCGCGCGCTCGGCGGGCTCGTCCTGCTGGCCGGCGGCGCGGTCTGCGCCCGGATGGCGCTTCCGGTCGCCGGCGCGGGCCGGACCGCCGCGCTGCTCGGGATCGCGCTGGCGCTGTTCGTCGTCTCCCATCCGCTCGGGCATGCGATCGGCTCGTGGCCGGCGGTGCTGGTCAGCGCCGGGCTCGTCTTCGCGGCGTCAGCCGCCCTGGTACGTCGCTGACTGCGGCTCGATCGCGACCTCGGGGAAGTCGAGGTCGGACCCGCAGTGAGTGCAGACCTGGTCGTGGAGCATCACGATGCTGCCACAGCGCGGGCACTGGCGGCGCAGCTCGTCGGTCTCGTGCCGGTAGAGCGCGGCGATCAGGACCCCCAGGAACGGGACGATCGCCCCGATGATGAACCACACCACCACAGACGAGCCCTTGGACCTGCCGATGTACCCGGCCCAGACGCCGGAGACGGCGCAGATGATCAGGTACTCCACCCCCCGGAGGGTACGGGTCAGTCGTACATGCGCTTCAGGTGCGCGAAGCGCTCCTGGCGCGAGCGCAGCTGACGGCGCGCGTCACGCGCGCGGAGCACGTCGGGGCGGTTGGTGCTGCTGCGGCGGGCAGCGCTGATCCGCGTCACGGCGCCGCGGCCGGATGCCGAGGTTTGCGCGGTCGTCCTTGTCATGTTCATGCCTCACATTGTCCCCGCGCGACCCTTAGGGACATATGGCCATTTGGTAAAAATTGCGGGGCTATCCGGAGGGGGCGCCCGCCACGCGGGCCACGTCGACCGCGGGGCGCGCGCGGGGCGCGAGCCGGCGCCGCAGGCGCCACGGCGCTCCGGAGAAGGCGCGGTTGGCGACGGTTGCGAAGCCGGCCTCGTCCTCGCGCAGGGCGAGCAGCAGGTGCGCGATGCGGTCCGCGCTCGGCAGGTCGGGATCCTCGACGCGGACGCAGTAGCAGTGGACCCGCCGGCCCCGCTCGGTGAACAGCACGGCGCCCTGCTCGCCGACGAGCCAGGTACCGAGCCGGCCGCGCTCGAGGATGACCCCGGTGCCCGCGTGGAGATCCCGCGCCCGGTGGCCGACGAGGTCGCCGAGCAGGCCCACCGCCGTCCGCTCCGCAGCGTCGGTCAGGCGCGTGGCCGGGCGCAGCACGTTCGCCCCGCGCTTGGCGTACAGCTCGGGGATGATCCAGGCGTGCGCGATCAGGATGACCGCGAGCGGGAAGCTCAGCGGCTCCAGGTACAGCAGCAGGCCCGCCATCAGCAGCCACGGCACGGTGTGCGCGAACGTCGTCAGCGTCCAGATGCGCCCGGCCGCCCGCAGCCGGTCCGCGTCGACGCGCGGGCGCCAGTAGACGCCCGCCGTCTCGCTGAGGACTGGTGCCTCAGCCACCCGCGATGGGACGGCGCAGGATCACCAGGTCGGCGTCCAGCGGCAGCTCGCGCACCTGCTCGGCGTGGCCCTCGCCGCGCGTGACGACGGCGTAGTAGCCCGCGTCGAGCTGCTCGCGGAAGGTCTTGACCGCCGCGTCGGCGTCCTCCACGCCCGTCCACTCGGCAAGCGTCGAGTGACCGGTCTTGTCCATGCGGATCAGCTTGCTCATGCGCTTCAGGATAAACCGAGGCGCTCGCGGAGCAAGCGCTGCACCGCGCCACCATCGGCGCGGCCCTTGGTCGCCTTCATGATCGGCCCGACCAGGGCGCCCATCGCCTTCGGGTTGCCGTCCTTGATCCGCTGGACGACGTCCGGGTTCTCCGCCAGCACCCGGTCGACGATCTCGCCCAGCTCGTCGCCCATCGAGCCGAGCCCCTCGCGCTCCACCAGCGCCTCCGGGCTCCCGCCTTCGGTGACCAGGAGATCCAGCACCTTGCGGCCCGCGTCGCCCGAGATCCGCTTGTCGGCGACCATGGCGATGAGGGAGGCGAGAGCGTCGGGCGTCAGCGAACCGAGCTCCGGCGCGCGCTCCAGCCAGTTGGCCACATCGCGGGCCGGCGCCTCGACCGCCTCGAAGAATGCCGCCCGCTCCGGCCGCCAGACCAGCGTCCGCGCCGCGTCCTCGGGGAGCCCCAGCGCGACGAAGCGGGCGATCTTCGCTTCCGGCAGCTCGGGCAGCTCGGCACGAGCCGCCTCCAGCATCTCGGGCGTCGGACTGACCGGCACGAGGTCCGGCTCCGGGAAGTAGCGGTAGTCGTGCGCCTCCTCCTTCGACCGCAGGCTCGAAAGCGAGCCGGAGCGCGGGTCGAAGTGCAGCGTCTCCTGCAACACCCGCTCGCCGGCCTCCAGCAGCCCGATCTGGCGCGCGACCTCGGCCTTGATGCCGGCCTCGAGGAACGCGAAGGAGTTCATGTTCTTGAGCTCGGTCTTCGTGCCCAGCTCGGTGGTCCCGACCGGGCGGACGGAGACGTTGGCGTCGCAGCGCAGCGAGCCCTGGCTCATGTCGACGTCGGAGACGCCGAGCTGGCGCAGCGTCTCGCGCAGCAGGATCAGCCACTCGCGGGCCTGCTCGGCGGAGTGGATGTCGGGCTCGGTGACCATCTCGGCCAGCGGGGTGCCGCCGCGGTTGTAGTCGACCTCGGAGCCGCCGGCGTCGTGGATGCGGCCCGTCGCGCCCGCGTGGGTGAGCTTGGCCGCGTCCTCCTCGAGGTGGATGCGGGTGAGCTGCACCCCGGCGAGTTCGCCGCCCAGGCACAGCGGCTGGTCGTACTGGCTGATCTGGTAGTTCTTCGCGTTGTCGGGATAGAAGTAGTTCTTGCGGCTGAAGACGGCCGTCTCGGAGATCTCGCAGCCGAACGCCATCGCCATCTTCAGGCCGAGGTGGATGGCCCTCGCGTTGGTGACCGGCAGCGAGCCGGGCAGGCCCAGGCAGACCGGGCAGGTGTGCGTGTTGGGCGGGTCGCCGAAGGTCAGCTCGCAGCCGCAGAACATCTTCGTGCGGGTGCCGAGCTGGACGTGGATCTCCAGGCCGATGACGGGCTCGTACTCAGGCATACGCCGAGCTCCCGTCGAAGGCGAGGTCCAGCTCGAGTGCGTGCGCGGCGTCGAGCAGCGCGTTCTCGCTGAAGGCGGGGCTCGCGAGCTGGAAGCCGCTCGGCAGCCCGTCGACCAGGCCGTTGGGGATGGAGATCCCCGGGATGCCGGCCAGGCTCATCGGCACCGTGCAGTAGTCGTTGAGGTACATCGCCAGCGGGTCGGCCGTCTTGGCGCCGAGCTCGAAGGCGACGCCGGGCGTCGTCGGCGTGGCGATCAGGTCGAAGTTCGCGAACACGCGCTCGAAGTCGCGCAGGATCAGCGTCCTGACCTTCTGGGCCTTGCCGTAGTACGCGTCGTAGTAGCCGCTGGAAAGCGCGTAGGTCCCGATCAGGATGCGGCGCTTGACCTCGGCGCCGAAGCCCTGCGCGCGCGTCTCGGTGTACATGGACAGCAGGTCGCGGGCGTCGGCTCGCTTTCCGTAGCGGACGCCGTCGTAGCGGGCGAGGTTGCTCGAGCATTCCGCCGGGGCGATCAGGTAGTAGGCGGCCAGCGCATGCGGCGCGTGGGGCAGCTGGCAGGGCTCGACGGTCGCGCCGAGCGCGCGGGCGCGATCGAGCGTCTCCTGGAAGCGCTCGAGGATGCCTGCCTCGATGCCCTCGCCGGTCAGCTCGTCCGGGACGCCGATGCGGACGCCCCTGAGGTCGGTCCGGGTCGGCGGCACGACCGGCTCGCGCAGGCCGACGGACGTCGAGTCGCACGGGTCGGCGCCCTGCATCGCCTGCAGCAGCAGAGCGGCGTCGGTCGTGTCGCGGGTGAAGGGGCCGCACTGGTCCAGCGAGGACGCGAAGGCGATCATCCCGTAGCGGCTGATCGCGCCGTACGTGGGCTTGAGGCCGACGATCCCGCACAGCGAGGCGGGCTGGCGGATGGAGCCGCCGGTGTCCGTCCCGATCGCCCACGGGACCAGGCCGGCGGCGACGGCCGCGGCGCTGCCACCGCTGGAGCCGCCGGGCACGCGCCCGGTGTCCCACGGGTTGAGCGTCGGACCGTAGGCGGAGTTCTCGGTGGACGAGCCCATCGCGAACTCGTCCTGGTTGGTCTTGGCCACGACGGGAGCGCCGGCCGCGCGGAGCTTCGCGACGGCGGTGGCGTCGTAGGGCGGCGCGTAGCCCTCGAGGATCTTCGACCCGGCCTGGCTGGGGATGCCGGCCGTGCAGAAGAGGTCCTTGACGCCGACCGGGACGCCGCCCAGCGGGCCGCCGGCGTTGACGATCTCGGGCGTCTCCGACTCGGAGACCCAGGTGAAGGCGTTGAGCGTGTCGGCGGCGGCGCGGTCGCGGTAGAACGCCCAGTACTCGGTGGCGTCGAGGTCGCCGCTGCGGATGCGCTCGGCCGCCTGCGCGGCGGTCAACTCGATCACGCCGGATCGCTCCCCGCGGCCGGGCTCGGGACACGGAAGCCGGTGGCGCTGGCGTCGGGCGCGCTGGCCAGCGCCGCCTCGACGGGCAGGCTCTCGCGCGGCTCGTCCTCGCGCAGCACGTTGCTCAGCTCGACCACGCGGGCGGTCGGCGGGATGTCCTCGAGGTCGCCCAGCTCGGAGATCTTGTCGATCCAGCCGACCACGTTGGACAGCTCGCCGGCGTGGCGGTCGATCTCCTCGTCGGTCAGCTCCAGACGGGCGAGGCGCGCCACATGACGCACTTGGTCGCGGCTCAGCATCAGCGCGCGAGTCTACGTGGCGGGATGGGTGGGGTCCGTGGGCGGCGGGGTCGGCATGGCTCGAACCTCCGGCGGGGTGCGAAGGCCGGGCGCGGACTCGTCGCGCATCGCCCGCCAGCACCCGGCGAAGGTCGCCAGCGCGGCTCCGACGGCCAGGACGCCGCCCCATTCGAGCCCGCCCAGGGCCTTGACGACGAGGATGATCAGGACGATCAGCGTCGCCCAGGCGGTGAGTACGTCCCACTTGATCGGCAGGGCCGGGTCGTCCTTGACGGCGGTGATGACCGGCAGCGCCATCGCCATCAGCGCGGCGAGCAGCACGAGGATGTCGACGATGACGAGCGAGCGCCAGCCGTCCTCCGTGCCGTCGGAGAGCTGAGTCCAGGGCGCGAACAGGCTGCAGAAGAGGACGAAGCCGCCGAGGCCGGCGACGTAGTCGGGGATCCGGAGCCGGCTCATACGCGCGGGAGCACCTCCTCGGCGACGAGCCGGAGGTGGTCGTCGTCGGCGAACAGGTGGTGCTGGAGCATGATCCGGTCCAGCCCGGCTTCCGCGAGCGCCTTGATCTGGTCGACGACGATGTCCGGCGTCCCGATCAGCCAGGTCTCGTTGCCGTCGTCGCCCATGAAGTCCTTGATCTTGGCGCGGCGCGCGTCCGCCTGCGCCGTCGTGGTTCCGATCGCGAAGCCGGTCATCATGCTCAGGCCGACGCTCTCGTCGATGCGCTCGCGGGCCGCGGCGACCTGCTCCGTGGTGTTGAAGAGGACGTTGTACTCCGCCGCGAACGCCTTGGCGAGCGCGGCGGCGCGGCGCTTGGCCTGGCCGCCGAGGATCAGGCGCAGGCCCACCGGCTCGGGCTCGTGCTCGTCCCAGTAGCGGTGGACGTCGGTGACCTGCTGCTCGAGCTGGCCGAAGCGCTGGTCCATCGGGGGGAGGTCGAGCCCGAAGGCGTCGTGCTCGGCCTGGTGCCAGCCGGTGCCCATGCCGAGGTCGACGCGGCCGCCGCTCGTCTGATCGGCCGTGAGGGCGAGCTTGGCCAGGACCGCGGCGGGCCGGAAGGTGACGGGCGAGACGAGCGTCCCGAGCCGGATGCGCTCGGTCAGCGGCCCGAGGGCGCAGATGGTCCCCCACGCGTCGAGAGCGCCGCGCTCGCCCTCACCGGCGACGGAGAGGTAATGGTCCGAGCGCATCAGTGCGTCGAAGCCGAGCTCCTCCGTGAGTGCCGCGAGACGCTGCCAGTCCGCCCAGGTGACCCCCTCCTGGCCCTCGATCATCACGACCAGCTTCATGTTGCTTGGAGCTTCGCAGCCTCGAGGGTGTTGCGCAGGAGCATGGCGATGGTCATCGGGCCTACCCCACCGGGAACGGGCGTGATCCAGCCTGCCCGCTCGCTCGCCTCCGCGAACGCGACGTCGCCCTTGAGGCCGGCGTCGGTGCGGTTGATGCCGACGTCGATGACCGCCGCGCCGGGCTTGACCCAGTCGCCCTTGACCATCTCGGGACGGCCGACGGCGGCGATCAGGACGTCCGCCCGGGCGCACACCTCGGCGAGGTCCCTGGTGCGGCTGTGGCAGACGGTGACCGTGGCGTTCGCGGCCAGCAGCAGCTGGGCGACGGGCTTGCCGACCAGGTCGGACCGGCCGAGGACCACGGCCTCGGCACCTTCGAGCGGGACGTCGTGGCGCCGGAGGAGCTCCAGGCACCCGGACGGCGTGCACGGCCGCAGGCCGTGCTTGCCCTGCGCGAGCAGCCCGGCGCTGACCGGGGTCAGGCCGTCGACGTCCTTGCGCGGGTCGATCAGGGTCGTGAGCGCGCCGCCGTCGACCTGGGGGGGCGTCGGGAGCTGCAGCAGGATGCCGCTGACCTCGGGGTCGGCGTTGAGCTCGCGGATGACCTGCTCGACCTCGTCGTGCGCGGCGTCCTGCGCCAGCGTCCGGTCGATCGAGCGCATGCCGGCCTCGGCGCACTGCTTGCGCTTGTTGCTGACGTAGATCGCGCTGGCCGGGTCGTCGCCGACGAGCACGGTCGCGAGGCCCGGGACGATGCCGAGCTGCGCGACCTCCGCGGCCACTTCGGCCCGGACCTCCGCCGCGATCGCCTTGCCGTCGATGAGGCGGGCGCTCATCGCTTGCGGATCGGCGCGTAGTCGGCCATCAGTCGTCTCTCCGTTCCGTCGCCGGCGAAGCGGACGACGACCACGCCGCCCGCGTCGACACCCGTCACCACGCCGTCACCGAACGCAGCGTGGACCACGTCGTCCCCCATCCGGAACACCGCGCTGCTCGTCTCCGGCTCCGCGGCCTGCGCGCTCGCCCAGCTCGTGATCGCCCGCGGGCGGCCCATCCCGATCTTCTGCGCCCGCTCCGGCTCGTCCGTCAACTCGCGCGGGATCTCGTCGAGGAAGCGGCTGCGCATCGCCGGCGTCGACCCGCCGCCGTACTGCATCCGCCGCCGCGCGTAGGTGATGTAGAGGTCGCGCATCGCGCGGGTCAGGCCGACGTAGGCGAGCCGGCGCTCCTCCTCCACGTCGCCCTCCTCGATCGACCGGCTGTGCGGGAAGACGCCGTCCTCGACGCCGATGATGAAGACGATCGGGTACTCGAGCCCCTTCGCGTTGTGCATCGTCATCAGCGTGACGAGGCCCTCGTCGTCGGCCAGGTCGTCGGCCTGCGCGTACAGCGCGAGCTCCTGCAGGAAGGACTCGACGCTCGGCTCCTCCGCGCGGGCGTCGTACTCGGCGGCCGCCACCATCAGCGACTCGAGGTTCTCGATGCGGCCCTGCGCCTCGATCGTGCGCTCGGCCTCCAGCGCCTCGAGGTAGCCGGACTCCGTCAGCACCTCGCGCAGGAAGGACTCCACCGGCGGGCTCGTGTCGAGGCGCTCCTTGAGCCGCTGCATGGTGCTCATGAAACGGTCGAAGGCCTTGATCGCGGCCTTGCCCAGGCCCGGCACGGCGGCCGGCGCCTCGGCGGTCTCCCACGTCGTCTGCCCCGTGGTGTTCGCGAAGGCCAGCAGCCGGCCGAGCGACGTCTGCCCGATCCCCCGCCGCGGCACGTTGACGATCCGCGAGAACGCCCCGCCGTCCTGCGGGTTGACCAGGAACGTCAGGTACGCGAGCGCGTCCTTGACCTCCGAGCGCTCGTAGAACTTCGTGCCGCCGATGACCTGGAAGCTCACCCCTGCCCTTGTGAGCATGTCCTCCAGCACCCGCGACTGCGCGTTGGTCCGGTAGAAGACCGCGACCTCGTTGCGGCTCACGCCCTCGTCGGCCAGCCGCTCGATCTCCGCGACCACGAACCGCGCCTCCGCGTGTTCGTCGTCGCACTCGCGGATCTTGATGCGGTCGCCCTCCCCCACATCGGTCCACAGCTCCTTGCCCATCCGCCCGCGGTTGTTGCTGATCACCGCGTTCGCCGCGTCCAGGATCATCTGGGTCGAGCGGTAGTTCTGCTCGAGCCGCACCACGGTCGCGTCGACGTAGTCCTCGTTGAAGTCGAGGATGTTCCTGATGTCAGCTCCCCTGAAGCCGTAGATCGAGTTGTGCGTGACAATTCCGCCCGCGATGAAATTGTGCACGCCTGCGACGTCCAGGTCGTGCACGGAGCCGTTGATCGGGACTCGGCTGACCGACTCCACGACATCGAAGCTCCCGTCTGCGGTGAACATGGCCATGCCGGGCCGGATCGACGCCGCGGCGGTGTGGGGCAGGCTGTTGCGCCGGCCAGAGGAACAGCCGAGGCGCGCGACTTGCCGAAGATGCACCGGCGTCGCGCGCGAGATGCGGTTCGCCATCGCCATTGCCTCGCCGTACGACGAGAAGCACGATTCCACCCGCCATCCGCCTCGAGCAGTTCGAACCGACAGGCCGGAGCTCCTTAGAGCCTCGGCCACATCCGGGTCGCGTCCACCGACCGCAACGACGTGCATCGGGGTCCGGCCCCGCCGATCCCCGCACATGGTCAGGGTGACGTTGCGACGGCGACCTTCGTACGTCTGCGGGACGTGGTGGGGGCGGTCGAAGTCCAAGCCCTCCGCGCTTAGGAGTGCAAGCCCGCCCGTGTGGCTGTCCACGGCGCCGAACAGCTCGTCGAGTCGAGTCTGGTCGCACACGAGGCCGTTGGCGCTCTTTCCCCGGCGCGCCACGAAGGGCACCGTCGGCAGGCCGTACTCGAGGGACAGCTGAGCTTCGTGCAGGCGCGCGTCCGGCTCGCTCGCGTGGGTGCCGATGACCCATGCGGCGTCGGCGTGTTCCTGAAGGGCTCGCAGCCTCAAACCGCTCGCCCTCTCGTCACGACCGGTTCGCAACCGCGTCTGAGTCGTTCCGACCCGGAACCCGGTCCCGCGCTTGTACATCAGGTACGTCAGGTGGATGTCCGGCGTGGTGGCCAGGAGGTAGCCGGCGAAGTGGGTGTGCTCGTCGGTGCTGACGATGCGCCGACCACCCTCCGTGACGATCTCCGTCCCGGTGGTCGCCTCCCCGGTGAACGTGCGGGTCACCGCAGCCGGGCGGAAGTCCCCGCTGCCGTGGCACGCCAGCACCTCGTCGCCGACCTCGACCTGCTCGATGGGCTTGCGGCTCCCGTCGCCCATCGTCACCGGCGTTCCCGCCACGAGGCACTGGTCGTCGTCCCCGACCACCATCAGGTTGCGGTGCTCGCCCGCGAGGAGCTGGAGCAGCCGGTACTGGGCGTGGTTGGTGTCCTGGTACTCGTCGACGAGCAGGTAGCGGAAGGCGGCCTGGTAGCGGTCGCGGACCTCCTGGAAGAGCTCGAGGACGTTGACCGCGCGGACGAGCAGGTCGTCGAAGTCCATCGCGTTGCGCCGGTGCAGCTGCCGCTCGTACTCCTCGTAGACGTCGGCGACGGTCTGCTCGAAGTACGTCCCGACGATCTGCCGGTACGCCTCGGCGTCGCGCAGCTTGTTCTTCGCGTCGGAGATCTGGGCCTGCATCGCGCGCGGGGTGAAGCGCTTGGCGTCGATGTCCAGCTCGTCCAGGCACTGCTTGATCAGCCGGCGCTGGTCGGCGGAGTCGTAGATGGTGAAGGACCGCGTGTACCCGAGCCGGTGCGCATCCGCCCGCAGGATCCGCGCGCAGGCCGAGTGGAACGTCATCACCCACATGGCGCGGACGCGGTTGCCGACGAGCAGCTCGACCCGCTCGCGCATCTCGTTCGCGGCCTTGTTGGTGAACGTGATCGCCAGGATCTCGCTCGCCTTCGCGTGCCCGGAGCCGACCAGGTGCGCGATCCGGTGCGTGAGCACGCGGGTCTTCCCGGAGCCCGCGCCGGCGAGGACCAACAGCGGCCCGTCGGTGTGCAGGACCGCCTGCCTCTGGGGCTCGTTGAGCCCGTCTAGGAGCGCGTCGAGGGCGGCGGTCTCCGGCATCGGGTTCTCACGCTACTGGCGGGATCGGATGGGCATCGAGTGAGACGATTTGTTGCCGTCGCGCCTATTAGGGGAGATGGCACCGATTACCCGCGTCACCGCCGCTGCTCGCCGCCACCATCGGGTGATCTGCCTCGCCGAACTGCGTGATCTGGGGCTCTCGCACGAGGCGGTGAAGCACGCGGTCGCGACCGGGTGGTTGTGGCGCGTGCACCGAGGCGTGTACGCGCTGGACGGGCCGCTGACCCCGCACGGATGGGCGCTCGCGGCGATCTACCGCTGCCGTCCCCGGTGCGCGGCCTCACGCTTGACAGCCGCCTTCCTCAACGACCTTGTCGACTGGGCGCCTGCGAAGCCTCAGGTGACGGTCGAAGGGCGCAGCGGCGCCAAGGGGCCGACGAGCATCGACCTGCAGCATTCGCGAACGCTGACTGAGGACGACGTCGTCTACCGCCAGGACGTCCCGGTCACTGACCTCGCCCGCACCGTTATCGACTGCGCCCGCCTCCTCGACGACTCCGCGCTGAAGGCTCTCGTCAGACGAGCCGAGCACCACGGCCTCGAACTCCGCAGCCTCGACCGCCCGGGCATCCCGCGGAACCTGAGACACCTCCTCGACCACTACGTCATCGGCTCCGGCCTCACCGCCAACGAGCTCGAGGCGCGCTTCTACGAGATCTGCGCCCGCATCGGCGTCCCGCGCCCGGAGATCCAGGCCTGGTTCCCGGACAAGAAGCGCATCGACTTCGTCTGGCGCGACGAGCGCCTGATCGTCGAGACCGACGGGCGCCAGGTCCATGACACCTTCATCGCCTTCACCGACGACCGCGCCCGGGACCGCGCGCACACCCTGGCCGGCTTCGACACCCTTCGCTTCACCTGGACCGAGGTCGAGGAGGAAGCGCCCGTGGAGCGCGACCTGCTCGCCTTCTTCAGCCGACGATGACGAAGCCGATCAGGGCGAGGAAGAGCCCGGCCCAGGCGAGTGCGGCGAGCGGGCCCATGTGCCGGGCCTCGAGGCGCCAGTAGGCCAGCGCGCCGCCGAGCAGGGCGATGACGCCCGGCGGCGGTGGCGAACTTGTTGAGGTTCCAGTCCGTGATGGCCAGGCCGAAGGCGACCGGGATGGTCCCCTGGAAGGCGAGCGCGCCGGTGACGTTGCCGACGGCCAGCCGATCCTTGCCCGCCTTCATCCAGATGACGGAGTTGATCTTCTCGGGCAGCTCCGTGGCCAGCGGGGCGATGATCAACGACAGCACGAGCGCGTCGACCCCGATGTCCTCGGAGACCGTCTTGATCTCCTGCACGAAGAGCTCGGCGCCGCCGATGATGCACGCCAGCGCCACGACCCCCTGGGCGACGATCTGGAAGGTGGACGGCGGGTCGTCCTTCGTCGTGTCGAAGTACAGCGAGTTGAGCTCGTCCTCGTCGCCCGAGCCCTCCCCGCCCTTCAGCGTCCTGCGCACGTAGAGGATGTAGACGCCGACGAGCACGATCGCGCCGGCGACGTGGAGCGCCTTGGAGTCGATCTGGCCCAGCAGGATCGCGGCCCCGAAGCTCGGGAAGAAGAAGAACAGATCGCGACGGACGGCGCCCCCGTCGGCCTCGATCTCGCGGCCGCGGCTGCGGTGCTCGTGGAAGACGACCGCCGACCCGGCGATCAGCAGCATCGCGATCGTCGTGAGCATGAACGGCGCGCCGATGATCGAGCCGATCGCGACGCTCTGCCCCTCCGCGCCGGCCAGAACGGCGATGACGGGGATCGTCGACTCGGGCAGCGCCGTCCCGACCGCCGCGAGGATGCTGCCCGTCCCGCCCTCGTCGAGGTCGAGCCGGTTGCCCAGCCACTCGACCGCGTTGGTGAAGAGCCCGGCACCGACGACGATCAGCAGGAACGCCGCCGCCAGGAGGACGATCGTCACTCAGCCACCGGCGGGGTTCGGTCCCCGGCGCGGGCGCAGGGGAAGCACTTCGCCCGGGGCGTCGTCGCCCTCGTCGCGCGGGACGCGACCCTCGAGATCGGTAATGCGTGCGGACAGGCCCTTGAGCGCGTCTGCGATCGGGTCGGGCAGGTGGACCCAGTCGGCGTCGGGGCCCTCGGGGCGCCGTCCCTCCACCCGCACGGGATGCCCGGGGTTCCCGACCACGGTCGAGTTCGGCGGGACGTCGTGGATGACGACCGCGTTGGCGCCGATCTTGGAGCCGTGGCCGACCACGATCGGCCCGAGCAGCTTGGCACCCGATCCGATGGTGACGTTGCACTCGACCGTCGGGTGGCGCTTGCCCGACGCGAAGCCGGTGCCGCCGAGGGTGACGCCCTGGTAGATCGTCACGTTCTCGCCGATCTCGGCCGTCTCGCCGATGACGACCCCGCTGCCGTGGTCGATGAAGAGGCCGCCATCGATCTGCGCTGCCGGGTGGATCTCCACGCCGGTCAGCGTGCGGGCGCTCGCGGACAGGATGCGCGGGACCACGGGGACCCCGATGGCGTCGAGGCGGTGCGCGACGCGGTGGGTGACGAGCGCGTGAACGCCCGGCCAGGTGAGCAGGATGCCGGGGGTCGTGACGCCGCGGGCGGCCGGGTCGCGGTCGCGGGCGGCGCGCAGGTCGCGGACGACGTCGGAGATCAGCCCGAGCACGCCTGGCAGGCTACCCACAGTCCGGGCAGGCGTCCCGGCGCGCGGTCGCGACCCGCAGGAAGTCGGCCTTCGCGAGATCGACCTGCAGGAACGCGTCGGTCAGCACGTCCGGCAGCCCGCCCAGGAGCTTCAGCGCCTCCATCGCCATCAGCGAGCCCACCACGCCCGCGGCCGGGCCCAGGATCCCGGCCGTGGTGCACGTCGCCGGATCGGGCGGCGGCTCCGGGAACGCGCAGCGGTAGCAGGCGGTCTCCCCCGGGCGGATCGCCATCACCAGGCCCGCGAGCCCGAGCACGCCACCCTCCACCAGCGGTGTCCCGCTCACGCAGCAGGTGTGGTTGACGAGGTAGCGGGTGTCGAACGAGTCCGAGCAGTCGACGATCAGGTCGTGGCCGAGCACCATGCCCTCGGCGTTCTCCTCGTCGAGGCGGACCTGATAGGGCTCCACCATCACGTCGGGGTTGAGGACCTGCAGCTTCGCCACCGCCGAGTGCGCCTTCGGGAAGCCGATCTCCGGCGTCGTATGCAGGAACTGCCGGTGCAGGTTGGACAGCTCGACACGGTCGGAGTCGACGATCCCGATACGCCCGACGCCCGCGCCGGTCAGGTAGGCGGCGACCGGCGACCCGAGCGCGCCGGCGCCGACGACGAGCACGGACGAGTCCCCCAACCGTCCGCTGCTGGCGCTCGCCCCAGCCGTCGAGGACGAGCTGGCGGCTGTAGCGGACGAGGTCGAAGTCCGGCTCGGCGTCGGGGATGTTGACGTTCTCGACCGCGGCCTTGGCCGCCGCGCGCGCGGCCTTCGAGAACAGGCCCCGGCGGCTCGAGCTCACTTGACGATCCGCACGAGGTCGCCGTCCACCGTCACGTCGTGCCCCGCCTCGCGCGCCGAGCGCGGCACGTTGTCGAGCGCCTCGCCCGGCGGGCAGCGCACGACGAGCTCCTCACCCGCGGCCATCGACTCCAGCGTCAGCTTGGTCCGCACCCAGGTCAGCGGGCAGCGCAGCGCGCGGATGTCGAGCTCAACGGCCAACGGAGACAGCCCGGGGGCCCGGCTCGGCCCGCGAGGGCGCGGGCGACAGGGCCTCGCCACCCCTGGGGGCTTCCGGCGCGAAGAACGGCGTCGACACGTAGCGCTCGCCGCTGTCGGCGAGCACGACCGCGATGCGCTGGCCGGTGGCCTCGGGCCGCGCCGCGATCTGGATCGCCGCCCACAGAGCGGCCCCGCAGGAGATCCCGCACAGCACGCCCTCGCGCCGCGCGGTCAGGCGCGCCGTCTCCAGCGCGTCCTCGTCGTCGACCGGGATGATCTCGTCCACGACGTCGCGGTCGAGCACGGGCGGGACGAAGCCCGCACCGATGCCCTGGATCTTGTGCGGGCCGGGCTCGCCGCCGCTCAACACGCTGCTGGAGAGCGGCTCGACGGCGACGACGCGGCAGTCCGGGTTGCGCTCCTTGAGGTAGCGGCCCGTCCCGGTGATCGTCCCGCCCGTCCCGACGCCCGCGACGAGCCAGTCGACCCGCTCGTCCATCGCCGCGAAGATCTCCGGGCCGGTGCCCGTGTAGTGGGCCAGCGGGTTGGCGGGGTTGGAGAACTGATCGGGCAGCCAGTAGTCGTCCTCGCGCGCGAGTGCCTGTGCGGCCGCGATCGACTCGTTCATCCCGCCCAGCGACTCCGTGACGTGGACCTGCGCCCCGTAGAGCCGCAGCAGTCCCTCGCGCTCCCGGCTCATGCCCTGCGGGAGCGTGAGGATGATGTCGTAGCCGCGCGCGGCGGCCACGAAGGCCAGGGCGATGCCGGTGTTGCCGCTCGTCGCCTCGACGATCGTCGTGCGGCCGGGCTCGATCTCGCCCGCCGCCTCGGCCGCGTCGACCATCGAGACGCCGATGCGGTCCTTGACCGACCCGCCCGGGTTGTACATCTCGAGCTTGGCGAACAGCTCGGCGTCCGCGTCGGGCGCAAGGCGGCTCAGCTGCACCATCGGTGTGTTGCCGACGTGATCCGCGATGTTGATCGGGATTCGGCCCATTCCAGGTCAGGCTACCGGTGGCCGCGGCCGGGTAAGGGCAGCGGCATGGCCGCCACCGCTGTCGCCGATCCCGCCCCGGAGCAGGACCTCAAGCGCGTCATCGGGCGCAAGACGCTGCTCGTCTTCATCGTCGGCGACGTCCTCGGCGCCGGGATCTACGCGCTGGTGGGCGAGGTCGGGGCGGAGACGGGCGGCGCGATCTGGACCGCCTTCACGCTCGCGCTCCTGCTGGCCGTCTTCACCGCCTTCGCCTACGCCGAACTGGTGACGAAGTACCCGCGTGCCGCGGGCGCGGCCCTGTACATCAACCGGGCCTTCGGCATCCCGTTTTTGTCCTTCATGGTCGCCTTCGCGGTGATGGCGAGCGGCGTGACCTCGGCGAGCACGCTGGCGCGCGGGTTCGGCGGTGACTACCTGAAGGTGTTCGTCGACATCCCGATCGTCGTGACCGCGATCGTCTTCCTGCTCGTCGTCGCGGCCATCAACTTCCGCGGGATCTCCGAGTCGGTGAAGCTCAACCTGGCGCTGACCGCGATCGAGCTCACCGGCCTGCTGCTGATCTGCGTGATCGCCGCCGCCGCCGTGCTCGACGGCACGTCCGGGACCGATGCCGGCCGCGCCTTCGACTTCAAGGCCGACGAGAGCGTCATCGGCTCGATGGTCGGCGGCGCCGGGCTGGCGTTCTACGCGCTGATCGGGTTCGAGGACTCGGTGAACGTCGCCGAGGAGACCAAGGAGCCGTCGCGCAACTACCCGTTCGCGCTGTTCGGCGGGCTCGCGGTCGCCGGCGCGATCTACATCGCCGTGACCATCCTCGCCTCGATGGCCGTCTCGACCGACACGCTGAGCGGCTCCAGCGGGCCGCTGCAGGAGGTCGCGAAGATCGGGCCGCTGAGCGTCGACGCGAAGGTCTTCAGCGCGATCGCGCTGTTCGCGCTGGCCAACGGCGCGTTGATCAACATGGTGATGGCGTCCCGGCTGCTCTACGGGATGAGCAACGAGGGGATCCTGCCGGGCGTGCTCGGCCGTGTGCACTCGGGGCGGCGGACGCCGTGGGTGGCGATCATCGCCACGACCGCGCTCGCGGTCGTGCTGGTGTCGACCGGCGATCTCGCGGACCTCGCCGACATGACCGTCTTCCTGCTGCTCGGCGTCTTCATCATCGTCAACATCTCGGTGCTGGTGCTGCGACGCGAGACGGTCGAGCAGGACCACTTCCGCTCCCCCACCGTCATCCCGGTGATCGGCGCCGTCGTCTCCCTGGCCCTGATGCTGTTCGAGACGGAGGGCCGCATCGCCGCGCGCTCCCTGGTCCTGCTGGCGATCGGCGCGATCCTGTTCGTGATCAACTGGTTCGGCGCCGGCGGGCGGGAAGCACACCCGCGAGCGCCCCGCCCAGGAGACCCAGCCCAAGGCTGACCCCGATCCCGCCGAGCGTCGCTTTGGGCTGCGTGAGGCCCTCGAGGCGGCCGTCCTTGCGCGCGCAGATGAGGTCGAAGCGGTCGGTGTCCTGGCCGAAGGCCTTGACGTACCGATCGCCCCGGTAGAGCGTCGCGTCCCCGCGGCAGACCGCCTGTGCCTGGGTCCAGTGGCGCGCCGGAGTGATCGCCAAGCAGGCGACGGCGACGATGAACGCGCCCGCCAGGGCGGTCACGGCGATCTTCATGCTCGATTCCGGCTGCCGTCGCGCACCGTGGCGAGTGCGCTCGTCACGCAGGTCCGCATGACGAGTTCGGGCTCGATCGCGAACAGCCGCGGGACGCCCGGGCTGGCGAGGGCGACGCCGACGCGGCTGCGGGCCAGGTGCATCGCGCCCAGGATCTGCGTCCACAGGATGCTGGCCATGTACTCAGGGTTCTCGATGTCGAACGCGCCTTCGGCGACGCCGGCCCGCAGCATCACGACGAGCCGGTCGATGCACCTCGCCATGCTCTGCCCCAGCCGCAGCCAGACGGAGTCCGAGATCGACGCCTGCAACTCGGCCGCCGGACGGTGCATCAGCAGCAGCGAGATGTCCAGGAAGGCCGGATAGCGGCCGCAGAACCCGGCGAACGCGGTCAAGTTGTGCTCCAGTTGCAGGGCGGCGCCGGCGCCGGGGACGATCGCGTCCTCGAGCACGTCATCGAGCTCGGCGAGGTAGTCGGTGACCGTGAGGACGAACAGCTCCTCCTTCGAGGAGAACTGGCGGTACACGAGCCCGCGGGCGATGCCGACGGCGCGCGCGATCTCCTCGATGGGGGCGTCGAGCATGCCGCGCTCGTCGAACAGCGCGCGGGTCGCCGCGACCAGGCTGCGCTCCCGCTCGCGGCGCAACGCGTTGGGGGCAACGGCGGCCATCGGATCCCAGCCTAGACAATCACCGCTATGTTGAGAACCAATGGTTGACACTTGTTCTCACGGTCGGCGTGGCTGAGCGCGGCGCGACCCCGACCGTCCCCCAGTGGCGCCTCTGGGTTCTCCGCCGGTTGCGGTCGCTGTTCACGCCGTTGCTCCCGGACGACTACCTCGAGCTGATCAACCCGCTGTGGTCGACGCAGGAGCTGCGCGGCCGCATCGAGCGCATCCGGCGCGAGACCGACGACGCGGCGACGATCGTCATCAAGCCCGGCTGGGACTGGCAGGGCCACGAGCCGGGGCAGTACCTGCGCATCGGCGTCGTCGTCGACGGCGTGCACCACTGGCGCGCGTACTCGCTCACCTCGGACCCGGGCCGGCCCGATGGCTGCATCTCCATCACGCCGAAGCTGGTGCCCGAGGGCAAGGTCTCCCCCCACTTCGTGCGCGACGCGCACCCGGGCTCGATCGTCCGCCTCGGCGGTGTCGAGGGCACCTTCACGCTGCCCGACCCGCTGCCGGAGAAGTTCCTCTTCATCAGTGCCGGCTCGGGCGTCACACCGATCATGAGCATGATCCGCGACCTCGCCCGCCGCGACGAGCTCGGCGACGTCGTCCTGTTGCACTCGGCGCGCAACCCCGACGACGTCATCTTCGGCGCCGAGCTGCGCAGGCTCGCCGAGGAGCACGCCGGGTTCAAGCTGCACGAGCAGCTGACGGACGACATGGGCCGGATGGGCCCCGAGGACCTCGACGAGCTGTGCCCGGACTGGAAGGAGCGCGAGACGTTCGCGAGCGGCCCGGGCGAGCTCCTCGACGCGCTCGACGAGTACTTCGACGAGCACGCCGACTGCGACAAGCTCCACATGGAGCGCTTCCAGCCGGTCGCCGGCGAGGGCGACGCCGAACAGGGTGACGGCGGGACGATCAAGTTCCTCGACTCCGACGTCGAGGCCGAGAGCGACGGGTCGAAGCCGATCCTCGCGGCCGGCGAGGACGCCGGCGCCACCCTTCCGTACGGTTGCCGCATGGGCATCTGCCACACGTGCGTCGGCAAGCTCTGCTCAGGCAAGGTGCGCGACCTGCGCACCGGCAAAGTCTCATCGGGCTCGGAGGGCGAGATGATCCGCACGTGCATCAACGCCCCCGAAGGCCCCGTCGAAATCGCACTCTGAAACCGAAGTGAGGTCCCCAGCATGGAAACGATGATCGAAACCCCGCTCTCCCGTCTGTCGGAGGAGCAGCTCGAGGCGCTCGGCAAGGAGTTCGACGCGATCCACGACGACGTCTTCGACGAGCTCGGCGACCGCGACCGCAAGTACATCACCAGCATGATCCAGATGCACCGCCAGCTGCTCGTGGCGAGCCGCATCGTGCTGCTGGGCGCGCGCTTCAAGCCGCTGTGGGCCGTCGGCACCGCCGGCCTGTCGCTGGCCAAGATCCTCGAGAACATGGAGATCGGCCACAACGTCATGCACGGCCAGTGGGACTGGATGAACGACCCCCAGATCTCCTCCTCGGCCTGGGACTGGGACTCCGCCTCGACCGCCGAGGCGTGGAAGCACTCCCACAACTACGTCCACCACACCTTCACCAACATCCACGGCAAGGACCGCGACCTCGGCTACGAGATCATGCGGATCGACCCGCACCAGAAGTGGAACCCGGTCTACCTCTTCCAGCCGTTCTACAACCTGGTCCTGGCCGCTTTCTTCGAGTGGGGCGTCGCCGCCCATGACCTCGACGCGGAGGCGATCAAGAAGGGCGACAAGTCCAAGGAGCAGGTGCTCCGCGAGCTCAAGGGGATGGCGGGCAAGGGCTGGCAGCAGATCCAGAAGGACTACATCGCGTTCCCCGCCCTCAGTGGCCTCGCGTCGCTCGCCGTGGAGGCGCTGCTGGCGTCCGGCCGCATCGACGGCGCCCGCCCTGCGTTCGGCAAGCGCGCCAAGGCCAAGAAGGCCCTGCGCCGCGCCCGCCGCGCCGCCGACCCGCGTCGCTCCTCCAGCGCCCCGCAGGAGGTGCTGCGCGAGCTCATCAGCCGGCGCGCCTTCCGGGAGCCGTACAAGGCCACGCTGCGCGCCGACTTCACCGCCAACGTCGTGCGCAACGTCTGGGCCTACGCGATCATCTTCTGCGGGCACTTCCCCGACCAGACCTACACGTTCACCCAGGAGGAGACCGAAGACGAGTCGCGCGGCGGCTTCTACGTCCGCCAGCTCCTCGGCGCGGCGAACATCGAGGGCAGCCCGCTCTTCCACGTCATCTCGGGCAACCTCGGCTACCAGGTCGAGCACCACCTGTACCCGGACATGCCGTCGACGCGCTACGCGGAGATCGCCCCGCGCGTGAAGGACATCTGCGAGCGCTACGACCTCCCCTACAACACCGGCCCGTTCCTGTCGCAGATCGGCCAGGTCCAGCGCACCATCCTGCGCCTCGCCCTCCCGGGCGGCAAGCCGCGCCCCAAGCCCGGCCCCTACCGCGGTGACGACACGGAGCCCGCCGTCCAGAACGGCTCCAACGGCCACCACGGCGGCAAGAACGGCTCCGGCCCGGAGCAGCCGAGCGACGGCGTCCGGGTCAACATGCCCGACGACGAGTAGGGCTCGACCGGGCAGCCGCTTGAAGGGATCGAGCAGCGCGCTGCCGAGGCGCAGGCCCTCGAGGCCTCGAGGGCGACGCAGGTAAGCCGCAACCACACATGACGTTCACGGTCCTCGCGATCGCGGCGGGCGCTCACTGCGGTCGCCACGCGCGCGGGCTACACCGCCACCCGCCGCCGACGCCCTGAAAAATGTGCATACTGGCGTCGGCGTAGCCGATCGAACGGATGTGGGGAGAACATGGGACGGAGAGCAGCCAAACTCGCAGTAGTGGCGGTCGCCGGAGTGGCGAGTCTCGGCGGGCAGGCATGGGCGTCCACGCCCGCCTCCGATGTACGCCTCACCAACGACGCACCGGGCACCGGCGGCTACGTCAGCGACTACACGCTGGTGACCGGCAAGCCGTACACCGACGACACGCTGCAGGAGTGCTCGCGCGCTCGGGGCCGGCAGAACGAGCCCTCCGTGGCGATCGATCCGCGCAACCCGTCGGTAGTCATCGGCAGCTCCAACGACTACTGCGGCGTCTACAACGACGGCGAGGACGCAAACGGCGCGCCCATCCCCTCCGGCCCGATCTGGGTCGGCTACTACCGCTCGCAGAACGGCGGCCGCTCCTTCGTCAGCTCGCTCACGCCCGGCTACCCCGGGGACACGAGCCCGTTCGCCCGCCGCTCGCAGTTGCGCACGGCCAGCGCCGGCGACGCAGTCCTCGCCTGGGACCTCCAGGGCCGGGTGTTCCTCGGCACGGAGACCTCCGCCGACGCCGCCGGCACCAAGAAGGGCTTCGGGGACGTCGGGGTCGCCACCTACAGCAACCCGGCCGGACCGGCCGGCCCGACGAGTGACGACGGCAAGGAGTTCACCCGTTCGGTGATCGTCGACCGCGGCTCCTCCTCACCGGGGACCGGCCAGTTCAACGACAAGACCTCGATCGAGGTCGACCGCACCGGCGGCCGGTGCGCGGGCAACGTGTACTTCTCCTACTCGCGCTTCACCGGCGCGGGCGGCGTTGGTATCCAGTTCACCCGCTCCACGAACCACGGGCAGAGCTTCAGCCAGCCCAAGAAGCTCTCGGCGTCCATCCATGACGTGCAGTTCCCCGACATAGCGGTGGCCTCGAACGGGAACGTCTACGTGACCTTCCGCCAGTTCTCGACGTCGGCCAAGGAGCCCGACGCGGTCCTCATCGCGAAGTCGACGGACTGTGGCGCCTCTTTCTCGAAGCCGAAGCTGGTCCAGACCTTCATCCCCTACGACGCGCAGGACGTCCCGGGCGAGGCTGAGGCCCCGCAGCAGACCAGCCCCGACGACCCGGCGTCGGCGGAGGACGAGGAGGCTGCCGGCTCCACCGCCCGCGACTGCGGTGACTTCGCGGCCGCGTGCCGGTCCGGCTACACCTTCTTCCGCCAGGACTCGGGCCCGCGCTCGACGGCCGACCAGCTCGCGCCGGCCGGTGACGAGTCCGTCTACATCGTTTACGACGCC
This sequence comes from uncultured Solirubrobacteraceae bacterium, assembly GCA_963740765.1. GTDB lineage: Bacteria > Actinomycetota > Thermoleophilia > Solirubrobacterales > Solirubrobacteraceae > DATLGB01. Next base: position 24,882 of record CAVUFN010000017.1, on the reverse strand, counting down.
ACCATTCCCGGCACCCAGGTCGACACGGGGACGACGTTCGGCTCCATCCGACCGGGGGTCGGCAGTCAGAAGGGCGTCTTCTTCGTCCGCTACGACGGTGCCACGGGGAAGGCGACCGCACCGAAGCTCGTGGATTCGCGCAAGGGGCAGGCCGGCCAGCAGCTGTTCCCGGACCTGGCCATCGAGGGCGGACCGCTGCACCTGCTCTGGTGGGACAGCCGCAACGACGCCTGCTACTCGCCGGCGCGGCCGATCGGCAACTGCGCCGACCGCTCGCTGGTTCCGGCGCTCGACGTCTACGCGACCAGGTCCACGAACCGAGGCGGCTCGTTCGCGGCCTCCCAGCGCGTCTCCGACGTGACCACGAACCCGAACTTCGAGCAGTTCGGAGGACGGACGGTCCCCTTCGCCGGCGACTACCTCTGGATCAGCGCGATCGGCGACACGTCGTACGGCGTGTGGACCGACTGGCGTGACACGGTGGGCGGCGTCGACCAGCGCGAGTCCGACGAGGAGGCGGCGCCCGACACCTACACGGGCGACGTCCTGCAGTGCCGCAACGAAGTGAGTCCGGATGTCTTCACGGGCGATCTGTGCCCGCGCAGCGGCGGCCTCGACCAGAACATCTACGGAGACGGGACGCCCTAGCCAGCAACCCTGCGGCGGGCGCTCAGCAGATCTGCTGCGCGTCCGCCGTGTTGTTGCTCTCGTCGGATTCCGCGACCTCGTTGGCCGCATCGACCACACCGTGGTAGTGGCCCTCCCGGCAGCCGAAGCCGGATTGGAGGAGGACACAGATGGCACGGTCCACCGGACCACCCAGCCCCAAGCCCTGCTCGGGCACGGTACGCCCAGGCCCGCGCGTCCGTGGGCACCCGTTCGGTGTAGAAGCGGAGGTGCCGATACGCAAGGTGCGGCTCGCCGAGGTCGAGCAGGGTGTAGCCCGCCCCGCAATGCGCCATTAGGTTCCCGGCCTGGAGGCTTCCCAACCAGAGTTCGAGCGCCGCGTCCCCGCTGCACGCCATCGCGTCCTTGAAGAGCAGCCGGACGATGATGGCTGGGCTCGGCGTGCGGTGCGTTTGCCCTCGCCGGAGAGGTCCTAGCCGCAGACGATTGCTGGCGGCAGTGCCGGCGCGGCGGCAGCGAGCGTCCCCTCAAGGATGGCCTCCTCGATGCCGCGCGGGGTCCGGCAGTCGCCGGCTTCCTCGACCGGGACCCCACGTTCCGCCAGCGCAGGGCCGAGCGCGTCCTCCGGAACCCGCCCGAGTGAGAGCACGACAGCGTCGGCCGCGACCGTGGTCTCGAGCTCCTCCGCGAGGATGTTTCGCAGCGTGACCCGTCCCTCGGCGGCCGAGACGACATCGAGGTAATGGCGGATGTCGATCCCCAGGCGGCACAGCCGGGCGATGTACAGGTTGCGCGTGTACTGATGCAGCGTCTCGGCGGGCGTGACCGATCCGGTGGCGAGGACCACGTCACGCCCGGCGGCGTGCAGCAGCTCCACACAGTCCAGCGCGGTGGCATCTCCACCCCAGTCCGCGACGACGACCCGCCCGGTCGGCAACGCCCCGGCGAGCACGTCCCAGGCCTGCACGACCTCCACGTCCTCCAGTGACAACCCCGGGTCGTACGGTCGTGCGCCCGTCGCCACGATCACCCGGTCGGGTGAGAGCGCCTCCACCGCCGCGACATCGGCGCGCTCGCCGAGCCGGATCTTGACGTCCGGGCGGTCGAGCAGGCGCGTGTAGTTGAGCCGCAGGGAGCGCGCGAGCTCCTCGTGCATCGGTGCGGCAGCCGCCAGCGCCACCTGGCCGCCGATCACGTCGGCTTGCTCGAACAGCACCACCGCGTGACCGGCCGATCCCGCCTCGGCCGCGGCGGCAAGGCCCGCCGGCCCGGCCCCGACCACGACCACGCGCTGGAGGTGATCGGCCGGCCGCGGACGGACGAAGGTCCGCTCACGGCCCGTTCGCGGATTCTGCGCGCAGGCGATCGGCGTCTCAGCGTGGTAGTGGGCGATGCACGCGTTGCAGCCGATGCAGCGGAGGATCCCGTCCTCGTGTCCATCGCGTGCCTTGCGCGGCATGTCGGGATCGGTGATGAGCGCGCGGTTCATGCCGCACGCGTCGACCGCGCCCGAAGCGATCAGCTCGTCCGCCCGGCGCGGATCGAGGATCCGCGTCGTCGCGATCAGCGGCGACCCGACCCGGAAGCCATCGAGCACACGGGCGATCGCGTTCTCGGGCGTCGGTGGCGGCGGCACGATGCCGACGCAGCCGCTGAAGCTGGCCGAGTCGCCGAGGGCGACGTGGACATAGTCGACGAGCCCGGCGACCGACCCGACCGCGGCACGTGCCGCATCGGAGTCGGCGCTCAGTCGCAGCCCGAGAGCGAGGCCCGGCGCGGCGGCGCGAATCCCCTCGAGCACCGCGGTGAGCATCGCCGTGCCCTCCGACCAGCGATCCTCACGGAGGTTGGCCGAACCGAAGAACTGCGCGAGCAGGTAGTTGTGCGCGGCCGTCACCTCGACGCCGTCCAGGCCGCCCTTCGCCGCCTCGACGGCACCCGCTGCGTACCCCTCGATGAGCTCTTCGATCTCATGGCGGCGCAGCGCTCGCGGTTCGACGTGGTACCGGCGTGAGGGGACGGCCGATGGCGCGATGATCACGGGCCGCGGCGCGGAGGCGATGACCTCCCGGCCACCGTGGAACAACTGCACGAACAGCTTCGTCCCGTGCGGATGCACCGCGTCCGCGACCCGCTGGTAGCTCTCGGCGATGTCGTCGAGGTAGGCGCCGATCGTGTGGGAGGTCAGCAGGCCGGACGGCACCACCGCCGCGGCCTCCATGATGATCATGCCCACGCCGCCGCGGGCCCGGGCCTCGTGGTAGGCGACGAAGTCGTCGGTGGGCAGGTGGTCGTGGACCAGGGTCGTCTGGTGTGCGGTGGACACCACCCGGTTGGCGAGCTCGACCCCGCCGAGCCGCAGCGGGCTGAACAGCGACGGCAGCTCGGTCACGACGCAGCTCCCCGCTTGCGGTAGAAGCGTCTTGTCATCCGCTCGGGCAGCACCAGCTCGCGGCCGCCCGTGAGCCCGCCCGGCCGGAGCAGCATGATCGCGAGCACCAGGCTCGCCAGCACCGCGTCGGTGACGCCGTCACGTAGGTGCAGGTGGATCGGACCGACGCCCTCGCCGTTCTCCAGGCGGCCGATGACCTCCTGGATCACCGACACGGCCAACGTCCCGACAACCGCCCCGGACAGGCTCTTGATGCCGCCGACCACGAGCATCGCGATCAAGAAGAACGTGAGGTGGAAGTAGAAGTCGTTGGGGGCGAAGCTCCCGATCCGGTGGCCATAGAGGCCGCCGCCGATCCCGACGATGACGGCACTCAGGCCGAACGCGATCAGGCGTTCGCGCGTGATGCCGATCCCGGCCGCGCGCGCGGCCACGGGGTCCTCGCGCGAGGCGCGCAGGCGCAGGCCGACCCGGCTGTGCTGGAACAGCCACGCGGTCACGATCGCCAGCACGCACCACATCAGCGCCGCGCCGGTCGTCGTGGTGACCGGCACGCCGACGAGAGCGGTGCGACCGCCCGTCACCGTGTCCCACTCTCCGAGCACGATGTTGACGATCACCAGGATCGCGAGCGTGGCGATCGACGCGCCGATGCCGCTCAGTCGCATCAGCGGTACGCCGACGACGAGCGCGACGACGCCGGCGAACGCGGCCCCGATCAGGATCGACGGCGTCGACCCCATCTGGGCGTTGGCGAGGAAGTCCGGGAGCTCGGGGAGGAGGAAGCTCTTCTGCTGCGTCGGGATGCTCACCAGCGCCGCGACGTAGGCCCCCAGCGCCATGAAGCTGATGTGGCCGAACGACAGGACGCCCGAGAGCCCCATGAAGGTGTACATCCCGACGACGAGGATCAGGTTGATCAGCACCGTCAGGACGAAGTCCTGGAAGCCGACCGACACCGACTCCAGGGCGAAGCTCACCACGACCAGGACGATCAGCGCCGCGACCAGCCCACCCGCGGCCCCCACGATCTCCGGGACCTGCTGCGAGCGCCGGGGGGTCGGGTCCGGGGCGGATGCGGTCTGCGTGCTCTCCATGACTACACGCGCTCCTCGAGGGCAGCGCTGGACACCAGGCCGCTGGGCCGGACGAGCAGGATCAGGATCACGATCCCGAACACGAGGGCGTCGCGGTATCCGCGGGCTTCGATCGGGAGCGCCACCTGCATCGCCACGGTGACCGCGCCGAGGACGAAGCCCCCGAGCGCGGCTCCGACAAGGCTGCCGACCCCCCCGATGACGGTCGCCACGAACCCGATGAGGACCGGCTGCAGCCCCATGCTCGCCTGGACGGTGCCCGTCGAGGCGACGAGCAGCAGCGACGCCGCGGCGGCCAGTGTCCCGCTCAGCGCGAACGCCGCGGCGATGACACGATTGGCGCTGACGCCGAGCAGACGGGCCATGACGAAGTCCTCGGCCGATGCGCGCATGGCCGTGCCCAGGGCGGTGCGGGTCAAGAAGAGCGCCAGCCCGCTGACCAGCACGACCGCCACTCCGATGGAAACGAGGTCGACCAGTGCGATCCGCGTGCCGGCGATCGCGACGGGCTCGGAGAGGTTGCTCGCGAAGTCGACACCCTTGGCGCGACGACCCCAGATGATCACCGCCACGCTCTGGAGCAGGATGCTCACCGCGAACGACGTGACCAGCAACGTCGTGGGATCGGCGCTGCGCACGGGCCGGAAGGCGATCCGCTCCATCAGCAGCGCTCCGAGCGCGACCACCACGACCACGCACAGCACGACCAAAGGCCACGGAAGCGCAGCCGTTACGAAGATCGTGAACCCGCCGATCATCACCAGTTCGCCGTGGGCGAAGTTCACGAGGTGCATGACGCCGAAGACCAGGGCGATGCCCAGCGCGAGCATCGCGTCCAGGCTCCCGAGACTCAGTGCGTCTACGACATGCTGCATGCGTGACTCTCCTTAGGCATAGGACTCGCCGAGGTACGCGGCAGCGAAGTCGGTGCTGCCGAGCAGCTCCGCTCGCGTCCCGTTCAGCTCGATCTCGCCGTTTCTGAACACGTACGTGCGGTCGGCCAGCTCGACTGCGAGCCCGGCGACCTGCTCGATCAGCAGGACGGTGATCCCGTCGTCACGCAGCCGCGCGAGCTCGGCGAGCACCTTCTCGACGATGAGCGGCGCCAGTCCGAACGACGGCTCGTCGAGCAGGATCATCTTCGGCCGCGCCAGCAGCGCCCTGGCGATCGCGAGCTGCTGCTGCTCACCACCCGAGAGCTGTCCGGCCGGTGACGGCAGCCGCCGCTCGAGGAACGGGAAGCGGCTGACCGCGACCTCGATCAGCTCCTGCATCTCGCTCCGGCTCACACGCCCGCGGGCGCGGGCGCCGAGCTCGAGGTTCTGGCGCACCGTCAGCGCGCCGAAGATGTGCCGGCCGTCCGGTACCAGCGACAGACCGTCGCGGGCGATCGTCTCCGGACGCTGGCCGTCGATGCGCTTGCCGCAGAAGTGCACGCTCCCGCTCTGCGGCTTGACGACACCGCTGATCGTCCACAGCAGCGTGGACTTCCCCGCGCCGTTCGCGCCGATGACGGCCACGATCTCGCCCTCGTCGACGTGCATCGTGACACCGCGCAGGGCGGTGACGGCGTCGTAGCCGACCTGCAGATCACTGACCTCGAGCACTGCCCCTGCTTCCCGTCCCGAGGTACGCCTCGAGGACATTCTCGTTGCTTCGAACCTCGGCCGGCGAGCCCTCCGCCAGCGTCACGCCGTTGTCGAGCACGTGCACGCGGTCGCAGAGTCGCATGACGACGCGCATGTCGTGCTCGACCAGGGTGATCCCGATGCCGCGCGTGTCGCGGATCCTGCCGATGAACGCGATGACCGCGTCGGTCTCGGCCTCGTAAAGGCCGGCCGCGGGCTCGTCGAGCAGCAGGAACGTGGGCTCCGCCGCCAGCGCCCGGGCGATGCCGAGCCGTCGCTGCGACCCGGCCGGCAGGATGCCGGCCCAGGTCGCGGCCAGGTCGGTCAGATCGAGCTCTTCGAGCAGCTGCGCGGCCCGGCGCCCCGCCTCCCGGCGGGACGCCCCGACGCCGATCGCGCCGACCTCGATGTTCTCGCGCACGGTGAGTTGCGCGAACGGACGGACGCCCTGGAACGTCCGCGCCAGACCCCGTCGCGCGTGCCGCTGGGGAGACCAGCCGCGCGTGGACCGCCCCTGGAGGCGGACGCCGCCCGAGACCGGCGCCAGGAACCCCGACAGGGCATTGAGCATCGTCGTCTTGCCCGATCCGTTCGGACCGATCAGGCCCACCACCTGCCCCGGATCGCAGCGGAACGTGACGCCGTCCAGCGCCTTCACCCCGCTGAAGGCGACGGTCACGTCCTCTGCGATCAGGGACTCCTCTGTATTGAGCGTGGTCATGCCGGTCGGGGGTCCTCGCAGCGCCTCAGCCGGTTGCCGTTGGCGCCTTCTTGACCTTCCATGTCTTTCCGCTGTACTTGATCTCGCCGTTCTGGATCTCCATGATCAGCATCGGCCGGTCGACCGCGATGTGGAGCGTGTCGGTGTAGGTCGTCGGCCCGACGATCGTCGGCACGTCCTTGAACGCGTCCAGCGCCTTGCGCACCGGCTCGGCGTCCGTGGTGCCTGCCTCCTCGACGGCCTTCTTCCACAGGTCCATGAGCGCCGCGCCGAACAGCGCGTACCCCGTCTGCGGCGGCTCACCCTGCTTCTCCGTGAAGGTCTTGACGAACTCGTTGACCCGCGGGTTGGGATCGTCGCCGTAGATCGAGCCCATCGCCGGGTAGTAGACGTCGCTGACGTTCGGGACCGCCTTCAACCAGTACTTGCCGTCCGTCGCCGTGGCGAGGAGGATCGGCATGTCGAGCCCGGCCGCCCGGATCTGCCGGATCCAGCCGGGCGAGCCCGGAGGCTGGCTGCACATGAAGATGAAGTCCGGGTCGGCATCCTTGATGCGCGTGACCGTCGATGCGATCGACTTGTCGTCGGCCGAGAGCGTGTCGTTGCCGACCGTGCCACCGTCGCCGGCCAGTTCGCCCCAGCGGTTGTTGAAGCCCTTGCAGACCTCGCTGTCATAGCCGGCGAACGTCTTGTCCTCGATGACGAACGCGCGCGTGAGGTTCTTCTCCATCTTGGCCCACTCGGCCATGACGTAGCCCTCGAGGAAGGTGACGTGGCTCGGCGTGTAGACGTACTTGCCGATGCCCTGCGGACCGAAGCGCGCCGACGCCTCGCAGAGCGAGAACGAGATGATGCCCTTCGCCTGGGCGACGATGGCGCCCGGCGCCCCGAGGTCCGGGTCGCACGGCACGATGACGAGCTCCGCGCCCTTGTTGATGAGGTCGGTCGTCACGCGGGAGGCGAGCGAAGCGTTGCTCTTCATGTCGCGGACGACGACCTTCAGCTTGCGGCCGTTGATCCCGCCCTGGGCGTTGACCTCGTCAGCGGCCTGCTGGAAGGCCTGCATCGGCGGTTCGTCGAACGGCGCCTCGTCCCCCGTCAGCGCGACCGCGGCGCCGATCAGGATCGGCTTGCCGCTCTTGTCTCCACCACCGCCACCGCCTCCGGAGGAACCTGTGCCTCCACAGCCGCCGAGCACGAATGCGGCGACGGCGATCGCGAACAACGTGACCTTGGTCATGTGCGCTTTTCCTCTGAACCCTGCTGTGGTCGGCATCCGGCCAGTCCCTCCAGTCGATGACTTCTTCATGTGATCAGCGGGCTCCTCTACACCCGCTGGACGTTCGAACTGCCGTACTCGACCGCCACCGTGAACCGGGGGTCTTCGTGCAACTCCCAATACCGGTCTCGGATGACCGTCGTAAGTGGCCCTGCCGACCCGGAGCCGACGGGTTTGCCGTCGAGCGTCGCGACAGGCATGACGCCTCCGGCGGTGCTGGTCAGGAACAGTTCCTGCGCCTCGTAGAGCAGCGCCGTCGGTACCTGCCGTTCCTGGACTTCCATGCCCAGTTCGCGGGCGATCTCGATGGCGGTTCTACGGGTGATCCCCTCGAGCACCCCCCGGTCCGGCGTGTGCAGCACGCCGTCCACGACCGCGAAGACGTTGAAGCCCGGGCCTTCGGTCACGTGCCCCTCCCCGTCGGTGAGGAGCGGCAACCACGCGCCACGGTCGTAGGCCTCGAACAGGCCCCGGACGAGGTCGCCCCAATGGAAGTTCTTGACGGTCGGGTCGACCGAGTCGGCCGGGATCCGGCGCGTGTGCTCGGCGACGACGACGTCGGTGCCGCCCTCCTGCAGCTCGGGGCGCACGATCCAGACGTAGGGAATCGCGTAGACATACAGCCGCGGCGTCCACCGTCGCGGGTCGCGCTCGCCCGGCCGCGGGACGCCGCGCGTGACCACCGCTTCCACGTAGGCCTCGCGCAGGCCGGAGCGGCGGACGACCTCGATCATGATGTCGCGGATCTCCTCGCGCGGCCGTGGCAGGTCCAGGCGGAGCTTCGCGCAGCCCTCTTCGAGGCGCGTCAGGTGGTCGTCGAGGCGGAAGAAGCGACCGTGCCAGACGCCCACGACGTCGTAGGTCAGATCTGAACGCACGAAGCCGGAGTCGAGGATCGGGATCCGCGCCTCGGCGATCGGGACGAACTCGCCCTCGATCCAGGCGCAGCCGTCGGCGAAGCGCGGGTCGCCGGGCGTCACGCCGCCACCTTCAGCCGCTCGAGGACAGAGGCCTCGATGCGGCCCGGACCGGGGAGGAAATCGTCTTCCAACGGTGGGCTGAACGGGGTCGGCCCCTCAGGTGTGGTGAGCAGCCACGCGTCGTCGAGGTCGTCGAGGCCGACGGCGGCCAGCGCACCGAGGAGCCCCGCCGCCCAGCCGCCCGTCTGCGGCCCCTCTTCGACGACCAGGAGCCGGCCTGTCCGCCGGACCGAGTCGTGCACGGAGGCCACGTCGAGCGGGCGCAGGCTGCGCATGTCGATCACCTCTGCCTCGACACCGGCCCGCGAGAGCGTGTCCGCAGCGGCCAGCGCATCGTGAACGCCGTGCATGACCGACGCGATCGTCAGGTCGTCCCCGGGACGGACCACCTTGGCCTGGCCGATGCGCACCGGACCGTCCTCGAGCTCGCCCTTGAGGCTGTAGAGCCGCTTGTGCTCGAGGAACACGACCGGGTTCGGGTCACGGATGGCAGCGCGCAGCAAGAGGCGGGCGTCGGTGACCGACGAGGGGCAGACGACCTTGAGCCCCGGCACGCCGTGCAGCCACGTCCCCGGGTTCTGCGAGTGGATCGCACCGAAGCGGCCGCCCGCGCCGACGGCGCTGCGGACCACCAGCGGCACGCTCGTGGCACCGCCGGTCAAGTACCAGTACTTGGCAGCCTGATTGACCAGGCTGTCCATCGGCAGCGCCATGAAGTCGCCGAACATGATCTCGATGATCGGTCGCATGCCGGCGACGGCGCTGCCGAATGCGGCGCCCGCGAGGGCCAGCTCCGAGATTGGTGTGTCGACCACGCGGTCGGGCCCGAAGCGCTCGACGAGCCCGGCGGTGACCTTGAACACGCCGCCTGCTGCCGCGACGTCCTCACCCAGCAGCACGACGCGCTCGTCGTCCTCCATCTCCTCGGCGATCGCTTGCCGGATCGCGTCGCGGAACTCAGGCAACGCAGTACTCCAGAACCCGTTCATCGACGGAGGGAAACGGCGCGGCGAGCGCCAGGTCGAAGCTCTCCGTGATGTGCGCCTCGACTCTGGCATCGATGTCGGCCACCGCATCGCCGGGGCCTTCGGCGCGGGAGCGGATCGCCGCCGCGGCGACGGTGATCGGATCACGCTCGCGCCAGGCTTCGAGCTCGCCCTCGGGCCGGTACAGCCCGGGATCGGTGCGGGAGTGTCCGGCGAACCGGTAGGTCCGGCATTCGACGAAGCTCGGGCCATGGCCTTCGCGGGCACGGGCGACTGCCTCGCTCACGGCGCCGAAGACAGCCACCGGGTCGTTGCCGTCGACACTGCCGGCCGGGATGCCGAGGACGGCGGCGCGGGCCGGGATGTCCGCGCCCGCCGTGACCTGCTTCCAGGGCGTGTACTCGCCGTAGAGGTTGTGCTCGCAGATGAACAGGACGGGCAGCTGGAAGACCGCGGCGAAGTTGAGGCATTCGGCGAAGTAGGCCTGGTTGGCGGTCCCGTCACCGAACATCGCGACCGCGACACGACCCGTGCCGCGGAACGCGAACGCGGCCCCGGTCGCCGCGGCCATCGTGCCGCCCACGATCCCGAAGCAGCCGAGCAGCCCGTGTTCGAGATCGATCACGTTCATCGAGCCCGCCCGCCCGCCGCAGGTGCCCGTCGCGCGTCCCATCAGCTCGGCTGCGAGACCCGTGAGATCGACTCCGCGTGCGAGCGCGTGACCGTGACCGCGGTAGGTGGCCGCGAGCAGGTCATCGCCGCGTAGCGCCGCGGCGACGCCCACGGAGACCGCTTCCTGGCCGGTGCAGAGGTGCGTGGTCCCGTGCACCTGCCCGCGCAGGAACAGCCGCTCGACCTCCTCCTCGAAGCGCCGGATCAGGAGCATCTGCTCGTACATGGCCGCGAGCGTCATGACCGCCCGACCAGCGTCCGAGCCGCGGCGAGGATGCCGTCGGCGTCCATGCCGTAGTGGCGGTACAGCCCGGTCGGGGGTCCGATCAGCGCGTACTCGTCGGCCGGCATGCCCAGGCGGCGGAGCTCGACGTCCGGCACGCCGCCGTCAATCAGCGCGTCGGCGCAGGCGCTGGCGACGCCGCCGATGACGTTGTGCTCCTCGGCCACAAGCAGTCGCGGGGTCGCAGCAGCCACGCGGCAGAGCCCGTCGGCGTCGAACGGGCGCACGGTGTGGACGTCCACGACGGTCGCTTCGATGCCGTCCTCGGCGGCCAGTCGCCGCGCGGCCTCGAGCGCGGGCGCGACGGTGATCCCGTTGGCCACGATCGCCAGGTCGGTCCCCCGTCGAAGCACGCCGAGCCGATCGAGCCGGAGCTCGGCCGCCATGGCGTCGTCGTAGACGTCGGGCTCGCGGCCGCGGCCGAGCCGCAGGTAGACCGGTCCGTCGACCTCGACCGTGGCGCGCAGCGCCCACGCCGTGGCGCGCGCGTCGCACGGGCAGACGACGGTCATCCCCGCCATCGACCGCAGCAGGCCGAGGTCCTCGGTCGCGTGGTGCGAGGTGCCGTAGAAGCCGAGCGAGATGCCGGCGTGATGGGCGAGGACGCGGACGCGCAGCCCGGGGTAGGCCAGGTCCGTGCGCAGCTGCTCGGCGCCGAGCAGGCTCACGAAGCTGGCGAACGAGGCTGCGTACGGGATGTACCCGAGCGTGGCCATGCCGGCCGCGACGCTGAGCATGTTCTGCTCGGCGATGCCCAGGTTCAGGAACCGGTCGGGATGGCGAGCGGCGAAGTCCGCGGTCCGGTTGGAGTACTTGAGATCCGCGGTGAGGACGACGATCCGCTCGTCCTCGTCGGCCATGTCGGCGAGCACCTCGCCGGCGACCGCGGACCTAGACAGCCGTGCGGAGGTGGCGAGGTCCCAGCTGGGATCGGTCGGGACCGGCGCGTAGAAGGCGTCAGGCATGACCGGCGATCTCCCGGAGCGTCGCCTGCTCGTCCTCCGGAGACAGGAAGCCGAGGTGCCACGTCCGCGACAGCTCCATGTACCGGACGCCCTTGCCCTTGACCGTCGATGCGACGATGCAGGACGGGACCGCGGATCCTGCGGGCGGGAGCGACGCGAACGAGTCGAGCAGCGCCGTCGCGTCGTGGCCGTCGGCGACCTCGTCCACCCGCCAGCCGAACGCCCGGAGGCGCTCCGCGATCGGATCGACCGGCATGATCTCCTCGGTGCGTCCGTCGAGGCCCATCTGGTTGCGGTCGACGATCGCGACGAGGTTGCCCAGGCCGAAGTGCGATGCGGCCTGCGCCGCTTCCCACACCTGTCCCTCGTTGAGCTCCTGGTCACCGAGGAGGACGTAGACGCGCGACGCGTCGTACCCCCGCAGGCGCGCAGCCGCGGCCATGCCGACGCCGATCGAGAGCCCATGCCCGAGCGATCCCGACGAGAAGTCGATGCCGGGAACGCGGCGCATGTCGGGGTGGTCGCCGAGCGGGCTCCCGACGCGGGTGTAGCTGTCCAGCCACTCGGCCGGGAAGTAGCCCCGCTCGGCGAGGAGCGGGTAGACGCCGACGGCGCAGTGGCCCTTGGACAGGATCAGCCGGTCGCGCTCGGGCCAGTCCGGATCGTCTCCGAGGCGCATCACTCCCGAGTACAGGGCCGCGAGGATCTCGGCGCAGGAGAAGACGCTGGTGAAGTGCCCGCTCTTGGCGATCCCGATCAGCCGAACCGTCTCCGCGCGGATGAACCGCGCGCAGTCGTCGACGCGCTTGGGATCGATCGCAGCCGGCTCCGGAGCTGCCTGTTGTTGACCGTGCTTCACGCTTCTCCCTGGCGGCGTCTGGACGCTCGGTGGCCGCGGTCGTGAACGTAACACGCAGTGGTTGCCATGTCTAGCAATTGGATCCGATCCGCGATTTCGTGGGCTTTCCTAGGCGGTTTCGGACCGATAGCGGACATGATTGGATACGCATATTCGATTTCGGATCCGAAATCGGGGATTCGGCGCGCTACTCGTACCACGCGTCCGGAGCCATCCGGACGCTGGTCTCGTAGTCGAGCTCGTGGGTCGTCATGAGGTGGGCCTTCTCCGTGCGCTCGATCTCCTCGATGCGGTCCCAGCTGTCGATCATCGCGTCCGGGCTCCACAGGACAGCGGGAAGCGCCCGGACCCGCAGCTTGCTCAACAGGTACGTGGCGTCGGCGAGCAGGAAGATCGTCTGCCCCTCGAGGTGCACCAGCAGCGATTGGTGGCCGCGCGTGTGCCCCGGTGTCGGGATGGCGATCACGCGCCCGTCGCCGAAGACGTCGTGCTCCCCGTCGAGCTCCTGCCACTTGAGCTCCATGCCGAAGTCGTCGGGCAGGTAGATGGCCTGCTGGTAGACGGGCGGGTTGGCGGCGAACGCCCGCTCCTCGGCCTGGACGAGGATCGGCGCGTGCTGCAGCCATCCCAGTCCGCCGGCGTGATCGAAGTGCAGATGCGACTGCACGACGATGTCGATGTCGGACGGCCGCAGCCCGATCGACGCGAGGCGCGACTCCACGTTGTCCTCCGGGGAGAGGCGCACCTCGAAGTCCGCCGCCGCGGAACCGAGGCGCTTCTCCGGCTGGGTCGCGAGGTCGGGATGCGTCCCGCTGTCGAACAGCAACGTCCCGTCCGGGTGCTGGATGACGTAGAAGAAGTACGGGTTGTAGACCTTCGTCCCGACGTCCGCGTCGAACGGGTCGAAGACGGCCATGTCGCTCACGTCGCCGCCGCAGTGCAGGGCATAGAGCCGTATCGGGGTCATGCGTGCCTCAGCTTTCTTCGAGAAGGGGGGAAGCGGCCTCGTCCAGCGCTGCGCTGATCGCCACACGCATGAACTCGATGTGCTCGTCGTCGCAGACCAGTGGCGGGGAAAGCGCGATCTCGCGCGCGAGCGGGCGCAGGATGACGCCGCGTCGGCGCACCGCCTGAGCGAGCTTGACCGCCGCGCCGGCGTCGCGGGCGAGGATCTCGTCGCGGAGCTGGATCGCCGCGACGAAGCCGAGGCCGGCGCGGACCTCCTTCACGGCGGGGTGCTGCTCGAGCGGTCGCAACGCCTGCTCGAGCTGCTGCTCGAGCCGTCCGCTGGCCTCCAGCAGTCCCTCCTCCTCCATGATGTCGAGGTTGGTGAGCGCCGCGACGCAGCAGGTCGGGTGCCCGGCGTACGTCGTTCCGTGACGCCAGACGCGATGCTGGTCGCCGTTCCACAGCGGGTCGGCGATCTCGCTCGACACCACCACGCCGCCCAGCGGCAGATAGCCGGAGGTGACGCCCTTGGCGAACACGATCATGTCTGGCGTCACGCCGAAGCGCTCGATGCCGAACCACGTCCCGAGCCGGCCAAAGCCGGAGATGACCGCGTCGCAGACGAGCAGGACCCCGTGGCTGCGGCAGACGTCGGCGATGCCTTCGACGTAGCCCTCCGGCGGATGAAGGACGCCGCCGGCGCCGATGACCGGCTCGAAGAAGAACGCGGCGACGCGCTCCGGGCCGACGCGCTGGATCTCGTCCTCGAGGGCGGCGAGCGAGTCGTACTGGACCTGCGACGTGTCAGGCACGAGCGGCCCGAACGACGCGCGGTTGCCCTCGATCCCGCCGAGGCTGGTCCCGAAGCCGAACACGCCGTGGAAGCTGCCGCTGCGGCTGATCACGTGCGTGCGCTCGGGCTGTCCCTGCGTGGCGAAATGGAAGCGGGCGAGCTTGGCCGCGGTCTCGATGCTGTCCCCGCCGCCGGTCGTCAGGAGCACGCGCGCGTCCTCCATCGGGGCGAGGTCGGAGAGCCGGCTGGCCAGTGCTTCCGCCGGCGGGTTGGTGATGTCACCGAAGATCGAGTAGGCGTCCAGCTGCACGATCTGCTCGGCGATCGCCTCGGCCATGCGCCGGCGACCGTGACCGATGTTCGCGTACCAGAGGCTCGACGTGCCGTCGATGTAGCGGTTGCCGTCGCTGTCCCACAACCACACACCCTCCGCGCGCTCGAGGACGAGCTCGTGGCCGGCCACCGCCGACATGTCCGAGAAGGGGTGCCAGAGCCGTGTCTGCCTGGCCGTCACTGGTGCGCTCATGTCTCCTCGCCGCTCATTGGTCCCTCCGGCAACCCTATGCGCGGCCACGGGCCAAAGTCAAGATTTTGGATCCAATCGTGTCAGGCTCGGTCGAGATCCAGACTCCTCGACCCTCAGCGCCAGGCCGCTTAGGGCCATGCCGGATCCTGCGAAACCACCAGACTGCATCCAATTCGCAGAATTGGGACAGTGTGTCGACGTGGAGAAAGCCGACGTCCTCGAACTGACACGCCGCTTCGTCGCCCCGCACCGGGTCCAGACCTGGGATGCGTTCGGCACCCAGCTGGTCATCGGGCGCCGCGAGGGCTACCGCCTCTGGGACCTGGACGGGCGCGAGCTGCTCGACCTGCACCTCAACGGCGGCACCTACAACCTCGGCCACCGCCACCCGGAGGTCGTCGCGGCGGCGACGTCGGCCATGGCGGAGGTCGACATCGGCAACCACCACTTCGCGAGCGCCGCCCGCGCCGAGCTGGGCCGCGAACTCGCGCGCCACACGCCCGGCGATCTCACCTACTCGGTCTTCTGCCCGAGCGGCGGCGAGGCCAACGACGTCGCGATCAAGACCGCACGACAGGCGACCGGCCGCCGCCGGATCGTCGCGCTCGACGCCGGCTATCACGGGCGCACCGGCCTGTCGGGCGCCGCCGGCGACGACTCGTCCGCGCGCTACTTCCTCTCCGACTCCCCCGACTTCGTCACGGTTCCCTTCGGCGAGCTGGAGCCGATGGAGGCGGCCCTGCGCGCCGGGGACGTCGCCGGCGTGATCCTCGAGACCGTCCCCGCGACGTACGGCTTCCCGGTGCCGCCGCCGGGCTACCTGCGCGGCGTGCGCGCGCTGTGCGACGAGCACGGGGCCGCGTACATCGCCGACGAGGTGCAGACGGGCCTGGGCCGCAGCGGCAGCCTCTGGGCCGTCGAGGCGCACGGCGTGGTGCCGGACATCCTCGTCACCGGCAAGGGGCTGTCCGGCGGCATCCACCCGATCGCGGCCACGGTCATCAGCAGCCGGCTCGCCGGCTGGCTGCACGAGTCCGGCTGGGGCCACGTGTCGACCTTCGGCGGGTCGGAGATCGGCTGCCGGGTCGCCCTGACCGTCCTCGAGATCACCACCCGGCCCGCGGTCGTCGATCACGTGCGGCGGCTGATCGAGCGCCTGCGCGCGGACCTCGCTCGGATCCAGAGCGACCAGCCGTTCCTGACGGAGGTGCGGCAGAACGGCCTGATCATCGGGCTGCGCGTCGGCCATCCCGACGGCGCGGTCTACCTGCAGCAGGAGCTGTTCGAGCGCGGCGTCTGGGCGATCGCGTCGGGGTTCGACCAGTCGGTGCTGCAGTTCAAGCCCGGGTTGCTGCTCTCCGAGCCGGACCTCGACCTGGTCTTGGAGCGGCTCGCCGACGCGCTGGCGGCGGCCAAGGACGCCGATCGCCCCGTCCCCCGGCGGCACCGGCGTGAACCCGACCAGCGGTAGCGGCAATCCTCCGGCGGGTCGCGCGGACCTGACGGCGCTCGCGCGCGCCGCGCTCGCGCACTACGGGGTCGCACCCGGCGCCACGGTGGAGTTCGTCCGCCTCGGCGAGAACGCGACGTTCCGGGTCACGGACGCCGACCGCTCGTTCGCCCTGCGCCTCACGCGTCCGGGCTACCAGACGGCCATGGCCATCCGCTCGGAGGTCGCCTGGATGGATGCCCTGCGCGCCGGCGGGCTCAGTACGCCCGCTCCGGTGGCCGGGCGCGACGGAGCCGTTGTTCAGCAGGTCACCTTCGGCGGACGCGACGAGACGGTGGTCGGCTTCGAGTGGGTTCCCGGCGTCCCGCTGCCGCAGGTCGAGGCGGCCGATCCCTGGGAACGCCTTGGCACACTCATGGCGCGGATCCACCGTCACGCCCGCGAATGGACGCCGCCGGCGTGGTTCGAGCGGCCCGCCTGGGACCTCGAGGCGCTCGTCGGCGACACGCCGCGCTGGGGCGACCCGTGCCCGCCCGGCGTGTGGAGCGCCGCCAGCCGGGGTCTGCTGCTGGTCGCGCGCGACGTCGTGCGACGGCGCCTGGCCGCGATCGGCGCCGCGCCGGATCGCTTCGGGCTCATCCATGCCGACCTCGGCTTCGAGAACGTGCTGGTGGCGCAGGACGGAGCCACGACCGTGATCGACTTCGACGACTGCGGACCGGGCTGGTACCTCTACGAGCTCGCCAGCGTCCTCTACCCGCTCGAGGCCGACGAGCGGTTCCCGGCGGTCAGGGACGCGCTCGTCGCGGGCTACCGCCGTGAGGGCGAGCTGCCCGATGCCGACCTGGCCGAGCTGCCGACCTTCCTGATGTGCCGCCGGCTGGCCACGCTCGGCTGGACGTTCACCCGCCCCGAGACCGACCACGCGCGCCGGCAGCGGGCCGGGCGCATGCGGACCAGCCCGGACGCGGCCGAGCGCTTCCTCGCCTGGAGCGCCCGGCACGCCGGGTCCTTCGGTTAGTCGCCGAGCTCCTCGGCGTCCTTGAGGAGTCCGACGCGCGTGCGCCGGATGTGCTGCTGCTGGCGCTGGCCGGCGTCCTCGGCGTCGCCACGCTCGATCGCGTCGACGATCAGGCGATGCTCGAGGTGCACGATCTCCAACCGCTCGGGCGGCAGGTTGCCGACGTACGCCCGGCGGTATTGCTGCGTCTGGTTCCAGAAGCCCTCGACCATGCGCATCGCATGCGGCATGTTGGCCGCGCGGTACGTCAACAGGTGGAACTGGCGGTCCTCGTCGAGCCAGCGGTTGACGTCGCCGGCTGCCGCTTCGACCGCCAGCATCCGTTCGCGCAGGTCGGCGAGGTCCGCCTCCGTCAGCTTCGGGACGCTCGCGGCGAGGACGATCGGCTCGATGGCCTCGCGGATCCGGTACAGCTCGACGCACTCGGTCAGGTCGACGTGCGACACGCGCGCGCCGCTGTGCGGCACGAGGTTGACCAGCCCCTCGCTCTCGAGCTGCCGGAGCGCCTCGCGCACCGGGATCCGGCTGACGCCGTACTCGCTCGCGAGGGTCTCCTGGCGGATGCGCTCGCCCGGCATCAGGTCGCCGCGCAGGATGAGATCCCTCACTCCCTCGGCGATCAGCTCGCTCGCAAGACGGTGGTTGGTGCCAGCGGAACCTGACGATGCTTCGGTCACGGTGACCGTGAGTTTAGACAGAAACGCTGATTGTATCCAAATCGCCCGTTCCCGCCTTCGCGCTTGAGTGTTCTCGCAGGGGTTCCGCGATCAGCGCGCCGTCAGAGGTCCGGGCCTTTGGATCCAATCCCCAATATGATGCGCGCATGACCACCGGGACGATGCGCTGACGCCGTGGCGGTCGACATCGTGATGCCCCGCCTCTCGGACTCCATGACGGAGGGCGTGATCGTCACCTGGCTCAAGCAGGACGGTGAGACCGTCGAGCGTGGCGAGGACCTCGTCGAGATCGAGACCGACAAGGCGACGGCCACCTACGAATCCGACGCCGCCGGCGTCCTCTCCACCCTCGCCGAGCCCGGCACGACGGTCCCCGTCGGCGAGGTCATCGCCCGCCTGCGCGGAGCTTCGGATGCGGAGGAGCCCGAGCCCGGGCCCGCCGCGCCCGGCACCAGCCGCCGGCCGAGCGCCTCCCCGCTCGCGAAACGCCTCGCCCGCGAGCAGGGCGTCGACCTCGCCTCCATCACAGGGTCCGGCCGCGGCGGTCGGATCGAGAAGGCCGACGTCGAAGCGGTCCTCGGTACGACAACCGGCGGCGACGGCCGCCGCGGCGAGATCGTCACCCTGACGCGCACCCAGACGCTGATCGCCGAGCGGACCACCGCGGCCAAGGCGACCATCCCCGAGTTCACCGTCACCACCGAAGTCGACGCCGAGGCCCTCCTCACGGTCCGCGAGCAACTCCGCGAGCACGCCGACCCTCCGCCGTCCCTGAACGACTTCGTCATCAAGGCCGCCGCCCTCGCCCTGCGCCAGCACCCGCGCGCCAACAGCAGCTATCGCGACGGGCGGCTCGAGCTGCACCGCCGCGTCAACGTCGGCATCGCGGTCGCCCAGCCCGGCGCCATCACCGTCCCGACGGTGTTCGACGCCGACGAGCAGCCGCTCGGCGAGATCGCCCGCCAGACCCGCGCCCTGGCCAGCCGCGTCCGCGACGGCACCATCACCCCACCCGAGCTCGCCGACGCGACCTTCACGGTCTCCAACCTCGGCATGTTCGGCGTCACGCGCTTCAACGCGATCATCAACTCGCCCCAGGCGGCCATCCTCGCCGTCGGCGCCATGATCCCCCGCGCCGTCCCGGACCGCGAGGGCACCCTGCACGCCCGTCACATCATGGAGCTGACCGTCACCGCCGACCACCGGATCCTCTACGGCTCCGACGTGGCGGAATTCCTCGCGACCATCCGCGCGCTGCTCGAGCGGCCGGACGCCCTACTGGCCTGACGCCGCCGTTCGCTCGTTTGAAGCCTCAGATGTGGTACATCACGGCGCCGGCAGCCCGGCGCTCGCGCTCGGCGATGTCGGCGACGGTGTGCTTGGAGAGCACGGCGCGGGTGGCGGCTGCGGCGTCGGCGAAGATCGACTCGGCTCCCCCACCGACCGGGCCATCGAGCAGCTCGACGATCTCGAGCACGGTGATCTCCGATGCGGGACGCGCGAAGCAGTAACCACCCTTGACGCCTCGCTGCGAGCGGAGCAGGCCAGCTCGGCGCAAGGTCGCGAAGAGCTGCTCGAGGAACTGGACCGGGACGTCGCGGCGGCGGGCGAGCTCGGCGATCGGGACCGGGGTGTCGCAGTCCATCGCGGCGAGCTCGACGAGGGCGCGCAGCGCGTACGGTGACTTGGTGGTGACGGACAGCACTGCGGGTCAGATCCTATGGCGGTTCGGTCCGCCGCTGCTGCTGATGGCGCTCATCTTCTACCTGAGCGCGCAGCCGGACCTGAGCAGCGGGCTGTCCTGGGACCGGTACCTGCGCAAGGTCGGGCACATGGCCGTGTTCGGTGCTCTGGCGCTGCTGTGGTGGCGGGCGCTACGGACCGCCTCTCCCCTGCCCGCGATCGTCATCACGATCGCCTACGCGATCACGGACGAGTGGCACCAGACGTTCACCGCGGGACGCCATGGCGCCGCCACGGACGTGCTCATCGATCTGACTGGAGCGGTGCTGGCGGTGCTGGCGGTCAGAGCCAGCCGCGCTCGGTGGCGATGAGGACCGCCTGGGCGCGGTCGACGGCGCCGAGCTTGCCGTAGATGTTGTGCAGGTGGGTCCGCACGGTGCTGGTCGAGAGGGCCAGCTCGTGGGCGATCTGCTTGTAGACCATGCCCTTGGCCAGCCGTTTGAGGACCTCGACCTCGCGGCCCGACAGCGGGCAGGGCTCGATCGCCCGCTGGCGCTGCGACGAGGGATACGGAAGGTCGTAGAGAACGGCCCGCAGCTCGGCGGGACCGAAGTCGATGTTGCGCGCCGCGCGCAGCAGCTCCGTCGGGTTGACCGGCGACCCCTGCGCGTAGTGGGCGATCATGTCGGCGAGACGGACGTAAGCGGCATCGCCGTCGGCGTCCTCGGCGTGGTGGCGCTCGATCGCGGAGGCGACGGCGCGCGGGAGGTTCCAGCGGCGGGCGAGGACGCCGCCGACGAGGGCGTGGTCGACGCCGAGCTCGCGGCGCTCGTAGTGCAGGCGCTCCTCGGGCGTGCGCGCGGGCCCGTGGACCTGCTTCGGGTAGCCCGGGTAGGCGTGCATGAGCACGAGCTTGCCGATGTCGTGCAGGAGGGCGGTGACCAGCAGGCGGTCGCGGTACGCGTACTCGGCCTGGGCGGCGAGGCGGTCGGCGGCGCGCTGGACGGCGACGGCGTGCAGGCGGAAGCGCTCGGGGGCGGCGTCCCACGCGGTCCCGCGCTCGAAGAACTCGAAGACCTCCGCGGTGGAGGCGAGGTGCTGGACGGCCTCGGGTGAGAGGACCTCGACGGCGTCGACGATGCTCTCGACGCGGCCGGCCTTCTGGTGGCCGATCTGGTTGCCGAGGCGCAGCACGGCGATCACCAGGGCGACGTCGGACTCGATGGCCGCGACGACGTCTCCGGTGCTCGGACGCTCCTCGGCCACGAGGGCGAGGACGCGGTTGCGGGACTCGGCGAGCGCGGGGAAGCGCTCGAGGGCCTCGAACGCGGCCGTGAGGCGCGCGCCGTGACCGGCGGGACGAGGCTGCCCATACGTCTGGGCAGCCGAACGGGGGTTGGGGGCAGGCGGTGCGGGAGCGGGCACGGTCACGTGGTCGTCTGGGGGAAGCTCACCGGTCATCGGCTCGCTTCTTGACGGTCTATCGGCACGGGTGGACCCATGATTGAGCAAGTGCGAATGCTGCCGCGCTATCGCCCGCTCGCGCTCAACGCTGCATCGAGCCGTCGCAACGTCTCCTCGCGTCCCAGAACGGCGACGGACTCGAACAGCCCCGGTGAGATGGTGGTGCCCGAGATCGCGACGCGGATCGGCTGGAACAGGTTCTTCGCCTTGAGGCCGGCGCGGTCGGCCGCGTCGCGCAGCGCGGGCTCCAGCGCCTCGATCGTGAAGGGCTCGACGACGGCGATCTCGTCGCGCGCGGCCCGCAGGGCGGCGGGGTCGGACCACTTCTCGCGCGCGGCCGCGTCGTCGACGGGGCCGTCGAAGAAGAACGCCGCCAGGGGCCAGAACTCCGTCAGGGTCGAGATCTTCTCCTGGGCGATCGCGACCACGTCGGCGCGCAGCTCGCGGCCGGTCAGCGTCTCGAGGCGCCCCTGCAGGTCCTCGGGCGTCAGCTCGCGCAGGTAGCGGCCGTTCATCCAGCGCAGCTTCTGCTCGTCGAACACGGCCGGTGACCGCGACACGCGCTCCAGGGCGAACTGCGCGACGAGGTCCTCCGTCGAATAGAAGCTCTCCTCGCTGCCGGCGGCGCCCCAGCCCAGCAACGCCAGGTAGTTGCGGACCGCCTCGGGCAGGTAGCCGGCGTCGCGCAGCTCCTGCACGGACGCGGCGCCGTGGCGCTTGGAGAGCTTCTTGCCGTCCGGCCCGTGCAGCAGCGGGAGGTGCGCGTAGGCCGGGACATCGGCGCCCATCGCCTGCAGGATCAGCATTTGCTTGGGCGTGTTGGAGTAGTGATCGGCGCCGCGGACGACGTGGGTGACGCCGGCGTCGAGGTCGTCCACAGCCACGGCGATGTGGTAGACGGGCGTGCCGTCGGCGCGGGCGATGACGAGGTCGTCCTGGAGCTCGTTGGCGAACTCCGACTCGCCGCGGATGATGTCCCGGACGACCGTGACGCCCTCGTCGGGGACGCGCAGCCGGACGGCCCCCTCCCCCTCGTCGGTCCCGCGGAACCCGCGGTTGCCGTGCTCGGCGCGCCAGGCGGCGACCTGGTCGGGCCCCGCGGTCGACCGGTAGGCGTGCCCGCCGGCGATCAGGCCCTCGATGACCTCGCGGTGACGCTCCGCACGGGAGGACTGGAAGACGGCGTCGCCGTCGTGGTCGATGCCCAGCCACGCCAGCGCCTCGAAGATCTGGTCGACGTTCGCCTGCGTCGAGCGCTCGCGGTCGGTGTCCTCGATGCGCAGGACGAGCTCGGCCCCGCTCTGGCGGGCCAGCAGCCAGTTGAACAGGGCGGTGCGGGCGCCTCCCACGTGGAGGGCGCCCGTCGGGGACGGAGCGAAGCGGACGCGCACGCGCCCGACACTACCGTGGCGCCCCGCATGCTGATCGGGGCTCACGTATCGAACGCCGGGGGGCTCCCGAACGCGATCGAGCGCGGGCTCGAGCGCGAGTGCGACGCCATCCAGATCTTCAATCAGTCGCCGCGCCAGTGGAAGCCGACGGCGTACACGGACGACGACTTCGCCGCCTTCAAGGAAGCGCGCGCGGGGACCCGCATCGAGAGCGTGATCATCCACGCCGTCTACCTCATCAACTGCGCCTCCGAGGACGCAGAGCTGCGCGAGAAGTCACGGACCGCGCTGACCCACGCGCTCCATGTCGCGGACAAGATCGGGGCCGACGGCGTCGTCCTGCACGCCGGCTCCGCGCTCAAGGGCGACGTCGGCAAGGCGATCGAGCGCGCGGGCAAAGTCATCAGGGCGGCCCTGGACGACACCCACCAGTCGCACCTGCACCTCGAGAACACCGCGGGGACGGGCGGGACGCTGGGCCGGTCCTTCGCGGAGCTGGCCGACCTGCTGTCCGCGGCGGGGGCAGGCCAGCGCCTCGGCGTCTGCCTCGACTCGTGTCACCTGCTCGCGTCCGGCTACGACGTGCGCACCGCGAACGCCGTCTCGGAGACGCTGGCCGCCTTCGACGAGGAGGTCGGCCTCGAGCGGCTCCAGTCACTGCACGTCAACGACTCCAAGATGCCGCTCGGCTCCAACCGGGACCGGCACACCGCCCTCGGCGAGGGCGAGATCGGCGCGGAGGGCTGCGCCGCGTTCCTCAGCGACCCGGCCTTCGACGGCCTGCCGACGGTCTTCGAGGGCCCGGGCACGAGCGGCAAGAACGTCGAGCTCGAGGACATCCGCATCATGCGCGACCTGCGCGAGCAGGGCCTCAAAGCGCGCTGAAGCCGAGACGGCGCCGCCGGAAAGGGGGGTCCGGCGGCGCCGCTCGCGAGAGTGAGGACTGGCCAGACGTGCTCCGAGCCCGGCGGCGGCCCCGTCCGCTGGGGCCGCGTCCGCGACGTATCGCGCGTCCGACTGGGGTTCCGCTCTCAGGGTGCTTCACGTATTGAACGGGGGCGCGCGCGCTTTTCTTTCGCGCCGTCAGGAAAGTTGCCGACGGCAGTCAGGCGCCGACGGGAACGCGCGTCTCGGCACCCGCGATGAGGTGCTCGAACGCCGAAAGCAGCGCCGTGGAGCGCGTCACCGTGTAGCCCGGGCCGAGGCGCAGCCGGCGCTGCCCATCCGAGGTCTCGACCTTCAGCACGACCTCCGTGTCCCCCGGATGCTCGGCGAAGAGACGCTTGAGCTCGTCGATGACCGTGGGCGGCAGGCGGCGGGCGTCGATCGGGAGGGTGAGCGGGACGGCGATGCGCTCGGCCTGCTTGGCGGCGGTCACCTTGGCCTGCTCGATCTCCTTCTCCGACGGCTCGAACAGCGTCGCCTCCGACACCACGACGCAGGTCTTGCCCTGGTCCTTCTGGTCGACGCGGCCGCGGACGATGACGATGTTGTCCTCGCGCAGCGCGTTCTCCGACGACGCCAGCGTCTTCTCGAACACGACGGCCTCGACGTTGCCCTCGAGGTCGTCGATGGTGGCGAACATCATCGTCGTGCCCGAGCGGGTGCGGATCTTCTTGGCGGCGGAGACCATGCCGCCGATCTTCACCCACTCCCCGTCCTTGCGGCCGGGCAGGTCCGCGCAGGAGCAGTCGACCTTGGCGGCCAGCGCCTCGCGCATCGCCTTCAGCGGGTGCTCGGAGATGAACAGCCCGACGGACTCCTTCTCGAGCGTCAGCAGGTCGCGGCGGTCGTACTCGTCGATCGGGATCGGCGGGTGCGACGGGCGCGCGAACGCCGGCTCCCCGCCCACCGGCTCGCCGAAGCCGGCGAGGTCGAAGATCGAGGACTGGCCGATCTGCGCGTCCAGCTGTGCCTTCTGACCCGCGGCCTGCGCGGCCTCGAGCACCTCGAGCATGCCCTTGCGGGTCGCGCCCGTCGAGCCGAACGCGCCGCACTTGATCAGCGCCTCGATCGCCTTCTTGTTCACGCAGCGGCCGTCGACGCGCTCGCAGAAGTCCCACAGCGACGTGAAGGGCTCGGAGGGCGGGTCCCGTCCCCGCGCGCGGTCTTGATCGCCTCCACCGCGGCGTGGCCGACGCCCTTGACGGCGTCGAGCCCGAAGCGGATGTTGCCCTCGACGACCATGAACTGGTGGTCGGAGAGGTTGACGTCGGGGGGCAGGATCTCGATGCCCATCTGCTCCGCCTGGGCGACGAAGAACGGCACCTTGTCCTTCGTGTCCATGACGGACGAGATCAGCGCCGCCATGTACTCGGACGGGTAGTTGGCCCGCAGCCACGCCGTCCGGTAGGAGATCAGCGCGTAACACGCGGCGTGGGATTTGTTGAAGGAGTAGTCGGCGGCCTTCCAGTTCGTGGCCGACGGCGAGTTGGTGGTG